>JAUQXK010000097.1 GCA_030834695.1 Desulfobacterales bacterium
GAAGCCGGTAGCATCGCCATGGATGAACTTGACTTGATCGGCGACACTGAGTTTTTCAGCGCGGAGTTTCGCTTGCTCGGTGAACAACTGGCTCATGTCGATGCCGGTGCCGATGACTCCGTAATCGCGTGCCCAGGTGCACAGCATCTCCCCCGAACCGCTGCCGAGGTCGAGCACTCGGGTTCCCGATTCCAGCCGCAGCGCAGCGCCGAGAGTGGCGAGCTTTTCGGGTGTGATCGGGTTGTGGATGCGGTGAGCACTCTCAGTGATGTTGAATATCCGTGGGATGTCCACTGTGGAAAATTTCCTTACGGGTGTGAATAGATTCGGTCACTGTCAAACGAATGAACTCACTGGTTTTTATGGAGCGCAGCGAAGTAAAAATCCAGTGCAGTGATTTGTTAAACGATTATTGATATAATTTTCCCCCATGGTTTATCCACCCATTCTCATGACTGCCAAGTGGATCATGGTGGGTCCAATGAACCACTCCACCTTTAGAGTTCCATTCGTATTCACCATAAAAATTAATATGATCTCCTAATTTTAGACCGTAAATTTTTGGTGCGATGTCGATATTGTGCGCAATCAATAGGGTTTGTCCGGAATTTAGTTCAATAATAAATCTCTGGTGCCGGCTGCCCTGGTTGTCATCGGGTAAAATCTTTATTACTTCACCCGAACCGCCAACTTGAATGTTGCTCTGTTCGTTTTTGAAAGCCTTTTCTAATGCGAGGTCGCCTGTTGATACTTCGGAATCAAAATATTTACCAACAGAAAATAACTTTGGAGCATGTTGTACAATACCGTAAATAGCAAGGCCAACAATCAAGATGAAAAATAATTTTTTCACATTTCATTCCTAAGGGATGCTACCGTGACGCCCGTGCATTCATGCAATTTACGATTTTTCAAAAACCAGTCCATCACTGGCTGCGACTCGTTCTCCCCGTTGCACACACCGGCTCGCCGCCGATGGACTCAAGCCCATCTTTTCACCGGCCTCGCGCGCACTCATCCCCAATTCCCGGACAGCCCAGTAGGCCAGCACACTACGCGCCATGGCCCGTCTGCGCTGCTTGCCCCATGATAACAGCTCACGGCGGTTCCAGTGATAGATCTCACACACCCGCGCTACCACGTCCTCAAAACCGTACCCCTCGGCTTGAAGCCGGTACCTCCGATCCAGCTTCTCATCCGCGGCCTTCAGCACCGAATCTACAAAATCGCTGTCGCCCAACAGCCGTTCATCGCTCTTGAAATGAACCCCCTCCCGGCGCAATTCCTTTAGAGCGCGCCAGCCGCCGACGCTCCGGATCAAACCGCCTCCGGCCAACTCCGGCCTTTTGCCCGCCGCCAGCCCTTTCCTCACAAAATCCCTGTAACGCTTCCGGGCCTCCCGCCGGGCTTGGCCGAACATCGACAGCACCTTCTCGGTATCCTGAAAACCGCTTTTGATCTTGCCCATCAACCGGGTGTGGCCGCAATAAGGGTATCCATCCAAGGATTGCATATCCGCCACCAGCCCCGCCCGGATCGGATTTAATTGAATATACCGTACCAACCCCAACAGATACGGCTCCTCCTGGCATAATATGGACTTGTAACGGTTTTGAAATAAATGCCCCCTGCGGCGATGACGCAAATTGAAGTTCACGGCATAGCCGGTCAAAAGCCGGCGCATGACGCCGGCCACCGGTATCGATCCGGTTCGGATCAGCAGATGGAAATGATTGGGGATAAGTGCCCATGCATAACAAAGCGTACCGGTCTGTTCTAAGACGACAGCGAGCCGTTCCACAAAGCGGTCGCGGTCATCATCATCTTCAAATATCGCCCGCCGTTCAATCCCGCGACAGATGATATGATGCAACGCCCCGGGAGCATCTATGCGCGATTTCCTTGGCATGCGGCAATCATAGCACACTCAAAACGGGCGACCCGTTGTATTACTGTTTGCCAACGGAAAAGTCAGCGGCAGCGGTCACGCTGTCTGCTGGAGCAAAGGATTAGGCGTCGCCGGTCGGCACAATGGCCGCGGTTTCCACCATTAGGATGACAGCTCGTTCGGGGGCTCGCGTTCGGTGGACAATACCCTTCGGGACCACAAAACCTTCCCTCGGCTGCAACTCGATTACGCGATCTTCGAGGTCGATGATGAATGTCCCTTCCAGAACGAAGAAAAACTCGTCATCGTTGTCGTGTTTGTGCCAGTGGTACTCGCCTTGCATGACACCTATCCGAACAACTGAGTCGTTGACCTTGCACAACGTCTGGTTGTACCAGCGGTCCGTGCAGCCGGCAACGAGCCCGGGCACATCGACTTTGCTAAGCGCCGGAAACTTGATGTCGAGATAGGTTGCGTATGGCCGGCGGGTCGATTCGCTCACAAGACCTCCTTCGTTTCAAAATAAATGGGACGCCTATGTTTTCATGCGTTGCTCTTGTCAGGCTATCAACTCAACCTGCTCTTCTTTTTCTATTCGTTCACCCCTCCTCGATGACCGACTCACCGCTGGTTGACTTATCTTGAGCTTTCTCGCGATTTCAATTGTGCTCATCCCAAGCTTGCGATGAGCCCAATAGCATAGCAGCGCACGCGTCCGAACGGTTTGCGGGGATTTGCCGAAGGCCGTTACCTGCTCAGCAGCCATACCCATCACCTCGGCAACTCTTGCGACCGCTCGATCAAGATCATAGCCCCTGGCCTTTAAAGCATATTTTTGCTCAAGCGCCTCCTCAGCCACTTTGAGCACGTTTTCCACAAAATCGCTATCACCCAAAATACGCTCATCCCCCTTGATACGGATCCCTGATTTGCGAAACCCCTTGAGGCCCCTCCACCCCCCGGAACTTCTTAACAGCCCCCCGCCAGTGAGATCCGGCCGTCTTCCTTCGGAAATCCCCTTTTCGACAAACTCGCGATACCTTCTCCGGACATCTCTTCTGCAGCTGCAAAACAACCGATACACATAGCCGCTATTCTGCCAGGGCTGCTTGGTTCGGTTCATGAGAACCCCATGGCCGCACCACGGATGCTTATCCAATCCATCCATGTCACTGACAAGCTTCGCCCTCAACGGGTTCAAATGAACATACCGAATCAGCTCCCTAAGATAGGGATCCTCCTATCATAGGATCGATTTGTAGCGGTTCTGAAAAAACGGTCCCTGCCGACGGTATTTTTTTTGAACCTTCCCGCATACCCGGTCAACAGCCGGCTCATGAATACGGAAACCGGAACCGAACCGGTTCGTAACAAAAAATGGGCGTGATTGGGGATAAGCGCCCATGCGAAACATTCGGTCTTCGTTTCAGGGATCAATTCCGAAAGCCGGTTTTAAAAATTCCCCCGGTCATCATCGGTTCGAAAGATTTTCCGGCGCTCAATGCCCCGAATAATCACATGGTGCAGCACCCCGGGCGCATCGATTCTGGCTTTCCGTGGCATAACCCGCTTCTATCATATCCAGTTCTCAACTTAAAGCATAAAAACATATGCGTCCCCTAATTGTCCTAATTGTCCTTCGCCCTCACAACGGAAGGCGGCGGCACCAGCGGTTAAGCATTGAAATTCTCAAGTTGACATTTGGTTTCTCAATGATATTCCGGGGCCGAGCTCGGCCTGTTTTATCAAAAGAGGGTATAGGGTATAAGGAGGGAATGGATCCTATCCATTTCATCACCGAATAGGATGGCGCCAAGCGTCGTAACCTGCTTCTGAGGAAATCCCATGCCCAGCTTCAACCGGAAGGTCATTCGCACCAACCTGATACGTCGGGCAGAAATCCTACACCTGATCCGCGGTTTTTTTGCTGCACATGGTTACCTCGAAGTCGAAACCCCGCTGCGCATTCCTGCACCGCTGCCCGAAGCCCATATCGAAGTGATCCCTGCGGACGGCTGGGTGCTGCAGCCGTCGCCGGAGCTTTGCATGAAGCGGCTGCTGGCTACCGGATATGAAAAAGTATTTCAAATCTGCAAATGCTTCCGGAAAGCCGAGCGCGGGCGGCGGCATCTGCCGGAGATGACTATGCTGGAGTGGTATGCTGCCGGCCAGACGCATGACGATCTCATGGTCTGCTGCGAAGAACTGTTCCGGCACACCGCCTGCGGACTCGGCATGGGCGACGCCCTGAGCTATCGGGGCGTAATCATCGATCTTTCCGCGCCCTGGCCGCGTCTGACCGTGAACGACGCCTTTCGCCGCTTTGCGTCCATCTCCATGGGGCAAGCCCTGGCCCAGGGCCGCTTCGACGAGATCATGGGGATCGAGATCGAGCCCAACCTCGGCAAGGAGCACCCGCTCTTCCTCATCGACTACCCGGCCGAAAAAGCGTCGCTGGCGCGTCTGAAGCCCGAGCACCCGGGCGTGGCCGAGCGGTTCGAGCTTTACATCGGCGGGCTTGAGCTCTGCAACGGCTTCAGCGAGCTGAATGACGCGGACGAGCAGCGGCGGCGGTTTACAGCGGAGCAGAAGCTCATCCAGAACTCGGGCAAAACGGTCTATCCCCTTCCGGAAAAATTCCTCGGGGCATTGGAGCGCATGCCGCCCTGTGCCGGCAATGCGCTCGGCATCGACCGGCTGGTCATGCTGTTCTGCGATGCCGCCGCCATTGACGATGTGGTCGCGTTTACGCCCGAAGAACTATGATGGGATTGCAGCCAAACGGAGTATGGGCGACTGTCGCCGTCCGATGCGCAACCCAATCGACGGGTCCAATCACCACCCACCCCATCCACCGGCTGTCTTTACTTGCTCGGCGGGATGTGGTACCTGGCAGAGAAGTTGTTCCCTCCCCCATAATACCTAACCTTTTGTAGGAAGCAGCCATGGAATTCTTCAAGATTCGCTTCGGCAACGATTTGGACGAGTTGTCCTCCAAGTTTGAAAAGACCCTTGAAGACATGCTGGGGATAGGTCCTTCCTTCACGCTCTCCGAACGCGCCTGGCGCCCGCCGATGGACATGTATGAAACCCTGAATGAAGTCGTCATCCGGGCGGAAATCGGAGGGGTGGACCGGGAAGACCTCGAAGTCGAGATCAGCAGCAAGGCGGTGCGCATCCAGGGCAAACGCCTCGCGCCGGCATCCGACGTCAGCTGCACCTACCGCCTGGCCGAAATTCAGTATGGCCGGTTCGAGCGCATTCTCTTCCTGCCGAGCCCCATCGACCCGGACAAGGTCAGCGCGGCGGCCAAGAATGGATTGTTGGAGATCCGGCTGGTCAAACGACCGACGGACCAGACCTACAAAGTGCCCATAACCAGTGAATGACACGCAGTTCCGGAAAACGCTCAACTCCAGTGACATGCAGTTTCCGCTGCGGAAGTAAACGGATTCGGAGGTGGACATGACCGAAGAAAAATCGACTGAAGCCGCTGCGGCGAACAAGCTGCCCGATATACTGCCCCTTTTGCCCGTCGTCGATTCGGTGCTGTTCCCCAAAATGGTGACTCCGCTGCTGGTGATGCAGCCGGATTCGGTGCAGCTCATCGACGAGGCCATGTCGCGCGACCGCGTGATCGGCATGGTCTTCGCCAAACCGGACCCGGCCCATGAGGGGCCGCCGAAGCCGGAGAGCTACGCGTCCGTCGGAACCAGCGCCATGATCCTGAAAATGGCCAAAACCCCTGAAGACCGCACCCAGTTGTTGGTCCAGGGGCTGGGGCGTTTCCGGGTCAAAAACCTCGTGCAGGCCGAGGGCAAGGCCTTCTTCCAGGCCGAGGTCGAGCATTTGACCGAAGACGCCTCGCAGAATACCGAGATCGAAGCCCTGATGGCCAACATCGTGAACCTCTTTGCGCGCGTGGTTCAGGCTTCGCCGACCCTTCCCGCCGAAGTCGTCTACATGGCGCAGTCGATCAAGGAGGCCGGCACCCTGGCCGACATGATCGCTTCTTCCCTCAACGCCACGGCGGAAGAAAAACAGAAGGTGCTCGAACTCCAGCCGGTGGCCGACCGGTTGAAGGAAGTCACGCGCATCGTGAACAAGCAACTGGAAATCCTGGAGCTGGGCAAGAAGATTCAGGACCAGGTCAAGGAGGACATGGATAAGAAGCAGCGCGAGTATTATCTGCGCGAGCAGCTCAAGGCCATCAGGACCGAGCTGGGCGAAAAGGACGAAGCCACCACCGAGGTTGAAACGTATCGTGCCAAGGTCAGCGAGGCCAACCTGCCTCCGGAAGCAGCCAAAGAGGCGGAACGTGAACTCGAACGGCTGGGCCGCATGCACCCCTCGTCGGCGGAGTACACGGTCACGACCACGTTTCTCGATTGGCTGACCGGCCTGCCTTGGCACAAGGCCACCGAGGACAACCTGGATATCAAGAAGGCCCGCAAGGTGCTGGACGACGACCATTACGGGCTCGAAAAGCCCAAGCGCCGCATCATCGAATATCTCGCCGTACGCAAGCTTAAGCCCGACTCCAAGGGACCGATTCTGTGCTTTGCCGGTCCTCCCGGCACCGGCAAGACCTCCCTCGGCCAGTCCATCGCGCGCGCCCTCGGCCGCAAGTTCTACCGCATGTCCCTCGGCGGCGTGCGGGATGAAGCCGAGATCCGCGGCCATCGCCGCACTTACGTCGGCGCCCTGCCGGGCCGGGTCATCCAGGGCATCCGCCGCGCCGAATCCAACAACCCCGTTTTCATGCTCGACGAAATCGACAAGCTGGGCGCCGATTTCCGCGGCGACCCCTCATCGGCCCTGCTGGAGGTGCTCGACCCCGAGCAGAACCACTCCTTCCAGGACCATTACCTCGACGTGCCGTTTGACCTGTCCAAGGCCATGTTCATCGCCACCGCCAACATCCTCGATACGATCCCGCCCGCGCTGCGCGACCGCATGGAGGTGCTGCAGCTGCTGGGCTATACCGAGGACGAGAAGATCCACATCGCCGAGCGGCACCTGATCCCCCGCCAGCGTTCGGCCAACGGACTTTCCGCCGAGCAGATCACCTTCAGCCGCGGGGCCCTGCGTCAGATCATCTCCGGCTACACGCGCGAGGCCGGTCTGCGCAATCTGGAGCGCGAGATCGGATCCATCTGCCGCGGGGTGGCCAGCCGAATCGCCGAAGGGACGATCGCCGCCGAGGTCATCAAGGCCCAGCAGGTCACCAAGTATCTCGGACCCATGCGTTTCAGCGCGGAAACCCGGGCGCGCACCTCGACGCCGGGGGTGGTCACCGGCCTGGCCTGGACTCAGGTCGGCGGCGATATCCTCTTCGTGGAAGCCACCGCCATGAAGGGCAAGGACCGCCTGATCATGACCGGCCAGCTCGGCGATGTCATGAAAGAGTCGGCTCAGGCGGCTCTGAGCTTCATTCGCACCCACGCCGCCAAACTGGGTCTGTCCGAGAGCATTTTCGAAAGTCAGGACATTCACATTCACATCCCGGCCGGCGCCATCCCCAAGGACGGGCCCTCGGCCGGAGTCACCATCTTCACTGCTCTGGTCTCGTTCCTCACCAAGCGCCTGGTAATCCGAGATCTCGCCATGACCGGCGAAATAACCTTGCGCGGACAGGTGCTGCCGGTTGGCGGAATCAAGGAGAAGGTTCTGGCCGCCCACCGCGCCGGAATCAAGACGATCATCCTGCCCAAGGAAAACCAGAAGGACCTGGAAGACATTCCGAAGAAGGTGCAAAAGGAGATCGCGTTTCACTTCGTTGATCGAATGCTGGACGTACTCAAGCTGGCGCTCGAAAAATAACCCCCGCCGCCCCTGCCGGGCCTCCCCCCGCCGCGCGGGGAACCGAAGCGGCGGGGGGACTCGCTGAGAAACGGGCCGCAAGCCGGCATCCGGACGACACTCGCGATCTTCACACGGTCACTTCAATCACGTTGTTTTCGCTGCCAAAGCAGTTCGGGCAACGCTGCAGATTGTGCGGGTCGTTGTACCATTCCCCATCCACCCAGAAACGGTACTCATAGCGGCCAGGGTAGATCATGACGGTCTTGCGCCACACGCCGCCCGAGTCTTTGCGCATGGGATGAGTTTTCGGTTCCCACTGGTTGAAATCGCCCATCAGGATCACTTGGTTGGCCTCGGGCATCTCTATTGAGAACTCAATCCGGCGGCGTTTGGGAGTGTCCTTCTTCACTTTTCGAGTCATGCTTTTACCCTCCTTATGAATCCAACGTTCGATTTCCCTAATCTAAAACCCATTGTAATCCGATAGTACGAAAATGACATCCAATTGATTACATGGGGTCCGAAATATGTATCAAATTAACTACATTTTATGAGACAGGGAACAGCGTCGCATTTGTGCATCATCCGATTAAGAAAAAGATCTTTGATTATGAAACAAAAAACAGTATAATAGTCCAAGAGGATTAGAAAAACATTAGGTTCTCTGCACAAAATATTTTATTGACAACAACGATATTTTGTATTACGGTTGGCATCAAAATACTATATGGAGGGGGCGAATTTGGCCTATCAACGCCGATTCGGCACCAAACCCAACCGATAACCATAAGGAAGGCAACTCACAAAAAACCGACATAGATAGTATACCCTGATATTTTTCGTCCTTCAAGCTATTTAACTATTTGTATGGCCCCTTGGCAGGCCCATGTGAAAGGAGATTCTCGATAACCATGAAACAGGATGTGGTCCGGTCTCACGATTCTGACAGCCATGCTGCATCGGCATCAACAAGTGAGATAGCAGGCGAAAGCGATGAAGAACCTCCCGGTTCATCCGGCTGTCTTGCAAACGTCGTTCCCCTACCGGAAGTAGCCCCGCGTTCCAGTGGTAAAATTTCTGTTTTTCCGGCACCCAAATCACGATCCACATCCAGCCCCAGGGCCGCTGCTTTCCGCCGTGCCTTTTTCCCGTCCGCAACCGACAAGGAATGGACGGATTGGCAGTGGCAGATTCGCAACCGTGTCCGCCATCTGGATCAACTCGAACGAATGCTCGCTCTTTCCGATCCCGAGCGTACGGCCATCGAAAAGATCCAATCCAGGTTGCCGGTCGGCATCACGCCCTATTTCATGAGCCTGCTTTCCAGAGACGACCCGAACGATGCCTTGCGCCGGACGGTGGTGCCTACGGTTTCCGAGTTCACTCGAACGCCCGGAGAAGCCGACGACCCGCTCGGCGAAGACGGGCAAAGCCCCGTACCCGGCCTGGTTCATCGCTACCCGGACCGCGTGCTGCTGATGGTGCTGGATTTCTGCTCCACCTATTGCCGCTATTGCACGCGTTCCCGCGTGGTCGGCCACGGCGCCATCTACCCCAGCCGCTCGCGCCTGGAGCGCGCCATCGATTACATCCGCTCCACCACGTCGGTCCGCGATGTCCTGATATCCGGCGGCGATCCGCTGACTCTGAACGACGAACGGTTGAACTGGCTGCTGTCACGACTGCGCGAAATCCCGCACGTCGAGATCATCCGGATCGGCACCAAGATCCCGGCCGTTTTGCCCCAACGCATCACCCCGAATCTGGTGAGGGTCCTGCGGCGCTACCACCCACTGTGGATGAGCCTGCACTTCACGCATCCGGCCGAGTGCACGGCCGAAGCCTACCGCGCCTGCGAGCGGCTGGCCAACGCCGGCATTCCGCTGGGCTCTCAGACGGTATTGCTGAAGGGCATCAACGATTCGGTGGAGACCATGAAGGCGCTCTGCCACCACCTGCTGCGCATGCGCGTGCGGCCGTATTACATCTATCAGTGCGACCCGATCACCGGCTCCAGCCATTTCCGCACACCGGTCGAAAAGGGCCTTGAAATCATCCGAGGCCTGCGGGGTTTTACGACCGGATACGCGGTCCCGACCTATGTCATCGACGCCCCCGGGGGCGGCGGCAAGATCCCGCTCATGCCCAATTTTGTCGAAGGCCGCGAAGGCGACGATCTGCTGCTTCGCAATTACTGCGATCAGGTCTATCGCTATCCGGATGTCGGAAGGGGATAAGTGGATCGTCGCCCCATGCGCATCGGGCTTACGTATGACTTGCGCTCCGAGTATCTCGCGCTGGGATACTCGGAGGACGAAACCGCCGAATTCGACCGTGATGAAACCATCCACGGCATCGAGTCCGCGCTGCAACGGCTGGGCCACGAAACCGACCGTATCGGCCACATCCGGCGGCTGGTGGAACGCCTGGCCGCCGGCCATCGCTGGGACCTTGTTTTCAACATCGCCGAAGGCCTGATCGGCATCGGCCGCGAAGCCCAGGTGCCGGCCCTGCTGGACGCCTACGGCATTCCCTACACGTTCTCGGACCCGCTGGTCATGAGCCTGACGTTGCACAAAGGCATGACCAAGCGGGTCATCCGCGATGCCGGCATCCCGACCTGCGCTTTCGCGACTGTCGACGCGCCGCAAGAAGCCGCCGACGTTGGCTTTGCGCCGCCCTATTTCATCAAACCGGTTGCCGAGGGCACGGGGAAGGGTGTTTCGCTCCGGTCGATTGTCCGCCGCCGCAAGGATCTGCCGGACGCCTGCGCCCGGCTGCTTCAGACCTATCGCCAGCCGGTTCTGGTTGAACGGTTTCTTCCCGGCCGAGAGTTCACCGTGGGAATCACTGGTACCGGCTCCAAAGCCCAGGCCCTTGGGATCATGGAGGTGCTGCTGTTGCCCGCCGCCGAACCGGGGGTGTATTCCTATCACAACAAGGAGAATTCCGAAGAACTCGTACGCTACCGGCTCATGCGGCCTCAGGAGGACCCCTTGATGGCTGCCGTGGAGGAAATTGCTCTGCGTGCCTGGCGCACGCTCGGCTGCCGCGACGCCGGGCGCCTCGATATCCGCTGCGACGCAAAGGGCCGGCCACAGTTTATAGAAGTCAACCCTCTGGCCGGCCTGCACTTCGAGCACTCCGATCTGCCCATTATCGGCTCCCTGGTCGGGGTAACCTTCGACAGCCTGGTGGCGCGGATCGTGGAATCGGCTGCCGAACGCATTCCGCCATCGCCCGCCACCGGCCCCGCTCATGCACATCCTCATTCTCCACAATGAAGTCATCGACACGAACGCGCCCGACGACCGCGACGTGCTGATCCAGGTCGAGGCCGTCCGGAGCGCGCTGGCCGCACTGGGACACCCGGCGGAGGTCCTGCCCTGCACGCTCGACCTCGCCCAACTCCGGCACCGGCTGGAAACCCGGCGGCCGGACCTGGTTTTCAACCTGGTGGAAGCGCTAGGCGGTACCGGCCGCTTGATCCATTTCGCGCCCTCGCTGCTGGACGCCATGGGCCTGCCCTACACCGGCTCGTGCACCGAAGCGATCCAACTGACCTCCCACAAAATTCTGGCCAAAGACCGCCTGCGCGCGCTGGGTCTGCCGACCCCGGATTGGACCGGTCCTTTCCCCCCGGATCTGCCCGCCGTGTCGCCGGCCGCTGCGGCCGCCTCCGGCACATCGACGCAATGGATCGTAAAATCTCTATGGGAGCATGCATCCATCGGCCTGGATGAAAAAGCGGTCGTCCTCTGCGAGCGCGACGACCGGATGGCGGAGGGCTTGCAGGACCGCGCACCGGACCTCGGCGGCGCCTGCTTTGCCGAACGCTTCGTGAAAGGCCGCGAATTCAATCTGTCCCTACTGGCCGGCCCCCGCGGCCCCGTGGTGCTGCGGCCCGCGGAAATCCTTTTCGAGGGCTACCCGCCGGAGGCGCTGCGGATCGTGGGATACCGCGCCAAGTGGGACAGCGACTCGTATGAATACCACCACACCCCGCGGCGCTTCGACTTTCCACCCGAAGATGCCGCCCTGCTGGACCGGCTGCAGGCTCTGGCCCTGCGGTGCTGGCAGGGCTTCGGGTTGAACGGCTATGCCCGGGTGGACTTCCGCGTGGATACGGAAGAAAACCCATGGGTTTTAGAGGTCAACGCCAATCCCTGCTTGTCGCCCGATGCCGGCTTTGCCGCCGCGCTGGAAGCGTCCGGAGTCAGTTATCCCGAAGCCATCGAGCGCGTCCTCGCCGACACGCGCCGCACGCGTTCACCCAGCGCGCCGGCGGGACCGGAGATTGCCGCCGCGATTTCACTCCCGCCGTCGTCCGGCAGCAAAATCCAACCGAGCCTGCGTTTCGCCGTCTCAGCCGATGATCCGGCAGCGGCAAGGCGCTTGGCCGAAGCCACCGGGTATTTCAGCGCGGTGGAGGCCGAAGTCGCCGAAGAGCTCGTCAACGAGGGACTGTCCAAGGGGCTGGAAAGCGGCTACCATTTTGTTTTTGCCGAGCTTGACGGAAAGCTGGCGGGATATGCCTGTTACGGACCGGTTCCGCTGACGGCGTCCAGCTACGACCTTTACTGGATCGTGGTGTCCCCGGAGTTTCAGGGCAAAGGACTCGGCAGAATCCTGCTGCGGGAAGCGGAGCGCTTGGCCCGCCAGGCCGGCGGCTCCCGTCTCTACGCCGACACGTCCGGACGCGCTCAGTACGGGAGCACCCGGGCCTTTTATGAACGGGTGGGGTTTCGTCGGGAGGCTCTGCTGGAGGACTTTTACGCCCCCGGCGATTCTAAAGTGATTTATTCCAAACTCCTATGAACCAGCGATTCAACCCCCGCCGGGCGCTCGAAGAACGCCAAGCGGCGAAACTCGCCGGTGCGGCGCTCCGGCAACGGCCGGGCAGAATCGCTCTATATTACCAGTGCGGCTGGTTTCCGACGCCCTTCCCCATCACCTCCAACGTCTCGGTCACGACCAGAAATGCCTGGGGGTCATGCTGGCGGACCATCTCCTTGAAACGGGACAGTTCCTGGAACGTGATAACCGAGTAGATGATGCGCAAGGGGTGCCCGGTGTACCCCCCTTCGCCGTTGACGATGGTGACGCCGCGCTGCATGGTCTCCATAATCTCGCGCGCGATGGCTTGCCATTCGGGAGAAACCACCATGACCGCCTTGCGCTGGTTGAGCCCGGTAACCACCAGGTTGACGAGCTGGGTGGTGACGAAAAGATAGATCAGCGTGTAAAGAACGATGTCCAAACTAAAGCGAAAGAGCGAGGCCACCATCAGGGCGCAGTTGAACGCCATGACCGTGGTGCCGATTCGGATCGAAAAGCGCTTAAGCAAAATGACGGAGAGAATATCCAGGCCGCCTCCGGAGCCGAGGGATTTCAAGATAACGCCGCTGCCGATGCCTGAAATGATACCGGCGGTCAGGGCTTTAAGAAGCGGGTCCTGAATCGGAAACACCGGCACGTGAATGAGCAGCGCCGCCGAAAAGATCACCATCCCGGCCAGACTGTAGAAAAAGAACCGCCGCCCCACAAACAACCATCCGACCACGAAAAGCGGGATGTTGAGCAGGAAATTGTTGACGCCGACCGGCATAAACGGAAAAATATAATAAATAAAAAGGCTTAAACCGCTGATCCCTCCGGCCAGAAACTGGTTGGGGATGAGAATACCGTTTATGGCCACGGCGCACAGCACGCTTCCGGCAATAATCAGAAGAAGGTTCCATGTAATTTTGAACAGTCGATGCTGCATTTCCATCCTTACCTTTGAGAATTGGGTTTGAGGTGACGTATGCTCTGCGGCAGACCCGGGCAATCGGTGACGTGGAATGGATGAATCGAAACGAAGGGGTTGAGACAGACCGCGCGCCGGCTCGCCGCCGAGATCACTAAACCGGGAAATGGTACCGGACGCCGATCCCGAATCGCGCCGCCGGCTCGCCGCCGAGTTCCCGGCACCATTTGACCTCGCCCAGGGCGGTCGTCCGCAGGGTGGTGCTTGTGTCGCAGGGCACTGAATCGGCAGAGTTGAAATCCCGAACCCGGATCAGGACGGTGGCTCCCGGGGTCAACGGTTGGCTGGATATGAAATAGCCGCCGCCCTTGCTGAAGTTCAACAGCCGGGCGCTGAAGCAGTCCCCCTTGTTAAAATAGGTCCATTCGATGACGGCATCGCAATTCCGGCGGTCCTCACATCGCTTTTCGGGACTCGATTCCATGGTTGCTCCATTTCGAGATTGGATGAAATGGCCGTTCATCGAACCGTATGATATTATTTTAGGCAATTCCGCCGTTTATGTCAAACATTCGGGTCGGGCACGAAGCGCCCGGGACCGGCTTCCATCGGCATCATCGGCGGTCATGTTCAGAAAAGTCTTGAAAAAATTGATGCGTTCGGGAATAAAGGAAACCCCGTTTTGAACGGTTGACGGGGTTGGTTGTTTTTGATAACCCTGCGATAGGATCTTTTCCTGGGATACTATGAATGAAAGACAAGGATCTTAAGTACTTTAAAGACCTGCTCAGCCACTGGCTGGAGGAACTCCTCGTCCATGCGGATTCCACGGTGAACGGATTAAGGGAAAGCGATGAAAGCCTCCCGGATCCACTGGATCGCGCCGTTTTCGACTCCGAACGCAACTTCACCCTGCGCATTCGTGACCGTGAAAGCATGCTGATCAAGAAGATCCGCGAATCCCTGCAGGACATTGAAGAAGGCGTTTACGGAACCTGCGAATCGTGCGGGGAGGATATCGCGGTCGAGCGGCTCAAAGCTCGTCCGGTTACGCGTCACTGCATCCGCTGCAAAACCCAAATCGAAGCCCGTGAAAAACTGACCGGGACATGATCGAATCTGCCGCAGCCGCGCCTCGAGGTACGGCCGGAGCGGCCTCCGCGCCCGGCCGGCAAGCACCCAAGCGATCATTGACGGAGTGTTTGGATATGCCATCTCTAAAGCGAAAATTAACCATGAAATCAACCAAGAAAGCACCCAAGGAAATTGCCACCGAAGATCCGGATGTCGTGATCGACCATGACAAATCCAAAGTTGAGTGCCTTTGCCCGAAATGCGGCAAAAAGCATATCATGAACTTTCATTGGATCGGCAGGGGCACTCCTCGAAAATACTGCCAAAGCTGCCGCGACAGCATTTGAACCCGCTCCGGAGGCGGCCCGCCGGCAGGTTGACACCATCCCAGCCCAAACCACGACTCGGCAATTAGAGAAAGAAAAGAAAGGAGACATGCATGAACAAAGCGGACATCATCAATGAAGTGGCTCAGGTCGTCAGCACCAAAAAGGAAGCCCAGGGCGCGGTGGACTGCGTTCTGGATTCCATCACCAAGGCTTTGAAAAAAGGAGATACCGTCACCCTCGTGGGGTTCGGCACTTTCAAAGTCGTCAAGCGTAAGGCCCGCAAGGGACGCAACCCCCAGACCGGTGAGGAGATCAAGATCAACGCATCCAAATCTCCCAAGTTCGTGGCCGGCAAAGGCCTGAAGGACGCCGTCAACTAGACGGCCTATAACCCAGAAGGTACACCGGCGAAGGGCAACACGTGGCGTGCGGCATAGGGATGGCGGGGCGGGAGCGCCGGCATCCCTATGCGTTCAAGGGTTGGGCCGGCAACCGTTTGCGGACCTTGTATTCGATGATGCGGTTGCCTTTGCGGGTCTTGACGACCGCCGTGAACTCCCCGAGCGGAATTTCCTCCTCTTCCCGTGGGATCCGGCCGGTCTGATTCATGATATATCCGGAAAACGTGTCGTATTCTCCGGTATCGGGGATATTCATCTGCAGCTGCTCGTTCACCTCGCCGATCTCGGTTTTTCCCATCACGCGCCATTCACCGGGGGCGACCGCCGTGATCGTCGTCTCGATGATATCGGTCTCGTCAATGATTTCCCCAACGATCTCTTCCAAGGCATCCTCTAGGGTGATGAGGCCCGCCACCCCCCCGTGTTCGTCGACGACAATCGCGAGGTGTTGTTTGCGACGTTTGAAACCCTGCAACAGCATGTCCAGTTTCTTGTGCTCCGGAACGAAATAAGGTTCTCGCATGATCTGGCGCAGGTCGAACGGTTGCAGGCCGCCGGACGACTGCAGCAGCAGATCCTTGAGGTTGAGAATGCCGATGATGTGATCCATGTCCCCATCGATAATCGGAATCCGCGTAAACCCGGATTTAAAAATTTCCGGCAGGTCCGGCTTCGTGTTGATGTCCACGACAAACATGTCCGCCCGGGGGGTCATGATCTCCGATGCGCTGGTATCGTCGAATTCAAAGATGTTGTGGATCAGCTCTTTCTCTTGCTCCTTGATCTGCCCGTCCTCCTCAACCGCCTCCACCATGGTGAGCAACTCGGCTTCCGTAACCCGCGGCGGCCCCTGGACCCGGCCGGTCATGCGCGGAATAAAGTTCAGGAACAGCACCAACGGGTAAACCAATTTGGAGAGCCAATAAATCGGGACAATCGCCAACCGGGCAATCTGGAGATGAATGCGGGGGGCGACCGATTTTGGAAGGACCTCTCCGAAAACCAGAATTACCAACGTCATGATTCCCGTGGTGATACCGACGGCGTGGTTGGAAACCGTTTGAAACGCGATCAGGGTGGCCAGGCAGGAGGCGGCAACGTTCGCCAGGTGGGTGCCGATCCGAATCGTGGTGAAAAGGCGATCGGGGTTTTCCTGCATGCGGTCGAGCAGGCCGCCGATCCGTCCTCCGGCTGGGGTCGTGTGCGTTGGCTTGGCCTGGCGGATGAACGCGAACGCGGTTTCGGATGCGGAAAAAAAGGCTGAAAGCGCCAGCATCCCGAACAGAATGAGGATGGGGTGGATGAGCATGTGTTTCCTATTTCGGGGTGTGATCCGGCGTGGCGGTCCTGGAGCCCGACAACTCGTAAGGCGGAATGATTCTCGTGTTCCGAACGAAAAACCCGGAGGGCGAGGCTGCCATCAATTTAAAGCCATCAGCAATTGCATTGCCACGCGGTTCTGCAACCATAATCGATTGAGGGAATGGTGTCAAACCGAAGCAGGATATCCGGTGCCGGATCAACTGAGCGTCGACCAGCGTCGCGGACGTTTCACAACATAGCCGGCCAGAAACCCGACCGTCAGAACGGCGGCGCCTGCCAAAAACCAGTACAGGTTTTCGTTTTCCAGGATGGCCAGGGGGCCTGATTGCAGCCGCGCAATTTCCTCTTTTTTCTGGTCCAACTCAACCGCCAGCGCGTCGGCCTTGGATTTCAGCGCCACCACATCGGCCGCATCTCGCCGAAACGCATCGAAATCGCCCTTCAACGCAGCGATTTGCTGCTCTTCGACCGCAAGCGCCGCCGATAGCTTGTCATTTTCGGCCTTCAAGCGGGTGTTCTCCTCAAGCAGACCGGCGGCCTGTGCGGTTAACGATTTTGTTTTCTCCTGCAGCTGGTCGAAACGGTAACGCGCCGGCGGAACGGCCGTCAAATAACGGTTCAGCAGGTAGCCCTCGGTACCGTTTCCCAGCCGAATCAGAGACCATTCCTCGCCGGGCTTGATAATTTCCACCGGCTGACCGCTTTCCGTCATTCCGACCGATTTTTGGTCGTTGGCGGGACCGGAGCGCAGCGCCACCTTGATGCTGTCAACGATATATGCGGTGTCCGCCCACCCCGTGGCGCTATGTCCCAAGAGCCCGATCATCACAACCATTATCCATTGGAACAGGTGTTTCATCGCCGCTATCCTCTCCTTCCGGCGTCCTCGACCGGGAAGGGGCTCATTCAGAAGAGACTCATTCAATTGACGAAACCGTGCACATACGTTATGGTAAGGCTATACCAGATCAATGCATAAATCCAGCGCGAAGGCGAAGCGGCTGGTTATTTCTCCATTTCGGCCGAGGAGCGGTCCCGGCTTGATTTACAGGGTCAGCGTCATGATTGCATATGATTTGCAGTGCGGAAATGGGCATGCCTTCGAAGGCTGGTTCGAAGACAGTGCCGCCTTCAGCGCCCAAAAGAGGAAGGGGCTGATTGCCTGTCCGGTCTGCAACGACACCGGCATCGTCAAGCTGCCCTCCCGATTTGCCATCAAGACATCTTCGGGGTTCAAACCAAGGGAGGCGAATTCGCAGGAAGAGCATGCCCTGTCCCAGCTCGGGCAGCAGGTGGCCGAGTTCGTTGAAAAAAATTTCGATAACGTCGGCTGCCAATTCGCCACCGAGGCCTTGAAGATTCACTATGGCGTGACCGAACCCCGCAACATCCGCGGCGTCAGTACCCAGGCAGAAGAAAAACTCCTCAAACAGGAAGGCGTCCAGTTCATCAAGATTCCCGTCCCGGCCCCGCCCGAACCCGAGCCCGAAACCTCATGATGTCAAACAGCACGTGACGGCGCAACGCACTGTCACGTGCTGTTTGTGATGATCCAATCCGCTGCCTGATTCAGATCATCGGCGATGAAGTCCGGCAGGCATCCGCGCGCTGCGAGTTCCCCTGCGGCCGTTGCGCCGTTTCCGGTTCGGACCAGCAGGACGGTGCGTATGCCCGCATGGAGCGCGCATTCGATGTCTGTAACGCTGTCTCCGATCATCACCGCCGTTGAAAAATCAACCCCGTGTTTCCGCTGCGCTTCGAGTAATAGCCCCGGCTCGGGCTTGCGGCATGCGCACCCGTCGCCGGGCTGGTGCGGACAGATGCAGATGTCGAGAATCCGGCCGCCGTCGGCTTCTACGGCCGCGATCATGCGTCGATGGATCTCCTCCAGGCATTCAAGGGTCATGAACCCGCGGCCCACCGCCGACTGGTTCGTGATCACGATGATGTCAAACCCGCTTTCGGTCAGGCGGCGCAGCGCCGCACGACTCCCGGGAAGGAACTCGAACTCTTCCGGCCGTTTGATATGATCCGGCGAATTCCGGTTGATCACGCCGTCACGATCGGTGAAGACCACTTTTCGTCGCATGCGAGTCCGCCGGCTCTTCTCTTAGTCGGCCACGGCAAAGGCGTCCGGAAACCCGTTGCGGATAAGATGCGCCTCGTACGCGGTCGCCTCCTGCAGAGAGGTCTTTTTGCCCACCCGCACCCGATAGAACAAGCGGTCGCCGCGGTCGAATTCCACGATGTGGGCGTTGCCGAAGCGCGGATTCAACTCGGCTCTCAGCCTTTCTGCGCTGTCCCGGTTGGTGAAGGCGCCGACTTGAAAGGTAAAGTTGCCGGAATAAAGATCCACGGAGCTGCCGGCCAGCACGCCGATCGCAACGACCTCCACCGGCGCGGTTCCCGGGCCGACGACTCCGAGCTGCCGCGCCGCCTCGTAGGACAAATCGATCACGCGGTTTCCGACAAAGGGTCCGCGGTCGTTGATGCGCAGTTCGACGGTGCGTTGGCTCTGCAAATGACGCACCCGCACGAGGGTTCCAAGCGGGAGGGTTTTATGGGCGGCGGTCATCCCATGCATGTCATAGGTTTCGCCGCTGGAGGTGCGTTTGCCGTGGAAGTCCGGCCCGTACCACGATGCGATTCCCTCCTGGCGGAATCCCGTGGCGTCGGGCAGGGGCTGGTACCACTGGCCCAGGGCCTTGTAGGGCCGGGGCTCGCCCGGCCGGGATTCGGGGGCTGCAGGCTCCGGGCTGGGGGCCGGCGCCGGCGGAAGCGAAGGCGGCGCCGGCCGGGAGCGGGTGGCACAGCCGGCCAGGAGCGCCAGCAGGAGGGCGGTGGCAACCGCTGCCCAGCGGCCATACGGCAGGGGGCGCCGGCCGGTTTTCGGCGGGCCGGTCCGGACGGCGCGTGCATGTGCGGCGATGGTTTTTAAACGTGTCATCTCTTTCGGCGTTTCCGGGGTTTGGGTCTGGGCGAATCTTTGGCCAAAGCCAGCTCCAGGACGTCCATCATGCGGTCGACGAAGTAAAATCGGATTTCCTTCTGGATGTTTTTCGGGATGTCTTCCAGGTCCTTGCGGTTCCAGGCAGGCAGAATTACGGCCGGCACGCGTGCGCGGTGGGCCGCCAGGACTTTCTCCTTGATGCCGCCCACCGGCAGCACCTGGCCCCGCAACGTGATTTCGCCGGTCATGGCCAGGTCCTGGCGCACCGGGCGATCGGTGAAAAGCGACACGAGCGCCGTCAGCAGGGTCACCCCGGCCGAAGGGCCGTCCTTGGGAATGGCGCCAGCGGGCAAGTGGATGTGGATGTCGTGGTTTTCGTAAAATTGCTCGTCGATTCCCAGGGCCGGACTGTTGGCCCGGATGAAACTAAGAGCCGCCGCTGCCGACTCCTTCATGACGTCGCCCAGCTGGCCGGTCAACGTTAAGCCTTTTTTGCCCTTCATGGCGGTGGCCTCGATGAAAAGCAGCTCCCCGCCGACCGGCGTCCATGCCAGCCCCGTGGCGATCCCCGGCGTGGTGATGCGCGCCCGCGGCTCGTCGATGAAACGCACCGGCCCCAGAATTCCGTGCAGGTCGCTGCGCCCCACATTCACGGTCTTGGCTCGTCCCTGGGCGATTTTGCTGGCCGCACGACGACAGATGCCGGCGATTTCCCGCTCCAGGTTCCGGAGGCCGGCCTCGCGCGTGTAGCCGGTGATGATCTCGCGCACGGCGCTGGAAGTGATCCGGATCTGCTTGGCGGTCAGGCCGTGCTCTTCGCGCTGGCGCGGGATGAGGTAGCGATGAGCGATCTTCAACTTCTCGTCCAGGGTATAGCCGACGAGGTTCAGGACCTCCATCCGGTCCCGGAGCGCAGGCGGAATCGTGTCGAGGACGTTGGCGGTGGCGATGAACAGCACCCGTGACAGATCGAAGGGAACGTCCAGGTAGTGGTCTGAAAAGGACTTGTTCTGTTCGGGATCCAGCACCTCCAGCAGCGCCGAAGACGGGTCCCCGCGGAAGTCGCTGCCGACCTTGTCGATCTCATCCAGCATAAAAACCGGATTGTTGGATCCGGTGCGGCGCAGGGCCTGGATCACCCGCCCGGGCAGGGCCCCGACGTAGGTGCGACGATGCCCGCGGATCTCGGCCTCGTCGCGCACCCCGCCCAGCGAGATGCGGTGGAACCGGCGCCCGAGCGCCCGGGCGATGGACTGCCCCAGAGACGTCTTGCCGGTACCGGGAGGCCCGGCCAGGCACAAGATCGGGCCCTTCGAATTCGGCTTGAGCTTGCGCACGGCCAGGTATTCGATGATGCGCCGCTTCGGCTTCTCCAAGCCGAAGTGATCGTCGTCCAAAATTTTGCGCGCCCGGGGGATATCCAAGGTATCGACGGTGGCGTCGTGCCAGGGCAATGCCGCCAGCCAGTCGAGATAAGTGGACGCCACGGTGTACTCAGCCGACGAGGGGTGCATCCGCGCCAGCCGCTCCAATTCCCGATCGGCCTCCTTGCGGGCTTCTCCGGGCAGGTTTTTAGCGGCCATCTTCCGGCGCAGTTCCTCGATTTCTCCCGAGGCGTCGTCCTTCTCCCCGAGTTCCTCACGGATGGCCTTCAGTTGCTGCCGCAGGTAGTAATCCCGCTGGCCCTTTTCCATGTCTCCCTTGACCTGGGTTTGGATCTTCTTCCCCAGCTCGAGGATCTCCAGCTGGTGGTTGACCAGGCGCGCCACGGTCCGGAGCCGTTCGTTCACCTGCTCCAGCTCGAGAACGTTCTGCTTCTCTTCCAAGCTGATCGGGATGCTGGAGGCCACCATGTCGGCCAGAGTGCCCGGGTCCTGGATCGAGCGCGCCATCTGGCCGATCTCCTGGGGCAGCCCCGGCGAAAGCTCAACGATTCGGCCGAACTGGCTGACCACGTTGGCCATGAGCGCTTCGGTTTCGTTGTCTTTCTCTCCCAGGTCCGGCAGCGCGGTGACGTGCGCTTCCAGGAACGCTTTGCCGTCCAGGAAGGATCGGATGCGGAAACGGCTCAGCCCCTGCACGAGAAGCTGGGTGCGGTTGTCATGGGTTTTGGCCATTTTGAGGATCAACGCACCGGTGCCCACGGACGACAGCGCGTCTTTGACCTGCTCCGGTTTCGGATCCGCGCCCGGAGCCGAAGCCACCAGCCCGAGCAGCCGGTCCTTGGCCATGACTTCGTCCACCAATTTGACCGATTCTTCTTGAATGACCATCAGGGGCAGCACCATCTTCGGAAACAGCACGGCGTCGAAAAGCGGAAGGATGGGCAGAAGCTCCGGAAGGGCTTCGGGGGGCAATGGAAGGGATGTCGTATTCTCCGTCATGGGATCCTCCAGGATTCCAACGTCATCCGCCGCTGCCGCGTGGATGATGGCGGCCGCGCCGCGTGTCGATGCCTCCGGCTACGCTTCCGTCACCGGTACGTTGCGCACCGCTTCCAGCGGCAGTTTGGCCAGCCGGATCTCAAGCATTCCGTTCGTGTAGGCGGCCGAAACAATCTCCGGATCGATGGGTGCCGGCAGAAACAGAACGCGCTCAAACCGGCCGTACTGAATCTCCGCCAGTCGGTAGGTGGCATCCGCACCCCAGTTCCGCGCCGGACGCATCGCACGGATCCGAACGGCTTTACTGCTGATTTCCACCTCCAGATCATCCTTGTCGACGCCGGCCACCTCCGCCAGGATGATGATCTGCTCCGGGGTTTCGTTCATGTCCATCGACGGCTTCCAGCAGCGCTCGGTGAGACTGAACACCGGATTGAGCGACCGAAACATGTCTTCGATGGTTCGTTCGATATCGCTGCTGAGCTCTTCGAATTCAGCCGCAAACCGGATCTTGATGATGTCCATGCCCGCCTCCTGGTCGGCCCAGACCCGGGTGACCACCCGGCCGTCCGGGTCTGGGTTTCCAGCCTGCATTGAACGATTTCGCGCGCCGGGGTTGCCCCGGCCGGAGGGCTTCCCTGCCGGCTTCGGTCCCGTCGCCGCGATGACGCCGTATTGGCAAAAATAGCACCTCGTCTTTTCTTTGTAAACCAACGCAGAGCGATTTGTCGCGACCCGGCGATGGCCCGGCTGCATAGATTTTGCCCCGCCGTCCGAATTGCCGTATGATAGGCCGCATCACGCGGGTCCTTTCACATGGTTTAAACGGGTTGAACTCCATGGCGCATGTCTTCTCCAAAGCGGCGATTGCCTCGCAGTACTTCCTCTATTTCGGCGTCATGGGGCTGTACCTGCCCTACTTCAATCTGTATTGCTACCATTTAGGGTTATCCGGGTTCCACATCGGCGCCCTATCCGCGTTGCGGTCGGTTACGATGGTGATCTTCCCGATGCTCTGGGGCGCGCTGGCGGACCGGACCAGGGGCCGGCGCCCGATTTACATTCTTTGCAACGCCGTGAGCGCAGCCGCTTGGGCGCTCTTCCTGTTCACCGAGGAGTTTGCCGTCATGGCCCTGATCACCGTGGGGTACGGCATCTTCTACTCGCCGGTCATTTCGTTCCTGGAAGCCATCACCATGGAAACCCTGGGCCGAGAGAAGAAAAGCTACGGCCGCATCCGGCTCTGGGGGTCCATCAGCTTCATCACCGTGGTGCTGGTCTTCGGAAAACTGATTGAGGTGTTTTCCGTGCGGATGATCCTTTTCGGGATCCTGGCGGGCTCGCTGCTGCTCGTTCCGATCTCCGCCACGGTGCCCCGCGACCGTCGGCCTTCCCTCGCCGGGCCGGCCCGCCGGACCAAGGCTCTGCTGCTTCGGCGATCCGTCGTCTTCCTCATCGGCGGCTTTCTGATGCTCGTCAGCCATGGGGCGTATTACGGTTTTTTTTCCATCCACCTCGAAACGCTGGGATATTCCAGCACCTTCATCGGCATCAGCTGGGCCGTGGCGTCGGCGGCTGAAATATGGGCCATGCTCTATTCGGAAGCCATTTTCAGTCGTTTCGCACTCGAACGCGTGCTGACCGCCTCCTTTGCCGCCGCCGTACTGCGCTGGCTGATCCTGGGATCCGTCTCTGCGCCGGCCGCCATCCTGCTCTCTCAGCTCCTGCACGCCATGACCTATGGGACCTTCCACATGGCCAGCATTCTATACATGGACCGCCTGTCGCCGCCGGATGCCAAGAACTTAGGCCAGGCGGTCAACAACGCCCTGACCTACGGCCTCGGGTTGATGGTGGGCTTTTTTATCAATGGGGCGCTGTATGGAACGATGGGTTGCTTCGGGCTGTTTCAGATCAGCGCGGGGATCGCCCTGGCGGGCGGGGCCGCGTTCGGGGTCTTTCGATTCCGGGAGGGTCGGGGGCGGATCCCGTCATGAGGGCGGGCCGTCGCTCCAACGGCGATGACTGAAAAGCGCGGCGGCAGGGGTCAATTCGAATATGGCGTCTGCGGCGATGAGGATGCCGGCGTTGGTCCAGGTCAGACGGTCTTCCGGCCAGACGGTCATGTCCGGAAAGGTAAACCCCGACCAGTACGATCCGTCCTCGAAACGCCGGTCGCCGATCCATCCGAAGACGATCCGCGCCGTTTCGACATGTCCCAGGGCCGCCAGCGTCAGCGCCAGCTCCGATGTCTCGGCCAGGGTCACCCAGGGCTGATCCGAGACGCACCGCACGCCCAGACTCTCGACGACGAACTTCCGCCAGCCGCGCTCGACCCGGCGCTCGGCATCCGCCCCGCTGACAGCGCCGCACAAAACCGGGTAGAACCAGTCCATCGAAAAACGGGATTTGGCCACGTTGAAAAGATGCGGCTTGAACCGAATGGCGTGCCCGAGTCGGCGCAGCGCCGCCTGCCACCCGGGTCGCGCCCGGCCCAGGACGGCGGCGATGGCGAGCGCGCACTTGATGCTCATGTAGATGGAACTCGAGCCGGTGAGCAACGCCATGCGATCGACCCGGCCCTGCGGGCTGATGGCCCAGTGGATTTCCCCTTGGGGCGCCTGCAACCCCAGAGCGAATTCAATCGCCGCGCAGACCGTCTTCCACATCGTGGACAGAAAGCCGGCATCACCCGTAAGAAGGTAATGGTGATAGACCCCGACGGCTACGTACGCGCTCATGTTGGCATCCCGTGTCCGGTCCTGGGCCCGGCCCTGGAGGTATGCGCTGTACCAGCTGCCGTCGCGCAGCTGAACGCCGGCCAGCCACTGAAACGCCTTACGGGCCGCCGCCCGGTGGCCGGCAATACCCAGCCCCATGGCGGCTTCCACATGATCCCAGGGGTCGGTTTTCTGCCCGTCGCACCAGGGAATCTCGCCGCTCGGCAATTGAGTCCTTGCAATCAGCGCCGCGGGCGCCTCGATGTCGATCGCACATTCCGGTTCAGGTCTGAGTCCGAGGAAGTCCCGTTCCATGTTTCAGCGCACCTCTTGGCTGACGGCTCGAAGCTTGTTTTTATTACTCCGGCAATAAAACATATCCGATTGCGGCCATATCCGTCATCGGCGAACCTCGGCTCCAGTTGAACCTGCTTTCTTGCCGGAGAAATAACATCCGCAGAGGTCATACAAAGGAACCGGCCGCGATGCAAGAGCACGAACGAGGTTGCATTCCGGTGCCGGCTTGACTTCACGGGCCGTTTCCGGGTAGGTAGGCATCTAACGCCCCTGCCGCCGATCCCTTCGGCGCGAATTGATTTTCCTCGGCGGCTGATGCCATTCCGTCCATGTGCCCTGAACGGGCATGCTGAATCCGGCAGCCTGTTGTCAAAGACCATCGTCCACGCTTTGCGAAAGCCGGTTGCATCTATTCTCCCCCGGAGGGACCGGGGATCGTCCCCGGTCGCCCCCGATGCTGCGATCACCCGTGATCATCAGAAAGGAGGACTCCATGGCCGAGAGCATTTACAAAGTCGTTGAGCTGATTGGCACCAGCACCAAGTCTTGGGAGGATGCAGCGAAGAACGCGGTGGAAACCGCCTCCAAGAGCCTCAGAGACTTGCGCGTAGCCGAAATCACCAAACTCGATCTGAAGATCGAGAAGGGCAAGGTGACAGCTTTCCGGACGCGGGTGAGCCTGTCCTTCAAGTACCAAAAGGGAGACTAACCCGGATATTCCGGAAAGTCGGACGTATCGGATCTCGGGGCCGGCAGGGATGAGGCTCGCCGGCCTTTCTTATGAAAGGTATCGTCCATCTCGTTTTAGCGACGTTTTTTCCTTCAGAAAGGCGCGCGATGACTTCGAAAGCCTTCCAGGATTATTACCCGGACGACGTGAGTCACTGCTATGGATGCGGCCGCTTGAACCCGCACGGTCTTCAGATCAAGAGCCATTGGGATGGGGAGGAGAGCGTGTGCCGCTTTCAGCCGCGGCCTTACCATACGGCGATTCCCGGTTATGTGTATGGCGGACTGATCGCCTCGCTCATCGATTGCCACGCCACCGGTACCGCCGCGGCCGCCAAATACCGAGAGGAAGGACGGGAACTCGGGACCGAACCGCCGGTTCGTTTCGTCACCGGATCGCTGCATGTGGATTATCTCGCGCCGACACCGATCGATGCGGAACTGGAACTGCGGGCGCGCGTCGTGGAGATCAAGGGCCGCAAGGTAAAGATAAACATCAGCCTGTCGGCCAAAGGGGCAGTGTGCGCCCGTGGAGAGGTCGTTACCGTGCAGATGCCCGCGGACTGGGTGGAGAAGCTCAAGTCAAAAGATTAGCTACCAACCGGCCATAGCCCCATTCACAACTGAATGTTGCCCAGGTATTACTCTGGACCGGTTGCGGAAAAGCCTGTTTTTTTTTGCCAGGTCGTTCAACCCAACGAGGGAACGACTATGACATGCCACCTTCTTTTTGTGCGCTTTAGCTTATTCTTCCTCAACCTGATGGCATTTTCGGCCGCCGCCGGGCCGCAGACGCCATCAGGACTCCAATTTGACCGGCAAACCGAAAAAACACCAAACAACCGGACCCGAAATACCGCGGGAGGGGCCACGGCCAACCTTTAAAGACCCGATTCGGGGTGCATCCAGAGGGAAGCCCCAAAATGGGAGCCACAATGCACCATGTGGAACCCCCGCTATTAAAGAAAGGGGGGGATGCGCCACTGCGGTTGGCTGAAAGCGGGGAATGGTCATTTTTTTGCTGATTGGCATCTACCTTCATGAAGGGAGGGCGGAGATGAAACGATTGCTGAAGTCGGAGACAATTAGGGGCGTTGGATTGATTGTACGGGTGGTACTTGTTGTTATGATCGCATTTGCCGCTTTGGCTTCGCGTGTCGAAGCCGACCCGGCCGTCAAAAGCAGATCGTTTTCCAGAGTCGAACAGGAGTCCGCTTTAAAATACTGGACGCGCGATAGGATCGCTGCCGCACCGGCTATGGAGATACCGGTTGACCATAAGCCGGCCGGGGTCCATGCGCCTGCCCTTGATAAAGAGACTGCCATCCGTCCGGTGGGAAGTTCACCAGCGGGAATGGCCGATCCCGGTGCACTCCGGATCGCCCGGACAGCCTTCGCGCAGGATTGGGAGGCGTCGGGAGATCAAACGGCCGACGCAGATTCTTCTTACGCCGCCAGTCAATCAGGGGCTTTCGGAGGGGAGGAGGCTGTCGACATGCAGGCCGGCACGGCAGGTGTTTACACCTATTACAATGTCGGCACACAAGATAATTTTTATAACGTTTACCCGCATAAATGGGTTGGCAAGCTAACTGCTTCGACGCCCAGCGGCAGCATCTCCTGTTCGGCGACGGTCATTAGCGGCAACAACATCGTTACGGCTGCGCACTGCGTGTATGACACGGTCAACAACCAGTGGTATTCGAACATTGCCTTCTCGCCCGCCTTCCGAAACGGATCCACGCCCTACGGCACGTATCCGGGGCAAAACTCCTGGGTACTCACAAAGTATATCAACCTGAGCGGCAGCTACGATATCGACACCTGGGTGCGGCATGACGTAGCGGTCGTCAAGTTGGGAACCAACGCGGCCGGACAGACGATCAATTCGGCGGTCGGTTATGCCGGCCGGTTGTGGGACGCCGGCACAGCCCAACTGGTTTTCATTAGTGGCTACCCATCCCGAACCTATACGGATGACCTTATTAGCAACGGCCCCTTGCAGTACCTGCGAGCTTGCACGGCTGAAACGTTCTACCAGGCTTCGAACACGCTGGGTAGCGGCTGCTATTGGGGCCGCGGCATGAGCGGCGGCTCGTGGCTCGTCAACTATAAGCCGTTCATCGTGAACGGCCAAATCAACAGCGTCAACTCCGGCCTGCGTATCGGAGAGTCGAACCTCTACGGCGCAAGGTTCACCAGCAACAACATTGTGCTGCTATGCAATGCGGCCGGATGCTGACCGCAGGCAATTTTTCAACGTTGACATGAAGAGTAGGGATTGGCTAAGCGGTCAGTTCCCGCGCCGTTCATGTAAAAGAAATTTGATGATGAATACCGAGATGCAGCGCACCTTATTGGCGTTAATGGTTTCGGCGATGGTGTCGATAACAGGCCTCGCGACCACACCCGGCAGCGTTGATGCATCAGGGAATATAACCGGCCAGCCGGCCGGAAAGGGGTTGAACATGAACGAGGCCCCACGAAAGCCTAAAACAGTGCGGGCGAATCATCCCGACGGCCAGTCAAAGACCGGTGCGGGCGAGTCCGAGGCTGGCGAAACCGCCAACGAGGCCCCACATTCCAGCCTGCCGGTTCCGCCGGCAGGCTGGACGGACTTCGTCGATCCGACCTTTGGTTTCAGCATTGGCTACCCGAATGGCTTTGTCGTTCAGTCACAGAACGTTTCCAAATTGGCTCAGTTCGCACCTGCGCCAACTGCCTCTATTTTTTTCATGAACCCGATCATGGCAAAGGGAGCTCTGGCCGGGGTCGAGCCGCCGGACCTGGAAGTTCGCGTCTATCAGGCAGGAGCGATGGATTCACTGAAGAGTTGGCTGGCTTCAGTTCGTTTTGACCACAGTGGCGCCGCCATTCAGCCTTTCCGGAATGCCAGCATCGATGGCCTGAAGGTCTGTCAGGAGGCGTTGATTGCTCCCGGCTGCTCGGTATATGTCCTCCACAAAGCCCGCGTATACCAGCTAACTCCCGTCTCGCGGGAAGGCGAGGCCATGGTCGAGACGTTTGCGCTTCTTCCCTGAATCGGCCACGCCGATAGACGAGCCGGGTTGAGCCTTGGCCTGGCTGTTCAGAATCGAAAAAAATTTCAGCCTTATAATTGCGACTTTGAATTTTTTGCCAGAATGTGGGTGGCACGGCCCAGGAACATCTCGGCCGCCTCGGATTCCGTCTCCGAGAGAGTCGGATGCGGATGCATCGTTGCAGCGACGTCCTCGGCCAGGGCCCCCATCTCGATGGCCAGAACCCCTTCCGAAATCAAGCCTTCCGTGTTCCGGCCGGCGATCCCCACCCCGAGAATCCGGCCGGATTCGGGGTCGACCAGAATTTTTGTCAGACCTTCCGAGGCCCCCATGGTGGTCGCCCGCCCGGAGAATTTCCACGGAAAGCGCTGCACCTGAAAGGGGATGTGCTCCTGCCGCGCCTGCTCCTCGGTGAGCCCGCACCAGGCGATTTGAGGATCGGTGTAGACCACGGCCGGAATCGCCCGCACGTCAAATGCAGAAGGCCGGCCGGCGATGGCCTCCGCCGCCACCTTGCCCTCGTAACTCGCCTTGTGGGCGAGCATCATGCCGCCGACGGCATCCCCGACGGCGAAGATGCGCTGGTCGGCCGTGCGGCGTTGTTCATCCACGCGGATGAAGCCCTTCGCATCCGTCTGAACGCGCGTGTGCTCGAGTCCCAACCCCTGGGTCGCCGGCTTTCGCCCGATGGCCACCAGCACCCGCTCGAAGCGCTGTTCGGGAGAGACGCCTTCTCCTTCCAAATGCACCGAGACGCCGCCCTCATCCTCCCTCAGCTGCTTCACGCGGGTGTTCAGCCAGATGTCGGCGAAAATGGATTTCAACCGCCGCTGCAGCGGGTCCACCAGGTCCGGATCGACCCCCGGCAGGAGGCGATCCTGCAACTCCACGACGCTGACGCGGCTGCCGAGCGCGGCATAGACGGTTCCAAGCTCCAATCCGACATAGCCTCCTCCCAAAACGAGCATGGATGCCGGCACGTCCGCGAGGGCCAGAGCCCCGGTAGAGCTCATGATCCGGCGGCCGGCCACAAAATCGGTTCCCGGAAACGGGATCGGTTTCGAGCCGGTGGCGATAATGGCGTGCCGGAAGCGAATGCGGCTGATTTCGGCGTCGTGCACCCGCACGCTTTCCGAGGACTCGAATTCGGCCCGGCCGTTAATGAGCTGCACCCCCCGGCGTGTGGCCAGGCTCATCAGGCCGCCGGCCATCTTCTCGATGACCTCGGCCTTCCAGCGCCGCAGACCGTCCATATCGATCTTTGGAGGGCCGAAGGAGAGCCCCATGGCGCCGGCCCGCTCTGCATCGAAAATGAGCTCGGCCAGGAAGAGAAAGGTCTTGGAGGGGATGCACCCTTTGTATAGGCAGACCCCCCCCGGCCGCGGCGCCGGGTCCACCAGGCTCACGTCCATGCCGAGATCGGCCGCACGGAAAGCGGCGGCATAGCCTCCCGGTCCGCTGCCGATCACCAGCAACTCGGTGTCCTGCGCCAGTTCGCCCATCACCATGGCATGTTCTCCCGGTTTACTTCGCGATTGTCTCGTTTAGGTTATCTTTTCGGAGTTGGAGCGAATGGCATAGAGCATCGGGCAAAGCGCATGGTGCAAAAGAAACAGCACAAAGCTTTTCGTTTTTTTGACCCTATGCCCCATACCCTATGCCCTATGCTTTCACGCTATCGACATCAGCAGCTCGTCCGGATCTTCCATGATCTGTTTGAAGAGTTTCAGGAAGTTCACCGCGTCGGCCCCGTCCAGCACGCGGTGGTCGATGCACAGCACCGTGGGCATGATCAGCCGCGGGGCGATCGCCAGGCCTTTTTCCCGTTTGACGACCGCCGGCTGGAGTCGTCCCTGGCCGAGCCCGAGGATCGCGACCTGCGGATGGTTGATGATCGGCGCGAACGTCCAGCCCCCCAGCGCGCCGGCGTTGGTGATGGTAAAGGTCCCGCCCTGAAACTCTTCCAGGCCGATCTTGCGGGCATGCGTCCGCTGCACGAGGCTGTGGAGCTCGACCGCGAGCTCTTTGATGCTCTTGTTGTCGACATCGCGCACCACCGGTACGACAAGCCCCTCCTCGGTGTTGACGGCCACCCCGATGTGGTAATGCTTTTTCAGGACGATTTCGCCGGCGGCCGTATCCAGGCTGGCGTTGATCCGCGGGTGGGCCTTCAGGGCCGTTGCCACGGCTTTGAGCGCGAAAACGGTGAACGTCAGGCGCCCGCCGAGCGCTTCAACATCCTTCTTGTGCTTGCGGCGGAAGGCTTCGAGTCGCGTGACGTCCACGTAGTCCTGGCTGTTGACGTGGGGGATCTGCGCCCAGGCGAGGCTCATCTGCTTGGCCGTGGCCCGGCGGATGGAGCGGAAAGGCACCCTCTCCACCGCGCCCCACTTGGAGAAATCGGGCAGCTCCGGGGGCCGGCCGGGAGAGAGTGCGGGGCTTTCCGCGGCCGGCGGCGCGGTTGCTGCCGCCGGGGCTTCCGCGGTCTTGCCGGCCGCGGCGAACGCACGCACGTCATCGGCGGTGACCAGACCCGCCGAACCGCTCGCGGGCACCTGCGCCAGGTCCACCCCCAGTTCGCGGGCCAGACGGCGGGTAGCCGGCGAGGCCGGAACCGGGCCCTGGCGCGGACCGGGGGCTGGGGGAGCTACAGCTGAATCCGGAAGAGGCGCCTCCCTTGCGACGGCTGCGGCCGGTTCGGTGGCCGGCTCGGGTTTCTCCCCGGGTTCGGAGAAGGCCATCAGCACCTGCCCGACCCGTACCGTTTCGCCGGGCTTGACATGGATCTCTAAAACGGTGCCGGTGTAAGGTGAGGGGATTTCGACCGCGGCTTTGTCGGTTTCGACCTCCAGAATGATGTCGCCCTCATTGACCGCCTGCCCCACGCTGACCCGCACGGCCAGCACCTCGCCTTCGTGGATGCCTTCCCCCAGGTCCGGGAGCTTGAACACCTTGGCCATGTTCGCCTCCTTATTGCGCCGACAGCAGGCTGCGGGCCGCGTCGACGATGCGGGCCACACCGGGCAGGTAGTATTTTTCGCGGCTGAACAGGGGGATGACGACATCGTAGCCGGTCACCCGCGCCACCGGTGCTTCGAGGTGATAAAACGCCTTCTCCACCAGACGGGCCACCACTTCAGCCCCCGGGCCGAAACTGCGCGGCGCCTCGTGCACCACGGCCACTCGCCCGGTTTTGCGGGCGGATTCCACCAGGAGCGAGTCGTCCAGCGGCGAAATCGTCAGCAGATCGATGACCTCGGCCTCCACGCCGTGTTGGCGCTTCAACTCTTCGGCCGCTTCCAGCGTCGGCCGCATCATGGCGCCGTATGCGATCAGGGTGAGATCCCGGCCTTCGCGCACGCGCTGGGAGCGTCCGATGGGAAGCGTTTCTTCTTCCTCGGGCACCTCTTCCCGAAAGGCGCGGTAAACGGCCTTGGGCTCGTAGAAGATGACGGGGTCCGGGTCCCGGATCGCGCTGACCAGAAGCGCCCGGGCATTTCGCGGGCTCGAGGGGATCACCATCTTGAGGCCCGGGATGTGGGCCCAGAAGGCTTCGCGGCTCTCGGAGTGATGTTCCAGCGCGCGCACACCGCCGCCGTAAGGCGCCCGCAGGACCATCGGAACATGGTGCCGCCCCTGGGAGCGCAGGCGCAGGCGCGAGGCGTGGGCTTCGATCTGGTGCATGGTGTAGTAGCTGAACCCGTCGAACTGCATCTCGCAGACCGGCTTCAGTCCGTAGACGGCCATACCGATGGACATGCCGGCGATGGCGGATTCCGCCAGCGGCGTGTCCACGACGCGGCGTTCCCCAAATGTCTCGATCAAGCCGTCGGTCACGCGGAAGACGCCGCCGTCCACGCCCACGTCTTCGCCCAGGACGATGACGCTTTCGTCCCGGGCCATCTCCTGACGCAAGGCCAGGTTCAGGGCCTGCACCATGGTCATCTTAGGCATGGTCCCCCTCCTTCTGCGTCGCATGCATGAACCGGATGAAATCCGCGCGCTGTTCACTGAGGTATTCGGGCATTTCGGCGTAGGCGTGCTCAAACATGAGCAACGGGTCTCCCAAGGCTTTCATCTCCTCCTCCGCGCGCGCCACCGCCGTCTGGATTTCCGCCGCAATCGCCTCCTCCTCGGCCTTGACGTTATCGACGGTCAACAGGCCCTTGGCGGCGAGGTATCCCTGGAAGCGGGTGAGCGGATCTTTGCGGCGCCATTCCTCCACCTCGGCATCCGGCCGGTAGCGTTTGGGATCGTCGGCCGTGGTGTGGACGGCCATGCGGTAGGTGACGCACTCGATCAGGGTGGCCCCGCCGCCGGACCGGGCCCGCTCGACCGCCTCCCGGGCGGCGACATAAACCGCCAGGATGTCGTTGCCGTCCACCTGAATGCCCGGGATTCCGTAAGCGAACGCCTTTTGGGCCAGGGTCTGGGAGCGGGTCTGTTTGGAACGCGGAATCGATATGGCCCACTGGTTGTTCTGGCAGACGAGCACCACCGGCAGTTGGAACACGCCGGCGAAGTTGAGCCCCTCGTGAAAGTCACCCTGCGAGGTCGCGCCGTCTCCGAAAAAGGTCATCGCGACGTCGTCCGTGGCGCGGTACTTCATGCCCCAGGCGATGCCGACGGCATGCAAGATTTGGGATCCCACCGGCACGGAGATGGGCATGTCGTTGCGCTCGGCGGGGATGCGACCGCCTTCGTTGAAGCCGTTGTTGTAAATGACGATGCTCTCCAGCGACCGGCCGCGCCAGAGATCCGCCGCCATTTCGCGGAAAGCCGGAACGACCCAGTCCGAGGCGCGCAACGGGGCGACGGCCCCCAGGTGGGCGGCCTCCTGACCGGCGATCGGCGGAAACGTCCCGATCCGGCCCTGGCGCTGCAGACTCAGCAAGCGCTCATCGAACCGGCGCGCCAGAAGCATCGTCCGATGCAGTCTCAAAAGCAGGGAATTTTCGATGGTCGGTTCGAGATCGGTGTCAATCTTTCCGTGTTCATCGAGGATGGAAAGGTGATCGATTGAGTCCGGCAAGGCGATTCGCGTCTTCGGCATCGGGGCCATCCTTCGTCTGGGAGTCGCGTGCAGAAGGTCGCTGGTTGGCGGCTCGACCAGTTTTGGAAAATATGCGACGCGATCAAACCGCGTCAAGGGTGTCCATTGTTGAAGAAGTCCCCAACCGGCGGCCGGATCCAGGGATTCCGACAGCAGGATCATTGCGAGCGAAGGTGCCCGCGGGCTTCAGGCGCATGCAACCGGGTTTTCCGTAGGCAAATGAGATGAACCCGCAACGGCGAAGGAAGGCATCGAAGGGCGCCTGCCTCCGTCGCAAGGAAGGCTGTTGAAGAAACGAAGAGGTAAAGATGCAAGCACCCCCGACAGGGCGTCATTCCAAAATTTCAAGTACCGCGCGTTTCTTATTCTTGGCGGAAGCCGCACCCAGGATCGTGCGGATGGCCTTGGCCGTCCGGCCCTGCTTCCCGATCACTTTGCCCAAGTCCATCTTGGCCACGTTCAGCTCCAGCACGGTCGCCTGACTGCCTTCCAGCACGTTGACGCTCACCTGTTCCGGACAATCGACCAGGGCTTTGGCTATGTATTCGATCAGCTCTTTCATGGCGGCCTCTCTTTTGCCTGCAGTTCGCGGTCATCGGACGAAATATCTTAAACCCACAGCACGCTGCTGGAACCATGCTCAAGAGACAGCAATGTTTTCATTTAGCATAAAGCCAACCAGAATTGCAATAAGGCTATTAAAATAAAAAATATCATTCATATTATCTTGTGTTTTTAATCTGAAATACATAGTTTTAAAGTGTAAATCTAAAAAACCATCGGCCCCAGGGTTTTGTATCGTATGCCACCGACAGCGTGGCATGCGGTCTGGATCGGCAGGGAGAGGAAACATGGATTTCTCATTCCCGGAAGAATTGTTGTCTGATATCGGACGGTTCAACGATTTCCTGAACGATGGATTCGAAACGAGATTGAACGCCTGGTACCGCCGGCGAGACCTTCCGAGGGAGTTTTTTGCAGAGCTGGGCCGGGCCGGTGGTTACGGTTTTACGTTCTCAGAGGAGAGCCTTGTGAAGCGATCGGCCTTTCAGGAAGCTCTCTTCGCCGAGGAGTTGGCTCGGCGTTCGCCGGGTGCGGCCATTGCGGCGCTCGCCCACGCCGATCTCGGCATGATGGGGCTTTACCTTTTTGGCTCGGACCAGCTTCAGCGCCGCTACGCGGAAAATGCCTTAAACGGCAAAACGATCATGTGCCTCGGCAACACAGAAGGCCATGCCGGAAGCGATGTGGCTGCCGTTGCCATGCAGGCCGAGGCCGCCACTGACGGCTGGAGGCTCACCGGCACGAAATCTTTCGTTACCAACGGCGCCCTCGCCGACTTGGCCGTGATCACGGCCGTCACGGATCCCGGCGCGGATCGGGCCCATCGGCTTTCGATGTTCCTGGTCGATCTCGAACAGCCCGGAGCCCGCCGCACTCGTCTCAACAAACAGGTTTGGCTGCCTTCGGACTTGACCCGGTTGGAGCTGAAGGACGTGGCGGTGCCCGCGGATCACCTGCTCGGTCGACGGGGTCATGGATTGGCGCAAGTGCTGCAAATTTTCACCCACAGCCGCGTGGCAATCGCCGCCTTGACGCTCGGCACCGCCGCCGGTGCTTTCGACCTGGCCGTAAGGCACGCCGCAAGGCGCACCGCTTTCGGCCGGCGCATTGCCGATCACCAAGCCAAGTCGTTTGAAATCGCCGAACGGCATGCCGAAATCGAGGCCGCCCGCCTGGCGCTCTGGAAGGCCTGCTGGACGGTGGACCGCGGCGAAGACTTCCGCGAGCAGGCCTCGATCGCGAAACTGCTGGCGGTTGCAGCCGCCCGCAAGACCACTGCCTGGGCCGCGGATATCTTCGGCGCCGCATCCGTCATGTTCGAGCATCCCATCCACAAGTTCCCGATGGATGCCTGGGGGGCTTCTTTGGGTGAAGGCACCCAGGATGTCCAGAAGCTCATCATTTTCCGCGAAGTCATTAAGCGCTACCGCTAAGATCGATCACGCTGCTTTTCTTCTTCGAATTGATGGCTCCGGCAAGCAAACCGGTGCAACTTGGGCTGAGGTCCGGCAACCAGACCGAATCAACCATTTGTTACGGCTGCAACAGGATCTTGCCGAAATGGCCGCCTGCTTCCATCCGCCGGTAGGCCTCAATCCCGTCGCGCAACGGAAACACCCGATCGATCACCGGTTCGAGCTTGCCCTTCCAGAGCAGGTCCGTTACGGTGAGAAAATCCTGGTGGCTGCCCATGGTGCTGCCGATGAGGCTGATCTGCTTTCCGAAGATGAAGCGGATGTCGATCTCGGCCTTGGGCCCGCTGGTGTTCCCCACGATCACGATGCGGCCGCCGCGCGCCACCGCCTGCATGCTGCCGGCCAGCGTTGCCCGGCCGACGTTGTCCACCACCACGTCGACGCCGCGCCGGCCCGTAGCCTTTAGAACCTCCCGAACCCAGTCCGTTTGGGAGCGGTCGATGACCCAATCGGCGCCCAGCCGGACGGCCTTGGCGGACTTTTCCGCGCCGTCGGCCACGACCCACACCGTGGCCCCGGCGAGTTTGGCGACTTGAATCGCCATGCTGTTCACTCCGCCGCCGGCACCCACCACCAGCACCGTCTCGGCCGGCTGAAGGCCGGCGCGGTGGATCAGCATGCGCCAGGCCGTCAGGCCGACCAGCAGCGGAGCGGCCGCAGCGGCGAAGTCCAGGCCGGCCGGCATCTCCGCCAGATTGGCGGCCGGAACCGCCACGTACTCGGCGGCTCCGCCGCGGATATGCTCTCCCAAAATGCAATAACCCGGACTGACCGACGCCGCGCCGCGCCGGGTGAACTCGTCTTCGAACCGGTTGGTCCCGGGGTCGACGACCACCCGCTGCCCCGCCGCCCAGCCGGACACGCCCGGACCCACCGCGGCGATCTCGCCGGCCACGTCCGCACCGCACCAGTGCGGCATTTCAAGCTTCAGCCCCGGCCAGCCGCGCCGAACCCAGATATCGAGGAAATTCAGGGCGCAGGCCCGGACCCGCACCACCACCTGCCCGGCGGCCGGAATCGGATCGGGCACGCTGCCATAGCGTAGAACATCGATCTCTCCGTGCGTTTGGAAAAAAACGGCTTTCATTTACGGCACCTCCTTGGAAGGGGGTTGAATCTTTGGAGCGAATTCCTACGTCAAGCTGAAGCAATCTACATTCCCAATAGCACGCGCCGCTATAAATTCGAAGCACGAAATCCGGACGACCCAATGGCCGAAACGAGCAGCGTCAGTTCCACCGAGCCGCACGGGACATCGCCGATGGGCGTGCTTGACATCGGGGGGAAGCTCATTACATACTGAATCATCCCTCGTTGCGGCCGCCCGACGGCATCGATTGAGTTCAGCCTTCCTCCGCACCGGTGCCGACCGATGGAGGCCCCATCCCATAGACGCCGGCAGGAGTTGCCGTGTCCACAAGGTTCGAAGAAGTCGAACACACCGCAGACCGGGCGTTGCGCATATACGGCCGGAATCTGACAGAACTGTTTGTGAACGCCGCAGCGGGCATGAACAGCCTGTTGGTGGCCGGGGTTTTCGGGGATGCGGGCCGCGTCGCGAAACGCATCGAGCTGGAAGCGGGCGATGCGGAAAGCCTGCTGGTGGCCTGGCTGAGCGAGCTGGCCTTCTGGGCGGAGACCGAATCCCTGATCTTCAACTGGTTTGATTTCATGGAGCTGTCCCCCGCCCGACTCGTGGCCGTCGTCCGCGGTGCCCCGGTTCAGGCGTTGGACAAGCACGTCAAGGCGGTCACCTTTCACAATCTGGCCATCGGCCGCCATCCGGAGGGTCTGGTGGTGACCGTGGTGTTTGACGTGTAACCCGCCGTTCGTCAGCGCTCAGGAGGACCCGTGGTGCGCATCCGTGACCTACGCAGAATCGACGCCTACCTCTATGAAATCCCGCCGTCTTTTCGGCCGGACATGCGCGTGCCGGCCCGGTTTTATGCCGATGCGGCCCTGATCGACAACATTCTCGGCGACCGCAGCCTGGAACAGCTGGTCAATACCGCCACGCTTCCGGGCGTCGTCAACCATGTCCTGGCCATGCCGGACATGCACCAGGGCTATGGGTTTCCCATCGGCGGCGTGGTGGCCACGGCCCTGCCGGACGGCGTGATATCCCCGGGCGGCGTGGGCTACGACATCAACTGCGGCGTCCGTCTGCTGGCCAGCCAAATTGACGTCGAAGCGATCAGGCCGCACTTGGATGATCTGGCGTCGATGCTATACGCCAACTGCCCCAGCGGCGTCGGCAAGGGCGGCCCGGTGAAGCTCGCCGCCGGCGAACTGGATCAGGTCATGGAAAAAGGCGCGCGGTGGGCGGTCCAGCGCGGATTTGGAAGCGCCGCCGACCTGGAGCGCACGGAGGAAGAGGGCTGCCTGGCCGGCGCGGATGCGCAGAAAGTCAGCACACGCGCCCGGGACCGCGGCAAGGGCCAGATCGGCACGCTGGGGGCCGGCAACCACTTCATTGAAGTGGATGTGGTCGATCGGGTGGCGGACGATGCGATCGCCCGGCGCCTCGGTCTCTTCGCCGGGCAGGTGGTGGTCCAGATTCATTGCGGGTCGCGGGGTCTCGGGCACCAGGTGTGCACCGACTATGTCGACCTCTTCCAGAAGGCCGTGCACAAATACGGCATCGATCTGCCCGATCGCGAGCTGGTCTGTGCGCCGCTGAGCAGCCCGGAAGGCCGGGACTACCTCGCCGCCATGAAGGCCGCGGCCAATTATGCGTTTGCCAACCGCCAGGTGCTGGTCTACCATATCCGACACGCCTTCGAACAGGTGTTGGCCGGAAAGCTGAATCACCATCACCTCTTCCAGGTTTATGATATCGCCCACAACATGGCCAAGTTGGAATCCCATCGGGTGGGAGCGCGGATGGTCGAGGTGTGCGTGCATCGCAAGGGCGCCACGCGGGCCTTCGGGCCCGGATCGGACGTACTGCCGCCGGTCTACCGGGACATCGGGCAGCCCGTGCTGGTACCCGGCTCGATGGGCACCTCCAGCTGGGTGCTGGTCGGTACCGAAGGCGGCATGTCCCAGGCTTTCGGCTCCACCTGCCACGGCGCGGGCCGCACCATGAGCCGGCACCAGGCCAAACGCTCGGTGCAGGGACCGGCCTTGCGCCGGGAGCTCGAAGCCGCCGGGATCCGGGTACGCGCCGGCAGCATGGCCGGCCTGGCCGAGGAAGCGCCGGCGGCGTACAAGGACGTCGATCGGGTCGTAGACGTCGTTCACGAAGCCGGTCTGGCCCGGCGGGTGGCCCGGCTGGCGCCCCTGGCGGTGATCAAGGGCTGAGTCTTTTTCTCTTAAAAAGGAGGTGTCGTATGAGAATGAATTTCCGAAGCATCATCTGCGCCACCGATTTTTCGGATTTTTCCAACCGCACCATCCCCTATGGGATCGCGATCGCACGGGAGTTCGACGCGAAGCTTTACGTCTGCCACGTCATCGACTTATCGGCGGTTACGATCTACGGCGAGTTCCAACTGGACCCGATCGGGCAGCAGGTGCGCATCCAGCAGGAGGCTCAGGCCCATCTGCCCAAAATACCGGGGCTCGATCGGGTGACGTGGGAGCCGTTGATCGCGGTCGGCCAGCCGGCGGCCGAAATCGCCCGCTTGGTCGAAGAAAAGGGCGTCGATCTCGTCATCACCTCCACCCGCGGCCACTCCGGCCTGAAACGCCTCATCCTGGGATCGGTGACCCAGCGCCTGATGCGGACCCTGAGCTGTCCGCTGCTTGCGGTGCAAAGCCCCGAGGACGGCTTCATCGGCAAGGACACCGCCGGCATCCGGCTGAAGAAAATCCTGGTCGGCTGCGACTTCTCGACGGACTCGGTGCTCAGTCTGAACTACGGGCTCAGCCTGGCCCAGGAGTTCGAGGCCGAACTGCACCTCATTCATGTCAGCGAGCCGCCGGCCTACCGTGAATTCATGTCGCCCGCCGAACAAGCCCAGGACATGGTTCACACCGATGTGTTCAAAGAGAAGCTGGAAGAGCTGGTGCCGCCGGAGGCCCGCAACTGGTGCTCGCTGCAGGTGGTCGTCCTGCGGGGGCAGCCGCACGAGGAACTGGTCGCCTATTCCGTGACGCAGAACATGGACATGGTCGTGATGGGGGTGCGGGGATACGGCCTGATGAAATCCTTGCTGATGGGATCGACCACCGACCGGGTGGTGCGGCGCTCGCCCTGCCCGGTTCTGACGGTAAGCGCCCATACCGGCAGGACCTGACGGATGGGAGCTGTTTCTCCGCTCAATGCAGCGACATCATTCATCGCCAAGGCTGGCTGGAGTCAAACTGCAAAGCCCGCGTCGGCGAATATCGGTTTCAGGAAGGCCAGGCTCTCCCGCCCGGCCGCCTCGGGGGTATCGACGTAAGGGTAGAGTTCCAAGCTGATGTCTCCGGCGTAGCCGAGCAGCCGCATGCGTTTCAGGACGTCGGCGAATCGGATGGCACCCTGCCCGGCGATCAGATGCTGATGGATCCGCGTTGCGGCGATGTCTTCCAGGTGGACGTGCCCCACCCATTCGAAGAGCGTCTCAAAGGCCTCCTGCGGGTCTTCCCCGGCGCAGAAAAAATGACCGATGTCGAAATTCACTCCGACTGCCGGTGAACGCACGCCTCGCATGAATTCCTGGAACTGACGGGTGGTTTCAATCATCAAGCCGGGCTCCGGCTCCACCAGGAGCCGGACGTTTAACTCTTCGGCGAGGGCTGCGACCTGCTCGATCCCCTCGTAAAACAACCGTGCGGCCTCACCCCGGGTGACGCCGGACAGCGGTCCGCCGGGCGGCACGGAGATGTTGGTGCAGCCCAGACGACGGGCCAGACGCAGGCAATCGCGGGTGTGACGGATGCGGATCTCCCTGCGCGGACGCTCCGGTTCGATCCAGGAAGGCAGATACGTGTCGCCCACCGCGAACAGCGTGAAGCTGTTCAGATTGGTCACCTTGAGCCCGCCGGAGGCCAGCGCCTGTTGGAGGCGATCGAGCTCGGCCTCATCGGCATCCGGCGGATACAGGTGCGGCCGGTCGGCCATGATCTCAACGCCCTTGAACCCCAGCCGCGCGATACGCGCCACCGCGTCCACCAGTCGAAACTTCACGAACGCATTGGTGCTGTAACCGAAAACCATAAGCTTCCCCCACTGCTTGAGGAATCGGAGCCTCCCCGGCGGATGATCGCTCACCGGTCGCGGTCAAATATACGATCGGACCGGAGGGTGTCAAGAAACGCCTCTGCCGCCGGTCGTCGGGGGCAGGATTCCACAGCCCCTTTCGCAGGTCCTCCGGCTTACGAAGCCCGCCGCAGGGCGGAAACGGCTGTTCGTCGGTCCGTTTTCAGCCGGCCGTCGCTCAGCCGCATGACGCGGCCGGCATAGCCGGAACATTCGGCGCTGTGGGTGACCATGATCACCGTCATGCCGGAAGCGTTCAGGCGCTGGAACATCCGCATGATCTCACGGCTGTTTCCGGAATCCAGGTTTCCCGTGGGTTCGTCGGCCAGCAGCACCGGCGGCTCGTTCACGATCGCCCGCGCCACCGCCACGCGCTCCTTTTCGCCGCCGGAGATCTCTCCGGGAAGCCGGCCGGCTTTTCCGCCCAGGCCGACCTCGGCCAGGGCTTCCTGCGCGCGGCGGCGCTTTTCCGGGCTGCCCTGCCGGCTCACGGCCAGCGGCAGCATGACGTTTTCGATCACCGACAAATAGGGAATCAGATGGAAGCTCTGGAATACGAACCCAAGATATTCGCGCCGGAAATCGGCCAGTCGGTCCGGATTCAGCGCGTACACGTCGATGCCGTCCACGTGCAGCCGGCCCGTGGTCGGTGCGTTCATCGCCCCAAGCATCCCCAGCAGGGTCGATTTACCGGCGCCGGACTCGCCCATGATCGCGACGAACTCGCCCGGAGCGATCCGGAAATTCAGACCGGAAACGGCATGCACCGCCGCCGCTCCGGCTCCGAAGGACTTGCCCAATTGGTCTGCTACGATGTAGCTCATGCGTCTTTCCTTTCCAAGCAGGGCGTTAAAGCGCTCGCAACGCTTCGTTCGGATCGAGGCGCGACGCCATCTGCGCCGGATAGACCGTGGCGACCAGCCCCAGGACCAGGGCGAGGACCACCGCCCCCAGCGCCAACGCGGGCGCAAAGGCAACGGGCCCCGAATGGCCGTCGCCGGACAGGGCGAGCGCCGCCGCCGCCGACGCCCATCCCAGGCCGTAGCCGAAGACCCCGGCCAGCGCGGAAATGATCCCGGCCTCCAGAAAAACGACCTGCATGATGTGTGACCGCCGGAACCCGACGGCCCGGAAAATGCCGATCTCTTCGGTGCGCTCCCGAACGCTTCCCATCATGGTGACCAGCACCACCAACCCGCCGATGAAAAGAACGACGGCGGATATCCCGTAGGAGAACTTCTGGAACTGAGCCAGGGCCTCCATGCGGCTTTTGACCACCTGCTGGATGGCCATGACCTTGGCGCCGGGCAGCACCGCCGCTATCTGCCGGACCATGTCCTCGATCGGGCAGTCCTTGCACAAGGCCGCCACCTCGACCATGGAGATTTTCCCGGACTTGGCGAAGAGCTGCTGGGCCGTGGCAAGGGTGAGAAACGCCAGCTGATCATCCTGAGAGCCGGTGAGCTCGATCCGCCCGGAGACCACCAGGTTGCGGCCGTTCACGGACAGGCCCTGGCCGGTTTCCAAGCCCAGCGCCCGGGCGGCCTCGGCCCCCAGCAGTACTTCGTCGTCCTGCGGAAACCGGCCGCCCACCCGCCACCACGGTTTGAGTATCTCGGCCGCCTTGAAATCCACGCCGGCCAGCAGCATCCGGCGGCTCTCCACGGACGCAACCCCCAGCACGATGGGGCCCACGGCCGCGATGTTGCGGTGGTTGGGGATGGTGGCCAGCCGCGCCAGTTCAGATTCCCGGATTTCCTCGAGATCGAACGACACCCCGCCCAGCGAAAGCCCGCCGTAGCTTAAGGATAGGTTTTCGGTTTTAGGCACGATCAGGATATTGGCGCCGTATTGCTCGAGCTTGTGGGCGATGTCGTGGGTGGTCGCCTCCACGAAGGTGAAGATGCCGACGACCGTAGCGACTCCGACCACGAGCCCGGCCAGGATGAAGGCCGCCTTGCCTTTGCGTCGCATCAAGTTGCGGATGGATATCAATTTCAGTGTCATGGTTCAGGCCTTTCTGGAAAAGTCAAAGTAGGTTTTGCCTTCCAGGACGTCGCTCACCCGGATCAGCAGCATCCCGTTTTCCATGCGGCGCTCCAACGGCGCCGGATTGCAGCCGCCCTTGACCTCGTTGACTTTGGTCGAGTGGAAGCGCTGGCCGCAGTTCCGACAGACCATGAAATCGCCGTCCTGGGCATAGCCCTTGCCCGCCGGCCAGCAGACGTCGCAGGCATCGAACGCCGCCCGCAGGACCCCGTCGGCACTCTTCACCACGAAGTAACGGATCGTGATGCCGCCGAGTTTGTGATCGAAGTAGTGCGCCTGGCCGTCGTTGAAGGTGGCCGCCGGCATGGACACGACATCACCGGAGACCCGGGCGGCAGTCGCTGGGTTGAGGGGGTTTGACGAGGTGTTCGCATTGAAATACCAAAACGCTCCGCCGGCCAGCAGAACCAGAATGGCAAGGCCGGCAATCAGCGGCTTGCGGTCGGGGCGGGGGGTACCGAGAACAGCGGCTTTCTTGGCCGCCAGCTTGTTGTTGGCAGGTTTCTGCAACATGGTTATGCTCCTTAGCGATATTCGAATGAGTGGTCGGACACGGGCAGCCGGTTTGCTGGCCGGGTGGCCATCAGCAGCCGCCGAAGGCAGCATCCCGATTCGGAACGGGAAAAAGCAAGTTTTTGGACGAGGGGGTCAGATCAACAGGGTTTGAAGCCGCAAGTGAAGCGGGGGGCCCGGCGGGCGCGAATCCATAGAACAGATCGACGGTGTACCGGACGGCCGCTCGATCGGATTATCGAAAGCCACTGCGCCGACCGCAGCGGTCATCCCGGTGACGCTGCCAGCCCCGGACGGCAAGGCCGGGCTGGTTTTAACGAACCGGCAACCCGACATGTTGTCCGCAGAATCACCCGCCGCCTGGGTGCAGCATGATCGGCCGGGCACCATATCGGTTGGACGGGAGACTGGATTGGCCTTGTGCCGACAACAGGGCATGCTGCAGTTCTCCGAGCCGGCACAGGCAGGACCCAGAGCGGCGGCAAGGATAAACAGGGCCAGCAGGATATGAAGCGATTTGGCAACCGCTGATTTCATAGTTTATAACTATAGATGCTTCGGCGAGCGCATGTCAACACAAAAAATCAACCGGCATAAGGCGCCAACAGGCCTATAAACTCTTTCCCGATTGAGCCAGGTCCTTCAGGCCTTGCGCGTCAAGCAAGGCGATTTTCCGGCCTTCGACTTGAATGAGCTGCTGGGAAGACAGCTTGGCGAAAATGCGCGAGAGGGTTTCGGGGATCGTGCCGAGGAGGCTGGCCAATTGGCCCTTGGATATGCTCAACGTGACCTGATCGAAACAACCCTGTTCATCGGCCAGGTAAAGCAGATAGGTGGCCAGGCGCGCCGGAATCTCCTTGAGCGACAGGTTCTCGATTTGAATCGTGAACTGCCGCAGCTTGAGGGATAGATCGGCCAGCAGCTTGAGGGACAACGCCGGGTTTTTTTCGAGCAAGGCGACGAAGGCCGAGCGGGGGAAAAACAGCACGCGCGCGTCATGAAGGGCTTCCGCATTCGCCGGGAAGTGCTCGCCGGCAAAAACGGGGACCTCCCCGAAGGTCTGCCCGACGGTGAAGATATGCAGGATGTGCTCCTTGCCGTCGGGGGAGACTTTGAAGATCTTTACGGTTCCCCTAAGAATGACGTAAAAGCCGCTGCCTTCGTCACCCTCGGAGAAAATCAACTCACCTCGGCCAAAGCTTTTTTCCAGGGCGATGTCCTGGAACTGGTCAAGCTGCGCCCGGCTCATGCCGCTGAAGAGCGGAATCCGCGCGATGACGTCGGCCGCTTTTTCCATGCCGTCTCTTTTGGCAGCATTTGAAATTCAAGTCAAGGTATTCGGGCGGAGGCGAATCAACGCCGGAGCACCGGGCGTCCGCGGCGGGGCAGGCGGCGGATGGACAATGGCGCGATCCGGCCTTATTTTAGGACCTTAAAAAACCAGCCAGGTCGGCATTGGAGCGCGACACCTGCCGGGCGCTCCGCCCGAACAAAAAGATAGCCTTTTTGATCTAGGTCAAGGCGCACACCTCCGGACGCGAATAAGATCCCGTCCATGTTCAACCCAACGAACCCGACTTCACCGAACACGGAAACCGCATCATCAACGAAAGGAGCTGCATCATGTTTTGTTATCAGTGCGAACAGACGTCCAAAGGCGAAGGCTGCACCAAAATCGGCGTTTGCGGCAAGACCGCCGAGGTCGCGGCCCTGCAGGATCTTCTCATCTATGGTTTGAAGGGGCTTTCCCTGGTGGCCGTCGAGGCCCGCAAACAGAAGCTCGACCTGGCCGATGTGAACCGCTTCACCCTGCAGGCCACTTTTTCAACGCTGACCAATGTCGATTTCGATCCCGCGCGTTTCGTGGAGCTGATCGGCCGCTGCACGGCGCTGCGCGAAGACCTGAAAAAGAAAGTGAAGCAAGCCGGGGGCCATGCCGATTTCAGTCAAGAGGCAGCCACATTCGCTCCGGCGGCATCGGTGGAGGCCCTGGTCGCCCAAGCCGAAAAAACCGGCGGCGTCAAGGCGCCGGCGGCGGATGCCGACGCCCAAGCCCTGCGGGAACTTCTGATCTATGGGCTCAAGGGCATCGCGGCGTATGCCGACCACGCCTGGATCTTAGGGAAGAAGGACGACAGCGTCTACGCGTTCATCCAGGAAGCCTTCGCCGCCACCCTGAACCCGGCCCTGGGCGTGAACGACTACCTCGGTCTGGTGCTCAAGTGCGGCGAAGTCAATCTGAAGGCCATGGAGCTCCTGGATGCCGGCAACACCGGAACCTACGGCCACCCGGTACCGACCAAGGTTCCGCTCGGTCACAAGAGGGGCAAGGCCATCCTGGTGTCCGGCCACGATCTCAAAGACCTCGATGAAATTCTCAAGCAGAGCGCCGGCAAGGGGATCAATGTTTACACTCACGGCGAGATGCTGCCCTGTCACGGCTATCCGGAGCTGAAGCAGAAATACCCGCATTTCTTCGGCCACTACGGCACGGCCTGGCAGAACCAGGCCAAGGAATTCGCCAAGTTCCCGGGCGCCATCGTCATGACCACCAACTGCATCCAGAAGCCGACCGACACGTACCGGGACAACATTTTCACCGCCGGTCTGGTGGGTTGGCCCGGAGTGCAGCACATCGCCGGCGAGAACTTCAAGCCCGCCATCGACAAGGCCCTGGCCCTGCCCGGCTTCAGTGAAGATGAGGCCGGCAAGGAGGTCATGGTGGGTTTTGCCCGCAACACCGTCATGAGCGTGGCCGGGAAGGTGATCGAGTTGGTCAAGGCCGGCAAGATCAAGCACTTCTTCCTGGTGGGCGGCTGCGACGGCGCCAAGCCGGGCCGCAGCTACTACACCGAGTTCGTCGAAAAAGTGCCCCAGGACTGCGTGGTGTTGACGCTGGCCTGCGGGAAATTCCGCTTCTTCGACCAGGACCTGGGCGCGATCGACGGCATCCCGCGCCTGCTCGATGTGGGCCAGTGCAACGATGCCTACTCAGCTATTCAGATCGCCGTCGCGCTCGCCAATGCATTTAACTGCGGGGTCAATGATCTGCCGCTGTCGATGATCCTTTCCTGGTACGAACAGAAGGCGGTGGCGATCCTGCTGACGCTGCTGCACCTCGGCATCAAGAACATTCGGCTCGGCCCGAGCCTCCCGGCCTTCGTGAGCCCGAATGTGCTCAACGTCCTCGTGGAGAAGTTCAACATTGCTCCGATCAAAACCCCGGACGAGGACCTCAAGGCGATTCTGAAGTAGCATCTTCCGTGCGGGGGAGACTCCCGGGGCTCCCCGTCGGGGAGCCCCGGCTCGTTTCGGGAGCGAAAGGGATGATGACTTCGGCAGGCGCGCAACTTATGTTGAGGTCCGCCGCGGCGATGCGTGATGTGGACGAACGAGACATAGGTAATTGCCGGAGCGCTCACCTCTTGATCTAGGTCAAAGACACGTTGAGTAGGGCTGCGATAGAATCGGCGTCAATGAGTTCAACCTGCCTCAAGGAGCTGTAGCCATGCGATGCCCTGGCCAAGACATGCAATACTGGAAACCGGGCGCCATCTTCGAGTCCAATTGTCCGCAATGCGGAAATCCCGTGGAGTTTTTTAAGGACGACACGGCACGCAAATGCGGCCGGTGCGGCCATCGTTTCGTCAACCCGCAGATGGACTTCGGTTGCGCCGCCTATTGCCCCTACGCCGAGCAGTGCCTCGGTACGATGCCGGAGGGGCTTGCCGCCCAAAAGGAAAACCTGCTGAAGGACCGCGTCGCCGTTGAGATGAAGCGCTACTTCCGGAACGACTTCAAGCGCATCGGCCGTGCCGGCCGGGTGGCCCGGTATGCGGAGCGCATCGGCAAGGCCGAAACGGGCAACCTGGCGGTCATCCTGACGGCGGCCTACCTGCTGGACATCGACGGCCCGGCCGCCGCGCGCGATATCCTCACCCGACTCGGCGCCCGCGAGGACCTGATCGCCGAGGTCTGTGACATCATCATCCATCACCGGTCGTCGCAGACCGGCGACGCCGTCAATCTCCGGGCCGTGTATGACGCCGATGCGCTGGAGTTCCTGGAAGCGGAACACAAACAACATCCCATCGATGCCGACGAACTGGCTGCGCGCATCGAACGTTCCTTTTTGACCGCGTCCGGCCGTCAGGCGGCACGGGAAACTCTCATCACTTCGAGGTGATACCATGAAAGTCATCCGCAAAATCATCAAGATCGACGAAGACCTGTGTAACGGATGCGGCAACTGCGTGCCGGCCTGCGCCGAAGGGGCTCTGGAGATCATCGACGGCAAGGCGCGCGTGATCGCCGACATCTACTGCGACGGGCTGGGGGCCTGCCTGGGGGAATGCCCGACCGGCGCCCTGACCATCTCGGAACGGCAGGCCGACGAGTTTGACGAGCATGCCGTGGAAACGATGCTGGCGGCGAAAGAGAAGACCCCGGAGACTTCCAAGGTGCTGCCCATGGCCGCCGGCGGCTGCCCGTCGGCCCGCATGGTACAAAGCTTTGGGTCCGCTCCCGCGGCCGCCCCTGTTGCCGGAGAACCCGTTGAATCGGCGCTCAGCCATTGGCCCGTCCAGATCATGCTGGTGCCGCCGACGGCGCCGTTTCTGAAGGGGGCGGACCTCCTGGTGCTTGCCGATTGTGTTCCCGTGGCCTTCCCGACCCTCCACCGCGATTTTCTGCAGGGCAAACGCGTGATGCTCGGCTGTCCCAAGTTCGACAATGCCGAGGCGTATATCGACAAGTTTACTCAAATCTGCAAACAGTCCGGCATCCGCAGCATTACTTCGGTGGTCATGGAGGTGCCCTGCTGCGCCGCCCTGCCGGTGATCGTCCAAAAAGGCATGCAGCGTTCCGGCGTCAAGGTGCCGCTGGAGGAAGTGGTCATCAGCGTGCGCGGCAAAATTATGCAACGCCGCCAGATAGCGACGGCTTGATCCTGTCTTGTGAGACACGCCTGTTCCACAAATCAACCCGAGACTAGATTGCATTGTCATTTTCGGTGTGATATTCAGAGATTGTTTGACGATATCCCTGATCACCGCCGGCATGGATCGATGCGGTTTTGTATCGGGTTCGCGTGGCGGGAATGGATCACGGTCTTGCCGCCCGGGCCTCACCGTGAGACCAAACATCTATAATTCAAGCTGTTACAGGCACCCGCCGCTCCTGTTCTCCTCTGGCATGAAATTTGATTAAGCCACCATGGCTCAAAGCACTTCGCTATGCCGGAAGGAAACGCCGTGAGGCCCTGCAATCTTCATATCGTCAAAACGTTGAAGTTGACGGAAGAAATGATTCATTTGGCCGACCGCGGCGAGGCGGACCGTGAAGACAACGGATGCGGGATTCTCTACGGAGTCTTGCGGGATTCGGCTTACAAGCTCAAGAAATTGGCTGAAGCGGAAAAGCAAAACCACATCCGGAAGGGCTGGTGGGCCCGAAAGGACGACGAAGCCGATCCGTAATGACACCCCCCACGCAATAATGACACGAAGCAAATGATAAAAAAAAGGAGGACTGCAATCGATGTCGAGGATTAAGGGTACGCGCACGGAGAAAAATCTGTTGGCGGCTTTCGCCGGAGAATCCCAGGCGCGCAACCGCTACACCTATTTCGCCGGCCAGGCCCGCAAAGACGGTCTGGTCCAGATCGCCGATATTTTCATCGAAACCGCCGACCAGGAGAAAGAACACGCCAAACGGTTTTTCAAATTTCTGGAAGGCGGCGAAATCGAAATCGCCGGTATTTTCCCGGCCGGAGTCGTCGGAACGACGCTGGACAATCTGAAAACCGCTGCGGCCGGCGAACGCCACGAACATATCTCCGTGTATCCGGAGTTTGCCAAGGTCGCCGAGGAGGACGGTCTGAAGGATGCGGCCGCGGCCTTCCGGGCCATCGCGGTGGCCGAGAAGCAGCACGAGAAGCGCTATCGCGACCTGGCGGCCAACATCGAAGCCGGCCGCGTGTTCAAGCGCGATGCGAACGTGACCTGGCGCTGCCGCAACTGCGGCTATCTGCACGAGGGCGTGAGCGCTCCCGAGCTTTGCCCGGCCTGTCTGCATCCCCAGGCCCATTTCGAACTGCTGGGCGAAAACTGGTAATCCATCACTCAACCCTTTTGCATGGAAAGGAGACCGATCATGGCCGAACAGCTTCAAGTCTACAAATGCGATACCTGCGGAAACATCGTTGAGGTGCTGCACGGCGGTGGAGGCGAACTGGTATGCTGCGGACAGCCGATGAAACTCTTCAAAGAGAACACCGTGGACGCCGCCAAGGAAAAGCATGTGCCGGTCGTTGAAAAAACCGCCGACGGATTCAAGGTCAAAGTGGGAAGCGTCGCTCACCCGATGGAGGAGAAGCACTGGATCGAATGGGTCGAGCTGGTCGCCGACGGCAAGGTTTTTCGCCAGTTTTTGAAACCCGGCCAAGCGCCGGAGGCGACCTTCTGCATCAAGGCCGATAAGGTTGCCGCCCGCGAGTACTGCAACCTTCACGGCTTGTGGAAAGCGTAGGCGCCCCGTCTTTACGGACGCCTGCATCGACTTCAAACCCCTCTCCCGATGGCCCGACGCGGATGCCTCGCGGCGGCAACCGGGGGATTCCGGGAATCCCGAAATCGAAGCGGAGGTTCAGACCTCGAAATGATTGGCGGGACCCGGCAGGGAGAAAATGCCATGCCAAGCTGGAAATGTTCTAAGTGCGGCTATACGTTCGAGGCGGACGCGTATCCCAACCAGTGCCCGTCCTGTAAGGAAAAATGTGAATTCCTGGACACCACCTGCTATACGCCGGACTGCACCGCCACAGGGATAGATCCGCGCATTGCGAAACCCAAGCCCTGACCCGCTGCCCGGGTTGTCGGCCAATCAGTTTGGATGCGGTCCTCGTCACTTGGGCTGCAAAGGAGTGCCGTCGTTATGGGAAAAGTGCTGATTGTATTCGCCAGCCGGACCGGTGAGACCCAAACCATGGCCGACCTGATCGGCGAGGGTGTTCGCATGGCCGGTCATCAGGCTGAAGTGGTCAATGTAAAGAACGTCAGAAGCGAGGCCGATCTGGCTGCATATGACGGCTATGTGTTCGGATCCGCCACTTATCACGGCGACATGTTGCAGGCGATGAAGACCTTTCTGTTCATCGCTGAAAAGGCCCCGCTGGAGGGTAAAATCGGAGGGGCGTTCGGCTCTTTCGGTTGGAGCGGAGAGGCCAACGACCGAATTTTCCAAACCATGAAAAACATCTTCAAGATGAACATGGTTGCCGACTGCCTCCGGTTGAAGACGAGCAACCTCGGCGGCGGTGTCCAGATGGCCCAGGATTACGGCCGCCAATTGGCAAAAAAGCTAACCGAGTAGAAAATTTCTTTCAGAAAGAGAGGACGTCATGGCCCCCGATACGACCACGCCTCAGCATTGCCCCGGCTACGCTAACTTTAAGTCGCTGAAGTCCTTCACGTGCAACTGTCCGAAATGCGGCACGGAAAAAGAGATTTTTTCCGACGAATTCGATCGACCCCACAAGTGCGGCAAATGTGGAGAGCCGATCGATTTCAGGCAGTGCCAGCTGGCGGGCGAGGGTAAGAGCCTGTCGCCGCGTTGAGCCCTTGCAGCGCATCGCAGGGGTTCTCCCCGTGGGTTGCGGCCTGCTGAGACTCCCCCGCACGGATCCAGAGACAAATGACCATACGAATCATCACCCGCAAAAAGCTGATCGCGCTGCTTATAGCCATGCTAACCGCTGGGGGCTGGGCCTGGGCCTCGGGCGCGCCTCCGAACCGGGGCGCGGCCGAGATCATCTTGGAAGGCGGAACGAGCGGCAAGGTCGCTTTCCCCCACCAGCGGCACCAGGAAAAGCTGACGGACTGCAACATCTGCCACGCGGCATTTCCGCAAAAAACCGGCATCATCGAAGAACTCAAGACCCAGGGCAAACTGGCCAAGAAGCAGATCATGAACGAGCAGTGCACCAAATGTCACAAGGAAAAGAAACAGGCCGGCGAGAAGGCCGGTCCCACGACCTGTACGACCTGCCACGTCAAACCATGATCGGATCCAGACCATGCTGATCCTCGGTTTACAGGGAAGTCCGCGCAGGAAGGGCAACACGAATTTTCTTCTTTCCACCTTCCTGCAGGCGGCGGAGCGGCGGGGCGCGGTAACGCAGACCATCCAGGTCGCGGAGCGCAACATTGTGCCCTGCAAGGAATATGTCGTCTGCGAGAAAAAGGGCACTTGCCCCATCAAAGACGACATGGCCAGCGAAATCTACGGGCTGCTGCGGCAGGCGGAAATCGTCGTGCTGGCCTCGCCCATCTTTTTCTACAACATGACCTCCCAGCTCAAGGCCCTGGTGGACCGCTGCCAGACTTTCTGGGCGCGCAAGTACCGGCTCAAACTCAGCGACCCGCTTAAGCATACGCGCCGAGGGATTCTGCTCGGCGTCGGAGCAACCCGTGGCAAGAACCTCTTCGAGGGGTTGCAGTTGACCGCCAAGTATTTTTTCGATGCCATCGATGCCCGCTATGAAGGCAGTCTGGTTTACCGGGGGATCGAGAGTGCGAAGGATCTGGTCAACCACCCAACGGTTCGGGAGGAAGTGGAACAGTCGGTGGAGGCTCTGATGGCTCCGTATGCTGCGAGGAAAAAGGTGCTGTTCCTGTGCCGCCAGAACGCCGGCCGCAGCCAGATGGCCGGCGCCTTCGCCCAGCACCTTGCCGGTGACAAACTGGATGTGGCGACCGGCGGCAGCCGGCCGGCGGAAAAACTGAATCCCGATATGGTGTCCGCCATGGCCGAGAAAATGATCGATCTGGCTTTTCGGACCCCTCAGGGGATCGAAGCGGCCCTGGCCAACGGTCAACCAGATGCGATTGTCACCATGGGGTGCGGCGAAGAATGCCCGCTGGTTCCCGGAGCCCTGCACCAGGAATGGGACGTGCCGGATCCTTCCGGCCAACCGATAGGGGCCATGCGCCAGATCCGGGATGAGATCGAATCCCGCGTTAAAGAGTTGATAACCACCCTGTGCGGATGATATGAACCTGTAACGTTGAGGGAGCGCCCGTGTCAAAACCCGAAGACATGTATCAGTGCCAGACCGTCAACTGCGGCTACATCTACGACCCCGATCGCGGGGACCGCAAGGGCAAAATTCCCAAAGGGGTCCAATTCAGGGATCTTCCCGACCACTGGGTCTGCCCGATATGCGGCGCCGGCAAAAAGATGTTCAAACCCCTGGCCGGGCCGGGCTCGGCCCATGAGGCTTAGGGGCAGACGCCGGCCGCTGACAGAACGTCGACCATTTAGCCGAGCTTCGAGCGAAATCGGAATAGAAACTGAGAAGCAACACTCTGATTCCAAGATTCCAAAGGAGGAGAACGATGGCGAAATATGTTTGTCAGGTGTGTGGTTACGTTTATGACCCGGCGCAGGGCGACCCGGACAACGGTGTTGCACCCGGAACCCCCTTCGAAAAACTTCCGGACAGCTGGGAATGCCCGGTGTGCGGCGCTTCCAAGGCGGATTTTGCCAAAGAAGCCTGAAGCCGTATTCTGGATCCGGCGACGGTTGATGCCCTTTGCTTTCAGCCTTGGAGCTGAAGAAAAGGGCATCGCCTTTTGGCTCGCCCCGCGCAGGCAACCGCATTCGGCCGGCCGCGAGCGGACAGCCGTTGCCGACTGGTCTTTGATGATTAATTTCAACCGGAGTGAACCATCCGGATACACGCAATGAGGAAAAAAATGGACCCTGTTCAAATTGCCCCCGGAGTATACAGCGTGGGTGTCAGAGATTGGAATATCCGGGACTTTCACGGCTATTCCACCGATTTGGGAAGCACTTACAACGCGTTTCTGATCGTGGATGAAAAAATCGCGCTGATCGACTCGGTCAAAAAGCAATTCGCCGACCAACTGATCGACAACATCGCCCGCATCGTCGATCCGCGCAAAATCGACGTGGTGATCAGCAATCACACCGAGCTCGACCATTCCGGGAGCCTCGCCCGCATCATGCACCGGGTCGGTGAAGACAAACCGTTGTACTGCTCGAAAATGGGGGCGAAAAACCTGGCCCGCCATTTCCCTCAGCAGTGGAATTACCGCGCCGTCGGCTCGGGCGAAGAGCTGAAACTCGGCAGACGCACCCTGACTTTTCTGGAAACCCGCATGATCCACTGGCCGGACAGCATGTTCTCCTACCTCCGGGAGGACGGCATCCTCTTTTCGAGCGACGGCTTCGGCCAGCACTACGCCGGCCCGGAGACCTTCGACGACGAGATCGGGGACCGGATCATGGTCCACGCCAAGAAATACTTCGCCAATATCCTGCTGCTCTATGCGACCCATATCGAAAAGCTGATCCGGCAGGTAGCCGACATGAAGCTGAATCTGCGCATGATCTGCCCGGACCACGGGGTCATCTGGCGCCGCGATCCCGGCAGGATCGTCCAGGCCTATCTCGATTGGTGCCGCCAGGAGCCGGAGCGAAAGGCGGCTGTGATCTACGACACCATGTGGCACAGCACCGAGAAGATGGCCGAGGCCATCAACGCGGGGATCATGGCGGCGGGCGTGCCGTCCAAGCCGATGCATCTGCGGTCCTGGCATCGCAGCGAAGTGATGACCGAGGTTTTTGACGCTCGCGCCGTGGTCGTGGGTTCTCCCACCCTGAACAACGGCTTGTTTCCCACGATCGCTGATTTTCTTTGCTACATGAAGGGCCTCAAACCGAAGAACAAGATCGGAGCGGCGTTCGGCTCTTACGGATGGAGCGGGGAGGCCGTCAAACTGATCGAGGGCGAGTTGACCGACATGAAGATCGAACTCGCCCAGCCGGGACTGCGAACTCAGTTCGTTCCCGAAAAAGCGATACTGGACACCTGCCATGAATTCGGATTCAAGATCGGCCAGGCCGTAGCGGCAGCTCCCGGTGCCGGCGCGCGGGCGGCTGTCGGATCGCCCGGGCACAGCCGGACGGCGCTGAATGAGCTGAAATGATGAAACGCCCCATTGTCGAACTGAGCGATTGCATACGCTGCGAGGTGTGCGTCGCGGCCTGTCCGGCGGCCTTTCGCATGAACGATGCCGGATTCGTCGAAGTCATCGACCTGAGCGCCTACCCCGACGATGAGGTGAACGAGGCCATCCGAGACTGCCCGGCGGATTGCATCCGCTGGGAGGAAGAATAGTTTTCCAATCATCACATGGTAGAGGCGCGACAGCGAGCCGCATCGATGAAACCGGAACGTCCTGTCAGCGGGCGCGAGCTCAAACGGATGCTGGCTGGCCTGCTGGTAGCCGATACCTTTCCGTCGTCCTTGGATGCCATTGACGGCCTGCCGGGCCGGCGGGTCGTCAATCCCTTGTTCGCGTTTTTCTGTGACACGGATGCGTTGCGGCGCTGGCGGGCCGTGACCGCGATGGGCCGGGTGGTATCCCGCCTGGCCGATGAGAACCTGGAATCCGCGCGGGTGGTCATGCGGCGCTTCATGTGGAACCTGAACGAGGAATCCGGCGGAATCGGCTGGGGCTGCCCGGAAGCCATGGGGGAATGCATGGCTCGCAGCGACCGGCTGGCCGACGAATACGGCTGCATCCTGTCGTCCTACCTGCACCCGGAGCGCAATTTCATCGAGCACCCGGCCCTGCAGGAAGGCGTGTTGTGGGGCATCGGACGATTGGCGCAGTCACGGCCCGCATCGATGGCCGGCTGCGCGGAGTTTCTGGCGCCCTTTCTGGGATCGCCCGAGGCGGCGCTGCGAGGGCTGGCCGCCTGGGCCGGCGGACCTCTGGCCGATGCCCGCCTGACGCCGCTTCTGGGAAAACTGACGGGCGACCGCGCATCCTTCCGACTCTACCGCGGGGAACGCCTGGAGGTATGTTTCGTGGGCGAACTGGCCCTGCAGGCGCTGCGGTGGGCACCCATGAACTCTCCGGAGAAGTGAACCTGATATGAAATGGACCCCTGAAGCCGAAGCCGCTCTGAAACAGGTCCCTTTTTTCGTTCGCAAGCGGGTGCGGGCGCGCGTGGAGAACGAGGCGCACGATGCCGGGCGGGACAGCATCACCCTGGCCGACGTCAAGGCCACGCAGGCACGCTACCTGTCCGGCATGCAATCCGAAATCAAGGGCTACCAGCTCGACACCTGCTTCGGCCCCAGCGGCTGCCCCAACCGGGCGGTGGTCAGCGAGTCGCTGCTGGCACGCGTCGAAACCGTGCTCAAAGCCGCCGATCTGCTGAGCTTTCTCAAATCCCGCGTGCCGGGCGATCTCAAGTTCCACCACGAATTCCGGGCCACCCTGGCCGACTGCCCGAACGCCTGCTCGCAGCCGCAAATCAAGGACATCGGCATCATCGGCGCCGCGGTTCCGGAAACCACGAACGACGCCTGTTCCCAATGCGGCGCCTGCATCGAATCCTGCTCGGAGCAGGCGATCGCAACCGCCGATGGAGGCGGCCCGCCCCGCATCGACACGCAGCGCTGCCTGAACTGCGGCCAGTGCGTCCGGGCCTGCCCCACCGGAACGATCGCCGAAGGCTGGAGCGGGTTCCGGGTTCAGCTCGGCGGGCGGCTCGGCCGCCATCCCCGGCTGGCGCGTGAACTGCCGGGCATCTTCAACGAAGATCAGACGATCGAGATCCTGCAGGCCTGTCTGGAGCTTTACAAGACGCGCAGCCGACACGGCGAACGTTTCGCCCATCTTTTCCAGGACAGCGACTTCGAGGATTTTTCGCACCGGTTTTGCGGCACCGATATTTGACACACCGATAGTCGGCGTTAGCATTTGAGCGTCACCTTCAACGACGAAAGGGGCTTTCGACCATGGAGCGCAAAACGTTTTCAATCCCCAAGATCTCCTGCGGCCACTGCGTCATGACCATCACCCGTGAGCTGAAAGAGCTGAAAGGCATTCACAAGGTGGAGGGCAACCCGCAGTTCAAGACCGTGGAGGTCGAGTGGGATCCGCCCGCAACCGAGGCGCAGATCCGCGCGACCCTGAACGACATCAATTTCCCGGCGGCCGGATGATGGAACGCGACGACCTGCTCGTGACGGCGGCCCGGGCGTCGATCGTGGCGGGGCTGGCGACGCTCGATGTGTACCGATCCGAGATCGAAGTGGAGTACAAAGAAGATCGCTCGCCCCTCACCCTGGCGGACCGGCGATCCCACGACATCATCGCCGGCCGCTTGAGCGCAACGGGAATCCCCGTCTTGAGCGAAGAGGGGAGGGACATCCCGCATGCGCAGCGCGGCCGCTGGCACCGGCTGTGGATCGTCGACCCCCTGGATGGAACCAAGGAGTTCGTCAAGCGCCTGGGCGAGTTCACGATCAACATCGCCCTGGTCGAAGACCGGCGGCCCACTCTGGGCGCCATATACGTCCCCGTCAAAAACGTGCTCTATTTCGGCCGGCTCGAAGACGGGTCTTTTCGCCTGGACGATCCCGCCGTCATCGCCGCCCTGGCGGCGGATGCCGGGCCAAGCGATGCCCAGGCCGTCCTCAAGCGGGTTCGGGCGCACTCACAAAAGCTGCCCGTCGACGTCGCAGCGCACACGCCCTACATCATCGTCGGCAGCCGCTCGCACGCGACGCCCGAACTGCACGCGTATGTCGACCGGAAGCGGAGCGAATTGGGCGACGTGTCCTTCATCTCCGCCGGCAGTTCGCTCAAGTACTGTCTGGTGGCCGAGGGCCGCGCCGACGTGTATCCGCGCCTGGGGCCGACCATGGAATGGGATACGGCCGCCGGCCAGGTGATTGCCGAGGCCGCCGGCGCCCGCGTCGCGCGGCACGACACCGGGCAGCCGCTGCTTTACAACAAAGAGGACCTGCTCAATCCCTGGCATGTCGTGACGAGAAAGACGGCATAGGGCAGAGAGCATGGCGCATAGAGCAAAAGAAAAATACGAAGGAAAAAGCAGCCTCCGATTATCTGGCCCAATGCTCTCGGCCTCCCCTTGATTAAAGATATGTCCGACCAGACCATCACCCTGCCCATCACCGGCATGACCTGTGCCAACTGCGCGGCCACCGTCGAGCGGGTATTGAAAAAGCTTGCCGGCGTATCCGCGGCTCATGTCAATTTTGCGAGCGAACAGGCGGCGGTCAGCTACAACCCAAAGCAGACGCGCCTCACGCAGATCGTCGAGCAGGTCCGCGGCGCCGGCTTCGCCGTCCCGACCGCACGGGTCGACCTGGGGCTCACGGGTATGAGCTGCGCCAACTGCGCCGCCACCATCGAGCGCACGCTCAACCAGAAGGTGCCGGGCGTGCTTCAGGCGGCCGTGAACTTCGCCTCCGAGCGGGCGGCGGTCGAATATCTGCCCGGCGCGGTCTCGGTGCAGGACCTGATCACTGCGGTGGCCGGCGCCGGCTTCGGCGCGCTCGCACCGAGCGAATCCCCGGAGGCCGAGGATGCCGAAGCGGCGGCCCGCCGACGCGACATCGCCCAGCAGACCCGCAAGTTCATGGTCGGCCTGGTGTGCGCACTGCCGCTTTTCGGGTTGAGCATGGGGCGCGATTTCGGCCTGACCGGCGAGTGGAGCCACGCGGCCTGGGTGAACTGGCTCTTCTGGGCGCTCGCCACCCCGGTCCAGTTTTACACCGGCTGGGATTACTACACCGGCGGTTTCAAGAGCCTGCGCAACCGCAGCGCCAACATGGACGTGCTGGTGGCGATGGGCTCTTCGGTGGCCTACCTGTATTCGTTCGCCGTCCTGGTCGGGCCGAGCCTCGGCCACCACGTCTATTTTGAAACCTCGGCCGTCATCATCACGCTCATCAAACTCGGCAAGATGCTCGAGTCGCGCAGCAAGGGCCGCACGGGCGGCGCCATCCGCAAGCTGATCGGGCTGCGGCCCCAGACGGCCCGGGTGCTCCGAAACGGCGTGGAAGCCGAAATTCCGCTGGCCCGGGTCAGCGTGGGGGACCGGGTTCTCGTCCGACCGGGCGAACGCATCCCGGTGGACGGGATCGTCCGGCAAGGCGAGTCGGCCGTGGATGAATCCATGTTAAGCGGCGAACCTCTTCCCGTGGACAAACGGCCGGGCGATGCCGTGGTCGGCGGCAGCATCAACGGCGAAGGGCTGTTGGCCTTCGAGGCGCAGGCCGTCGGGCGGGACACGGTCCTATCCCAAATCATCCGCCTGGTCCAGGAGGCTCAGGGAAGCAAGGCGCCGATCCAGGCATTGGCCGACCGGGTGGCGGCGGTGTTTGTGCCGGCCATCATCGGGCTGGCGCTGGCCGTCTTTCTGCTGTGGTGGGCGCTGAGCGGCGATTGGGTCGCCGCGATGATCCGTCTCGTGGCGGTTTTGGTGATCGCCTGCCCCTGCGCGCTCGGGCTGGCCACTCCCACGGCCATTATGGCCGGCACCGGCAAGGGGGCGGAGCGCGGCATTCTGTTCAAGACCAGTGAAGCGCTGGAGCTCGCGAGCAAGCTGACCACCATCGTGCTCGACAAAACCGGAACCATCACCAGTGGAAAGCCGACGGTCACGGACCTGGTCGCGATCGCGCCGGCAGGCCTTTCAGAGAACGAACTGCTGCGCCGGGCCGCCTCCGTTGAAAAAGGATCCGAGCACCCGTTGGGCAGGGCCATCGTCAAGGCGGCGGAGGATCGAGGGTTGGCCCTCCAGATGCCTTCCGAATTTCAATCCGCCGGCGGACGCGGGGTCCAGGGCCAAGTGGACAACAGGGCCATCGCGGTCGGCAAGGCCGCGTGGCTCGAAAGCGAGCTCGGCATTTCTATGGCGGACGCACGCGAGCGCATCCATGCCCTTCAGTCGGAGAGCAAGACGGTGATCGCGGTGGCCTGCGACAAGGTGCCGGCCGGCTTGATCGCTGTCTCCGACTCGCTCAAAACCGATTCCGCGGAGGCGATCGGCCAGCTTCACGAGCTGGGTTTGAAGGTCGTCATGCTGACCGGCGACAATCTCGAAACGGCCCGCAGCATCGCCGCGCAGGTGGCGATTGATCACATCTTTGCCGAAGTTCGTCCGGATGAAAAGGCCGCCAAGGTCAGGGAGCTTCAAGCCATCGGGGAAAAAGTCGGAATGGTGGGCGACGGCATCAACGACGCCCCGGCCCTGGCACAGGCCGATGTCGGCCTGGCCATCGGCACGGGCACCGACGTGGCCATCGAGAGCGCCGGCGTGATCCTCTCCAGCGGCAGCTTGAGCGGGATTCCGCGCGCCATCCGCCTCAGTCGAGCGACCCTGCGTACCATCGCCCAGAATCTGCTCTGGGCCTTCGGCTACAACCTGGTGTTGGTCCCGATTGCGGCCGGAGCGTTGTACCCCTTCGAATCCCTGCCGGTCATGCTGCGCCAGCTCCATCCGATCCTGGCCGCCCTCGCCATGGCCTTCAGCAGCGTTTCGGTCGTCACCAACAGCCTGCGCCTTTATCGGACGCCCCTGCGTTGATCCTCATGATCTGTAACCGAACCCCGTCAATCGGATCATTAAGCGTGTCTTTCGGGACCGGATCCGTCACCACGGCGATAGGCGGCCGTCAACCATAAAAAAGTGGACATCCTCGCCGGACTTCACTATAAGCTCCATAGGAGATTGGAATGAACGAGCTTCTCATCCTTCTGGTCGTGGTCGCCGTTTGGGTGTTTCTCCAGACCTACTTGCTGCCGAAGCTGGGAGTCGGCACCTGAATGCGCGGCGCTTGTCAGGTGACAAGAAAAAATGACGGCGGAACCGGATCCGAATCGCAAGAACGTCCTCGATGACGACACCGAACTGATCCAGGCGATCAATGCCGGAAACACGCAGCGATTCCAGGAATTGGTCCAGCGCTATGAGCAGAAGCTGTACACCTTCGGCCGGCGCATGTGCCGGGACGAGTCCGATGCGGAGGACCTGGTCCAGGACACCTTTCTAAACGTCTACCGCTATCTCAAGGATTTCCGTTACGAAACCAAGTTCAAGAACTGGCTCTACCGGGTGGCCGCGAACACCGCGCTTAAAAAGCGCCGGCGCTCCAAGTTTGCGCGCGAACCGGAACTGCCGCTGGAAGAACTGATCGAGCGCGAGGAGATCGCCGCTCCCGAGGAAGCCCCGGAATGGGCGCGGATGCCCCTGCAGCAGTTGCTCAACGAGGAACTGCTGGGAATCCTGCACCAGGCGATCTGGTCGCTTCCGGAAAAATACCGGATCGTGGTGATCCTGCGCGACATCGAAGAGTTCAGCACCGAGGACACCGCTCAAATTTTGAATCTGTCGCCTGCCAACGTCAAGGTGCGCCTGCACCGGGCGCGGTTGTTCCTGAGAGACAAGCTGAAAGGATATTTTGACCGTGATGTGTGACCCCCGCAGCCCCTCGCATTGCCTGGATCTTTTCGACAAACTATCGGAGTACATCGACGGGGAGATGGATGAGGCCGAGCGCCGCGAAATCGAAATCCATATCTCCCAGTGCGTCGCCTGCTTCGGGTGCCTGGAATCCCTCAGACGAACCATTGCGCTGTGCAAACAGGCCGGCCCCCAGACGGTGCCCGCGGTATTCTCCGCAAAGCTGCAAACCATGATTCAGCATATCCAGAGCGCTCCCTGACACGGATCTTCCCTACCCTCGCCCTGAGAAGTTGCCGCGTGCCGATGCCGGCTCGGCCGGTTGACATTTCAAGACGCGGAGCTTAAATTCCCCCCCAGCGATGGACAATCATCCGAACCCATTGATTTATCGGCATTATTTGGAAATGAGGCCCTATGCGGCTCAGTGAGCTCAAGCAAGGCCAGGCAGCCACGATTGTGCGCGTCGGCGGCTCCGGCCTTCTCCGCCGGCGGATCCTCGAAATGGGGATCGTCAAAGGAACCGAGGTTTACGTCGAAAAATACGCCCCTTTGAAGGATCCGGTGGAGTTGATCGTCAAGGGCTATCACGTCTCCCTGCGCGTGGAAGAAGCCTCCCAGATCGATGTGGTCAATGTGGCCTGAACGCCGATGCAAAACTGCCTTCCACGCCGGAAATCCCCGTGACGTCTAAACACCTCACCATTGCCCTGGCCGGCAATCCCAATTCGGGCAAGACCACCATCTTCAACAACCTGACCGGCACCCGCCAGAAGGTGGGCAACTGGCCGGGGGTCACCGTCGAGAAAAAGGAGGGCCGCATCAACCGATTCGGCTACGACCTTACGGTGGTGGATCTGCCGGGCACTTACAGCCTGACCCCCTTCTCCATCGAAGAGGTGATCGCCCGCAACTTCCTTCTGGACGAAACCCCCGACGTCGTCATCGATATCATCGATGCCTCGAATCTGGAACGCAGCCTCTACCTGGCCACTCAGATCCGGGAACTGGACTGCAAGGTGCTCTTCGCCCTCAACATGGCGGACATGGCCCAGGCGCGCGGCACGAAGATCGACGCCCGCAAAATGTCCGAGTTGCTGGACGTGCCGGTGATGTTCACCGTGGGCAACCGCAATGAAGGCATGGACGATCTGCTGCGGGCGGCGATCGACCTGGCCGAGTCCGCCGCCCCGCTGCCGCGCAGCCGGCGGGTGAAGTACACGCATGACATCGAGGAAGCCATCGGCCGCCTGCGCGATTTCATGCTGAACCGGACCGACGGGGACCTGCCTTATCCGCCGCGATGGACCGCCATCAAGCTGATCGAGGACGACCAGATCGTCAAGGAGCGCCTGGTCGCCGCCGCGCCCGCAGCCGGCAGCGCGCTCCTGGAGGCCGGCCGGGCCGAGCGCCGGCACCTATCCGCGCGTTACGACGAGGATCCGCAGATCGTCATGACCGACGAGCGCTACGGTTTCATCGCCGGCATCGTGCGCGAGGTGCAGGCTTCCGGCACCCGCCAGCGCGTGGACCTCTCGCGCACGATCGACCTGGTGCTCACTCACCGCATCTTCGGTTTCCCGCTTTTCGTTTTCTTCATCTGGGCCATGTTTCAGCTCACGTTCACGTTGGGCGAGTACCCCGTGCAGTGGATCGAAGCCGGCGTGAAGCTGCTCACCGAGGCGGTCGGCGGTTTTCTACCGCAGGGGGAGCTGCGCGGCCTGGTCTTGGACGGGGTCATCGCAGGGGTCGGCAGCGTGATCGTTTTCCTGCCCAACATCCTGATCCTCTTCCTGTGCATCGCCATCTTCGAGGACACCGGCTACATGGCGCGCTCGGCCTTCCTGATGGACCGGATCATGCATCTGATCGGGCTGCACGGCAAGTCTTTCATTCCGATGCTCATGGGGTTCGGCTGCAATGTGCCGGCCATCATGGCCGCGCGCACCCTGGAAAGCGAGAAGGACCGCATCCTGACCATCCTGATCACCCCGTTCATGTCCTGCTCCGCCAAGCTGCCGGTCTACGTCGTGCTGGCCGGCGCCTTTTTCGGCGCGCGCGCCGGCACGGTGATCTTCGGCCTTTACCTGTTGGGGATCGCACTGTCGATCCTCACCGGGCGGCTTTTCCGCTCCACCCTGCTCAAAGGCGCGGATGCTCCCTTCGTCATGGAACTACCCCCTTACCGCATGCCCATGGCCAAAAGCCTCCTGATCCACATGTGGGACCGCAGCAAAATCTTTTTGCGCAAGATGGGCCAAATCATTCTGCTCGGGTCGGTGATCATCTGGGCCCTTTCCACATTCCCCCGCGAGGGTTCCCTCAAGCGGGACTACGCGGCGGAGATCCGGCAGGCGGCTGCCGTCGCGGAAGCCCGCCGGGCAGTGGCCGGCGACGCCGAGAGCCGCGAAATCGAAGAAGTCTATGCGGAAACCGTGGCGGCCCTTCGGCGTCTGGAAAAATCCGACCGGACCGAGAATTCCTTGATCGGCCGCATCGGCCGCTTCGTCGAGCCGGCCTTCGCCCCGCTCGGGATCGACTGGCGCGGCGGCGTGGCCCTGCTTTCCGGCTTCGTGGCCAAGGAGATCGTTGTCAGCACCCTGGGGGTGCTGCATGCGGTGGGCGACAGCGAGGAAGAGGGCGCGCTCGAAAAAGCCCTGGCGGAAGCCGGCATGACGCCGCTCTCGGCCCTGTCCATGATGGTCTTCGTGCTGCTCTACCTGCCCTGTCTCGCCACCACGGCCGCCATCCGCCGGGAGACCGGATCCTACCGTTGGATGTTCTTCAGCATCGGCTACAGCACCTCGGTGGCCTGGCTGGCCGCATTCCTGATATACCAGGCAGGCCGTCTGCTCGGCTTCAGTTGAACCGCACGGCACGCTCCTCTTAGGCTTTCCCTTTCTGATGGGTAGCCCTGCAGGGTCGATCGGACGATCCGAAGCAGGCAGAGCTCGCACCAACCTTCGATTTCGGCATGAATTTCCGGTTGAAAATACATGATCGACCGTATTCAAACGGCCATCGCCCAATGATAGAGTGCCGACAATCGAGGTGACCACCCCGCTGCTTGGTCTTAACTGAGCCAACTCACATCCGGTGTTGGTTTCAAAAATAATAGGATCGTTCCACATCAACAACCACGCATTCCATGCGGTGAACGCAAGCGGAAATGTCAATTTCGAAAAACCGGCGGATACACCGCCGCGGACGGCTACGGTGATGGGAGAGGCTTATATGTTAATCGAGATGCATCCCAATCCACCCGGGGATTCGGGCGAAGGAATAATCGCTCCCGTCGCCCGCGAGTTCACCCAAACCCGCCCGCCGGGAAATTCGGAACCGCTGGAATCGGCACTTAGAATGATGGCGCGGAAGGAGGAGGAAATCCATCGCTACAAGACCCAACTCGAGCGGGTAAACCGGGAGTTGGTCCAGACGAACCAGGCGCTTTCCGTGATGGCCCGGAACATGGACAATAAGCGCCATCAACTTGTCCAGCAGATCACCCACACCGTATCGTCGCGGATCCTGCCGGCCATCGAGGAGATGCAACATATCAAAATGCCAGAAAAATATCGGGTCCAGCTGGATGTCATCCGCACCTGCCTGAATGAATTGATTCCCGACGCTGCCGTGAGCTCCGGGGTGACGGCCGCACTTTCCAAAACGGAGCTGCGCGTGGCCGTTATGATCCGGAACGGCTTCAGCACGCTTGAAATCAGCCGAATGCTCAATTTATCGGATCTCACCGTAAAGACCCACCGCAGAAACATTCGCCGGAAATTGAAAATGAGCAACTCCAAAATCAACCTGTCCACCTATCTCAAATTAAAGCTGGGGAACCCCCGGCTTTTTATTCGCGCGACACGCGAGGCGGGCCTTGGGGAATTAAAGGCTGATATTCGTTAGATCGCTTTCCCTGAATCGTAAACCAAAACACCGCAACGCCGGTTGCGGCGCCTGCATTCAAAACACGGACCTCCCGGTTGAACATCTTCACATCGCGCTACGAGGGTGGACCTTTTCTGCATCATTCGTGACGCCCTATGATCTCAGAACGGAGACGGCATCCCCGCCATTTCTTGAATCAAGAAGCATTTGCAGCACTTGGCAGTGAGTACAGCCGGGTCGGCAAAATCCTCAATATCAGCCTGGGAGGATTGGCCTTCGAGTACATCGTCTTTCAGGAAATCGATGGGGACAATTCAACCGTAGAGATTTTTTTAACCTCCGGTGAAATTTATCTCAACCAGGTTCCGTGTCGGGTGGTTTCCGATCAAGGGATCATTGTCAATCACGATCGGGTCAGGAATTTAAAGCGTCTTTCCACAAGGGTCTGCCGAATCCAATTCACTTCACTATCCGGCACGCAGAAAGACGAAATCGAACAATTTATCGACACCTACGCCGGCGACGCGTAGCGCCTGCACGATTTCACCGGCCTCCCGGCCCGGCACGGGGGCAAAGGCCGTCGTGCGGCCGAGGACCCGACCTCGTGTCGGACTTGCAAAATACATGATCGGCTGTATGGGCAGGCGGGCTGGTTCTGATTAGTTTCAATTGGCGCATGCAGAGCATGCCGTCAGCCAGGCCAACACGAAAGGAACATAATAATGGGACAAACAGCAAAAAAGGCAGATGACCCCAAAGCGGTCAACGGCGTCAACGTCGATGAGTTGTTCAGAACCATCGACGCCGTTAAAAAGACACCGGTCATAGCCAAATTCAAATTTCGGGCCAGCAACAAATGGATCGGCGGCGGACACAACCGAACCACGATTCGAAATTTCTACGGAACCCAGCAGGAACACGCACGCAGCCAGCCCTTTGTTCTGGATGCGGATGAGCCGCCCGTTCTGTTGGGGGAGGACCGCGCACCCAATCCGGTGGAATACGCCCTGACCGCTTTGGCGGCCTGCGTGACCTCCTCCATCGTCTATCACGCGGCCGCCAAGGGCATTAAGATCCATTCGATGGAATCGCGGCTGGAGGGAGATATCGATCTGCAGGGCTTCCTGGGGCTCCGGGACGACGTTCCGAGAGGTTACAAGGAAATCCGGATGTACTTCAAAATCGATGCGGATGCCCCTCCGGAGAAACTGGAGGAGATCGTGCGCCTGGGCCCCACGTATTCACCGGTTTATGACACCATCACACGGGCAGTGCCCGTCAAGGTGCAGTTGGAGAACTGACTGCTCCGCATTCCTGCTTGAAAGCGAGGAATCCAATGAAACACATGCCGAAAAGAGACACGACGGGTCGATGCCGCGGCACCTGCCGCGACCGCGTACTCGAAGGACAGAAGAAACGCCAGAAAAGCATAAGCGCACAACCTTACAGCACGCCGTGCGAGACCAGCCCGCCTTGGACCTGGCAGAGAACCGAACAGCCGGAGGTTTGGGGCGGCCGCGTTTGATCGCCGCTCACAATCGGCAAGAGCCAAACGCGAAAGCCGTAGGCGCATTGCAGAACGAACCGATGGATGGAGGGGGCGGCATTTGTCGCCCTCTCCATTCTTACGCAATTTGGCGGAATGGCGCCCGATTTTACGGTTTCAGGCCCGACCGGTTCGGGCGCCGAAATTCGAGCGCGCCTCGCGGATGGGGGGGCTATGTGAGGCCGTCCGGGGCGCATGCGCCGGCCGAGGGGGAGATCCGCTATCACCCAGGGCACCCCAAAAATATTTTAGGCTTTTAGGTTGAAGTGCCCGGGGTGTAGGGAGGAGGAAGAACAGATGAAGTTGGTTCGTTTCTGTTCGCCCCTTTTTTATCCCACGGGATCAAGAGGTGTATATAGGGTCTGCACTGTATTTTTAGCGGTATGGAATTTCGCAGGACTCCGGTTGGCACTTAATAACAAACCCATCCGCCGGTAGGCTGATCGGGGAAATGGTGATGGCGGAATCGGGCAGGAGGCAGGCAATGGCGACCAAATTGACAAGCCCGTCCTTGAAAAAGGCCGGGGAGCAGGAAGAAATTTTCGTTTTGAGAGCGCAGGATGCATCGGCGCCGCGCAGTGTGATCCTCTGGATCGCGGACAACCTGCATGCCCCGGACGACAAACTGAGGGACGCATTCGAGTGTGCCCTCCGAATGCGCCGGCACCCCCAGACCAAGGCCGCCGATTGAACCCGCCAGAGGCGATCCAAGTGTGGAAGCCCAAAAGGGGGCGGGACTGGCGGTACTGGCTGATCGGGTTCGTGGCCGGAGCCGCCGTATACGCGCTGGGATATTGGATCCTCGATCAATATTTCTAATCGGGGGAAGCTGCGGTGAACGGGAGGCTGACTTTCACGGACGTGCCCGCGCTGGGCCGGGTGCGGAGATTCAAGGTGCCGCCGCAGATTTCGGCCCGCTCCTGCATGCTTTTCAAACCGTAGCCGCTCAATCGGTCCGGTCCGCCGAAGACGTTGCTCGTATCGAAACCGCACCCATTGTCTTCCACCTCGAATTCGAAATGAGTAGCGCTCTTTGTCAGGCGGATGGTGACCGCATCGGCTTGGCTGTGTCTGGCAACGTTGGTCAGCGCTTCCTGCATGACGCGGTAAAGCACGATTTTGAATTCCTCGGGGATGTCCTGCTCTTCGACGCCGATTTTACAAACGACCCGGATGTTTCCGAAGCGCTGGCAGAACTGCCGGGTGTACCACTCGATCGTGGCCAGAAACCCGAGGTCGTCAATCGTCAACGGGCGCAGATTGGCCGAGATGCGCTTGGTTTCCTTGATGGTGTCTGTCAGGTGGGAAATGAGGGCACCCATCGATTGCGCCCCGCACGCCGGGTCCTGCTGCACCCGCTCGGCCCACTCCTCCAGGCCGAATTTAATGGCCGCCAGACTGCCTCCGATGCTGTCGTGCAGCTCCCGCGATACGGTCCGCCGGTCTGCCTCCAAGGCCTCCAGGCTCTTACGCGACAATTGGTGCAGCTGGGTCTGGATCTTTTTGCGGACCAGGATTTCGTTCCTCAAGGTCGACACGGTGTCTTCCAGCTCCAGGGTACGGAGACGGACCATTTCCTCAAGCCTTTCGTTGGCCTCCTGCAGAGCGTCCGCGCTGCGCTGCAGGTCCCGTTCGTTCTGCATGCGCAGCAACGCCACGGTCACCTGGTCGGCCGCCGCCTTCATCAGGGTGAGGGCTTCCGGGCTGAACGTCTCACGGCTGCGGGTGCCGAAGGACAGCGTGCCCAGCATACGGCCGTCCACGCCCGCCAGCGGGTGGCAGGCATATGCCTTGATCCCGTAGGATTTTACCAGTTCGGTGCGAACGTCAGCGGTGGTGGGGATGTGCTCCGCCACGATGCGCTTGCCGTCACGGGCCACGCAGCCGGAGACGGCGACGCCGTAGTCCAGCCACTCGATCCGGCGGGCCTCTTGTTCAGGGATGCCCGCCCAGGCGTTCAGCTGGAGTCGGCCCGGTTGTCCGTCGGCCACCAGAAAATTGAAAAAACAGTGGCAGTCCAAGTGGTTCATGACCCGAGCAGCTATGACCTTGATATGGTCCTGGGGGTTGCTCGCAGCCAACAGTTCCGCCGCCGTTTCGGCAAGCAGCCGGAAGCGCGCCTCGCTCGCGCGCAGGGCATCGTCGGCCTGCTTGTGCTCGGTGATGTCCTGGGTGATGCCGAACCCTCCCAGGAGCTTTCCATCGGCGTCAAACTCCAGCTCGGCCCGCTCGCGCACCCATTTTACGGTGTCGCCGACGACGATGCGGTGTACGATGTTATAAGGCTCGCCGCGCAGGCCGGCCGACCATTTTCGATGCACGTAATCGCGGTCGTCCGGGTGAACGATCCCCAGAAACGTTTCATAGGACATGGGGTGCCCTTTGGGGACGCCGAAGATCCGATGATTCTCCTCGGACCACCGCAGCTCGTTGCGCTGCACATTCAAACGCCAGCTCCCGATCCGACCGACGGCCTGTGCCCAGTTCAGATCGGCCTGGCTTTCCCGCAGCCGCTGCTCCGCCGACTTCAGCTCGGTGATATCCAGCCCGTAGATGCGGACGCTCCGGGATTCCGGTATAAAGTGCAGCATCTGATGGTACCATCGATCGCCGATGGTGACCTCCCGTTCGAACTGGTACGAGCCGTGCACGGCGACGCCCCGTCTCACGGCATCCCAGCCAGCGAGCCATGGATGCTCCAGCCCGCGCTGCAGGAGATCCGGGAACAACCGCTGCGCGGAAGGGTTGCAGAACCGCACCTGCCCGTCCAGGTCCATTTCCGCAATCGGATTGGGGTTGAGGCGCGGAAAGCTGGCCAGATGGATGACCCTTTCTCGCGAGGTTTCCCGTTCGGTGACGTCGGTGGAGATACCGGTCATCAGACTTAGGCATTGCCCCGCGTCGAAGAAGCCAATGCCGGTTTCCTCAAGGATGACGAGACTTCCATCGGGCCGCACGAGCCGGTACCTCGTGGTGTAGGACGGGCGGTCCGGTGTCAGCGTTTTCAGCGTGGCGACGAAACGCTCTCGGTCCTCCGGGTGGACCCGCTGGAAAAACCCCCGGCCGGTGTCATGAACGGCTTCGTCTCCGTGCAATCCGAGCAGCGGCCCAGACTCCACCGAGCGCGTGACCTGATCGGTGGCCGGGTTCCATTCGAAAGCAAAGGAGCGGCTGACCTGGAGGGCCTGCCGCAGGCGCAACTCTCGTTTGCGCAGCTCCTCAACGGCATTTTTGCGCTCGGTGATATCCGTTTCCGAGCCAGCCATGCGCACGACCCGGCCGGCGACGTCACGCAGCGCGAGGCCGCGGTCGAAAATCCATTTCCATGATCCGTCTTTACAGCGGACCCGGTATTCTTCGGAAAAAACCGGGGTCCGGCCCTCGAAGTGTTCCTGGACCGCGTTCAGAACGCGTGCGACGTCTTCTGGATGGATGCGGCTGCGCCACTCCACCTCGCTGTCACTTAATTCATCCGGGGCATAGCCGCGCAGCGCTTTCCACTGCGGAGAGAAATAGACGCGCTGGCCGACCACGTCCCAATCCCAGATGGCGCCCTGCGCGCCGGCAACAACAAGTTCGTAACGCAGGTGGCTCTCGCGCAGCACATTCTCTGCCTGCCGCCGGTCCGAAATATCTCTGATGACCAGGTTCGTCCATTGAGCCGAACCGGGGCCGATCCCGAAAACGAGCGCTTCCGCCGGGAACCCCCTCCCGTCCTTGCGGCGCAAGGCTAACTCCTGGTACCGGCCCGACCGTTCCTCAAGCAGGTCTTGAAAAGCCTTTCGCTCGCCCCCCTCGGGTACAATTAGATCTGTCAGCAGCCTGCCGGCGGCTTCGCCATGGCCGTACCCGAACAGGATTTCCGCCCGAAGGTTCCACAAAACCACTCGTCCCTTGTAATCGAGGGAAATAACGGCGGCGCGGAGCGCATTTACCAGTGCCCGGTAATGGTCTTCGGACTCGAGAAAGTAGTCGGCGGCCGCCGCGTTAACATCCAGGCCTTTCCGAACCGCCGTGCGGATGGCAACCGTGAAAGCCGCCAGGAGATAAACGTGGCCGAAGCTCTGGGACAGGCGCCCGATCCAGCTGAGAATGCTACCCGGAACCGCAATCGACACATCGATCAGACCGATGGCGATGAGGCCGAGTCCCAGACTGTATAAACGCAGTGCCAAACTGCCTCGCCGCACGGCATGGCTCATGAGGAAGGCTGCGGCCATGGCCAGAAAGGCAGTCGCAAGGGTAAGGACCAGCTGCCGAACCGGGGTCGTCCCCTCTCCGGCAACATAAAAAACCGGGGCCAGGTCGTACCGCGCTGCGGCCCAGAAAAGCCCGATGAGAGCCAGAACCCCGAGGCAGGCGAAGACAGCCTTAACCGCTCCCGGGTCCTCCCGGCCGGATCGCGGCTGTCCGGCCCGCACCGCCGCCACCAGATGCAGCAAGGCCGCCAGAAAAATGCCGAGGTTGTGCACGGTAACTGCGTCGTTTGGGCCCTCGGCGCTCCCGATGACCAGGCTTGAAATGAGGAAGCAGGATCCCGTGGCGACGAGCCCGCAGCCGGCATACAGAAGCTCGGGCAGGCCGCTGGCCAGGTAGCCGTTCACCGCGAGCCATGCCCCCCCGGCCGATACCCCTGTGACCAGCAGCGTGTTGACGAGCATCGTCATCAAGGGGTTTTCATAGCTGACCTCCACCAGTCCGCTGAACCAGATGAAGACCAAGGTGGATGCGGCAAATACGTAAACCGGCAGGGTCGCCGCTCTGCCGGCCCAAGTGGGCACTATGCTCCGAGCCGGGCCAGTATCGATGCTCACTATGCCTCCCCGGCCGCAGGGTCTTCCTGCGGCCGCGTTCTGTCGAAGTGGTGCGCAGCCATCACCGGCATCTGCGAACGAGAGATGCCTTCTTTTTGCGCCCAAAATACAGTCTGAACCTTATATCAATGCCTCGTTTTTCAATGGTATGGATCCGCCGTAGGCGCCGGCCGATCTTCGGAATTTCCGCATAAGCTCACCGGTTCCTGAAACACCAGCCGACGAGAGATAACGTCGGAGCGATGCAACCATCAACAGTTGGGCAGTACACGGAGGGCATATGCAAACGGTGCAGGTGGAGACAACGGGTTCGGTGAGGGATCTGGTAACGGTCATTGCGCAGCGCCTGGTGGACAACCCCGATTCAGTCTCGGTGGGTGAAGTTTCTTCCGGCCAGACCATGGTGCTGGAACTGCGCGTAGCCAAGACGGATATCGGCAAAATAATCGGCCGCCAGGGCCGTACCGCGCAGGCCCTCCGTACCATTATCAACGCCGCTTCGGCAAGGGATAAAAAAAGGGCGGTCCTTGAAATCATGGAATGAGGCCGAAGCGCGCGGTACCGCCGGTTTGATCCTCTACTCCAGCATCGGCTCCGCCGATTGGCGATCCGCACCGGGTTTCAGCTCGGGATGGCGCTGCAGCAGCCGGGCGCAGGCGTTCCATCGCAGGATGGCGTCGTCGTTGCCGGCTAATCGCAAAGCCGTGGCGTCTTCGTAGTGCCGCATGGCTTGGTGCAGCCACTCGTAGGCCAGGCTGCCCGAGCCGGGTTCGCCCCGGTCCAGGTGGGTCTTGGCCCGGCGCTCGCAGACCACCCCCTCGTAATATCGGCGGCAGTGCTCGCTTTTCAGGCGGGACAGGACGCCGCGCGCCTCGGAAAAGTGAGGCTCCAGCTCCCGGCCGAACTGGTCGGTCAGGGCCAGCAACAAGGTGGTCAGGGCCGCTTCATTGTCGGGCTCGACTTCCAGCACGTCCCGGCAGATGCTTTCCGCCTCGACCGGTTCTTTCAGGTACCGATAGCAGCGCGCCTTATCAAGGGCAGCCGGAACGGCGTCTTTCGAAATCCTTTTCAATGCGTCCATCGCAACCTCCCGCTTCGCTCAGTCAGACGAGTCTTCCTTCTTGAGAAGCCGTTTGATCTGCCCGAGACACTTGGTGACCGGGATGCCCTTCGGGCATACTTCAGTGCACCACCACATCGTTTCGCAGCCCCAGATCCCGTCTTCGTCGTCCAGTTTTCGCAACCGCTCGAGCGTGATGGCGTCGCGCGCGTCGCAGATGTAGCGAAAGGCGCGCAGCAGGGCGGCCGGCCCCAGGTAATTCGGGTTGACGCGCGTAATGGGGCAGGATGCCGTGCACGCGGCGCACAGGATGCAGCGCAGCGCCGGTTCGATGAACTGCTGGTTTTCGGCGCTTTGCCGGCGCTCCTTTTCTGGGTGGGCGCCGTTGGTCACCAGATGCGGCCTCACCGCGCGGTGCTTTTCGAAGAACGGCCGCAAATCGACGACCAGGTCTTTGATCACTTGGAAAACGGGCAGCGGCTCGATGACGAAGTGGTTGGCCGTGTTGAAATCCCGGACCAGCTTCTGGCAGGCCAGCGCCACGCGGCCGTTGATGACCATGGCGTCCGAACCGCAGATGCCGTGAGCGCAGGAGGCGCGGAAGGCCAAGGTGGGGTCCTGCTCCCAGCGGATGCGGTTCAGGCAGTCCAGCACCTTGTCGCCGGACTCGGCCGGAACGACGTAGCGCTGATACCGGCCTTTCCGGTCGACCGCCGGGTCGAAGCGGTAGACGGCAAACGTGCAATCCATCTCAGTAGGTCCTTTCCCGGGGTTGAAAGCGGGTGATGGTAACCGGCCGGTAGGACAGTTCAGGGGCCCGCCCGCTCAGCCGGACCATGGTGTGATGCAGGAACTTCTCGTCGTCCCGCTGCGGGAAATCTTCTCGCCAGTGGGCGCCGCGACTCTCCTTCCGGTCCAGGGCGCCGAGGATGACGACCTCCGCCAAGTCCAGCATGTGCCCGAGTTCGATGGCTTCCAGCAGGTTGCGGTTGAAGCAATGGCCTTGGTCTTGAATCGATATGCGATTGGAGCGCTCTCTCAGCTCCCTGATTTTTTGCAGCGCCGCCTGCAACCCGGAGGCCTGCCGAAATACCGAAACATGCTCCATCATCACCTGCTGCATTTCAGCCATGAGGATGCCGATCTTCTCCGTCCCGTCTGCGGCCATCAGCCGGGAAAGCCGGGACTCGGTCTGTTCCCGGAAGCGGTCGGAGGGCTTCGGCGTGGGTGTCGTCCGGATGAAATCGCGCACAGCAGCTCCCGCCCGCCGGCCGAAGACGAGCGTGTCCAGCAGGGAATTGCACCCCAGGCGGTTCGCGCCGTGCACCGAGACGCAGGCGCATTCCCCGGCGGCGAACAGGCCGGGCAGCGTCGTGCCGCTATCGCCAGCCATCACCCCGCCGTCGGCATTGGCGGCGATCCCCCCCATCATGTAGTGGCAGGTCGGCTGCACCGGAATGGGCTCCCGGGTGACGTCGACCCCCGCGTACGTCTTGGCGAAACCGGCGATTTCGGCCAGCTTGCGGCCGATCACGTCCGGCCCCAGATGGGTGAGGTCCAGGTGCACGAACGCCTGGCCGCCGATCCCACGCCCGTCCTGAATTTCCTTCAGGATGCAGCGCGATACCATATCTCGCGGAGCGAGGTCCTTGATGACCGGCGCGTAGCGCTCCATAAATCGGTCACCGTCTGCGTTCCGCAGGACCCCTCCTTCGCCGCGGGCCGCCTCGCTGATGAGAATGCCGAGCTTGTAGATGCCGGTGGGATGGAACTGCACGAACTCCATGTCCTCGAGCGCCGCGCCGGCCCGGTAGGCCAGCGCCATCCCGTCCCCGGTGGAGGCGAACGCGTTGGAAGTGGTTTTGAAGAGCTTGCCGGCGCCGCCGGTGGCCAGCAGGACCGCCTTGCAATGGAAGGCGACGACCGCACCGGTGGCCAGTTCATACGCCACCACGCCGGTACAGATGCCTTCGTCGACGATGAGAGAGAGCACCTGATGCTCGTCGAAGAAGTCGACTCCCATGCGCAGGGTTTGCTCCCAAAGCGTGTCCAGAATCACCCGGCCGGTGCGGTCCGCCGCATAGCAGGCCCGCTTCACCGGGGCCTTCCCGAAATCGCGGGTGTGGCCGCCGAAGGCGCGCTGGGCGATTCTTCCGTCCGGCGTGCGGTTGAAGGGAACCCCCAGGTGCTCCAATTCAAAAATCGTGTTGGGGGCATCCCGGGTCATGATCTCAACGGCGTCCTGGTCGGCGAGGTAGTCGCTGCCCTTGACGGTGTCGAACATGTGCCATTCCCATTGGTCCGGCTCCTCATTGGCGATAGCGGCCCCGATACCGCCCTGAGCGGCACCCGAGTGCGAGCGCGTGGCGAAAACCTTGCTGATCACCGCCGCGCGAGCGCCCTCGCCCAGCTCGATGGCGGCGCGCAGGCCGGCCAATCCGGCTCCCACGATCACGACATCATAGCGACGATCCATGGCACCCCCCTCCGCCGCGGTTCTCGGCCGGCTGTTGCCGGCCGCCGGCAACAGCTGCTCGAGCGACGAATTTGCGCAAGGTCACCAGTCGGCGCCGGTTGCACCACACCCAGTGCGCACCGTGCCGTCTGGCCCATTCACCCGCCTGCACGCGCTCGGTCGACGGATCGAGGAGCGGGCGAACCAGCTCCCCGCGCAGGCGACCGTACAAATCCAGGGGGTCCTGCCAGTCGGCCGGAAATTTTTCGCCCCGGCTCTCCGGCCTTACGGTGCCCCATGCCCTGAACCACTTGGAGCCTGTGCCAGCACACCTTAACCGCACGGTACCTCCTCGATGGCCGGCCGCCTCACGATCCGCCCGGCCTTGCCCGGGAGCCGCTACCGGTCCAACCCCTTGCCCGCCGGCCTCATGTGCAGGATCCCGGCTGCATTCGTCATCCTGCCTCCAGCACTCCCATGCGCCCGGACTCGAAAGCTCTTTCCCGGGCTTCCATGCGGGTCTTGCAATCGAGACAGTAGTCGGTAACCGGCCGGGCCTTCAATCGGGCGATCGGGATATCCTCGCCGCAACCCTGGCAGATGCCGAAGGTCCCTTCTTCGATGCGGACCAGTGCACGTTTGATTTTCCGGCTGAGCAACCTTTCCCGCTCGCGCATTCTAAAAGCGAAGTTGATGCGTTCTTCGAGAGCCGCCTTGTCGATGATATCGGAGGCCGTTTCGGCGTCACCCGCCAGCCGCATCTCCGCCATCGCTTGGTTTAGAGAAAGTCGCGCGATCTCGTTCACCAACTGTTTCCTGAAGGAATTGATCTGTTTTGCGTTCATCCCGGATGTCCTTTCCTTGCGGTAGAGTAGGATGTGGATGCCGCTCGGCGTATCAGCAGCCCGAACTTACTCCGGTGCGGACGAGGGAATAAATGGGGTTGATGCTGTATTTTTCCATGGGGGTCGCTGAGCCCGGCAATAGCTATTTGCCTGTTGCAGCCCATTGTGCTAAAAATATGCAATCGGCCGGGGCTTGTGCCGGAGCGGCCGATTCACGCGCCTCAGGTTGCCTGCATCCCTTGAAGAGAGGTTTCCGCCATGGAAACGAAGAAGATCTTCATCGTCGAGGACCACCGGCTGTTCCGGGAAGGGCTCAAGGCCATGCTGTCGCCCCACCCCGAGTACGAAATCATCGGCGAGGCCGAAGACGGGCTGGAAGCCATCCGGCTGATCCGGAAACACAAGCCCGACCTCGTGCTGCTGGACCTCTCCATGCCCCGGTTGAACGGCTTCTCGGTCATGCGCGAAATCAAGGCGGAAATGCCCGACGTCAAGATCCTGGTTCTCAGCATCCATGAATCCGACCAGTACGTTCTGCAGGCGTTCGAGTCCAAGGCGAACGGATACGCCATCAAGGACTGCAGCCGCGACGAATTGCGGATCGCCATCCGCAGCGTGCTGGATGGCAAGAAATACATCAGTCCGGGAATTGCCGGCAGCGTGCTGGAGGGCTACCTGAACGGGCACAAGACGCTTAAAAGCAAAAGCTCGCTCGACCTGGTGACCCAGCGCGAGAAAGAGGTCCTGAAGCTGCTGGCCGAGGGCTATCAAAACAAGGAAATCGCCGACCTGCTTTGCATCAGCGTCAAGACCGTCGAAAAACACCGCTCCAACCTGATCAGCAAGCTGGATCTCCACAACGCCGCCGCGCTCACCGCATTCGCAATCGAGCACGACCTAATTACTCGAAAAACCTGATCCCGAGAGACACCCCACCGGCACCCGGCTTCCCTGTATCGCTCCGGGTCTCTATTCCCCGTCTTTGTTACTTCTCCGGCAAGCTGATCGCCGTGGACACCAGCGGGTAATTCACCGCGGCCAGCGTGGAATCGGCTCCGTCTTTCCGACACCATGGCGGTTAGGATGTCGCCCTTGCGTTTCCCACGGATAGCTGGGAGACCCGATGACCCGTGAACACGATTTTGGCGGATCGGCCGTTTAGGGACCGCATAAACCTGTGGAAAACATCAATCCCAAAAGGGTAAATGTTTTTCAGGCCGCTCGTGTGAATGGCGATCTTGGCGGCTTCTGCGGGCAATTTCTTGATGGCATATATCAGCTCATATGCGGAGGTCGCGTCGAAGTCGCCCTCCAATTTCAACACATAGACATCGCTGGTTCTGTCGACTGCGATTCCGAAATTGGATGCCATAACCTGCCTTCTCCTTCTCGCCGGGTAGTTGTGCTCGTTAAGCGATCATGCCGACGGAACGTTTCCCTCAACGGCATGAGCGCTCCCCCCGTTCGATTCAATGCGGGGCCTGCCGATTAAATGCCCACGCCATCCGTGGTGCGATTAATGATGTTGCTTTGATAATTTTAAAAACGGCCGGCGTAAATACAGTCAATCATGCATTTCGAAAATACAGGATTCACCCCATCCCCACTGCCAACCGGCTGAATTAGAATCTTCGCACCACCCAACGTGATATCCGACAACCCGATATCCCCATGATTGAATTCCATTAAATCCATCGTCATCGACCGTCGGATTTTCATAGAACCTTTGGAAGCGAGGGATGAGCGCCATGAATACACGACCGAATCAACCGATTGAAGCCCTGAAGGGCCGGGTGAAAGGCAAGGTGATGCTGCCCGGCGACCCGGGCTATGATGACGCCCGCAGGATTTGGAACGCCATGATCGACCGCAGGCCGGCCGTCATTGTGCAGTGCGCTGAGGCAGCGGACGTGCCGCACGCCGTTTCGTTTGCGCGGGCCCAGGAGTTGGAAATCTCCATACGCGGCGCCGGACACAACATCGCCGGCAATGCCGTGTGCGACAACGGCATGATGATCGATTTTTCAGGAATGCGGACGGTCCGGGTCGACGTCGAAAGCCGGCGGGCGCGGGTTGAGCCCGGTGCGACCCTGAGTGACGTCGACCGCGCCACCCAGCAGCACGGGCTGGCCACTCCCCTGGGGATCAATTCCACCACCGGCATCGCCGGCCTCACGCTGGGCGGCGGTTTCGGCTGGCTGACCCGCAAATACGGAATGACGATCGACAATTTGGTCTCCGTCGATATGGTCACCGCCGACGGGGCGCAGATACGGGCCAGCGACCGCGAGAACACCGATCTGTACTGGGCCGTCCGGGGCGGCGGGGGCAACTTCGGCATCGCGACCCGGTTCGAATTCAGCCTTCATCCGGTGGGGCCCGAGGTCATCGCCGGCCTGCTCGTGTTCCCATTCGCCCAGGCCCGGCAGGTGTTGGCGAAATACCGTGAATTCGTGAAGTCGGCCCCCGAAGACATGAATGTGTGGGTGGTGTTGCGCAAGGCGCCTCCCCTGCCGTTTCTGCCGGCCAGCGTGCACGGCAAGGAGATCGCGGCGCTGGCCGTCTTCTATGCGGGCAGCGATCCGGGAGGCCAAAGGCTCATCGAACCCCTGCGCCGTTTCGGTGACGCGCACGGCGAGCATATCGGCGCCCAGCCCTACGCGCAGTGGCAGCAGGCCTTTGACCCGCTGCTGACGCCGGGTGCACGAAATTATTGGAAATCCCACAATTTCACGGAAATCAGCGACGGGGCCCTGGATGCGATCCTGGAGTTCGCCGGCCGCCTGCCCACCGCGCAATGCGAGATCTTCCTGGGGTTGATCGCCGGAGCCGCCAACCGGATCCCGGCGGATGCCACCGCGTATGGCCATCGGGGTACGAAGTTCGTTCTCAACGTGCACGGACGCTGGGATGACCCGGCGGACGACGGAAGATGCATCGCCTGGGCCCGCGATTTTTTCAAGGCATCGGCCCCTTATGCATCCCCCGGGGCCTATGTGAACTTCATGACGGAGGAGGAGACCGACCGCATCGCCGCCGCCTACGGGTCAAGCTATGCGCGGCTGGTCCAGATCAAGAGGAGGTACGACCCTGAGAACATTTTCCACATGAACCAGAACATCAAACCGTGAGGCCGCTAGGTCGATTGGAAGCGCGGGCAGGCTCAAGAGGAAGTTCCTCGAACCCGCTGCCGGCTGGCGATTCCGTGATCCGGGATCAACCGTCTCGAACCGGCGAAAAGGAAGCGGGGATCGCCCGGTTCGAGTACATAGGTCGTCTGGATGGAAACTGGGGCGGGTGGGCGCAGCACAAAATAAGCCGCATCCGCCAGAAGATGCTTCTTCAACCGGATCCGACCCACAGAGGGTCTTCGTAGAGCGTCGTCATGTATCTTCAATTTTATGAATTGAAAGCGCACCCTTTTAAAACGAACCCCGATCCCAAGTTCCTGTGGTTGGGAGAGAAACACAATGAAGCCTTCGCGACGCTTGAATATGGGATACTCATGAGGAATGGTTTTATCCTTTTGACAGGCGGCATCGGTACCGGCAAAACCACTCTGATCCGGCACCTTATGAACAAAATCAGCAAGCAATTCCGGGTGGCGACCATTTTTGACCCGGACATGCCCTTTTTGGGGTTCTTCAATTATTTGTCGGAAGAACTCGGGATGAACGGCAAGTTTGACAACAAATCCGATTTCCTCATTGGTTTCAGGGAGTTCTTGGTCAAGGCCAACATGGAGGGGCGAAGCGTCTTCATCATCATCGACGAGGCTCAACGACTTAGCCAGGAACTCCTTGAACAGATTCGACTTTTGTCAAACATCGAGTTGGATGATGAAAAATTAATAAACATCTTCTTCGTCGGGCAAAGCGAATTCAGAGAAACCTTGATGAAGAAGGGGAATGAATCCATCAGCCAGAGAATGACCTTGAGCTACCATATTCAACCCCTGAATGAATCCGAAACTATAAATTATATCGAACACCGGGTGAAAGTCGCCGGTTCGCGGAGGAGCATATTCACCATTCAGGCATCCAAGACCGTTCATTCCCTCTCCGGCGGAATACCCCGATTGATTAATTCGATTTGTGACTGCGCTTTATTGAACGGCTTTATATCGGATCGGGAAGTCATCACCCAAGCGCTCATAAACGCTTGCCAGGCGGATCTGCGCATCCCTTTGGCGACGGTCGCCAAACAGAGGCAGGCGATCGAAGACGCAAAATCGACCGCGATATGATCACGCAAAATCCAATCTTTGACTCTCCTGATCCGCCCTGTCTCAACACCACGGCGGCCAGCCGAACGGCATGGCGCCGGTCGCGGCATGGACCGCCAGCCCCCCCCGGAAGATGAAACCGACGACGCGATCTTCCCGATCCATTGATGAAATAAGCCATTATTGCTTCGGCAATTAAATATGCCAATATTTGTCATTCCGGCGAAAGCCGGAATCCAGAGCGGGAGTGGATGCCCCCGTATCGTGTGGTACGGGGCAGGCTTATCAAGTCCGGCATGACGGTCTTTGCGTATTTCGCTGCCGGTTTCGTAATTCGTCCGACCCGTCGAGAGCGCCATCTTGGTCTTTTGTTCCGGCCCGATTCGGGATAACATGCAATTGACTCCAGGGGTCGCTTTCAGTTTCAGAGTTCCTGCTCATTTGGCCCTGCAAAACACCATTCGACGAGTTCCACCGAAACCGTATTTGGGAGGCCCCTGCATGGGAAGGCACTTCACCGTGCCCGGCGACATGACGGTTCCCCACTCCAATTTTGAAGTCGGCCGCCGGGAACTGCTTGCGCTCATTGCGCAGTTGATCGGGTGGCCGGCAGCGCTAACCCCATTTCAAAAACCTATGACTCAGGAGGGGCCATGACCGACCGACGGAATGCCATCGCAACCGAGCTTGAACGCAACCTGTCCGAAACCGTGTCCCTTTTCCAGTCCCTGGGCCCGGATGAGCTTCGCACCCAACTCTACTCCGACGGAGCCCAGTGGACGGTGCGGCAGGTGCTGGCCCACTTCATCGCCATCGAAGGCTCCATGCAATGGCTCTTTAAAAACATGCTGGCCGGCGGCCCGGGCGCGCCGCCGGACTTCGACTTCGAACGCTTCAACCGCACTCAGACCCCCAAATTCGACGGCTTGGCCCTGGATGAGCTGATCGAACGCTTCACGGCCGTGCGGCAGGAGACCCTCCGCATCCTCCGCGAGATGAAGGAAGAGGACCTCGACCGCGAGGGCCTGCACGCCTTTCACGGGAAAGGAAAACTCGACCGCTTCATCCGCTGGGCCTACGAACACGTCCGCCTGCATGAAGAGGATGTCAGGAAGGTGTTGCGCAAAACGGGCGGGTAAAAGCAAAAGGCTCTCTGCCAACCGCAGAAAGCCTCATTCAAATTGCAGACGGTCCCATCAATCGTCTGCTCCCCCAAAAAAAGATGTTTCTCGGAATGCCGTTATTTTACCAGACCGCCGACCCCGAAGGGGGGCCAAACGGCGGAAAAGATGCACGCACATTCGAGAGACATCCTGCAAAGCCACCTCCAACCTTCCTTTTTTTAAGGTAACCCGCGGACGGCACAGGCCGCCCTGGGTTCTGTTGTAAGTGTTGAAGCCGGGTGGCTCTTTGCATTTAAGAACAAACTAATTCGAAACTCCCCAAAAAGCAAGATTCGCGCAGGAGACTTTATGAAAATTCCAGCGCAGCTCATCGACACCCGTTAAACCGAGGCTGGCGGCACTCGACAGGTAATCCCGCACCGACCCCGCGCATCATCCGGCCGGCTCCCAGCAACCTGTTGACAATCATTATTTTTTCAAGGATCATCCGGGCATGCCAACTTCAAAAAGCGATCTTGCGAACCTGACTCTCTTGGGCCGCCAAGCGCAGCCCAGCAAAAAACTGGAGGTGTTCCCAAACCGCCATCCGGGGCGACGCTATACCGTCACCCTCAGCACCGCTGAATTCACCTGCCTGTGCCCGGCCACCGGACAACCGGACGTTGCCTCGATCACCATCAAATACATCCCCGCCAAGTGCATCCTGGAGTCCAAGTCGCTCAAACTGTATTTATGGTCCTACCGCAACGAGGGGGTTTTTCATGAACATGTGATTAATACGATCTGCGACGACCTTCTGAAGGTGCTCGATCCGCACTGGATTGAAGTAACCGGAACGTTCGGCGTACGCGGCGGAATCGGGATTACGGTGGTCGCCGCGCATGCAAGGAAATCCAGGCAAAAAATCAAACGATAGAATCGATATGGGCGTTCCGTCTCCGCCTTTCCCGATCGCTGCCCCCAGCCGGTAATCGCAACTCGCCAAATCCCCCGGGAGCTTTCTCAATGGTGAACGACCGTTTTCTTCCGCTGATAACTGCAATCTTTGTTACGTGTTTGCTCATCTCCAACATAATTGCCGTTAAACTCGCGGCATTCGGAACCCTGCCGATATCTGGGCCACTGGTTCTGCCGGCCGCCGTAATCATCTTTCCCCTTTCCTATGTTTTCGGTGATGTGCTGACCGAGGTCTATGGTTATGCACGGGCGCGGCAGGTCATTTGGATGGGTTTCGGCTGCAACTTATTAGCGGTTACTGCAATTTGGATGGGCGGCGTCCTGCCGGCCGCTCCGTTCTGGGATGCCGGCATATACGGCTCCCCGGACGCGGCCCAGCAGGCATACGATTCCATCTTGGGTTTCACACCGCGACTGCTGGCGGCATCCTTTACCGCTTACCTATTCGGGGAGTTTCTGAACTCGTTCGTGCTGGCGAAGCTAAAGATCGCCACCGCGGGTAAATGGCTCTGGATGCGCACGATTTCATCTACCGTGGCGGGCCAGTTGGTCGACTCCGGCCTTTTCATCGCCATCGCTTTTGCAGGCGCTTTGCCGCTGCCGGCGCTGGGCCAACTGATGGTGACTCAATGGCTCTTTAAATCGACCTACGAGATTCTCGCAACCCCTCTCACCTATATCGTGGTCAATTTCCTTAAACGGGTCGAAAAACGGGACCACTATGACCGGGAAACAAACTTCAACCCGTTGGTGATGAGAAGCTAAAAAAGGTGGAGCCATGAAGACAAGACGCAGGTACTTGGCGGAGGCGTTAAAGCACCCGGCCGAAAGCCGTCAATCAAAGAAAGCATCCCGGAAACGAAGCATGAGTCTGCTGAGCATGGCCCTGCTGGGTGCGGTTTTATTCTGCGGAACGGCTGCTCATTCGGCCATGACCGGAGCCGATTTCCTGCAAGCCCCCCAATCGTACCAGAGTGGTTTCGTCAATGGATTCGTTAGAGGCATGTATTCGACCTGCCTGGACCATCTCGAGACCAGGAAAGAAATCTGTTCCTTTGCTCCTCAACTCGATGCCGCCTTCGACATGACCCCTGAACAGGTCCTGGATCTTTTCTTGAGCTACATCAAAAAGAATAGTGCGCTCCAGCAAAAAGAAGCATCCGAGTTGCTCGTCGACTGCCTGAAAGAGACTGCCAATAAACCAGCCAATCCCCAGTAAGCCGATGAAAATCTTGAGCCCCGCCAAGCCGGTCTGAAAGAAAAAAGCTCTGGGGACGTTCGTGCAGAACATGCATTGGTATCCCCGAGCCGCCGCAGCCCGTGTGCGCCGGCATCATTCAAGCCGGCCGGCGAGTCAGTCTCTCCCGGCTCCGCCGGTGGGCGCGATCACTGCGAACGGCACAGAAGAAAGTTGACCGCCTTCATGCTCATGACCACCTCCCGGTTTTGATTCAGCACCTCGATGAAGGAATGCACCAGGCCGCGGTCGGGCTTCGAGCGCGATCGATCGGTCTTCGTGACGGTTACGCGCATCGTGAGGGTGTCCCCGGGCCGCACCGGCAGGTTCCAGCGCAGCGCGTCGACCCCCGGTGAACCGAGACTGGCGGCCTTGGGAAGGTAAAACCGCACGAACTCGCGCATCATCAGCCCGGCGGTATGCCACCCCGAGGCGATCAGCCCGCCGTAGATGCTTTCCCTGGCGGCCTGCGGGTCGGTGTGAAACGTCTGGGGATCAAACTGCCGGCCGAAGGCGATGATGTCTTCCTCCGCCACCGTGACCGCGCCGAATTCATGAACGGCGCCGGGCTGGTAATCTTCGAAATAGCGCTCTTCCCTCGGAACGACGAAGCCATGCAAATCCATGCAGTTCCCCCTATCTCAATCGCAGGCGCGGTGCCGGATCGAATCGGCTGCCATCGGCCCCCCTCTATCGCACAAAAGCCGGAGCATGCCAAATGTGCGGCGCGGCCGGAGGAGTGACCCTGTGACCCACGACCGCGTTTTTCAGCGTCTCGTGCGAACGGCGGTTGCGGCCGCCCCAAACGGAACAGCTCTTCGCGGTTGCAGAAAACCGCGAAGAGCTGTGGGGGGATGAGGGCGATTCGGCTCTACGAGCCGGTCAAACATGCGAAAGCCGCGGGCGCGGCTTTCCCTCGTTTTTTATCAGACCCGGCTTTTGACGCGTGACTTGATTTCCCATTCCTCGATGCCTTCACGTTCCTCGACCTCCTCCCAGCCGCAGATCATGGCCCGCGTGTGGGCGCCGAGGCTGTGACCGGTCGTGATCATGTATAGGTGCACGACGAGGAACGAAAGAATGGCGAATCCGCCGGCCAGATGTATGCCCGCCACCACTTTCAGCGACATCCAGCCAAGCCCCCAGGCGCTCCAGGAGTTGTAGCTCCAGTAGAGCAGCCCGCTCAGCATCTGCACCGGCAGCAGAAATGCCGCCAGGCTCAGGTAGACCAGGCGCTGCAGGGGGTTGTGTTTGGCGTCCTCCCGTTTGGGAACCGGGTGGGGTTCCCCGCGGAAAATCCCGTACATGTAATAGCGGACCACCAGCAGCATCTTCTTGGTGGTGGGAATGTATTGCCGCCACTCGCCGGTTGTGAATATCCAGAACACGAAGAAGGCGAAGGCGATCAACCAGGTGATGCCGACGAAGTTGTGAACGTCGAAGGCGTTCTTGAATCCGAACAGAGCGTAGACCCCGTTGGTTTCAAAACCGGTGGCCAGCAGAATGACGATCAGCGCGCTCTGCAACCAGTGCCAGAATCGTTCGTAGCGGGAGTAAAGGTAGATGTTCACCATCTTGCAGGTGTCGTTTGCGTTCATGGATCAGCCCTCCTTCCTGCGGCTGCTGACCGCACGGCCGAGCGCATGCAGCAGGACGCCGGCGAACGAGCCCAGCACCGCCGCCCATCCCAGGATTTCGATCACCTTGTTGCCGTCGCGGCCCGGCAGGTAGACGCCCTGGATATTCGCCATGCGGCTGTTGTCCCGGGTGTGGCATTCGTTGCAGCTCACGGATTTTTCCTTCGGCGCCACCATGTGGGTCGTCGGGAACACATAGCTGGTCTCGACGAAATCAAACTGGCCGCTGAAGGGCAGGCCCGCCTTCTTCATGCCGCTTTCAAAGGCGAGCTTCCAGTCGTATTTCGCCCAGTAGGCGTCGGAGTCGGGCGGCCCGAACAGATGCGGGACGAGCATGGTCTTGTTGACCGTATCGTATGGCTGCTTGCCGGTGTGGACCTTGAACGGCGCGATGCGGGCGTTGGGGTCGTCGGAGCGGCCCACCGGCCAGTTGAGCGCCACCGGCCGGGTCGGATCGATCGAATCCTTTAACGACACGGCGTCGATGCGGCCGCTGTACCAGAAGTACTGCGGCTTGACATTTTTCTCCCAGGTGAAATTGCCCTTCTGGGTATCGTACACCGGCGTGCCCAGAGGCCCTTTCTCTTTGTAAGGCTTGCCGTCTTTTTTCTGGCCGGCCGTGGACCAGTCCCAACGCATCTTGGTGGGCAGCGCGCGGGCGAATTCCGAGATGTGGCAGGTCTGGCAGGCCACCTTGTCCGTGTGGTCGTTGGCCTTCGCACCCGGTTTGTGCGGGGTGGCGGTGTGGCAGGACTCGCAAGTGATCCGCGGCGTCAGGTCGTCCTGAGCCAGAGTCTTGCGCTCGGTGGCGGCCGGGGTCGAATAAATTCGGCCGGACACCTGGTGGGCGGTCGTGGTATGGCAGCGCGTGCAGTCAAAATTCTTGCCGTCGATCCCCATGTGGACGTCCAGGGCCTTGTTCGGCTTGGTCATGGAGGAGTCCAGATCGCCGTGCTTCACCATGTCCCCGCCGCCGCCGTAGAAGTGGCACACGCCGCAGTTCTCTCGGGTGGGCCGGCCCACGCTCTGGGCCACCTGATTCCATTCGGGCGGCAGGTATTTTTGACCGTCGCCAGGGAACACGACGGGCTCCTTCGCCGGGTTGCCCGCACCGGCGGGGTGTTTTTTATAGGTACCGGTCTGTTCGTGGCAGACGAGACAGTCCACCTTGCTCGCGTCGCTGAAATCGAAGCTTTTGTCCTTCCAGCCGTAGCCGATGTGGCAGGAAGTGCAGCGCGGCTCATTGCCGTGAATGCTGACGCAATAGTTGTTGACCGTCAGCGCCCCCTTGCCCATGGGCTTGTCCTTGGGCGAGGCGGGGTCGACCCAGGTCCAGTGGATGGTCTTGTGGATCTGGGTGGCGGCCTCCGAATGGCAGCTCAGGCAGGCCTTGGTCACTTCCGGCCCGGACGTGAACGGCTGCTTCAGGGCCTCGTGCTTGGTATGGTCGGCCGTGATCCATCGTTTGGCCCCCTTGGTCGCCTGCTGGGCCATTCCCCGCCCGGGAGCCTGCTCGCCTTCGGCCGCACCCGGGTTGGCACCTAACGGATGCACGTAAAAACCGAGCATCCACAGGGCCAGAAGAATGAAACCCGCAATTTTCACCCTCTTCATACTGCCCTCCCGTTAATGGATTTATATGGTCAACCGACCTGCGGTTGATGAATGGCTCAACGACTGTGGACAGCGAGACCGACTTGCCGAAGCAAGTTCTGAAAAGCGAAAGCAATGAGCATACCAGCCCTCGGCAGCCGACGATGACTCTGCAATTTTGGTCTTCACCAGCCCGGATTAATCTTTAACTATATAATTTTAAAGATTAATTTTGCTTGCGGATGAACGCGAGAAAATTATTGGCTGGTAACCTGCGCGCCGGGATATGAGCGGAGAAGCGTTAATACAGGAAACAGGTGTAAATTAACAGTTAAGCTCAGATAAACACGCCTGCGACAGCTCTATTGGCTGAATTGCATGAACGGCGTGGCGCTCTGGCCGTCGACTCCCGGCCGATTCTTCTGCCAATCAAGAATCCGGCAGCCGTCACCTTCGCCGGAAGGCGCCTGGCAGCTGATAATCGGCATGACAGGATCCCCCGCCACGGACTGAAAGTTAAACATTTTGGCACGGTCCGATGGCACTTCCTCCATCTCCAGCATATGGATCAGGTATACAAGCGAATCGCCCTCGAAGAAGCCCGTCGACGCTCGGGCGTCGTCGATGCGTTTCTTGAAATTTTCCAGAGCGGCGTTCTTGTCCTTCGCGGAAACAAGCAAATTGAATTCACCATGCCGGCGCCGGGTTTCGTCTTTCACCTGCTGATTGGTGGTATACAAGAATTTGCCGATATAAATCATCGCGCTGCCTTTCTGGTTTGCATGCCAACCGCATCCGTAGTCATTTTAGCCGGTCGACCGTCGTTTGTCCAGCCGTCTCGAAAAGAATGAAGCGCCCCGGCGCGCCGCTTCTTCGGCTGCGGGCGCATCATCCGTCCTTGAGGATCTGATTGACCAGCTTGCCGTCGGCGGTCTTACCGAAGTGTTTCATGATGGCGCCCATCGCCTGCATCCGATTCTTATACTGCCCGAGGTCGAGATTGGCCTTGATCCATGCCACGATCTCCTCCCGGGACGCCTGCCGGGGCAGGTAGGACTCAAGGATCCGAAGGTATTCGGAACTGGCCTCCTTTTTGGCCTCCAGCACGATGCGCTCGGATTTGATCAGGCCCTGGATGATGCCGATGATGTCGTCGTTGGTGATCTCATCGGGCTTCTTGGGCCGGGTGGATTTCTTGCCGCCTTCCAGCGTGACCGGCAGCGTCAGCTTGAAGAACTCCGACATGATCTGGCGGATCGTGTTCTTCAAGGCGTCATGCTTGGAGCGCAGTGCCAGTTTCAAGTCCTCCCTGAGCTTGTCCTGCAGGGACAGCGGCAGGTCCGGGTTCCAGCCGTGAACGGATGGGGTCTCGGTCATTGCGTTCATCTCCTCCAGTTCGAAAGGAAGCCGGCCGGGGTCCGCGGTTTGCGCCTATCCCCGCTCCAGGTCATCTGCCACCTCGCAAATGCGCCGCCAGGCACGTTCCACATGGCGCCGCTCGGTCTGGGTCTGCCCGACGCACATCCGCAGCGTCAGCCGGTCCTGCAGCCGCGTGTGCGTCAGAAAAAGGTCGCCGCTGCCGTTCAGTCGGTCCATGAGCGCCTGGTTCAGGTCGTCGCCGCCGCGGTGCCGGAAGCAGACGAGGTTCAGGGGCGGCTTCACGGCCAGTTCGAAGCGCGGCGCGGCCTGCACCCAGCGGGCGAACTCCTGGGCCAAGTCCACGTGGCGCCGCACGTGGTATCGCAGGCCCTCGACGCCGTAGTGCCGGATGACGAGCCAGAGCTTGAGCGCCCGGAAACGCCTCCCCAGAGGAATCTGCCAGTCGCGGTAATCGATCACCGCTCCGCTCTCGGTAGCCTGGTTGCGCAGGTATTCGGGCAGGATGCTCAGGGCCTGAATCAGGGCCTTGCGGTCGGCTACGTAGAAACAGTCGCAGTCGAAATTGGTGAACATCCATTTGTGCGGGTTGAAACAGTAGCTGTCGGCCAGCTCGAGCCCGTCCTGCAGATGGCGAAACTCGGGGCACAACGCGGCGGTGCCGGCCATGGCGCCGTCCACGTGCAGCCACAGCCCCTGCTCGCGGCAGATCCGGCCGATGGCGCGGATCGGATCGATGCCGTTGGAGGAGGTCGTGCCGATGGTGGCCGCCGCGAAAAACGGGATGTGCCCGGCCCGGCGGTCTTCATCAATCTGTTGGGCGAGCTGCTCCGGCCGCATCGCCAGGGTGGCATCCACGTCGATCAGGCGCAAATTCGCCCGGCCGACGCCGGCCACCTTGGCGCCCTTCTCGATGGAGGAATGGGCCTGCGAGGACGTGTAGGCGGTCAGCCGGCCGTCGCACCCGCGCTCGTTGCTGGCAAGCCCGGTCGCGCGTTCGCGGGCGGCGATGAGCGCGCACAGGGCGGCGCTGGATGCGGAGTCCTGAATGGCTCCGCCGCCGCTGCCCGTCGAACGGAAGCGCTGCGGCAGGTCCAGCATCTCCGCCATCCAGTCCAGCACGTGGGTTTCAAGCTCCGTGCAGGCTGGGCTGGTGGACCAGAGCATCCCCTGCACGCCGAACCCGGAAGAGATCAAATCGCCCAGGATCGCCGGGCCCGAGGCGTTGGCCGGAAAGTATGCGAAGAAATTCGGGGACTGCCAGTGGGTGATGCCCGGCAGGATCAATTCGCTCAGGTCCTTCAGGACCGCTTCAAAGGGCTCGCCCCGCTCGGGTGGACGGGCGGGGAGCGTGGCCCGGATGTCGCCCGGCCGGACGCGGGAGAGCACGGGCAGGGATTCCACCCGCTCGTAGTAATCGGCGACCCAATCGATCGCGGCATGCCCGAGGCGGCGGAACTCGGACGGAGTCATGTGGTAGCTTTTTTCTTCAGGCATATATGAGCTTCCTTTTCAAAAGCTTGCCAGGACGCGCGGTGCCATTGCCTCCGCCTCCCCCCTTTAACCAAGTGGGCAGAGGGGATTTTCAAATCGACTTCATAAAAAATCAGCGGCGGACCCGGTCGTAAATTTTTAAAACATAAGGCAAAGGGCCGGGCACGCGCTCACTCGCAGCCATCGCAAAGCTCTCGGGTATCTCCGGAAAAAACGTATCACCCGGCACCGACACGGGGACCACCGTGAGATAGATGCGGTCGGCCCGTCGGATGGACTCCCGAAAGAGCTCCCCTCCGCCGATGATAAATGCTTCGGTTTCCTCCGTCGGGCAAAGCGCCAGAGCGTTCTCCAGGCTGTCCGCCGTCAGGCACCCGGCCGGCTGATAGTCCGGGCGACGGCTGATGACGATATTGAGTCGGTCGGGCAGCGGCCGGCCGATGTCCTCGTACGTCTTGCGCCCCATGATCAGCGTGTGGCCCAGGGTGATGCGCCGGAACATCTTCTGCTCGCCGGGTATTTTCCATGGGATCGACCCGCCCCGACCGATGACCCGGTTTTCGGCCATGGCGACGATCAAAGAAATCCGCATTCCAGGCCGCTTCTTCATTTTCAAACCCTTTTATTACTCCGGCAATTGAACAGGTACGCCTCCAGCCGAGGTCCGGCGGGGCGGGTTTTCGGCCGCAGCGCGCCGCAACCAAATTTTCAGGCGACCCTGCCACGCCCCCAAGCCGTCTAGAAGAACCGCGCACAGGCAGAGACGGCCGGCGGCTGCGTGGGCATGGGTCCTCCGGGGCTGTCCGGAACCATATGATGCGGGCTTGCTGCCGTACGATGGTTCGTTGAACCGATGGTTGTGGCGCGCTGCGGCCGAAAACCCGCCCCGCCGATGCGTGATAGGGCCGCATTGAACATATTTTATTGCCGGAGTAATAAAACCGCCGCCCGGCTTCGGTGCTACAATAGAAGCCATGCAGTGTCAAGGCGGCCGGGTTCATCCCGGCCGGCGCGCGGCTGAAAAGCGTTGAAGCCGGGCGGAACGTCGGCTATAGTAATATAGAAGAACGCCAGCACACCCAAGAGGCCTGATGACGGACCGGCTGCTGATTAACGATGTCACATCGCCACCGAGCCACACTCTGCCGGAAGCGCTCATCCGCAAGGTCACTTGGATTGGAATCACGGTCAACCTCGCACTGGCGATCTTCAAGCTGGCGGCCGGTATTTACGGCGACAGCCAGGCGGTCATCGCCGACGGCATCGAGGCGCTGCTGGACGTGTTCACCGTCATCCTGGTCTACGCCGGATCGCGGTTCTGGACCCGCCCTCCGGACGAAACCCATCCGTTCGGGCACGGGCGCATGGAAACCCTGGTGGCGGTGTTCATCGGCGTCTCGCTCGTGGGGGCTGCGGTCGGGATCGGATGGGAGTCGATGGCAACCCTGCATGAGCAGCATGCAACTCCGCCCGGCTGGATCGCCGCTGCAGCGGCCCTCGCGTCGGTCATCGGCAAGGAAATCCTCTACCGCTGGACGCTGGGAGTCGGACGCCGGATCAAAAGCGTTGCGGTGATCGCCACCGCCTGGCACTACCGCTCGGACGCCTTCAGTTCCCTGCCGGTGGTCATCGCGGTGACCGGAGCGATCCTGCTCCCGTCATGGACCTTTCTCGATCATCTGGGCGCGGTGGTGGTTTCGATGTTCATCCTGCACGCGGCGTTCAAGATTACCTGGCCGAGTCTCAAGCAGCTCATCGACGTTGGAGCGCCCGCCGAACTCCGCCGCCGGATAAGAGACATCGCCGGTGCCAGCCGAGGCGTTCGGCAGGTTCACGACATCCGCACGCGTTACATCGGAACCAGCATCCAGGCCGACCTACACCTCATCGTCGACGGCAACCTCACCGTCCGTGAGGGCCACGATATCGCCAGGGAGGTGGAAGCCCGGCTCATCCATGAAATCGAGGAGGTCGTCGATGTCGTGGTGCACGTGGAGCCCCCCGAGGAAGCACTCCCGGAGGAGAACCCGCAGTAAGGCGTCGGAAACGACGGTTGCTTAACGGAGGAGGTAGCGAATGAAAGCGGAACGCAATTACCAACCCGTCATGGTGCTTCTGGTTTTGGTCGTCGTCGGTATATTCCTCTGGATCCTGCTGAAGGATTGGTATGCCACCCGCATCGAAACCGCGCGCAAACAGGAGAGCCAGGAATGGCAGCAGCGCACCGAAGTTCTGACCCAGAAGCTCACGGACATGGAACAAGAACTGAAGGCCGCCCGTGGCGAGGCTCCCTTGGGCGAGAAGGTTGCGGAGGTCTTCGGGCCGCCGGCCGCCGAGCCCCCGGCGCGGGAAAAACCCATGGCCGCCGAGGAAATCGAGCGCCGCGTGAAAGCGTTTTTTGCCTACCTTGACGGCCGGGACTATGTGAAAGCCTACGATCTGCCGGGGGGCGCCTACGAAGAATACGTGCTGGCGGTGGAGGCGCTCTCGGCCAATCCGCCGAGGGTGGCGGGCGAAACCGAATCCCTGTACGAGATGCTGAAAAACGTCTCTTATTTCTTCAGGGCCATGGGCCGCAAACGCGTCCAGCTGGCGGCGGAAATCCTCAAAAATGAACCGGAGATCATGGAGCCCGCCATGCGGGTGTTCTTCCAGTGGTACACCGGACCCCTGGAAACGATGCGGGGCAAGCCCTCGCTGAAGACCATGTACGCCTGCGCCAGCTTTCTGGTGGACACCTTCGGCGGCCGAAGCTATCTGCTGCGCCGCGATTCCAGGATCCGGCTGTTGTCCATCTATTACTGCATCCAGGTCCTGGACCGGGCCAACGACCAGAAGATCAATCCGAACGGGATCGACATCCGCCCGCTGATTACCGGAGCCGCCAAGGATATCCGCAGCCAGACGGGGCTGGCCTACCAGAAAAACTATTTGGCGGAGCTGGAGCGGCTGGCCCGCAAATATCCGGGGTAAAAACGAAGAAGACCGCCGAGGGAGAAGCCCATGTCACTCAAAGAACATGAATACGTTCGCCAGACGCTGGAGCGCTACACCAATTGTCCGCTGGACGAATTCTGCGACCACATCCTCATCACCAATTTCAGGCGCTATCTGATCCGCTTTCAGGAAAAAACCAAGGGACGGCTTTGCGAGGGTAACTTTCGGATCGTCAACGCCAAAGACTTTAATTGCAGCATGATCGACTTCGGCATCGGCTCTCCCCAGGCGGCGCTGGTGATCAATTGCCTGGCCTATCTCGACAGCCTGAAATCGGTCATCATGCTGGGCATGTGCGGAGGGATCGACGACATCCTGAACACGGGCGATTTTCTGGTGCCGTCCGCCGCCATCCGCGGAGAAGGCACCAGCCGCCACTACATGCCGCCGGAGTTTCCCGCCATCCCCGCTTCTTCCGTCAATCTGTATTGCATCGGCGCCGTGCGCAAACTCGGTTTCACGCCGCATTGCGGCATCGTCTACACCACCGACCGCCGACTGTGGGAATTCGATGAGGAGTTCGTCGACTATCTCCGCCGCCGCCGGATCCTGGCCATCGAAATGGAGCTGGCCACGCTCTTTACCGTCGCCTACCGCTACGAGGTTCCGATCGGCTCCATCATGCTGGTATCCGACATGCCGCTTCAGCGCCGCGGGATCAAGGACAAGAAGCTGTCCGAAGAAATCTATTCCAAGTTCATGGATATCCACCTGGACATCGGCATCGACGCCGTCTCCAAGCTGAGCGCCAACTGGAGCAAGGTTTCGCGCAAGTTGACCTCCGAATGGTAAAAGCGGAAGCGCGGCGCTGTGTGAGATAGGCGTCGCGCTTCCGCTTTTTAGCGAGCCAACCGATCGTCACCCCCGCTTGGCATCCTGCCCGAAATGCTTATCATGGTGCATCCAGCGCCGCGGACGGCGGCGCAGATCCCTCTATCCCCGTATGACCAGGTGGCGACGATGAACCGGCGCCGGTTTTTGAATACGTTCTTCACCCTATTAAAGACCTCGTTGCTGGCCAGCGCGCTGCCGGCGTGGGCGCAGGCCTCCGTGGCGGACGTAAAAGAAGCCCCGCCGCTCCACTACCGGCCGCTCAACGGGCGCAGTCTGCGGGAAATCGCCCGCCGCCGGGAGCATCATGGCGCCGGCCGCTTCCTCAACCCGTTCGGGTTCGATCGATCGGGGCGCCTGCTCAAGGTCCTGTCCTGGAAGCTGTTTCACCGCAACCCGTTCGAGGAGGAGCTGAACCAGCAGACGGTGGCGCCCGTATCCGTCGACTGGGAGCGGCTGCGCCGGCCGGGGGACCTGTCCATCACCTACCTCAAACATGCCAGCCTGGTGATCCAGGACGCGGGCAGCCGCATCCTGGTAGACCCCGTGTTTTCAAGCCCGTTCTGGTTCATGCGAGACTACACGCCGTTCGACTTCGATCCCTCTCGAATACCGGCGCCCGAGCTGGTGCTGCTCACCCACGGCCACTACGACCACTTCGACACATCGTCGCTGGCCCAGCTGCCGCCCGACACTCACGTCATCGCGCCGCCGGGCTATGCCGGCCTTCTGGACGAGGTCGGGCTGCGCCGTCGGACCACCCTTGACTGGTACGAGAGCGTCCGCAGCGGAGACCGCGAAATTATGCTGCTGCCGTGCAACCATTGGACCATGCGCAACCCGGTGGCCGGGCCGAATCTGGGCCTGTGGGGATCTTATCTGATCCGTACCGCCACCGGCCCCACCATCTATATTTCAGGCGACACGGCTTACTTCGACGGGTTCGACCAGATCGGGAAGGAGTTCGATATCGACCTGGCGGTATTCAACCTGGGGGCTTACGAGCCGCGCTGGTTCATGGCGCAAAGCCACATCGACCCCCGCGAGACCGTTCAGGCCTTCCGCGAGCTGAAGGCCCAGAAGCTGATGATCATGCACTGGGGCACCTTCCAGCTCGGCGATGAACCCGTGCACCTGCCGCCGCAGCACCTGCGGGAGGAAATGCAGAAAGCCGGGCTGCTCAGCCGTCTAGTGGATTGGAGGCATGGGGATACCCGCCTTGTATGACCCGATGGCAGCCATCGACCTGGCTTTGCCCTCGCGCCGCTTCCGTGTTATGGGTGGCGTGATTCGTGACAGCATTCATGAAACCTCCCACCCCGCGAACGGAGACCATGGAACCAAAATGAGCATGCTTTTCCTGGCACCTGAACTCGAAGCCCAGTCCTGGGTCAAGCACCTGCACCGCCAGGACCCCGGCCTGGACCTGCGGATATGGCCCGATGTGGGGCCGCCGGAGGACGTGCTGTTCGTGCTCAGCTGGAAACACCCCCTCGGGACAATGAAACGGTTTCCGCGGCTCAAGTGCATCGCTTCGCTGGGGTTCGGCGTCGACCATGTCTTGCGCGACCCCGATCTGCCGGCCGGCGTGCCGGTCACCCGCATCGTCGATGCGGGGATGGTCGAAGCCATGAGTACGTACGTGCTCACGGCCGTGCTCGGCCACACCCGCCAATTCGACCTCTACCGCCGGGACCAGGCCCAGAAGGCGTGGGCGCCCCGCATACCGCGGCATCCCCGGGACGTGCGGGTGGGCATCATGGGACTGGGCCATCTGGGTTCGGATGCCGCTCGGAAGCTGCACGCGATGGGCTTTCCGGTTCGCGGATGGAGCCGCATCCCGAAGTCGATCGAGGGGGTTGCCGACTTCGCCGGTGATGACGCCCTGGACGATTTTCTGGCCGGCGCGGATATTCTAATATGCCTGCTGCCGCTGACGCCGGAGACCCAGGGGATTTTAAACCGCCGCACGCTGTCCAAGCTCCCCGCCGGAGCCTACTTGATCAACGCGGCCCGGGGGGAGCACCTGGTGGAAGAAGACCTGCTCACAGCCCTCGAAAGCGGCCATCTGTCCGGGGCCTGCCTCGATGTGTTCCGCCAGGAGCCGCTGTCCGAATCGCATCCGTTCTGGAGCCACTCCCAGGTGACCGTGACCCCGCACGTCGCCAGCCTGACCTATCCGCGGGACGTGGCCCCCCAGATCATCGCGAACTACCATCGCGTGCGGGCCGGGCAGCCGCCGTGGAATGTCGTCGACTTGAAGCGGGGCTATTGATCGTTCATGAGCCGTAACGAGCCGTGCGGGGTGAACCTGTCATTTCGGCCACCGGAAGAAATCTGATTTTTCGACGCGTTGCCATCAAAAGATTCAATGACTCGATAGTGGGGTTTTCTAAAAGGGAGGTGGTGGTATGAGGGCTGCGGCGTATCTCCTTATGATCCTGGCATGGTCGGTTTTCAGCATGGGTGGCCTGCAGGCGGCCGATCTGGACAAGGAGTTTCTCAACAAACCGTGGGGAGCGCCGCTTTCCGAATTCGCGGAGCATGTCCACGTGGGCGGCAGCGGCAAAATCGCTTATTATGTGAACCCGAAACAGGCCTATACGCTTTTCGATACCCAGGTGACGAACCTGGTCTACGGCTTCTACGACGAAAAGTTCTTCGCGGTCTACGCCGGCCTCGAGGCCATCGACGCGTACAGCACCATCAAGCGCGGCATCCAGCATCGATTCGGGATCCCCAAAATCAGCATGGAGTCCCGCGGCGCCCTGACCACCCATTCCTGGATGGTCGGCGAAACCCGCATCAAGATGAAGGTCTCCGAGGCCTCCGGGGCCATGAAGCTCTCCCTTTACTACTTGCCGCTTGCCGGCAGGGCCAACGCCGAGATGCAGAAAGAGCTGGACGAGGAGCCGCCCGAGCCGGTGTTTCCGCTCAGCCCCATCCGCCAGAAGGAAGCCGTCGAGCTGTTGGAACTCTTCAGCAACTGACGACTTCCTAAAAAGGCCGATCTCGGGCTTGCGCGTCTCAAGGACCGGCGGGCAGACGCAGGTTGCCGTCCGCATCGAAGCTCAGGGGCGCGGCGGCGAGGATTTCGGCGGAGGCCACCCCTGCGGCCTCCGCCGTCAAGGCCCGGCTGATCAAAAACTCGGAAAGGTGCATGGTGTCGCGGATCACCACCGCCCGCACCTCGGCGGCCGGCACCGGGCCGATGGTGGCAAAGCAGGCTTGGATCGCCTTGCGGTCGTTCGGCATGCGCACGGGGATGAAGGCCTTGCGCAGCGAAAGACTGGTGAGGGCGTTCATGAGGGTGGCCTCATAATCCAGCGCCTGAAAGACCTTTTCCGTAATGAAGTCGGCGTTCCCCAGGCCGATGGCGTTGCCCCCCGTTTGAGCGGACAGGTTCAGAACCGCGAGGCGTTTGACCTTAAGAATCCCGGAGAAGTCGCTTTCCATCAAATCGAAGGCCCGGCCGGTGACGTTCGGGTCCATGCCGGCGCCGCTGATCTCCTTGCCGATCCGGTTCACCACCAGGACATCCAGATCCCGGAACGGCAGCCGGGGGATGTGCGCCTTGGCGAGTGCGTTCAGGCGGGTTTCCTCCTCTATGATCCGGCCGGCCGGCACCCCGGCGACGGCCAGCGCCCGGTCGTAGGCGTTTTCCACGACGGCCAGTCCGAAACGGAAATTGGCGGCGGCGGCGATCGTCTGCCCCATGGCCTGGCAGAGCTCAAAGAAGCCGTGCTTCATGGCCCAGGTATGATAGGCAATGGCCCCGCGGTGCTTGCCCATGCCGACGCACAACATCTTCAGGATCCCGCTTTCGGCCGGACCGATGAACTTGGTATGGGGTTTGACGCGGTTGATGGCAATGGAGTGCTCCATCGCCAGGGCGTCCCGGCTGAAATACACCGGGACCTCGCCGAACACGGTGCCGACCGCCTCGACGTCCATCGTGGAGACGACCGGTGCGCCGCAGGATTCCTCGGTCACGTTCAACCGCCGCAGGACGGCGGCCTGGCCCTCGGCCGTGGCGCCGCCGTGGCTGCCCATGGCCGGGATGATCGCCGGCCGGGCACCCGCCTGCCGCAGCCGCGCGCACACCGTGCGCACGATGATTTCGAGGCGGTCGATCCCGCGGCTGCCCACCCCAACGGCCACCCGGTCGCCGGCGCGGATCCCGCTCTGCGGAAGCAGACGGTCCATCTCACGGTTGACCGCCGCTACCAAGTCGTCGATGGCCTGGCGGCTGAAATTCATGCGCACGAGATGAAATTCCGGAAAATCGAAATCGGCTTCGATGAAGGCGGGATATCGCATGGTCGTCATTCCTGGTCTTAACGCCGGCCGTGACAAATCCGACGGATTGAGTTAGGATTATCTGTAAGTTGAGTGAGCTTAACGATGAAAGCCAAACCTGAAAAGCCGACCATGGAATTGTTCAAGGGCGTCATGCTGGCTCACATGATCCTGGGCCTGCACGTCGTCCTCATCTGCCTGATCGGGCTCGTCGTGATCTTCTTCGGCGGCATCGCGCGGTACTGGGCCTGGATTTTCTTGGGCGGGCTCAGCCTGATAGCGGCCGGAGCCTACTTCGTCTACCGCCGGCTGAAAGCCGAAGGCCGCAACGTGATACGCGACCTGCAAGGGGTGGCGGTGCCTTCGGGCAGCACGCTCGAAGTCCGTTTTCTGGGCGGGCTGGCCTCGGTTAAATTCGATCGACCGACGGCCTCAACGTTCCCCGAAATCGCGGCTTCTTCCTCGCCGCCCTTGCTTGAAGACCCGGAAACCCAGCGCCTGCGCGAGTTGGCCTCTCTGGCCCAGCTCTACGAGAAGAACCTCCTCACCCGCGAAGAGTTCGAGCGGGCCAAGGGGACGCTGCTCAGCTCCGTTCATCGGACAGTATTCGGACCCGGGTCATTAAAGAATTAAAATCGGCTTCCGCGACCGGCTCCCAGGGTGATCGCGGAACGAACTGCACAAAGGATTTGACCCCGGGCGCAAACACCTTGCCGCCCTGAATCGCCGGAGCCCGCAGCCGAAACTTGAACTCTCCGCCGAAATCGAGCAACAGATCCAACTCATAGCCTTCTTCGAGCAGTTCCACCATCAGCGCGTTCGACGCGCGACCGCGCCCGCTCAGGCGGCGCTTCCCGCCGGGCCCCTCGGCAATCTCAATGATGGTCTCTTCGAGCACAACCGCGCGCTCGTCGACCGCCAGCAGGAGGGCCCGCTGTGCCAGGTATCGCCCCTCCTCGAACGGGATCCACTCGTTCATCGATTCGCCATCGTCCAATGGGTTTGACTTCCTTTGCATGTAACACCCAAACCGGCGAAAATATCAACAGGAAATATCATCCGCATCTTGCCAAAAAGCTCGGCGCGGCCTAAAGTGGAACCGATTCGGAGTGCTGCGGCACAGGCAGCTGAAACATGTTCGAGAGGTTGAGCCATGCACGGCTGGTGCGGAAAAATTCTAAGAGTGGACCTGAGCCGGGGGCGGATTACCCGTGAACCGCTCGACCCGCAGGTGGCGCGGAGTTACATCGGCGGGCGGGGACTCGGCATCTATTACCTGCGTCGGGAAGTCGACCCGGCCGGCGATGCCTTCGGGCCGCAAAACAAGATCATCATGGCGACCGGGCCACTGACCGGCACGGCCGCTCCCACCGGCGCCCGCTACGTGGTGACCACCAAGTCGCCCCTGACCGGGGCCATCACCTGCTCCAACTCCGGCGGGAATTTCCCCGCCGAGCTGAAGAAAAGCGGCCATGACGCCGTCATCATCGAAGGCGGTTCCGCCCGGCCGGTTTACCTCTGGATCGACGGCGACCACGCCGAACTGCGGCCGGCGGACCATCTCTGGGGCCGGACCACGCACCAAACCGACGATGCCCTGCGCAGCGAAACCCACGAAAAGGCCAAAACGGCCGTGATCGGGCCGGCCGGGGAGAATCGCGTTCTTTTCGCCGCCATCATGAACGACCGGGATCGCGCCGCCGGCCGAGCCGGTGTGGGCGCGGTCATGGGCGCCAAGAACCTCAAGGCCGTGGTGGTGCGCGGCCAGAGAGAGGTCGCGCTCGCCGACCCGGCCGCCTTCAAGGCCGTCAACACGAAATACCGCGAGGCCTTCAAGGCCAAGACCCAGGACGCGCCGCCGGCCCTGCGCACGCACGGCACGGCCATCACCGTGGTCGGCACCCAGAGCCATGGCGTCTTCCCCACGCGCAACTTCCAGCAGGGGACCTTCGAGGGCTGGGAGTCCATCTACGGGGAAACCCTCACCCAAAAATACCTGGTGCGGCCGAAACCATGCTTCAGCTGCCCCATCGCCTGCGGCCGGGTCACCCGCATCCCCGACGGCCCTTACCAGGGCGAAGGCGAGGGACCGGAGTACGAAACCGTCTATGCCCTCGGGTCGGACTGCGGCGTGGACGATCTGGCCGCCCTCACCAAGGCGAACTACGAGTGCAACGAGCTGGGGCTGGACACCATCAGCATGGGCGCGGCCATCGCCTGTGCGATGGAACTATACGAAAAGGGCTTTCTGAAGGAATCCGATACCGGAATGCCGTTGCGTTGGGGCGACGGCGATGCTCTGGTCCGGCTCACCCGGATGACCGCCCGGCGGGAGGGCTTCGGCGGCCTGCTGGCTGAGGGCAGCCTGCGGCTGGCGACCCGCTGCGGGCACCCGGAGCTGGCCATGGTCGCCAAGGGCCTGGACTTCGCCGGCTACGACCCGCGCGGCGAACAGGGTATGGGCCTGGCCTACGCTACGTCTCCCATCGGCGGATCCCACATGCGCGGAGACCCCGCCTACTTCGAACTCCTGGGCGTGCCGGTCCCCGCCGACCCCCACACCTGGGAGGACAAGCCGCCGCTGGTGGCCAAGTGGCAGGATCTCTTCTGCGTGATCGACGCAGCCGGACTGTGCGTTTTCTTCAGCGTGCGCTACCTGGTGGAGCAAGACCTGATGGTGAAACCGGTCGGCATTACCGAGCTTCTCAACGCCGCAACCGGCGCCGGGTATTCGCCGGAGGAGGTGGAAAAAACCGGCGAGCGCATTTTCAACGCCGAGCGGCTTTACCTGCAGGCGGCTGGCTTCACCCGCGGGGACGACAGCCTCCCCCCGCGCATCACCCGCGAACCCATGCCCGTCGGCCCGGCCAGGGGAATGGTCTGCAAGCTGGAGGAGATGCTGGGGCCGTATTACGCCTTGCGGGGCTGGACGCCGGAAGGCAGGCCGTCGGAAGCGAAACTCAGGCAATTGGGGCTGCTTTAGCCGCCCGAAGGTAAAAAATGAAGGTCAGCGTCCATGCATTCGCCAATCTGCGCGACTACGCGCCGGCCGGCGGTGGAAAGTTCGAGCTCGCCCTCGCCGACGGAGCAACCGTTGCCGATTTATTGACCGCGTTGCGGATCCCGGCAGCGGTCGAGGCGGTCATGCTCGTCAACGGCCGCCGTGCGGATACCGCCACCCGGCTGAGCAGCGACGATGAAGTAACCCTGTTCCCCCCCATGGAAGGCGGTTGAGCCCGATCGCGTCGCGGGTCGGTTCAAAGGCCGATATCAGGTTCATGCGCAAAGGCTTCTACGCTTTTTTCTGCTGTTCTTTCTCCACCACGCAATAAATTCCTCCGCCGGCCATGAGTGGGCCGCGGCAGAGATTGTCCGACCGGCACGTCGCCTTCCGCAGATCCCCCGAGGCCCAACGCGCCACCAGACCCGGTTCGCGGATGAAGGGGCGGCTCATGGAAAAATAATCGGCATAGCCTTGGGCATAAAGCTTCTCGGCCAGCGGCACGGAGCGGATTCCTCCCACCAGGATCAACGGCACCGACAGCTTATCCTTGAACGCCTTGGCCGCTTTTCGCCAGTAGGCCTCTTTTTCTTCGGAGTCGATGTCTTTGCGGCAATGGTCTCCGGTGACGACCGTCCCTCCGCTCAATTCGATGGCGTCGATCCCGGCGCGCTCCAGCATCAATGCGGCCTCCAGGGAATCGCCTACCGTCAGGCCACCGTCAATGAAGTCCTCCGAATTCATCTTGATCAAGATGGGGAAGTCGCGGCCCACGCGGCTGCGCATCTTTGCCAGGATTTCCAAGACGGCTTTGGTTCGATTGGCGATGTCCCCCCCGTAAGCGTCGGTACGTTTATTGAAAGCGGGCGAAAGAAACTGGTTGACCAGGAACCCGTGGGCGCCATGGATTTGGATGGCGTCGAATCCGGCCTCTTTGGCCCTTCGGGCCGCGTGCCCGAACGCCTCGACGATCGCTTGAATATCCTCGACCGTCATCACCTTTCCCCCGGAGCCGACATAGCCGTCCACTTTTGAAAGTGCCACCGGCGTCCGTCCGGTCACCTTTTCGTTGGATAAGATGCCCGCATGGGAAAGTTCGACGGCCACGCGCCCGTTGTATCGATGAACGGCATCCGTCATCTCCCGCAGGCCCGGGATGAACGTGTCGTCGGATAGACCCAATTGGCGCGGCGACCCCATCCCGTCCCGTCGGACATAGGTGTGGCTGGTGATGATCAACCCCACCCCTCCCCTGGCCAGTTGGACGTAAAGCTCCTTGAGTTCGGGGGTGCAGGTACCGTCATCGGCGGCCATGCCCTCCCATGTGGCTGAACGCACAAACCGGTTGGCAAGCGTCATTCCGTTGATGGTGGTCGCCTGAAAAAGCGTAGACATGGGTTTTGCCCCTTTCTGCTATGCGGTGATTTCAAACTGCCGGCGCCCTATCGTGTAAAGATCGTTGCCATGGCAGTCGTTGACGACAATGACGGGCAGGTCCACGACGGTCAGCCTGCGGATGGCTTCGGGTCCCAGGTCCTCGTAGGCAATCGTTTGGGAGGCTTTTATCGCCATTGACAGCAGGGCGCCGGCCCCTCCGGTGGCGGCAAAATATACCGCCCTGTTCGTTTGCATGGAATGAACCACCTCGGGGCCCCTTTGTCCTTTGCCGATCATGCCTTTAAGGCCTCTGTCCAGAAGCGCGGGAGTGTATGGATCCATTCGGTAGCTGCTGGTAGGCCCAGCCGAACCCAACGCCATCCCGGGTTTGGGAGGCGCGGGGCCCACGTAATAAATAATGTTCCCTCTGAGGTCGAAGGGAAGGTCTTTCCCCTGGTGAATTAACTCAATCAGGCGTTTATGGGCGGCATCGCGGGCGGTGAAGATGGTTCCGTTCAAAAGAACACGGTCGCCCATTTTCAGTTGCATGACCCCATGCTCTGACAGCGGCGTCTGGATCCTGACGGGGGCGTCCATGATTTAGAGCTGCCTCCTCATAAGACCGCCGATTTGCAGCGGTGACTGTGGCATTGCAGGTTGACGGCGACCGGCAGGCTGCCGATATGGGTCGGGTAGGTTTCGATGTGCACGGCCAGAGCGGTGATGCGGCCGCCCAGGCCCTGGGGGCCGATCCCGGTCCGGTTGATGTCGCGCAGAAATTCCTGTTCCAGCTTCGCTATGACCGCATCGGGGTGGCGCTGGCCGACCGGCCTGAGAAGCGATTTTTTGGCGATGAGGGCGCATTTTTCGAAATTGCCGCCGATGCCGACGCCGACGATGACGGGCGGACAGGGGTTGGCGCCGGCTTCGCGGACCCGGTTGATCACGAATTCCCGGACGCCTTCCAATCCGGCGCCGGGATGGAAAAGCACCACCCGGCTCATGTTTTCGCCGCCGAAGCCCTTGGGAAGCACATGGATCCGGACCTGGTTGCCGGGCCCCATGTCCAGATGCACGATGGCAGGGGTGTTGTCCCCGTAGTTTTCGCGACTGATGGGATCCAGGGTGGAGGGCCGCAGGAACCCATCGGCATATCCCTGGCGAACGCCTTCGTTGACGGCGGCGGTGAGATCGAGTCCCGCAAAATGAACATCCTGACCGATCTCAATGAAAACGACGGCCATTCCAGCATCCTGGCAAAGCGAAATGGATTCCTGCCGTGCAATCCGTGCGTTGTCGATCAGTTGTTTAAAAACGTCTTTGCCCTGAGGAGATACCTCCTGCGCCAGGCCTTGCGCGTAGGCCTCCAGAACATCGGGGTTCAGAACGGTGGTGGCTTCGATGCAAAGCTGCTTGACGGTGCGGGTGATGAGTGCGGTGTCTATCTCACGGATCGCCATAAGCCCCTGCCTACGAGAGGGTCCCTTCCGGTTCCTACGCCACTCCCAGATCGATAAGCTTTTGAGCCGGCGGCCGCCCTTGTTCATCCCAGCCACGGGTCTGGTAGTACAGGTTCCGCGCCGCCAGAAACCGCTTCTCGTCCACCCGGGCCCCGCCCGGCTGGCCGTCATCGAGATCCTCGGTAACGAACCGGACCGGCAACATGTCCGCTTCCACGCCTTCGCGCAGGTTGTAGAGCCGCTCCAAGGTCCAGATCCTCTCGCCGATGCGCTTGAGGTCTTCGAGCGCAAGGTTCTCTCCGGTCAGGGCGTTATAGAGTTCGGTCAGCACCGGCCAGGTGTAGCCGGCGTTGCGCATCCCGAACTTGCACGTCAAGAGGGAGTCGGCAACCGCCAGAAAATGTTCCTTGTCGAGAAGGGTGGCGATATGGGCCTCAAAACCCTTTTCCTGGAATTCACCGGCGAAGAGCTCATTGACGTAAAGCTGGGCGCGCAAATGACAGGCGCCGCGGCTGCTGGTCGCCAAGGAAAAGCCGGTCCCGAATGAGCGCCGCGATTCATAGCCGGGATACTCCTGTTTCTTGGCGTGGATCACCCGGGCCAACGCCCGCGGCCCCCATTTGGCGGACGCGCGGTACGAGCCTTCCGCCAGTACGTCCCCGATCCCCTGGCGGGCCGCGATCTTGGGGATCAACGCCATGATGGACTCATGCTGGCCCCATCGCATGGAGGTGCCGTCCAGGTCGCCGGCGGTGATGATGCCGGACTCACACAGGTCCATGAGCCAGGCGAAGGTGTTGCCGCAGGTGATGGTATCCATCCCCAGGTCGTTGCACAGCAGATTGGCCATGAGGATGGATTCAAGGTTGGAATTGCCGCAGTTGGAACCGAAGGACATCAGCGTCTCGTATTCCGGGCCCTCCACCTCTTCCAGCTGATAAGGGCCGTCCTTCACCTGGTGGACGTTTCCGCACTTGAGTGGGCAGGTGAGGCAGCCGCGGTCCTTGACAAAGTACCGGTCCTTGAGGGCCTGGGCGTTGATGAGGGCGGCGTCCGCGAAATGGCCGCCTCGGAAGTTGCGGGTCGGCAGAGTGTGCTTGGCGTTGAAAAAGTCAAACGCGATGGAGGAACCGAACTTGGCAAACGCCTGAGCGGCCTCCACGGCTTTCTTGCCGCCCTGGCTGGAGATGGCCTTGACTTTATCCTTGTCGAAAAAATTCGTGCCGATCTTACCTTTCACCACAATGGCTTTAAGCTTCTTGCTGCCCATGACGGCGCCCACCCCCCCGCGCCCGGCAGCGCGATGCCCGTTCATGAGGGTTGCAAACTTGACCAGGTTCTCGCCGGCCGGGCCGATGCACACCACTTCGCCGCCGTCGTGATCCGCCTTGAGCTTTGCTTCCGTGGCAAAGACCCCAAGTCCCCACAGATGGTCGGCGTCCTTAAGGGCGGCCTGGCCTTCTTCCAAAACCAGGTAGCACGGCCGCACCGCGGCACCGGTGACCACCAGCGCGTCGAATCCCGCCCGTTTAAACCCCGGTCCCCACTTGCCGCCGCAATGGCTGGCCGCCGCCAACCCGGTCAGGGGCGACTTGGTGGTGACGTTGAAAAACGCCGAGAACACGCCGGCGCCGGTGTAAGACCCGGTCGCCAGAATCAGAGGGTTTTCCGGCGCCAGGGGGTCGACTCCGGCCGGGGCCAGCTGCGTCAACAGCATGATCCCCAACCCCCGACCGCCCAACACCTTCTTGACCATCTCACCGTCCGTGGCTTTCACCGAAGCCGTCTGTTGCGTCAGATCCACCCAAAGGGTATGTCCAGTGTATCCGTTCATGGCTATTATCCTCCAAAAAAACTTGTTGGCCTATCGGGCTTCCATCATGTTCGGCACAAAGGTCACGATCTCCGGGAACGCGATGATCAAAGCCATGACGATCGCCTGCCAAAACAGGAAATAACAGGCCCCCATGAACACCTCGCCAGTGGTCACGCACGGCCCGGCCACGGCCTTGACCGTGTAAACGTTCATGCCGACCGGCGGAGTAATCACTCCGACCTCGCACAGGGTAATTACAATCAATCCGAACCATACGGGATCCCACTGGTATGCCGCGACAATCGGCATGACCGCCGGAAGCGTGATGATGAGCATGGAAACTGGGTCGATCATGCATCCGATGATCAGGTAAAGGAAAATAATCAACAGAAGCACGAAAATCGGCGGCATGTTCAATCCAACGACGAATTTCACGAAAGAGTCGATGGCCCCCGATGAGCTGAGGACGAAGGAGAACAGGTTGCCGAAGGTGATGATGATCAGCAGTGAGCAAGACAACATGCCGGCCTGCAGCAACGACTGGTAAAAGACCTTCCAGGTGAAACGCCGGCGCAGGAGCAGCACCACGATGGCGCCGGCCGAGCCTATGGCTCCGGCGGCAGTGGACGTGAACCATCCCATGAAGAGCCCGCCGATCACAAGCATGATCAGGAATGAGATGGGCAGAACACCCTTCAACGCGACCAACTTCTCTCGGAGGGTAATTTTATCAGTGTCCGGCGGCGGAAACAGATGCGGCTTGACACGGCCGGCCACCTGAATGCCCACGCCGTAAGCGAGGGCGCTCAGAACACCCGGCACCACTCCGCCCACCAGGAGTTTATTGATCGGCTGCGAGGTGATCAGCCCGTAAAGGATCATCAGGATGCTGGGCGGGATCATGCACGCCAGTGCCCCGGCGGCGACGATGCAGCCGGAAGCCAACTGCTTGCTGTATCCCTTGGCGAGCATTTGCGGCAGCGCAATCTTGGTAAAAATGGAGGCGCTGGCAATCGTGGACCCCGAACAGGCCCCGAACAGCGCGCAGCCGTAGTTGGTGGCCATGAGCATGCCCCCCCGCATGCGGCCGAGCCACTTGCTGGCCGCATCGAAAAGATCGCCGCTGATCCCGGCCTGGAATGCCAGCTCGCCCATGAGGATGAACATGGGGACGCAGGAAAGCGCATAGCTTTCCATTGCGCCGTAAAGAATGGTTTTGACGAAGGCGCAGCCGGCGGTCCAGTTGAGGTTGAAAACGATGCCGAAAAAACCGGCCAGCCCTAAACTGAAAGCCACCGGGATCGATAAAATTATCATCCCCATCATCGGAAGAAACCAGAACATTGCAGGCTCACCTATTGTTGATCGTTGATGTCACACGTGTTGACCGCCGGCGTGGGTGGATTTTTCAAATCACGCAGGATGCGAACCATATCGATGAGCAACTGGATCGTGACCAGCCCTGTGGCGATAGGTATCATGACCTTGGCCGGATACATGGGCACCCCCACGTTCCCCCCCGTATGCTCCCCGATTTTGACGCTGTGGATCGCCAGGGGAACACTGAGCCACGTCAGAAGCCCGAAAAGGAAGATCCCGCAGGGAGGGGTCAGCAGTTGCAGAAAGACCCGTGCTTTGGGGCCGAAACGATTAACCAGGATATCGATGACGATGTGGCGCTTCTTGATCTGAACGCTCAGCAGAAAAGCACAGACCGAAATGGGCATGATCGACATGATCAATTCGGTGGCGCCGGGAAACGGCAGCTTCAGCAGCTTGTCGGCCACCACGTCTGCGATGGTCACCACCAGCATCAAGAACAGGACAAAGGCCCCGATGACGCTCATGCCCCAGGCAATTCGGTCCATTATCTTATCTATCATCTTATCGATCATGAATAGTGTCCCTCTTCAGCTCTCGGAGTCCGGGTGTCAGCGCGGGGCCGCAGCCGGTATCCAATAAGCTGCAACGTCACGACATCAGCAAAAGAAAAACAGCGGCCGGCGATTTCTATATAGTTTCAAAACGCCGGCCGCAGATTCTCTTTCTTGATCTTCTATTTTTTTCGAACGCGGCCGATGGCCTGGTCCCAAAGTTTAATGATGTCCTCGGCCTCCTGGCCCATGCCTTTTTTAGCCATATCATCCTTCCACTGGCTACGGATGTCGGGGAGGCTGTCGATCCATTTCTGGCGGTCGGGGAACGGGATCAGGGTGATGCCTTGGGCTGTCGCTTCCTTGATGGCGGCGGCTTCGTAGTCGATGGTGAGCTGTTTGCCTTTTGCGGGCATCTCCTGCATGACCTGCTCGAACACCTGCTTGACGTCGTCGGGCAGTTTCTTCCAGCGTTCCAGGTTCATGATGCACATGGGTCCGGTGTTGACCCCCAGGTCCACCATGGTGATGTTCTTGGCCACCTCGTTGACCTTCGTCGCCAGGCCCATCTGCACCGAGAAGAAAGCGCCGTCGGTCATGTGCTTCTGCATGGCTTCGAACCAGTCGGCCTGCGTCAGGGTCATGCCGACTGCGCCGACCGCCTCATACCGCCGGGGCATATAGGGGCCCCAGGACCGGATCTTCTTGCCCTTGAGATCCTCAACGGTCTTGATCTGCTGCCAAGTCCAGAGCTGGTACTTGGGCAGGACTTGAACGTACATCAGCTTCATGTTCTGCTTTTCAAGCTCCTTTGGGATGGGTCCCTGCCAGTAAATGGTTTTTGCGACTTCGAACGCCTCCTCGTTGGTCCAGTTGACGAACCAAATCTGGTTGCCGCACTGGGCCAGGGGGAAGCGCGCGGGATAGTAGCCGGGCACCAGAATGGACATATCGATCCCGCCCGAGCTGACCAGGTCCGGCAGGTCGCTGGTCTTGCCAAGGCTTTCCGACCAGAAAATCTTGATTTTGACCTTCCCGTTGGTACGCTTTTCGATCTCGTCGGCGAACCATATCTCCCAGGATGTCAGGGTGGTCAGTTTCTCCGTAAACGGATGCCCCAAATTCAAGGTGATGTCGGCAGCTCTGGCCGGCGATGCGGCCAGCGAGAGCATCAGACACAGACACAATGCCGCCGACCATGAAACCACTGTCTTGCTTCTCATGATGATTCCTCCTTGTGGTGTGGATTGCCGATGGTTGCCCAACGAACAGCCGATTCGTCTCCGGTCACCAGGGTGTCGTCACTTCGCCCTTATCTTCATTCCGCTTGCTTGCGGCTTCCGGGCTTCGCTTTTTCTTCTTCACCGGGTCGGCGAGCAACCGATGATGCGCTGGTACCGAAAAGCCTCTCCAACGCCTCGTCAATGTGGTTTCGCACCAAGAGCTCCAGTTCCTGCGGGTCAGACCCTTCCTTTTCAAATAGCTCCAAAATCTGTTCATGAACGTCCAAGGCCATTTGAAAATCGAGCTTCTGATAACGATAGGACACAAAATACCAGAGCCGGTGCATGCGCAATTTCTGCAGGATTTCGATCAACAGTCGGTTGTCACAGGCATCAATGAAAATATCATGGAACAGTTGATGGTTTTGCCGATAGGCCTCGCGGTCTTGGCTGCGCCCGGCCCGTTTCATCGCCTCCAGGGCGGTCCGCATGGTCGCCAAGTCCTGGGGGTTTAATCTTCCATAGGCCAGCCGAGCCGCCAGCCCCTCCAGGTTGCCGCGCACGGGAAAGTTCTCCTGAACGTCGCGGGCGGTGATCTCTTTTACAAACGCTCCTCGGCGAGGCAGAATGACCACCAAGCCCTTTTTCTCCAGATCGCGAAAGGCTTCCCGCAACGGCGAACGGCTGACCCCCAGTTCCTGCTGCAGGTCCATCTCCAGCAACTGGGTGCCGGGTTCGAGATCCCCATCCAGGATCGACTCCGTCAGAACCCTTGAAATCTGGTCGGTGAGCACCTGCGGGCTGAACCCCCGCGTGATGAACCTTGCACCCGTCCCTTTAAGGGATTTCTCTTTGGGATCAGCTTGACGATCCGTCGGCATGGCAGACCCGCCTTCCTTCCAGAAACGACCTGCGGCTCCCTCCCGGGCCTCGCAGGTTGTGCGCGACCGGCCAATACCCGTCCGGTCGCATTTCGATAGTATAGGTTGTCGCTTTCCGCTTCGCGATTGTCGAAAATCTATCGAATCAGTCGGGATGTCAACAGAAAAATGTTCACCGCTCTGCGGTCAGCAACGAAAGGCGATCGTTATTATCCCGGCAATAAAATTTAGGTCTAATTCGCGCATGTCATCAATCGACGCAGCGCGGTTTCGCAGAGACGATAAGTTAACGCGCTTTCAAGTGCATGATTCGCCGGGCCTCGTCCGGAGTGGCCACCGGCCGGCCGAACTCGGCCGCCATCTTCACCATCCGTTCGACAAAGCGTTCGTTCGGGGCGAGTTCACCCTTGCGGAAGTAGATGTTGTCCTCCAGGCCGATGCGCACGTGCCCGCCCATCAGGATCGCATGGGTGTTCACGACCAGCTGGGCCGGCCCGATGCCGGCCACGGTCCAAGTGGAACCGGCCGGGATGCTGTTCTTGAGATGCACCAGGTTTTCGATCGTGGCGGGAATGGCACCCTTGAGCCCCATGACGAAATCGAAGTGCAGCGGCGGATCGGCCAGCCCCTTCTCCGCCAGTTCCACCGCGTTGCGGATCATGCTGACGTCAAAGATCTCCATCTCCGGTTTGATGCCGTGCGTTTTCATGTCCTGTGCCAGGCGTTCGATGAGCTCGGGACTGTTGGCATAAACCGAGTCCGGGAAGTTGACCGATCCGGTGGTCAGGCTCGCCATCTCGGGCTTGAGCGTAAGCCGGTCGCTCCGCTGCTCATAGGCCATGCCGGCCCGTCCGCCGGTTGAAATTTGAATGATGAGCCCCGTGCGTTCCTTGAGTCCCGCGTGGATTTCTTTGAAAATGGAAAAATCCGTAGATGGGGACTCATCCTGCGGATGGCGGGCGTGAACGTGGATGACGGCCGCGCCGGCTTGTTCGCAGCGGATGCCGGACTCCACGATTTCAGCCGGGCGGATCGGGACATGGGGCGTTTTTTTCTTGGTGGGCAATGATCCGGTGACCGCGGCGGTGATGATGAGCTTTTCCATTGCGACCTCGCTTATCGGTGGATGATGCCTGCCTTATAGGCAAGATCCCTCAGTGCGTCAATGCCCTGCATAAGGCATTGACATCATCGCTGAAATTGGGCACAGTATCACACTTTTTTGGATGACCTGACCGCCGCCGGAACCCGGCGGCACAACACGACTCGCATATCATAAAAAAGGAGGCTGCTCATGAAATGCAAACGCAGAATCACCGCTGTCGCCGTTGCCTTGCTGCTGCTCTGCGGAAGCGCCTGGGCCCAGGACACGATCAAAATCGGAGTGGTCGGCCCGCGTACCGGACCCGCCGCCGCCACGGGCGCGGCGTTTGAGGAAGGCATCAAGCTCGCCACGGAGTACGTCAATTCCAAGGGCGGTGTGATGGGCAAGAAGCTGGAGATCGTCTTCGAGGACACCGCCGGCGCCCCGGATAAGGCCGCCTCCGGCTTCGAGCGCCTGGTCACGCGCGACAAGGTCGTGATGGTGTTGGGCGAAAGCCATTCGTCATCGGCCCTGGCTGAGATAGAAGTCGCCAACCGGATGAAGATCCCCTTCATCGTGGTGGAGGCCTGGGCGGATGAAATCACCTCCAAGAATTACCGTTATGTCTTTCGGGCCGGCCCATCCAACTCCGGCGTCGTAAGCAAGACCATCGCCAAATGGGTCGTCCATGAAAAGTTCAAGAGGGCCTTCATCGTCGCGGAGAATACCGACTGGGGCATCGGCATCGGCAAGCTGACCGAAAACGCCATTGCCAAGGCCGGCGTCCCGTCCGAATCCATGATCACCGAGCGCAACAGCCAGGATCATTACGTCGAACTGACCAAGATCAAAGCCTTCAAACCGGATGTGGTGCTCGCCTACATCTACGGCGTGGGGCTGCACTACTTCGTGGCCCAGGCCGGCGAAACCGGCGTGAGCAGCAAGGCCGTCACGCTCGACGGCGCCGGCCCGCCCAGCCTTTGGCCGGACTATTGGAAAAACGTCGGCGACTACGGCGACCTGGAATGCTTCGTATCCTCGATGCACGAGAAGGTGGAATTGACCGACTTGGCTAAGCACTACCGCGAAGCCTACACCAAAGCCTTCGGCAAGGCGCCGACCGACTATAAGTCACGCTCCATTTTCGACGGCATCCTGATCGCGGCCGATGCCGTCAGCCGCGCCAAGGCGACCGATGCCGATAAGCTGGTGGACGCCCTGGAAAAAACGAACCTCAAGACCACCCGCGGCATGGCCAAATTCAGCCTTGAGAAGGGCGGGGCCGAATACCATCAATGGGAGCCCCCCATGCTGGTCATCCAATGGCAGAACAAACAGCAGGTCGTCCTGTACCCGCCGGAGGCCGCCACCGGAAAAATCAAGCACTAAGAAGAGGGTTCCGTGCGGAGCTTTTTCCTTTGAGTCCAGTTTAGTGGGGGCCGGGCGGAAGACATTCGAAGCGTCTTCCGCCCGGCCTTTGTTCAGTCCAGAAACTCCAGCCGTTGGATGGTGAGGGAAAACGAGAGGGTGGGGAAAACGGTTATCGGAGGGCGGTGACGGACCCTGCGCTCACGATTTTCACATAATTGAAATTTCCATGGCCGGAAGACCATGAAAATTTCAGGAATCAAACCATGCTTGCCATTTCAGTCATGAACGGCCTCGTGATCGGGGTCATCTACGCCTTGGCGGCCCTGGGCGTGTCCCTGGTGGTCGGCATCATGAATGTGGTCAACTTCGCTCACGGCGAATTATACATTCTGGCCGGCTATTTCAGCTATCTCTTTGCCTCCGCGCTGGGGATGAATTTCATCGCTGCCATGCTGATCGCCCTCGCGCTGGTTTTTCTGCTGGGCATCGTCATCGAGGTCACACTCATCCGCCCCACCTACGGCAACGACATGTACTCGCTCATCCTGACCTTCATTCTTTCGATCGTGCTGCAGAACGCCTATCTGCTGATCTTCGGGCCCTATCCCAACAAGCCACCCCTGTGGGTGAAGGGCGCCGCCGATGTCTTCGGGCTTTTTTTATACGGCAACCAGCGTCTGGCGGCCCTCATCGCAGGGGTCGCCGTAATCGCGGTCGTTTTCTTCATCATCAAGAAGACCTGGTTCGGCCGGATCATTCGCGCCACCAGCCAGGACCGGGAGATGGCCGAGCTGAACGGGGTGGACACCACTCGGCTCAACATGTTGAGTTTCGGCCTGGGCTGCGCCCTGGCGGCCGCAGCCGGTGTGATCCTAACCCCGGTGTTCCCGGTGACTCCCACGGCCGGCGTGCCGGTGGCGCTGACCGCCTTCGTGGTGGTGGTCCTGGGAGGCATGGGGTCCATGTGGGGCTGCGTGGTGGGCGGCCTGCTCTTGGGTCTGGTGGAAAACTTGGGCGCCGCTTTCATCTCCACAGGCTACAAGAACGTCTTCGGTTTCATCATCTTGATCCTGGTGCTGCTGATCCGGCCTTCCGGGCTGTTCGGGCGAGCCAAGGTTTAAGAATCTACTCAGGTAATGGGGCTTCAAGAGTTCAGGGTTCAGGGAATCTGGGAAGACAGACGCCGTCATTCCGGCCCCCCGCCCGGGAGAATCGGGCCGACGGCGGTCAGACCGGGGCAACTGTTTTTTTTCTGAACCCCGAACCCTTGTTCCTTTCCCTTGAAGCTTAAAACCTGAGCAGGCACGAGATAAAAGGGCTATCTAATGACGGGGAAAAAAGCGCTTTTGATTTCAATGCTGATCCTGGCGGGCATGTGCGTGTTGCCGCTGGGGCTCGGTATCTACCCCCAGCACGTGCTCATCGTCAGCCTGTTCTACGTGATGATGGCCTCCAGCTGGAACCTGCTGGCGGGCTACACCGGACAGGTGTCCTTCGGCCATGCCGCCATGGCGGGGATCGGGGCTTACGCCTCCGGCATCCTGGCGGCCAAGGCGGGGATCAACCCTTGGATCGGGATTTGCCTCGGGACCGTTTTGGCGGCGCTGATCGGTCTCGGGCTGGGGGCGCTGTGCCTCAAGATGGGCGGCATCTACCTGTCGCTCACCACGCTGGCCTTTTCACAGATCCTGCACATCATCATTGTCAACGAGTACGACCTCACCCGCGGCACCATGGGGCTTCAAGTGCCGTCGCTTATGGCCGAGTATGACAAGCTGGTGTATTACTACATCATGCTGGCGGCCGCGGTCCTGATCCTATCCATCCTGTACCGCATGATTCATTCCAATCTGGGGCTTAATTTCCGGGCAGTGCAGAACGATGAACTGGCCGCCAAGTCGCTGGGCGTCAGGGTGTTGCAGGTGCGTGTGCTGGCCTTCACCGTGGCAAGCGCCATGGCGGGATTCGCCGGCGGCCTCTACGGCCACTACCTGTTGTTGGTCACCCCGGAGATCCCCTCGCTCGACTTGCAATTCTACGTCCTGGCCATGACCGTGATCGGCGGCATGGGCTCCTTCATCGGCCCGATCATCGGCGCGTTTGCCCTGAACATTCTGGCGGAAAAAATCCGCGACTACGGCGAGTACCATGTGCTGGTGTTCGGGCTGATCGCGCTGGTCGTGGCACGATTTGCCCCGAACGGCCTGCTCGGGCTCTGGAAAAAATTCAAACCGATCAAGCCTATCCAAGCAGTTAAGCAGAAAGCTTTTCCGACCCCCTGAAATAATTGACCCCCGAGAAAATTAAACTTTGGCAAGCAACTCTGCCAGTTAGGAACCAAGGAAATGGCGTTGTTAGAAGGTCGAAAAATTAGCAAGTCCTTCGGCGGCGTCCAGGCTCTCAGCCAGGTCGATTTTGCCGTCGATCCAGGCACCATCGTTGCGTTGATCGGCCCAAACGGTGCAGGCAAGACCACCTTGTTCAACGCGGTGGCCGGCGCCTTCAAACCCTCATCGGGCCGGGTCGTGTTCGACGGCCGGGACATCACCGGCCAGCCGGCCGATACCGTCTGCCGGCTGGGGATGGCCCGCACCTTCCAGGTCACCCGGCCGTTTGCGGCCATGACCTGCCTGGAGAACATCATGGTGGCCGCCATCAATCGCTACCCTCAAAAACCGCGGTCGTTCATCGAGGGCTTCGCGCGCGAAAAGCTGAGCCTGGTCGGCCTGGCGGACATGGAGCGTCTCGAGGCCCGCCACCTCAATGTGGTTCAGAAGAAGCGTCTCGAAATGGCGCGCGCGCTTGGCACCGACCCCAAGCTGCTGATGCTCGATGAAGTCCTGGGCGGCCTCAACACCCAAGAGATTCATCAAGCGGTGGAATTTATCCGCAACCTGCGGGATAAATTGAAACTTACGGTACTGTGGATCGAGCATGTCATGGGCGCGGTCATGCAGGCGGCCGAGCGCGTGATCGTGCTGGACCAGGGAAAGGTTCTCATGGTGGGGACCCCGCATGAAGTGGTCAATGACCCGCGGGTCATTCAGGCCTATCTGGGAGAATAGCGATGGCTGAACTGCTGGAAGTCGCGCATATGGATCTTTTTCGCGGCGAAACGCAGGTGCTGTGGGACATTTCGCTTTCGATCGCGCCGGGCGAACGCGTTGCCATCCTGGGAAGCAACGGCGCCGGCAAGTCTTCGTTCCTGGCGGCGGTAACCGCTGGGATTCCTCCTGCGGCCGGCGAGATCCGATTCAACGGCCAGTCGCTGGTCGGCAAACGGCCCCACGAGGTGACCGGCCTCGGCATCGCCTTGGTGCCGGAAGGCCGACGGGTCTACAAGGACATGTCGGTCAGGGAAAACCTCGAAATGGGCGCCTTTCCCAAGAACGCCCGCGGCCGGCTGAAAGAGACCCTCGGCCACGTCGTTCAGCTTTTCCCGATCCTGGGGCAACGCCAGGACCAGCCGGCCGGAACCCTGTCAGGCGGTGAGCAGCAGATGCTGGCCATCGGCCGGGCCCTGATGAGCCGGCCCAGGCTTCTACTGGTCGATGAGCTCTCGCTGGGGCTCGCCCCCATGATCACCAAATCGATCTATCGCACCTTGTCCGAACTGGGATCCGACCTCACCATCCTGCTGGTGGAGCAGAACGTCGAACAGGCGCTGAACTTCTCTCAACGCGCCTGCATCCTCGAAAGCGGCCGCATCACCCGCTCCGGCAGTTCCGCTGGCCTCCTCCAGGACGCCGACATCCGCCGGGCGTACCTGGGGTTGTAACGGCAAACCACTCATCGTTGCCTTTCCCATCCAAGGGGACCTTGGATTTCCCGCTTATGGGGCCATGGTCCCGCTAAAAATTTCCGATTGTGTTAAGCGCCTTTTTGCCGATACAATATCAATTAAACCGTTGCTCATCGAGGGGTTATGCATTGGCTCATACCAGCCCAAATCGCCGCTCTGGCCGGCACGTCGCTGCTGGCGTTGGTTTTCTATTATCTTTATTCACAATACCATCATAATTTTCTCAGGATCTGGGCCGCCGCCTGGACGGTCTATGCCTTCCGTTTTGTCGCCGAACTGACAGGCATCCTCACCGGCGCCCCATTGGCCGCGACAATCGCCTCTCAAGCCGTTACACTTTTCAGCGGCATTCTCCTTCTGTTCGGGACCTACGCATACGTCTCCCGACCGCTGCCGCGGGTCTGGCTGGCCGCCTGCGGCATCGGTCTGCTTTGGATGCTTTCCGCCGCCTGGCTGGGTGGCGACTTCCTGGCCCTGACCGGGCCGACTTCCATCGTCATTGCCGCCGCGTATGCCTGGACCGGCCGGGTCACTCTCCGGTCCTCTAAAATGCAGGGGATCGGAAAGAATGTGGCCGGCTGGGCCTTTGTCGCATGGTCCGCGTTAAAGCTCGGCTCTTCGTTCCGGGAAACCATCGGAAGCTGCGAGGAATGGGGGTTCCTGGTTTCGGCAATCCTGGAGACCTGCGTGGCGGTCGGCTTCCTGATAGCCTATTTCGAGCACTCGCGCGCCGAACTGGCCCGGAATACCGACCAGCTTCGCGACATCGTACACAACATGCCGGTGATGCTGGATGCCTTCGATCAAAATTTGAATTTTATCGCGTGGAACAGAGAATGCGAGCGGGTCACCGGTTATGGCAGGTCGGAAATCATCAGCAACCCACATGCCCTCGAAACGCTCTACCCGGATCCGGAACAACGACTAAAAATGTTGGCAGACATCAAGGCCAGCGGATTCAATTTCCGGGGCCGAGAGTGGGACATCACGAGCAAAAGCGGAGAAGAGCGAACCGTATCTTGGTACAACATCTCCCGTGAATTCCCGATTCCCGGCTGGCATAGCTGGGCCGTGGGGGTGGATGTCACACAGCGCCGCCGGGTGGAACAGGAGCTTCGCACACGGGCTCAGCAGCAAGAGACCGTAGCCCTCTTGGGCCAGATGGCGCTGACCGGCGGAGACTCCGTCCGCCTTCTGAAGGAAGCCGTTCATGCCATCGGCCGCACGTTGGCGGTTGAATTCTGTGAAGTCCTGGAACTGTTGCCCGAGGCAGATCGATTGGTTTTCCGGGCTGGACTTCCGGGGATTGAGCATTTGATCGGTCAGGTCACGGTGGATGCCGGCAAGGGGTCACAGGCCGGCTACACGCTGCTGGCGCGGGAACCCGTGATCATGACGGACATTGACACCGAAACCCGCTTTTCTCCACACCATCTCATGCGCGAACACGGAATCGTCAGCGGGATGAGCGCCGTCATCGGAGGCGCGCTTCGGCCTTTCGGAGTGCTGAATGCGAGCACAACGCACCGCCGCACGTTTACCAAGGACGACACCCATTTCCTGCAATCGGTGGCGAATATACTGGCAGCGGCCATCGAGCGCAAGCAGTGGGAGGAAACCCTCCACCGAAAGGAACAAGCATCGAAAAAATTGGCTAAAGAAGAGTCGGTGATGTCGGAAATCGGCCGGATCCTCAGCTCCACTTTGAACATCGAAGAGGTCTACGACCAGTTCGCGGACGAGGTGAAAAAGATCCTTCCCTTCGATCGCATCGCTATTAACCTGGTTGATTTCAGCTTGCAGACGGTCATCAGCAAGTATGTCGCCGGGCTACCGGTCGCGGGCCGGAGGGCGGGCGATCATTTCGATCTCGCCGGCACGGCGACGTCTGCGGTCGTCGCCTCGGGATGCGGCATGCTGCTTCCTGCGCTGCCGATTCAAGAGATCGAAGCCCGTTTTCCCGGTCATTTACCGGTTCGGCGCGTCGGGATCCAAACGACGCTTCTGGCCCCCCTCGTGTCGAAGGGCAAGGCCTTCGGCGCGTTGGTTTTTATGTCCGCCGATGCGAACGGATACACCCAACAGGATATCCCGGTCGCCGAAAACGTGGCTTCCCAAATCAGCGGCGCCATCGCTCATGCCCGGCTGCTGAATGAACTGCTTCGAGCGGAAGGATCTTTGCGAAGCAGCGAGATGGCCGCCAGGCGTCTGGTCCAGGAAAAGGCCGTCATGGCCGAGATCGGACGCGTCGTCAGCTCCACGCTGACGATTGAGGACGTCTACGAGGGATTTATCGAAGAAGCCCGCAAAATAATTTCTTTCGATCGTATTACGATTACCCGCATTCTGCCGGAAAGGGCGACGGTTCAGATCCTCTACACCTCCGGCCCGACAGTGCCCGAGCGCGGACCGAACGAGGAGTACCCGCTGTCCGGAACCATTTCTGAAAAAATCGTCGCCCAACGGGAGGGAGTTGCATTTGCGCCAAGCAGTGCAGAAGCGCTGAGCCGCTCGTTTCCGACCATCCTGCCCATGTGGAAAGCCGGGTTCCGGTCATTCCTGCTCGTCCCCCTGATCAGCCGCGACCAAGTCATCGGCGCGCTGGTCCTCTCGAGCTACACGGCGGACAACTATTCCCCGGATGACGTGACGATAGCCGAGAACATCGCATCCCAAATCAGCGGCGCCATCGCCAACGCCCAGCTGTTCGCAGAGCACAGACGGATAGCCGATGCGCTCAGCGAGAGCGAGGCCTCCTTGAAAAGCATCTTCCGGGTGGCCCCCATCGGAATCGGAGTGGTGCACGACCGGATCCTCACCCAGGTGAACGATCGAATTTGCGAAATGCTCGGCTATACCGGCGAAGAGCTGGTCGGCAACAGCGCCCGCACGCTTTACCCCTCCGATGAAGATTTCGAGTTCGTCGGCCGGGAGAAATACATACAAATCGGTGCGAAAGGCACGGGCTCGGTGGAAACCCGCTGGCGGCGCAGGGATGGGTCGGTCATCGACGTCCTGCTGAGCTCGACTCCGCTCGATCCCTCCGACATGTCTCGGGGCGTGACCTTTACGGCCCTGGACATCACCGAGCGCAAGCGGGCCGAGGCCGAGCGCCAGGGCTTGGAGGAACGGCTCCGCCAGGCTCAGAAGATGGAGGCCATTGGAACATTGGCCGGCGGCATCGCTCATGATTTCAACAACATCCTTGCAGCCATCATCGGTTTTGGAGAATTGGCCAAGATTGAATCAGACTTCAACGCCGAAGCGACCGCCAGTATCAACGAGATTTTGAAGGCATCGTTCCGGGCGCGGGACTTGGTGCGCCAGATCCTGACCTTCAGCCGACAAACCGAAGCCGAATTCATTCCCATCCAGGCCCACCTAATCGTCAAGGAAGCGGTCAAGCTGCTGAGGGCCTCGCTGCCGTCCACGATTCATGTCAAACAGAATATGGCCAGCCATGCAACGATCATGGGCGACCCCACCCAGATCCATCAAGTGGTCATGAACCTCTGCACCAACGCCTACCATGCCATGCGGGACAAGGGCGGGAATTTGGACGTGAGCCTTTCGGAGACTTCCGTAGGCGAGTCCTTTCAAACGGAGCTGAAGGACCTTGAACCGGGGCGATACCTGAAGCTCCGCGTGCAGGACACCGGCCATGGGATCGAACCGGGCTTCATTCACCGCATTTTCGATCCCTACTTCACGACGAAGGAAAAAACCAAAGGAACCGGCCTGGGGCTTGCGGTGGTGCATGGAATCGTTAGGAGCCATCGCGGCGCCGTCACCGTTTCCAGTCTCCTGGGCGAGGGCACCACGTTCGACATATACTTTCCCATTGTAACCGAATCGGACGAAAAAACAGCGCCGGAAAAAGAAACCGCTCCGGCCGGCGGCTTCGAGCGCATCCTGTTTGTAGACGATGAACCAGCGATCCAGATCCTGGGCAAGCGGCTTCTGGGAAATCTCGGATACGACGTGATGACCTGCGCGAACGCTGGAGATGCCCTCGATCTTTTCCATTCGAATCCGGATCGCTTCGACATTGTCATCACGGACATGACCATGCCGGGCATAACCGGCGATCGGATGGCATTGGAAATGATGCGCATCCGACCGGATCTTCCCGTCATCGTGTGCACCGGCTTCAACGAACTGATCAACAGGGAAAGCGCCCGGGAATTAGGCATCCAGGCGTTCCTCATGAAACCATTCCTGAAAAACGAAGTGGCCCCGATCATCCGCGAGCTGTTGGACCGGAAAAAGCGCCGGCCGGCGAATTGAAACAGCGTCGGCGGAGTCGGCCGACGCCTTTGACCCTGCGGCTCTAAACATCTCCCGTTCTGAGTAAACGATTCGGATTTCAAAGGCTATTATTGTCTTCGACCCCTTAATAATCGGCCGCGAATCGGCAGACGTATGGACCCGCCTTGTAAATAACCACTCGTTATATCCTCTTAGTCATGTAAAAACATAATCAAACAATATCAGATCAATACTAATTGTTAGCCAACGCAAACACACTCTTTTTCCCATGCAATTATGAATCAAAATGGTATGTTATTAAAAAATGTGTTGACAAAGAGAAACAATTTTTTCATTAGGTTAATGAACGCCATTCATTTTGATGGCTTTGCATGCCTTTCGGTGGGCCCTTTGCTTGAACCTGAAGGCTCGGATGATTGATCGCGCCAAGATTTTATTGACACTACCACTTTGTAGCTATATAACAGCTAAAAACCATACCAAAACCATATAATTAGACAATAATCATGCAGTTTACCTGGCTTAATCTCGCTATAATCGTTTTTCTGGCAGCCGGAACGCTTTTAGGCGCTATGCCGCTCATCGGCGCAACGCTCCTGGCTCCCAAAAGCCGGGCGAAGGATCTCGACCTGCCTTACGAATGCGGAATTGCTCCTCATGGACCCGCTCGGGTGCGCTTCGGCATCAACTATTATTTTTACGCCTTGCTCTTCCTGGCATTTGATGTGGATGTCCTTTACCTTTTCCCGGTGGCCGCATTCTACCCCCATAGCCCGGGTTGGGCCGTGTTCTGGGAACTCATGATCTTTGTCGGCGTCCTGGCTTTGGCGGTAGTTTATTTCTGGCGAAAAGGGGTTTTCACGTGGCCGCGAAAAGTGACCTTCTGAAGCAGGCTGAAGCACATATCGACCCCCCGATCCTGAACATCAAACCCATCCAGCAGATCCTGGACCTGTGCCGGTCCATGTCTTTCTGGCCGATGACCTTCGGACTGGCCTGCTGCGCCATCGAAATGATGGCCGTTGGAATGGCGCGCTTCGACATCGCCCGTTTCGGGGCGGAAGCTTTCCGGCCTTCCCCACGCCAATCCGACCTGCTGATCGTGGCCGGCACCGTCTCAAAAAAAATGGCACCGGCGGTGGTGCGCCTCTACGAGCAGATGCCGGCCCCCAAGTGGGTCATGGCGCTCGGCAACTGCGCCATATCGGGCGGGCCGTTCTACTTCGAGGGCCAGTATGGCATCATCGCCGGCGTTGACCAGATCATTCCCGTGGATGTCTACGTGCCCGGCTGCCCGCCGCGGCCCGAGGGGTTGCTGGAGGGCATCTTCGAACTTCAAAAAAAACTGACCGGCCGGCGCTGGTGGCCCGAAAGCCGGGAGGACAAGACCGCATGAGCCCGGTACCCGAAAACCGTCTGCCCGCCGAGCTGGAATCGATACCCGCCTGGCGCAAAATAGCCGGTGGTTATCCGCGCAGCGGCTGCCATTTCGACTTGTACCTGGACGCCGATCATCTGCTGCCCGCCGTGCGCCGGCTGTTCGACCACGGTTATTTTCTCGAGGACATCGTCGGAGTCGATGTGGAAGAGGGAATCATGCTGATCTACCACTTCGACTGCTACGAAGCGTCCCGGCGCGTGGCCCTGCGGCTGACGGTCCCCCACGCGGCCCCGAGAGCCCCGTCCATTGCGGCGGTCTTCAGCGGCGCGGACTGGCATGAGCGCGAGTGCTTCGATTTTTTCGGCGTGCAGTTCGAAAACCATCCCGGCCTCAAGCCCTTGCTTCTTCCCGAGGATCTCGACCAGCACCCCTTGGTCAAGGAGAAAGACCGGCGCTCGATCTATGCCCTGATGCCCCTGGCGCAGGTCGTGGACACGCGGGGATGAAACCTGACACTGCGAATGAGTCACTGAGGACGGTCTGAAGGAGCGCAGAATGACCCAATATTCCATCATCCAGGACATGGACCGCTGCATCGGTTGTCTGAGTTGCGAGGTCTACTGCAAGGAGAACAAGCAGCTTCCGGAGGGGCCGCGCCTTTGCCAAATCGTCATGTTCGGCCGCCGTGTGATTCGCGGGCTGCCTCGTGAAGCCTATGTCTACATGGGCTGCTTCCACTGCCAGAATGCAGCCTGCGTGGCCGCCTGCCCCACCCGCGCCATGAAGAAGCGCGAGTCGGACGGTATCGTCTATGTGGAGCCGGACCTCTGCGTGGGCTGCAAGGCCTGCCTGGTGGCCTGCCCCTGGGGCGCGGCGCAGTGGGACCCCCGCAGCGAAAAGGCCGTCAAATGCGATCTGTGCAAGGACCGCATGGATCAGGGCCTGAAGCCCGTCTGCGTCACGGTCTGCACCACCCAATGTCTGAGCCTTAAAGAAATCGAAGAGCCTCCCCAGCGCGGACCGCGCTGAATTCCGGCCGGGCCTCCCCGCCGGGAAGAGGCCCGGGCGTGTGGACCCGGAAGACACGGAGCGAGGAGAACGCAATGCCCGAATCGGAAGCGACCTGCTGCCAGGAGCCCGAAGTGGATTTCGTCGTGCTGGACCGGATCATCCGCGATGAATTCGGCGGCCGGCGCGAAGCCATGATCATGATGATGCAAACCATTCAGCGGCGCTATCGGTATCTGCCCGAGCCGGCTCTGTATTATCTGTCCCAGGTTCTCGGCGTGCCGATCACCAAGATTTACGAGGTGGCCACGTTTTACGCCTCCTTCAGCCTGGTCCCCAAGGGCAAGCACCTCCTGCACGTGTGCACGGGAACGGCCTGCCACCTCAAGGGCAGCGGTGGCATGGTCCGGCACGTCGCCGCCAAACTGGGCATCGCGCCCGGGGCGACCACGCCGGACATGAAGTTCACCCTGGAGACCGTCAACTGCCTGGGCGCCTGCGCCGTTTCGCCGGTCGTGGTCTTCGACGACAAGTACTACCCTCAGGCGACCGTGGGCCAGCTCAACGAATTCATCGAGAAAGTCAACGCCGAATAGCGGAGAATTTGAATGGCAACCGCAATCAGCACCGCACCCGACCTCGCCTGGACGAAAAAGATCTCCAGCCCGCAAGAGCTCGCCTCGTTTCGCCAGGCGATCCTTGCGAGCTTGGACCCCAACGCGCCCCGCATCCGAGTCTGCTGCGGGACCGGCTGCAAGGCCGTCGGAAGTCTGGATGTCCTGGAGGCAATGAAAACCGCCGTGGCCGCGGCCGGTGTCGATGTTCACGTCATGCCCGAGGTCAAACGCACCGGCTGCCACGGGTTCTGCTCCCGCGGCCCGCTGCTGACCCTGGAACCGCAGGGCTTGTTTTACCAGCGCGTCAAATCCGAGGACACCGCGGAAATCGTTCAGAAGACGATCATCGGCGGCGAGGTGATCCCGCGTTTCCTTTACAAGCCCCCGGGTTCCAAGGAGGCCATCGCCAAGGTCAGCGACATCCCTTTCTTTGCCAAACAGACCAAACTGGTGCTCAAACGCGTCGGCCGGATCGATCCCTTCGACATCCGCGACGCCATCGCCGCAGGCGCCTACGAGGGGATCGCCAAAGTCCTGGCCGAAATGACACCCCAGCAGGTCATCGAGGAAATCAAGGTCTCCCGGCTGAGAGGCCGGGGCGGAGCGGGTTTCCCCACCGGCGTCAAGTGGGAATCCTGCGCCGGCCAGGCCGGCCGGCACTATGTGATCTGCAACGGTGACGAAGGCGACCCCGGCGCCTTCATGGACGCCTCCGTCATGGAGGGTGACCCCCATGCGGTTCTCGAGGGCATGGCCATCGCCGCCTACGCCATGGGTTCCGATCGGGGTTTCCTCTACGTGCGCATGGAGTATCCCCTGGCGGTCCAGACCCTCACGGCGGCCATCCGCCAGGCCGAGGACCTTGGACTGCTCGGCCAAAACATTTTAGGCACCGACTTCAGTTTTCGGGTTTCCGTCTCCACCGGCGCCGGCGCTTTTGTCTGCGGCGAATCTTCCGCCCTGATGTCTTCCCTGGAAGGCAAGGTGGGCCGCCCGCGGGCGAAATACATCCGCTCCACCGAAAAAGGCTTCCGCGACAGCCCTTCCAACCTGAACAACGTCGAGACCTACGCGAACGTGCCAGAGATCATCCTGCGCGGCGGCCAGTGGTACACCACCTACGGCACGGAGCGCTCAACCGGCACCAAGGTCTTCTCCCTCACCGGCAATGTTCATAACGTGGGCCTGGTGGAAGTGCCCATGGGCACTTCGCTCAAAGATATCGTCTTCGGTATTGGCGGCGGCGTTCCCAACAAAAAGGAGCTGAAGGCGGTCCAGACCGGCGGCCCTTCCGGCGGCTGCATCCCCATACCGAGCAAGTTCATCGACATCAACGTGGGCTTCGGCAAGCTCGCCGAAATCGGCTCCATGATGGGCTCCGGCGGCATGATCGTCATGGACGAGAACACCTGCATGGTGGAGATTTCGCGCTACTTCATCAACTTCCTGGTAGAGGAGTCCTGCGGCCAGTGCACGCCCTGCCGCGAGGGGCTGACCCGTATGCGCGAGATCCTGTCGCGCATCACCCAGGGCGAGGGCCGCGAGGGGGACATCGAACTGCTCGAGGAGATCGGGCAGTTCACCAACAACTTTTCGCTGTGCGGCCTGGGGACCTCGGCCGCCAACCCGGTCTTGTCCACCATTCGATACTTCCGCGATGAATATGAGGCCCACATCCGGGACAAAAAATGCCCGGCCGGCGTATGCAAGCCGCTTTACTACTATGAAATAGATTCTGAAAAGTGTACGGGCTGCGGCGTGTGCCGCAAGCGCTGCCCGGCCGCGGCCATCGAAGGCGAGAAAAAGAAGCCGCACACCATCCACCAGGAACTGTGCATCAAGTGCATGGAATGCTACCGCAACTGCAAGTTCGACAGCATCCGGATCATGTGACCGGCTGCCGGATGAAGCGGCGGCTGTGAGATCCGAAGGACATCAGGCATGAAGATCATCATGGACGGAAAAGAGGTTGCGGCCGAACGTGGCCAGACCATCGTGGAGGTGGCTCGGCGCAACGGCGTCTACATCCCAACCCTCTGCCATGTCCCGGCGCTGGAGCCGGCGGCCATGTGCCGGGTGTGCACCGTGGAGTTGGTCGAAGGCCGCCGCACGCGCCTGGTGACCTCCTGCAACTACCCGCTGCGCGGAGATGCGGAGATCCGCACCGACACCCCCATGCTGCGGCAGAACCGCAAGGTGCTCATCGAACTGCTCGCTTCGCGCTGCCCCGACGCCGAAGCCCTGAAAGAGCTGGCCGAGCGCTACGGCGCCGACCTGAACCGCTTTCCGGCCGAAGACCGACAATGCATCATGTGCGGCCTGTGCGCGCGCGTCTGCGAGCGGGTCGGCGGCAACGTGCTCGCCCTCTGCGGCCGCGGGGTCGAGATCCGGGTGGACACCTCCTTCGGCCGGCTCTCGCCGACCTGCATCGGATGCGCTTCCTGCGTTCAGATCTGCCCGGTCAACGCCATCCGCATCGAAGACATGGACGGCGAGCGCCGGGTGATCGTCAGGGGCAAGGAAGCCTCGCGCGTCCAGCTGCGCAAATGCACAAGCTGTGGCATCCACTTCGGTCCGGTGATCGACCTCGGTCCGGTGCTCGATCGTGCGGGGGAGGGGGGCGTCCCCGCTTTCAACGCCAGCGTCTGCCCGGCCTGTTCGCGGCGCAGCCTGGCCCGGCGTCTGGCCGAACGGCATTTTGAACAGCACGCGGTCGAATCTCCCGATGCGGACGAGGAAGGCTGACGCCATGTCCCAGGATGTGAACTCCCGCCTGACGGGGGATTTCTATACGGCGCCGTTTGGCCCCCGCCTCGAGCCGGACGGCGACACGCTGGTCCTCAACATGGGGCCGCAGCACCCCGCCACTCACGGTGTGCTGCGGGTGGTCGTGGAGTTGGACGGCGAGTACATCCGCCGTGCCGAGCCGGTCCTGGGTTACATCCACCGCATGCACGAAAAAATGGGTGAGGTGAAAACCTGGGTGCAGTACCTGCCCAACATGGGCCGGGTGGACTACCTGCACGCCCTCGCCTGGAACTGGGCCTATGTGGGCGCGGTCGAAAAGCTGATGGGCATCGAGGTCCCCCCGCGGGCCGAGTACATCCGGGTAATTACCTGCGAATTGAACCGCATCAATTCGCACCTGCTCTGGTGGGGCGCGTACTTGTTGGACCTGGGCGCGTTTACTCCGATTTTGTATGCCTTCGCCGACCGCGAGCACATCATGGACATCCTGCAGATGGTGACCGGTTCGCGGCTGACCTATTGCTACTACCGCTTCGGCGGGGTTTCGGGGGACGTGAACGACGAATTCATCCGCCGAACGCGCGAGTTTGTGGCCGACTTCAAGAAACGCCTGCCCATGTATCGGGCGCTGGTGACCGACAATATAATCCTGAGGGGCCGCTGCGAGGACATCGGCGTGCTGACCCCGGAGATGGCCCGGCGCTACGGCGCCACCGGGCCGGTGCTGCGGGGTTCGGGGGTGGCCTATGACGTACGCCGCGCCGAACCGTATTCAATCTACGACCGGCTGGATTTCGACATCCCCACCGGCCGAAAGGGCGACGTAATGGATCGCTATGAGGTGCGCATGGCGGAATTGGACCAATGCCTGCGCATCGTCGAACAGGCGCTGGACGCCCTGCCGACGGGCGCCCACATCCACCCCGATCTGCCCGAACGATTCATTCCGCCCAAAGGCGAGGTCTACTACGCGGTGGAAGGCGCGCGGGGCAAAATCGGGGTCTACCTCTTGAGCGACGGCGGCCCGAAGCCCTACCGGGTCAAGCTGCGCTCGCCCGGTTTTTCCAACCTGAGCCTGTTCGCGGAGCTCGCCCAGGGCACGCTCCTGGCCGACGCCGTGTCCATCCTGGGCAGCCTGGACCTCGTGATTCCGGAGATCGACCGATGACGGCACAGTTGCTGGAACTGCTTTCCCATCCGCTCGGGCAGATGATCACCGCGCTGGCGGCCATCATGGTCTTCATGGCCGTGAACGGCATGGCTTTGCAGTACGCGGAACGCAAGGTGGCCGGGTTCATCCAGCGCCGGCCGGGGCCCTACGAGGTCGGTCCGCACGGCCTGCTGCAGCCTTTCGCCGATGCCGGCAAGCTGATCAGCAAGCAACTCGTCGCGCCGCTCGGCGCGGACCGGTTGCTGTTCTGGATAGCCCCGCTCGTCTCGGTGGCGCCGGTGGTGGTCTGCTTCCTGCCCATCCCCTTCAGCCCGCTTTTGACCGGCATGAACATAAACCTGGGGCTCTTGCTTATATTGGCCTTCTCGGGCTTGAACACGCTCGCGCTCTGTCTGGCCGGTTGGGGGTCGAACAACAAATACAGCTTGCTCGGCGCGGCTCGGGCGGTCGCCCAGTCGGTGGCCTACGAGATCCCGCTGCTGCTATCCGTGCTGGCGGTGGCCTTCCAGGTCGGCTCCCTCGATCTCGCGGCCATTGCCGCGTCCCAGACCCAAGGTTTGTTGTCTTGGAATGTGCTTGTCCAACCCCTGGCCTTCATCATCTTCTTCATTTCGGGCATAGCCGAAACCAACCGGGCGCCTTTCGACCTGCCCGAGGCCGAGAGCGAGCTGACCGCCGGTTTCCATACCGAGTATTCCGGCATGTGCTTCGGCATCTTTTTCCTGGCCGAGTACTCGTACATGGTGGTGGTCTGCGCCGTGGCCACCGCGTTGTTCCTGGGCGGCTGGGATGGCCCTGTCTTCCCGGGACCCTGGTGGTTCCTCGCCAAGACATTTGCGCTCATCTTCGCCATGATGTGGTTTCGCTGGACCTTCCCCCGCGTGCGCTTCGACCAGCTGTTGAACATCTGCTGGAAGTGGCTGATCCCGCTGGGACTGGCCAACTTGGTGGCGACGGCCGCTATCGTCAAATGGGTGCAATGAGCATGAAACGTCTCTTCCAAAACATAAAGGGCCTATGGAGCTTGCTGGTCGGCCTGAAGGTCACGGGGGGCGAGCTAATCAAGCCCTGGCTCACGGTCCATTACCCGCGCCAGGAGGTTGAGAACCTATCGAGCTACCGCGGCCACATCGAACTGGTGCCGGCAACGGACGACCCCCTGACCCCGCGCTGCATCATGTGCTGGAAATGCGTCGAGATCTGTCCCTCGCGATGCATCAGCCTGCGCATGCACGCAACGGGCGAAGCGGGTGTCGCGGCCGCGGACGACCCGGGGCTCCTGTTGGCGCCGGAAGTGAAATCGCCCTACTCCGCGCACCTGGCCCCGCCGCCGGACAAAATCGAGCGGATCCTCGACAGCTACCGGCTCAACTACAGCCTGTGCAGCCTCTGCGGGCTGTGCGTGCAGATCTGCCCGGTGGATGCCATCCGCTTCTCCCGCAACGCCTACCTGGTGGGGACGACGCGGCAGAGCTTCGAGCTGGATCTGCTGGCCCGGCTGAAATCCCAGGCGGCATCTGCGCGCGGGGCCGCGCCGACGCAACCGCAAGGAGCCTAAGATCGATGGAACAACTGGCCCATGCTGCATATGGACTCTACCTGGTGCTCATCCTCGCCGGGGCCTGGGCGGCCGTGCGCTGCCGGAACCTGGTGCGCGCGCTGCTGGGGCTCATCATGACCCTCTTCGGAGTCGCCGGGATGTATTTTCTCATGGCGGCCCCCTTCATGGCCCTGATGCAGATCCTGATCTATGTGGGTGCGGTGAGCGTGCTCATTTTCTTTGCCATCATGCTCACCCGCACGCCGGGCGGCGAGGCCGGCGAGGAGGGCGGAGGGGCGCGGCCGGCCGTGCGCACCGTGCTGGCCCTGCTGAGCGGGCTTCTGCCCGCGGCGATCCTGGCCGCGGTGATTTTGACCAAGGCCCCCCAGAGCCTGCCCTTGAAACCCGAGCTTCCCCTCGGCCGGCTCGGTCAGTTCCTGACGGGGCCTTACGTGCTGGCCTTCGAGCTGATTTCGGTGGTGCTGCTGGCCGCCATGGCCGGAGCGGTCGTGCTCGGCTTCGAGAGGAGGAAAAGCGCATGAGCCCGCTGGTGCTGTTCCATCTGGCCGCCCTGCTGCTGCTGGGCTTCGGCCTGTACGGTCTCACCAGCCGCCGGAGCCTGGTGGGAATGCTCATCTCGGTGGAGCTCATGTTGAACGGCGCCGGACTCGCGCTGGTGGCGAGCGCCCGGCTGACCCCGGCGTCGGATGAGCTGGGCCAGCTCGGCACCCTGCTGGTCATGGGGCTCGCCGCCGCGGAGGCCACCCTGGTGCTGGCCATGGTCCTGGTGGCGGCCAAGCGCTGGGGGACTTCGGACAGCGATCGGCTGTCGGCGTTGAAAGGATAGAACAAGGAAACAGGGTTCGGGGTTCAGGCGAAAGCAATCATCAGTTCCTGAACCCCGAACCCTGAAAGAATCGTATCAGCACGTACCACGCAGGAAAACCATAATGGTTATAGAACATTCCACCTTGATCTGGCCGCTCGTATTCACCGGCCTGGCGCCCTTCTTCATCTGGCTGCTGCGGGGCAACATCAACGCCCGTGAGGGGGTATCTTTCGCCGCCGGCGTGCTCACCTTCGGCACGGTGCTGACCTTCGTGCCGCCGGTGCTGAACGGCCAGGTCCTGGTCTATCCTCTCTTCGTGATTTTGCCCGGCATCGAGGTCAAGTTCGGCGCGGACGGCCTGGGCCTCATTTTCGCGATCGTGGCCTCCTTTCTGTGGATCCTGGCGACGGCCTACAACATCGGCTACATGCGATCTCTCAAGGAGCACGCCCAGACCCGCTATTACTTCTGCTTCGCGGTGGCGATCTTCGGCGCTGTAGGGGTTGCCCTATCCGCCAATGTCTTCACGCTTTATCTTTTTTACGAAGTCATCACGGTATTCACCTACCCGCTGGTGGCCCATCACCAGGACGAGGAGGCCTACCACGGCGCGCGCAAGTACCTGGTCTACCTCATGGGCACCTCCAAGCTCTTCCTGCTGCCGGCGATGATCCTGACCTATGTGCTCTGCGGGACGCTCGACTTCCGCCTGGGCGACCTGGCGCAGGGCATTTTCCCGGCGGACGCCGACCCCACCTTGGTGACGATCACATACGCCCTCTATGTCGCGGGCCTGGCCAAAGCAGCCATCATGCCGCTGCACAACTGGCTGCCCTCGGCCATGGTGGCGCCGACTCCGGTGTCGGCCCTGCTGCACGCGGTGGCCGTGGTGAAGGCGGGTGTGTTTTCGATCTGCCGGGTGCTTCTGTCCGCTTTCGGCGTCACCCGCATGGACGCGCTGGGTCTGGGCGACGCCACGGCTGTTTTCGCCGCCCTGACCATCGTGCTGGCTTCGGTCATCGCCCTGACCAAGGACGACCTCAAGGCCCGGCTGGCCTATTCCACCGTAAGTCAGCTTTCGTATGTGGTCCTGGGGGTCTCGATGCTCACCCCGCTCGCCGTGACCGGCGGCGTGGCCCACATCGCCCACCATGCTTTCAGCAAGATCACGCTCTTTTTCACGGCCGGCGCCATCTACGTCGCCAGCCACCAGAAAAAGATCAGCATGATGTCCGGCCTGGGCCGGCGCATGCCGTGGACCTTCGGGGCTTTTGCGGTCGCCGCGCTGTCCATGATCGGAATCCCACCGGTGTGCGGGTTCGTGAGCAAATGGTACATGGTGAACGGTGCAGTGAGCGCCGGCCATTACGCCCTGCTGGCGGCCCTGCTGGCGAGCACGATCCTGAACGCGGCCTATTTCACGCCGGTGGTCTACAAGGCCTTCTTCGAGGAACCGGCGCCGGGGGTGGACCTCGGCCATTACACCGAAGCGCCGCTGTCCATGGTCGCGCCGCTGTGCTTCACGGCCGCGGTCAGCGTTTTTCTCGGGCTCTACCCCGAGACGTTCATCCAGTTCATTCACGCCCTGAAAGGGTTTTGAGAAAAAGAGGCCATCATGGGACAGCACCCGACGCCACCTTCCGCACTGCTGTCGGCTCCAGCCAGGAAGCTGCGCAACCTGATGTTCGCCGCGTTGGCCCTCCTGGTGCTGCTAAACCTGTTCATCCACCCGCACGAGCCGCACTTCGGCCTAGACGCCTATGCCGGATTCTGGGCGGTCTTCGGTCTGGTCGGCGCCGTGGTGCTGGGCCGCGCGGCCAAGGGGCTGGCCCACACCGTTCTGGGGAAGAACGAAGATTTTTATGAAAAAGGGACTGAGGATTCAATGCATGCGGCGCCCGCAGAGCAGAAACCGCCACACCACCATTGAACCCCTGAACCCTGAACCCTGAACCCTTTGAGGTTATCAGCGTGACCGAGTTCCTGCACCCGTCCATATTCTTCGTAGCCTGCGCCCTGGCCGTGTGGCTGCTGCCCGGTCGGCTCGGGCGCTGGCTGCCGCCGGTGGCGGCGGCGCTCGCCATCGCCAGCGTGCTCGCCATGCAACCCGGCGTTTACACGCGGATCGGCTACCTGGGGCTGACGCTGGGGTTGGGCCGCGTGGACGCCCTCTCCACGGTCTTCGCCCACGTGTTCGCCATCCAGGCCCTGATCGGGTTCATCTTCGCCCTGCACGTGGAGGACCGCTGGCAGCATGTGGCCGCCTGCATGTACATCGCCGGCGCCTTCGGCTGCACCTTTGCCGAGGACTATGTCACGCTCTTCGTCTTCTGGGAGCTGATGAGCGTCGCCTCGACCTTTCTGGTCTGGCTGCGGCGCATGCCGGCGTCGACCCGCGCGGGCATCCGCTACTTCCTCTTTCACATCCTGGGCGGCCTGCTGCTTCTGGCCGGCCTGCTCCTGCGCCATCAGGCCACCGGCACCTTCGCCTTCGAGGCCGCCGACCCGGCCGCGGCCCGGTTCTACGATATCCTGATCATGCTGGGGTTCTGCGTCAACGCGGCCGTAATCCCTCTGCATGCCTGGCTGCCGGACGCCTACCCCGAGGCCACCGTGACCGGTGCCGTGTTCATGAGCGCCTTCACCACCAAGACGGCCGTGTACGTGCTGCTGCGCGCCTTTACAGGGTTCGAGATCCTGGGGATCATGGGCACCCTGATGACCATCTACGGCGTCATCTACGCCACCATCGAGAACAACGCCCGCCGCATCCTGGCCTACCACATCGTCTCTCAGGTGGGCTACATGGTGGCGGGCGTGGGAGTGGGCACGGCCATGACCGTCAACGGCGCCTGCGCCCATGCCTATGCCCACATCCTTTACAAGGGCCTGCTCTTCATGGGGGCGGGCACGCTGCTCTACGCGGCCGGCACGGCCAAGCTTTCGGACCTGGGCGGCCTCTACCGGCGCCTGCCGTGGGCCTTCCTCTGGTACATGGTGGCGGCGGTGAGCATCTCCGGCTTTCCGCTCTTCTCCGGGTTCGTCAGCAAGACCATGACCATCACCGGCGCGGCCGAGGCCCATCACACCTGGCTCGCCCTGGGCATGGAATTCGCGGCGGTCGGCACGTTCCTGTCGGTCGGCATCAAGCTGCCCTATTTCGCCTGGTTCGGCCGGCCCGACCCGGGGATCGCGCTCAGGCCCGTGCCCCGCAACATGTACGTGGCCATGGGGATCGCCGGCCTGCTGTGCTTCTATATCGGTGTGCAGCCCGGCTTCCTCTACCGGCTGCTGCCCAATCCCGTCGACTATGTGCCCTACACCCCCTGGCATGTACTCCAGTCATCGCTGCTGCTGGGGTTCACCGGCCTGGGGTTTTACCTATTGCGGCACAAACTGGTCCCGGAAGCAAAGATCAATCTCGACTTCGACTGGGTTTACCGGATGATCGGCCGGGTGGTGCTCGCCCTGGCCCGCCGGCCGGTGGAACAGATCGACAACTGGTGGACCGAGTTTTACAACCGCGCCGGCCTGCGGGGCTTGATGAATGTCGCCGACGGCAGCGCATGGTTCGACAAGCGCGCCATCGACGGCGTCGTGGACGGCACGGCCCTGGGTGTGCGCCGCGTCGGCCGCACCGCGACGGGCGTCCAGACCGGCCGGCTTCAGGACTACCTGGCGGCGGCCGTGGTGCTGGGCCTGGCCGTCTTTGCGGTGGTCTGGTATGCGGGCTGAAGTGGCGGCACGCCGCGGCTGAAGCCCCGCACCGTTTAAACACCCTAATGAGCATAAAACACTATTCGGAGTTGAGCTGCGCATGAGTGAATGGCCCATATTGACGGTGCTGATCTTCTTTCCGGTAGCGGCCTGCCTGGTCCTGCCCTTCATCCGCGGAGACCGGGCCGTACGGGTGTTTTCTCTCGGCGTGGGGCTCATCGAACTGCTGCTGGCGCTGCCGCTCCTGCGTTTCGACCTGTCCGCATCCGGCTATCAGTTCCAGGAGAAAGCGGCCTGGGTGCCGCAGTGGGGCCTGCACTACCATCTGGGCATGGACGGGATCAGCCTGCTGATGGTGCTGCTGACCGTGCTGCTGCTGCCGCTGTGCGTGCTGTGCTCGTGGACCTACATCAGCCGGCGGATCAAAGAGTTTCACTTCAGCCTCATGCTCATGACATCGGCCTGCGTGGGCGTCTTCCTCGCCCTGGATTTCGTGCTGTTTTACATCTTCTGGGAGGCCATGCTGGTCCCCATGTTCCTGCTCATCGCCGTTTGGGGCGGGCCCGAACGCCGCTATGCCTCTCTCAAGTTTTTCCTTTACACCCTGGCCGGCAGCACGCTCCTGCTGGTGGCGATGGTGGCGTTCTACCTCGCCGGCGGCACCTTCTCCATCCCGGAGCTTTCGGCCAAATCCTACCCCTTCGGCTTTCAGTGCTGGACTTTTCTGGCCATGGCGTTCGCCTTTGCCATCAAGGTGCCCATGTTCCCGTTCCATACCTGGCTGCCGGCCGCGCACGTGGAAGCCCCCACGGCCGGCAGCGTCCTGCTGGCATCGATCCTGTTGAAAATGGGAGCCTACGGATTCCTGCGCTTCTGCCTGCCCATGACCCCGACGGCCAGCGTCTATTTTGCGCCGCTGATGATCGCCGGTTCGATCGCCTCCATTCTGTATGGCGGTTTCGTGGCCCTCGGCCAGCACGACATGAAGAAGCTGATCGCCTATTCGTCGGTAGCGCACATGGGGTTCGTGACCCTGGGCATTTTTCTCTTCACCCTGCGCGGGCTGGAGGGCGCACTGATGGTCATGCTCAACCACGGCATCACCACGGGCGCCCTCTTTATGCTGGTGGGCTGCATCTACGAGCGCAGCCACAGCCGGGAGATCGGCCAAAACCTGGGGCTGGGCAAATATCTCCCGGCTTACATGGGATTCTTCGGTCTGTTTGCCCTTTCCTCATTGGGTTTTCCCGGTACCAACAGCTTCGTGGGCGAAGCCCTGGTGCTGATCGGCGCATTTGCGCACACGCCCTGGGTGGGCGCTGCGGCCGTCCCCGGCGTGATGCTGGGCGCGGCCTACATGCTGCGTCTGGGCCAGAAGCTGGCCTGGGGCGAACCGACCAAGGCCAAGGCCTGGCCGGACCTGAACGTCCGGGAGTGGGTCTATTTCGCCCCCTTGGCGGTCCTGGTGATTTACATCGGGCTCGCGCCGGGTTTGACCCTCAGGGCCATGGACCCGACGCTGACTCGCGTCCTCGACGAATTTCGCCGGCGTTCGGCGATGGCCGCGGCCGAGGTGGCAGCGCCGCTGCCCGGCTGGGTGGTGACAACCCGCAGCGAGCTTCCGGCGTCGGATCCGGCGCCGGTGTTGCCGCGCTAAAGGAGAAAGCTCGGTGGAATTCAACGTGCACATGGTCCTGCCCGAACTCGTTCAGCTGGCGATCGTGCTGGCGCTCTTTCTGAAAAGCGTAGCAAAATCGTCCAAGAGCGATGGGTTTTTCGCGCGGGTCTTGCCGCTGGCGGCCGGCGCCGGCATGGTCGCCGCCGGTTTCAGCCTGGGAACCGAGGGCATCCTGTTCTGGGAGTCCTACAAAATCGACGGCCTGTCCCAGTTCTTCAAGTTCGCCGTGACGCTCGGGTTTACCATCGCCGTGCTCAACGCCTCCTCCCAGCCGACCCTCGAGCCCGAAAAACGCGCGGACTACTTCCTGCTGCTGGCCCTGAGCGCACTCGGCCTCATGTGCCTTGCCAGCGCCGTGGAGCTGGTCACGATCTACCTCGCCCTGGAGCTCTCCTCCTACAGCCTGTACGCCTTGATCCCGCTGCGGGGGCGCGAGCCCCGTGCGGCCGAGGCCGGCATCAAGTACATCCTCTTCGGGGCCGCGGCCACGGCCCTGTCTCTTTTCGGCCTGGCTTATATCCTCGCCGGCCAGCACTCCAGCTATCTGGCCGTCCTGACCGGCCGGCCCTGGACCTGGGCCGCGGCGCCGGTCGGCGTCATCGGCCTGACGCTCTTCATGGCGGGCTTCTTTTACAAGCTCGCCCTCTTCCCCTTCCATTTCTGGGCGCCCGATGTTTACGACGGCGCCAGCAACGAAACGGCGGCCTACGCCGCCACCCTGCCCAAGCTCGGGGCCGTGGTGATCCTGATCCGTTTGGCCGCCATGCTCACGCCCGGCCTGCAAATCACCACAGTCCTGGCGGTCCTCGGAGCCGCCTCCATGACCTTCGGCAACCTCGCCGCTTTGACCCAGCAGGACATCAAGCGCATGCTGGGGTATTCCAGCGTGGCCCATGCCGGCTACGTCATGGTGGGACTGGTGGCGGCATCGGCGAGCGGCCTGGCCGCCGCGGGGTTCTACAGCCTGATCTATGTCCTGATGAATCTGACCTGCTTCTGGGTGATCTGCCGGCTGGCGACCGACGGCCGCAATCTCCAATTGAACGACCTCAACGGGCTTTACCGCCGCGCACCGTTTCTGGCCTTTGTCCTTGCAGTGGCCGCCCTGGCGCTGGTGGGGCTGCCGCCCACCGCCGGCTTTATGGGCAAGCTCTTCCTGTTGAGCGCGGCCTGGAACCGCGGCTATGACTGGCTGGTGGTCGTCGCCGCATTGAACACGGCCATCTCCATTTACTACTACCTGAATCTCATCCGGCATGCCTACACGGTCGAGGCGGACGGGGATGAAGTGACGCCGCCGCTGCCCGCCGCAGGGGGGGCCGTGTGGGGCGGTGTGCTGGCCGGGCTCCTGCTGCTTCTGGGCGCCGTTCCGGCGCCGGTGTTCAAGTGGGCCGAAGCGGCCGGGCGACAGCTGATGCCTTGAGATAGAACTACGGAGGAAGGAATGCCGGCAAAAACCATTTACAGCGTCTGTGGCATGTGCCCGGTGCGCTGTCCGATTGAAGTGGACGTGGAAAACGAGCAATGCCGTTTCATCCAGGGCAACCGGCAGGCGCCGTCGATCCGCGGGGCGCTCTGCACGCGCGGGGCGGCCGGGATCCCTTTCGTCCGCGACGATGAACGACCGCAGTTTCCCATGGTTCGCAAGGGCGAGCGCGGAGAGGGGCGATGGCAGCGGGTATCCTGGGAGGAGGCGTTTTCGTTCGCCGCCGAAAAAATCGCAGCGGCGCGCGACCGCTACGGCGGCCGCAGCCTCCTCTGGTCGGACACGGGTGGGCCCTTCAGCGACCTCCGGCAGGCTTTCGTGCGCGGCTTGGGCTCGCCCAATTATTTCAGCGCGGAGTCCGTGCATGGCGTCAATCGCCAGCACGCCGCCCTGTCCCTCTTCGGCTTCAGCGATGACCGGCTCGTCCTTGACCTGAAACATGCGCGCGAGGTGGTCCTGCAGGCGCGCAACCTATTCGAATCCGTTCACATCCAGCAGGCCAACGACCTCCTGGACAGCCTGGAGAACGGCGGGCGGCTCACGGTCGTTGATGTCCGCGCCACGGTAACCTCCGGCAAAGCCGATCGGTTTTTCCTCATCCGGCCGGGAACCGATTACACACTGAACATGGCCGTCATCCAGATTCTTTTGAAGCGCAAGCTTTACGACGCGGCCTATGCCGAGAAGTGGATCGCCGACCTGGATGAACTCGGACGCTTGACCGCCGGATTCAGCCCACAGGTCGCCGAAGCCGAAACCGGCATCCCGGCCGCTGATATCGAGGCCCTGGCCCAGGACCTTGCCAAAGCCGCGCCGCAGGTCATCTGGCATCCGGGCTGGAGGACTGCGCGCTACACCGATTCCTTCTTTGTGTGCCGCACGGCCCTCATCATCAATGTCCTGCTAGGGTCCGTCGGCGCCAGGGGCGGCCTGCCGCTGAGCTCGCGTCCCGAAGACCTCGGCCAAAAGGGGCTGAGCCGACTTACCGACCTTTACCCGGCGGTGACGGAGCAACGCGCCGACGGCGTGGGCTGGAAATATCCGGCGTTCGAGGGGGGACCGGGGCTTCTGCATACCGCCCTGGGCGCTATCCATTCGCATGATCCCTATCCGATCAAAGCCTGCGTGACCTACCAGCATGATCCGCTCGCCGAACTCCCCGATCCGGAGAAGCTCGCATCGATCCTGGCCGGCCTCGACCTCCTGGTGTGCGTGACCTCCGCCTGGTCCGAAACGGCCTGGAACGCCGACCTGGTGCTTCCCTTGTCGCCCTATCTCGAACGGGAAAGCCTGATCGCCCAGCTGGACGGCATCAGGCCGGGCTTCCTGCTGCGGCGGCGCTGCGTTTCTCCGCGTTTCGACACCCGATCGGACTGGGAGATCATCGGCGGCCTCGCACAGCGGCTGGGCCTGTCATCCCTGGCTTTCGGTTCGGCCGAGGACATCTGGAAGTTCCAATTGGACGGCACCGGCGTGAGGCTGCAGGACTTCGATGCCAAGGGCATGGTGGACCTCACGGGCCAGCCGCAATACAGCCGCCTGACGGAGGGATTCCGGTTCCCCACGGATTCGGGCAAGATCGAGATGGTCAGCTTCCGATGGCGGCGGCAGGGCCTGCCCAGCCTGGGGTCTTATGTCCCGAAGAGCCACCCGGCCGCCGGGATGTTCCGCCTGATCCTGGGCGGCTGCGGCCTGCACAGCGAAGGCGACACCGTGAACAACCCGCTCCTGCACAAGCAGATGCCCGAAAACGTGCTCTGGCTGAACCAGGCGGCCGCCGCCGCATTGGACATCGCCGACGGCGAGACGGTGGCCGTTTCCGTCCAGGACCGCTCCGGACGCATCCGGGTTCGGCTCTCGGAATTCATTCATCCCGAAGCGGCGTTCACGGTGACCGGCTTCGGGCGCACGCTGCCGCCGGAATCGAGAGCCCTCGGACGCGGGCTGGCCGCCAACCGCCTCATGCCCGGCGGGCTCGACATCGGGGACCCCAGCGGCGGAGGATTGGCTCTGCAGGAACACGAAATAACCGTTCGCAAGCTGTAACGGCGGCTGCTGGCGGTCTACGGCCGCCTTTCAGGAGATTGGATGAGCAAACACATGATCCGCCACGATCCGCAGCGGTGCATCAGCTGCAAGGCCTGTGAGGTGCACTGCCAGGTCAAAAACCGGACGGCCGCCGCTGTCAAACCCGGAGCATTGATCACGGCAGGCCCGGACCGTCTGCTGGATAAGGTGCAGGTCCTATCCGCGTTTCGACCGTGCTTCCACTGCGAAAAGCCCTGGTGTGTCGCCGTGTGCCCGACCGGTGCCATGGTCAAACGCGCCGAAGACGGCTTCGTGCACGTCGTCCGAGCCCTGTGCGTGGGATGCCGGGCCTGCGTCGGCGCCTGCCCCTGGAAGGTCCCGCAATGGGATGAATCCACCGGCCGGGTGGTCAAGTGCGACGGCTGCTTCGACCGGGTCATGCAGGGGTGTGAGCCGGCCTGCGTGGCCGGATGCACGACGCATGCCCTTTCGTTCTCCCGGCCCAACGAAAACGTTCGCAAGGTCCGATTGCTTTACGCCAAATCCCTCCTGGTGGAAAAGAAATCTGGCTGATGCAAACACGTCCTGGCGCTGAGGCTCGCTTTTTCTCCGCCGCTGAAACCACCCCCGCGGAGCCGGGCGGCCATGAACCGGGACGTGATACGGCATATTGTCGGTTCAGCTAACGCAAACTAAACCTCCGGCCAGCTGCCGCTGCCCGCCCAAAGGAGAAAAGCGACCTATGCCAACCGCCGATTTCTTCCACCGTTATCTTTATGCCCTTTCCGAGATTCACGCGTCTTTCGACCTGGAGGCCACTCAGAACGCCGTGGTGCGCAACGCCGTGATGCTCTATGACGCCTGCGGGGCCAACCTGATGCTTTTCAATCCCAGCGAGGAGAATTTGCTGATCTCGGCATCGTTCGGACTCAGTGAGGCCTATCGGACCAAGGGGACGATCAGCCCCCGCAAAAGTCTGGGGGAAACGATCGATCGAGTGCCGGTGATCGTTCGGGATGTCGCCACCGACCCAAGGGTTCAATATCCGGAAGCAACCATCAAGGAGGGCATCCGTTGCATCGTCGGCCTGCCCCTTACGGCGACCAGCGCCTTGGTGGGGGCCCTGCGGCTGTATTTCGCCCAGCCCCGAGAATTCACTCCCGAGGAAATGGCATCCCTCCAGGCCCTGTCGCTTCAGGCCGGGCTGGCCCTTAAAAAAGCCTTCTATTTCGCCTCGATGAAAGCGGCTGTATCCGACATCCAACGCATGCCGTCCACCGATCTCAAGGAAGCCATGCAGTCGCTGCTCGCCACTGTGGCCAAATACGGTCTAGCTCGAGGCAGCGGCTTGCTGATGCGCGACCCCAAAACCAATACGCTCACCACCGTAGTGCGCTACGGCCTCAGCCAAAATTACCTTTCCAAGGGCCCGGTGTTGGCGGGGCTCAGCCTGGGAGAAGTGACCACCGGCAAACCCGTCGTGGTATCCAAGGTCGCTACCGATCCCCGGATCCAGTACAAGGAAGCCGCTGCAGCCGAGCATGTAGCGGCGATTCTGGGTCTGCCCGTTCGGATTGGAGGGGAGATCGCCGGCGCCCTGCGATTGTATTATCCCTTTGAGTTCGAACCCGGGCCGGACTACATCATGTGGATGGAGCACCTCGCCCACCAGGTCGGCATCGCTCTGGAGAAAACACAGCTGATGATCAAACTCAGGGAACGGGCCGATTGGTACGAAGATGTTCTAAGAGACCTGGAACGCTGAACGGATTGGGGGCGCCGAAAGCCCCTTCCCCCCTTCCAAGTGAGTTGGGTCATTTTCTGTGGGAGCGGCTTTCCAGCCGCGACGATCGAGGCTGAAAGCCGCCCCATAAAAAAACTTTCTTGCCGATAAAGTGGCGCCGCACGCCATGGCTTGCTAAGCACCTGTAATGGAACCCGACCGCCGTCGAGGGGAGCGGTCGCGCGGAATTACGACAATGGGGCTTCGCCGAATTCGTAAACCCCGCGGTCGATGACCACGACGTGATCGGAAGCCCGCACCACCCTCCAGAACGCCCGGCCCCCGCTGCAGGACCAGATCAGCGTCTTGATGGCAGTACCGGCATAAAGCGGGCTGACAAACCGGCCGGCGATGCGCCGCACCCTCTCCGGAGATCCCGGAGTCAGGCAGCCGATCAGTGCCCGGCAGGCATGGCCCATCGTGCACAGCCCGTGCACGATGGGTTTCTCAAAGCCGGCGGCCCGGGCCGCCTCGGCATCCACGTGCAGCGCAAACGTATCTCCGGAGAGCCGATAGATCAGCGGCAGATCGACCGCGGGCACGGCCGCGACCGCGGCATCCGGCCGGCGGCCGGGAAACGGCAGCGGCTTTTTCGGAGCGTCCACCCCGCCGAAGCCTCCATCCAGCCGCGCGAACATCGTCACCACGCTGGTGCAAAGCCTCTGGCCGTCTGACAGATGGGTATCGAATTCGGCCACCACGAGGGCGCCCCTGTCCCGGCCTTTATCGTAACAGTGGGTGATGGTGCCGTCGGTGATCAGGTTTCCTTCCGGCGGAATCGGGCGGTGAAATATGAATTCCTGTTCCCCGTGCAGAATCCCCGCCGGGTTGAAGCCGGTCGCGGCGGCCAGCAGCGACGTGAAGTCGCCCAGCGCCGCCGCCGCGAAGGTCGGAATCACTTTGAGGGACTTTTCGTAGCAGTATTCGATTTCGGAGAAACCAGCCCCCACGCCCAAGGCATAGAGCACCACGTCCTTCCAGCCGTACGTCAGCGTCATGGGACCGACTGGCCTGCCCACCGCCTCCAACGTGAGAGCCACCAACCACCTCCTCATGCGGGCCGGGGATCGTTGTTCCCAAGCCGACCTCTCACTTCAAGAATCCCAGCGGCATAAATTAAAAAGGCAACAGACAGGTTGAAAATGATCTGACCCTATTTCGTTCGGTGCTTGTTCATGAAAAAAAATTCAACCGCTGCTATCATCGTTCCCGTAACCGTTTGACTATGTTGTAAACCCATTTTCTTGTTCCTAGAAGGAGGGGAACTGATATTTGAAGGCTCGTGACCTCATTAGATTAATTGAATCCGATGGATGGGCCCTGATATCGACTAAAGGGATCCATCGGCAAATCAAACACTCGGTTAAACTGGGGCGGGTTACCATCGCCGGCCACCCGAATGATGATCTGGGACCTGGCACCCTGAACAGCGTCCTAAAGCAGGCTCGAATCAAGCACCGTCGAAAAAAACAGGGAGAAGCTACATGCACCGTTTTTTGATCATAATCGAGAAAGCTGAAGGAAATTATTCCGCCTATTCTCCTGATCTAGTGGCAATTCGAAGAGGGCTATTCTCTCCCGCGCCTGGTTCGGCGTGCCTTTGACGGCCGAGTGCGTTTCCCCCGCGGCCGCGTCTTTGGGGCCGCCGGCGAGCGGGGTGCGCTGCGCGGTTCGACGGTTGGGACGGCACGGTCGATGCGCAGCACCCCGCGCACGCCGTCCCAGGTGACATCGGCATCCACGTCGATGACCTGGCGGAAGAGAATCTCCTCGCCGGCGAACACCTGGATCTCGCGCTCGCGCTGGGGCGCGACGACTTCCTCCAACATGGCCTGAGCCTTGAGCAACACCTGCTCGGCGTAATCGGCCTCCCACCCGCCGCCGACCACCGCCGCGCCGCGGTCGTTGGGCGCGGAGCGCTTGTACTTGTGGCCGACGCTGAAACCGACCAGACCGCCCGACTGAAAAAACCGCCGGATGCTGTCGCACAGGATGCGGGCCAGGCGGGCCTGGCCGTCGTCGTTGCGGATCCATTCGGCCTGGCGCGGGTTGCTGGCGAAGAGCGGCTCGAGCAGGATCGCCGGCATATCGGTGAAGCGCAGGTTGAAGTCCCCGCGGCCGTCGAACCCGCCGACCAGAATTCCCTGGTCGCCGCCGGCGCTCAGGTTGAACTCGCGCGCCACCGCCTGGGCGTACCAGCGCCCCCAATTGCGGCTGGTCTGCGACGCATTGGCTCCCGTAATGACCACGGCATAGCTCGCGGACGGGCTGGTGGAGCTGTTGAAATGATGCTCGACATACGCCGCGCAGCGGTCGGCGTTGGCCTGCTCCTGCCGCTCGCGGTAGTCGCCCTTGTAAAATTTGCATCGGTACATGGTGATTTCCTTGGCTGAGGCCCCGGAGCCGGCGCTGCGGTGGATCGGCTTACCCGGAGGTGCGCGCCTTACGGCTGCTGCTGGCGCTCTTCGCTTTCGTCGCCAACGGGAAGCTTGTCGAGCTTAGCCTGAATGCGGCGCAAATGCAGCCGGATCTCCCGCAGCTGCTCGGCCAGACAATCCGGCTCCTTTCCGGCAGGCCGGGGGTTGCCGCCGGAGCCGCCGATGGCCCGGGATATCTCATCCAGGCGAATGCCCAGAGTCATGATGAAGTAGAGCAACAACAGGAAGCCGAGCTGCCGCTCCCCCCAGTCCAGCACCCGCCATCCGAATACGGCCAGAATCAGGAAGATCACGCTGGCGATGGTGTAGGGATGCCTGGAAAACCTTTGATTGAACCAAAAAGCCATTCTATTTCACCTTGCTCCGCTCCTCGTCCCGCAGCAGCCGGCGCAGCACCTTGCCGACATTGGACATGGGCAGCGTGTCACGGAATTCGATGGTTTTGGGCCGCTTGTAGCCGGCCATGTTGTCCTTGCAGAAGGCCATGATTTCCTCCACCGTAGCGGTCTCTCCGGGTTTGAGCTGGATGTACGCCTTGACCGCTTCGCCGCTCTTGGCGTCCGGTACGCCGACCACCGCCGCGATGGCGACCTTGGGATGCTGAAAGAGGATGTCCTCCACGTCGCGCGGATAGACGTTGAATCCGCCCACCAGCACCATGTCCTTCTTGCGGTCCGTGATGTGGATGTACCCGTCTTCGTCGATATGCCCGATGTCGCCGGTGAGAAAATACAGCTGACCGTCGATCATGCGGAAGACTTTCTCATCCTCTTCCGGCTTATTCCAGTAGCCTTTCATCACCTGGGGGCCGCAGACGGCGATTTCTCCGTCCTGCCCCCTGGGCAGTTCCTGCGTCCCGCCGACCAGGTCCACCGCCTTGATATCGGTGCCCGGGAGGGGAAACCCGATCGAGCCGACCCTGCGCTGGCGGGTGTTGGTCGGGTTGGCGGTGGCCACCGGCGCGGTTTCGCTCAAGCCGTAACCCTCGAAGATAACGGCGCCCGTTCTCTCCTCGAACCGCCGGCAGACCTCCGGCGGCAGCGGAGCACCCCCCGAGAAACAGCCGATGAGCGAGGTGAGGTCGAATTTTTCCAGATGGGTATGATTCGTGAAAGCCATGAAGATCGTCGGCACCGCCGGCATGAGCGTGGGCCGGTGCTTCTGGACGATCTTGAGAACTTCGGTAAAGGGCGGCTGGCCGGCGCGGGGGTCGGGAACGCAAATCAGCCGGCTGGCGCTGGCGCAGGAGGAGAGCATGGCGCAGGTCATCCCGAAGCTGTGGTACCAGGGCAACACCCCCAGATAGGTGTGAAAGCCCCGGCGCTGGATCTCGGGCCGGGCGCCTGGCTCGTGCACGAGCTGCATCCACTGGTTGATGGCGGCAAGGTCGTACGTGAAGTTGGTGTGCGTCAGGCAGGCGCCCTTGGGAACCCCCGTGGTGCCGCCGGTGTAGAGAATGAGGGCCAGGTCTGTTTCCGGGTTGATGCGAACGACGGGCGGCTCGGGCTTCGCGGCGGCGACGACATCGTCGAAGAACAGGTGCCCGGCTTCGTACCGGTCGGCCTTCGGAATCTTGCCCAGCAAGCCGCCGATCAGCCCCTTGAGCTTCGGCAGATAGGATTTGACCCCGCAGATCACCACCGTTTCAACGTCGGTGCCTTCGATGGACTTGACCGTGGTGGGGTAGAAGTGCGGATGGTCCATACAGAAGACCGCCTTGGCGCCGCAGTCCTTGAGCTGATGCTGGAGCTCTTTGCCGGTGTAAAGGGGGTTGCAGGTGACGCCGACCGCACCGGCCTTGAGGATCCCGAAATAAATCGGCGGGAAATGGGGCAGATTGGGCAGGAATATGGCCACGCGGTCGCCTTTGCGGATACCGCGCGCCGCCAGAAAATTGGCAATGCGGTCGGCGGTGTCCTTCACCTGGGCATAGGTCCGCGAGGCATCGCTGAAAATCGTGTAGACCCGGTCCGGATACTCCTGGGCCGTTTCATCCAGGATCGAAAAAAGCGGTTTGTGGTAATCGGAGACGTTCCGGGGGACACCTTCCGGCCAGTTCGGGGTGGGCCAGTCCTGCACGGGCATTTCAACCTCCTTTTTTCGGTATGGGAAGAAGAACAGATGACGGGAAAAGCGCTGGCGAGTATAGAAAAACTACCGCAAGGTGTCAAACGGGAATGTTGCGGAATTCATTGCGGATCGCCTGATAGAGCTCTTCCCCGATGGCGATTCCGAGATCGATGAACCCGGGGCCGTAGGCCCGGCCGGCCGCCGTGCGAAAGGTGGATTTGATTCGGGCCAGGCTCGCCATCCCGGCGGGGTAGTGCTTCAGGAAGTCGGACAGGGCCGGCCGGGTGAAGGCGGTCATCGCCCATAAGGTGTCCGTGAAGTTGTCCGGCCCCCAGCGGAATTTATCGGCATCGTACAGGCAGTCGGACACCAGCGCGCCGTCACGCGTGTTGACGCTCACCGTGCTTTTGAAGGCCTCGTGGTTGCGAATGGCGCTGCAGATGTCCTCGACTTCGCCGGCAACCAGCGGGTAGGCCGCGAGCAGTTCCCGCGCCCGGCAGGCCCCGTGCTCGGCGTGGTTGTTCTGCTTGCGCTGAATGTCGTGCAGCAAGCCGGCGCAGTGGGCGATGCAGATGCGCCGCGCGAGATAGCCCCCGGAATAACCGGCGGCCCGCCCTTCGATATGGATCAGCGCACCGGCGTCCAGGGCGACCTTGACGGCATGCAACAAACCGTGCCCGAAGTCATCCTCCAAGCGGTCGCACACACTCCGCCGCAAATTCAACACCAGCTCGTCGCTCTCGAACAGCGCTCGGGAGGCGTCCACCGCCTCGGCATGGTCGCGGTAAAAATCCGCCGGGGGGTACCGGGACGCGATCTGGCGGGCCCGGTCGCGCAGCCGCGCGTACAGGGAAGACGCATCGTCCATACGGAGTGTCGCGTAAAGGATGAGGGAAAAAAAGTGCCGATTTCATTTCCATGAAACCGGCACGTTATCTGGCGAATATAGTGAAGATGGAATCAGCTTTCAAGCAGTTGGAAGGGTTGGCCGCAAACCTTCCAGCTGCCGCCTTCTCTGACCAGATTCAGAGTTTCCTGCACCGGATGGGTTTCACCCATGAAAAACCAGCGCGCCACCAGGCCGAACACCGGATTGATCGTTCGCCGGCGCTCGCCCTTCAGCGTGACCACGGCCGTGTCGGCGTCCTTCAGGGAAGCCTTGACATCGATGTGATAGAGGCCCTGTTTCATGTAGTTGAATTCATACCCCAGCGAGCGTGCCGTCTGATCCATGCGTTGCAGGTAGTTTTGCACCGCATTTTTTTCAGTGCCCTGGGCCAGGTCTTTGCACAGCCGGTCGGCCATGGATGGATCCAGCCAGAAGTAGGCCTCAGCGAACTCTACGGCGGCTTTTTCAGGGTGGTCGCGCTGGTCGGCCACCGCCAAAACCACCTGAAGAATCAACGCCAACATGATGATTGAGGTAAACGTCAAGAATTTGGTGCCGCTGTCCATGAACCCTTCCTCCTTTTAATCATTCATGGGGTGCCGCCCGGCAAGCGAAGCCGCTCCATGCCGTAATAACGCCGCCGATTAACACGATTCATGGGTCAAAACAAGATTTTTTTGCGATGTTGCTCCGGAACCGCACGTTCATAGCCCCGCTCCGGCACCGCCGCGTTAGCGCACGGTACAGACGGAAACCCATGGCTCGGCAATGCTCCGAAAGCGCTCCATTTCCTCCGGAGAGTAGGAAGGATCGACGCCCTGGAAATAGTCGGGGCGCAGCATGTGGCAATCCCGGAACGGCTGGAGCGCGTAGCGGCGGCTGCCGGAAATCAACTGCGCGATATGCCGGATCGTGGCAGAGGTCACCAGCGGCCGTGCGCAGGTGGTCCGGAATTCGTAATCGACGCCTGAATCCATAATGATCTGAAGGCTCGCCAGCAGGGCGGCGCTGTCGCCCGGCTGGGCGACGCCTTCGGGGTAGCGCTCCGGCTCGGTCTTGATGTCCATGGCCAGGTAATCCACGAGGCCCGCTCCCACGAGGGCCTTGAGCATCTGGGGCCGGCTGCCGTTGGTGTCCAGTTTCACCGGGTAGCCCAGATCCTTGATGCGACGGCACAGGTCCGGGAGGTCCGCATGCAGGGTCGGCTCGCCGCCGGAAATCACGACGCCTTCCAGCCAACTCCGGCGCTGCACTAAAAAGCCGATGACCTCGTCCTCGGCGATCGCCGCCGGCCGGCAGTCCGGATCGCCGGCCAGCTGGGGGTTGTGGCAGTAAGGACAATTGAAGTTGCAGCCGGTCAGGAACAGGACGCAGCTGATCTTTCCGGGGTAGTCGATGAGCGAGTGCTTCTGGAGGCCGCCGATTTTCATGAAATTCAGGATGCGACCGTGACGCTCTTGCGGTCTGCGAATTCGGCCGGCTTTTGGCTGATCCATTGGTCCACCGGCCGGAGGTAGCCCGCCACTCCGGAATAGACCTCGGTGGCTTCCCGGCACTGGCGGCAATGGGTCTGCTCCCCGTCCAAATACCCATGGGTCGGACAAATGCTGAAGGTCGGAGTGAGCGTAAAATAGGGCAGCCGATGGTGCGAGGCGATCTTGCGCACCAGATTGCGGATCACGGCTGGCTCCTTGACCTGTTCGCCGAGAAAAATGTGCAGGACCGTGCCGCCGGTGTACTTGCACTGCAGGTCATCCTGCAGCCGCAACGTTTCGAACAAGTCATCGGTGTAGCCGACCGGCAACTGACTGGAGTTGGTGTAGTAGGGAACGGCGCTCCCGCGGCGCACGTCGGCCTCGTTGGCACAGATGATCTCCGCAAAGCGCTGCTTGTCGATCATGGCCAGCCGGTAGGAGGTCCCCTCCCCCGGCGTGGCCTCGAGGTTGAACAAGGTCCCGGTGCTTTCTTGAAGGCCGGCAAGGGACTCTCGCAGGTAATCCATGACCCGCAGCGCGAACGCCTGGCCCGGTTCGGTGGCGATGTCCTGCCCCAGGAAATTCAGGCAGGCCTCGTTCATGCCGATGACGCCGATGGTTGAAAAATGATTTTTCCAATAGATACCGAAGTTCTTCTTGATCTCGCGCAGGTAGAACTTGGAGTAAGGGTAGAGGTTCTTGTCCGTAAACTGCTCGAGCACCTTGCGCTTGAGGGTCAGGCTTTCGGCGGCGAGCCGCACCTGGCGGGCGAGCCGGGCGAAGAAGTCCCGCTCGTCCTGGCTCAGATAGCCGATCCGCGGCAGGTTGAGGGTCACCACTCCGACGGAGCCGGTCAGTGGGTTGGCGCCGAATAACCCCCCGCCGCGCTTGAGCAGCTCGCGGTTGTCCAGCCGCAGCCGGCAGCACATGGAGCGGGCGTCCTCCGGCGACATGTCCGAGTTGATGAAGTTGGAAAAATAGGGGATCCCGTATTTGCCGGTCATGCGCCACACGGGCTCGAGGTTGGGGTTGTCCCAGTCGAAATCCGCCGTAAGGTTGTAGGTCGGGATCGGGAAGGTGAACACCCGGCCCTTGGCGTCGCCCGCCATCATGACCTCGGCGAAGGCCCGGTTGATGGCGTCCATCTCCGGCTGGAACTCGGCATAAGTCTCCGTCCGCTCCACCCCGCCGATGATCACCGGCGTGTTCTTCAGGATGGCCGGCGGGTGGAGGTCGAGGGTGATATTGGTAAATGGCGTTTGGAATCCTACCCGCGTCGGGATGTTGATGTTGAAGATGAATTCCTGCAGGGCCTGTTTGACCTCGCGGTATTCCAGCCGGTCATAGCGTACGAACGGCGCGAGCAGGGTATCGAAGTTCGAGATGGCCTGGGCTCCGGCGGCCTCGCCCTGCAGCGTGTAGAAAAAGTTGACGATCTGGCCGAGCGCGCTGCGCAGATGTTTGGGCGGGGAGCTCTCCACCTTGCCCTCCACCCCTTTGAACCCCTGACACAGCAGGTCCATCAGGTCCCAGCCTACGCAGTAGACCGCCAGCAGGTTCAGATCATGGATGTGAAGGTCGCCCTCGGCGTGGGCCTTCCGGATCTCGGGCGGATAGATGCTGTTCAGCCAATATTCGGAGGTGACCTCCGAGGAGATGTAATTGTTGAGGCCCTGCAGCGAGTAGCTCATGTTGCTGTTTTCGCGGATCTTCCAGTCGAGCTTATCGATGTAATGGTTCACTAGATCGACGTTGGCTCGGGTGGCGATCTTGCGGATCTGAGCGTGCTGCTCACGGTAGATGATGTAGGCCTTGGCGGTCTTGTAAAAAGGCGAATCCAGCAGCACACGTTCAACGATGTCCTGGATCTCCTCCACCTTGGGGGTCGGCCCGAGGCGCAGATCGTGGGCTAGGGTCAGAACGCGCAGGGTGAGCTTTCTGGCGTCGCGTTCGCTGAATTCGCCGGTCGCGTTGCCGGCCTTGGCGATGGCAGCGGTTATTTTGGATGAGTCGAAGTCGACGATCCGCCCGTCTCTCTTTTCAATCTTCTCGAACACGATGGGTGCTCCCGGGGCTGGGTTTCAGGTCAATTCATTGCGCACAACATCCATGTACTCCGGTCGGTTGCGACCGACCGGAGATCGGGGGAAATCTCTCTGTTTTTTTTTGTGTTCGAGCGAGGGCGTCCAGGTGAGGGCCGTTGTTACTAATAACAAAATTTTACACAACATATTGATGAAAGTCAATAAAATCTTTCAACATATTGTGATCACTAAGAATTTTAGCTTGATGGCCAAAATTCTTATCGGGAGGGCACAAAAACGTAGTCTGCGATGGAAGGATCGACCTCTTCACCGGGAGAGGCCTGATAAATGGTCCGGTAGGGAAGGGCGTTGCGCTTGAAAGCGCGCTCGGGAATTCCGTATTTGTATTGGATATGGCCGTTGCCGGCGAGCACCACGATGCGGTCGGTGTCGGTGATTTCGGCGACGGATTCGGCCATCACGTCTTCCCACACGCACTGGGCCAGATAAAAATCATCGAACTTCGCGCCGGTTTTGAAATCGTGCATGCCGAAGATTTTTTGAGCGTACTCGCGGTGAGCGGCGAAAGTCGTGTCGATCTGCGCAGGCAGGAATCCTTTCTCGTAGGGCGAGAGGTGCTCGATGCCCCCGACGCGGATTTTGGGTGGGATGTTGACGGGCAGATTCAGGGCCACGAGCCGGATCTGATGGACCCGGATGTATTCGAGGATGTCGCGGTAAAGCGCATAGTCGAAACGCCAGTTGGCATACCAGTGGCTGCTGCGCAGAAAACCTTCTTCGTCGAGCTGACCGTCCGACCAGCGGGTGAGTACGGCCTGATACGAGCGGTCGAACATCTCCATGGCCACCGCCAGCTGCGGGCTCTGGGGGTGCAGCGCTTGAATGATGCGCAGTTGAATCTCGTGATGCCCGGGGGCGGTATGCTTTTCACCCACATAGACCACCGCGGCAGTCAGCAGGTCGGCCAGCATGGCATCGAAGGATACCGGCTGGCCGGTGCTCCCCGAAATGATCGTTCCCGGCGATGGCATCTCGAACGCGGATGGGCCGTTATCCATCTTAGTCGTCATGGCGCAGCCCGCCAGGAAGAAAACGGCCGCCGCGAGCACTCCGAAGGCCCGACTGGCTTGATTCTTGATAATTGTACGCATGAACACCGCATCGATGTGGGCCACACCGTGGTCGTACCGTTTCCAGCTCGGCTCACCCGGAAAGCAATTCGAAATTTGATGTTCCTGCTTGTGCGGAGACGCTCCCCCTTGGGCTCAGCCTCCGCATCGGCAACCGCAGTCAACTGCTATCTGGCGGCACCGCCCGATAGGACGACGTCGAAAATCTTCATCAGCTGGTCGGCCGGAATAAATCCGGGCCGGTGGCCGATGACGGCGCCGCTTTCAGAGAGAAACCAGGTATCCGGAAGGCCCTTGACCCGGAACAGGGTGGCAGCGGCCTGCTCACGGTCCGAATCCACCCGGATGGCGATGAAGTTCCGGTTGAGGGCGCCGACCACCGCCGGATCCTTGAAGGTCTTGAGGTCCATGTCGCGGCAATAGGTGCACCATTCCGCATAAAAATAAAGGAACACCTTCTTTTTTTCGAATTTGCTGCGGGACATGCCGGCGTCATAGGTGTGCCACTCGATGCGGTCCGCTGCCGCGGATAGGTGCGGACTGCCGGCCATCAGAAGCAACAGGAGCGCTGCGATCGTTGCTTTCATTTTAGCTGTTGTTCGCGTCGGCGAAATACTTGATCATCATCTCGCCGAGTTCCTTGGAACGATGGGTGGCCGCTTCCACGGCGTTGATCAGGGTGGTCCGCAGCCCGCCCTTTTCGAGGGTATGGATGCCGGCGATGGCCGTACCGCCCGGCGACGTCACGCGGTCCTTGAGCTGGCCGGGGTGCTCGCCGGTTTCCATCAGCATCTTGGCCGCCCCCAACACGGTCTGGGCGGCCAGATACTGGGCGTCCTTGCGGGACAGCCCCATTTTCACGCCCGCATCGGCCAGCGCGTCGACAATGATGAAGATGTAGGCGGGCCCGCTGCCGCTCAACCCGGTGATGGCGTCCATCAGGTAGTTCTCGCGCAGGAAGACGGCCTTGCCCACGGAATTGAAGATGGCCATCGCCAGCTCGATGTCTTCCTTCTTGGCATGCTTTCCGGCCGACAACGCTGTGGCGGACTCTTTCACCGAAGCCGCAATGTTGGGCATCACTCGGATGAGCCGCAGCTCCTTGTGGAGCAGAGCCTCGATCGCCCGTAGCGGAACGCCCGCGGCAATGGAGATGACGAGCTTGGAAAGATCCAGCTGATCGGCGGTTTCCTTCAGCACCTCCGCCATGAGCTGCGGTTTAACCGCGTAAATGATGATTTCCGATTGGGCCACGGCGTCCACGTTCTGGGTGCTGGTGCGCACGCCGTAGCGGCCGCGCAGCTCCTCCAGCCGCTCCTCGCGGACATCGGTGCAGATGATGTCCGCCGGCTTGGCCGAACCGGATAACACCAAGCCGCTCACCAGGGCCTCGCCCATGTTGCCGCACCCCAAAAAACAAAGCTTTCTGCCGATCAACATGTCCACGTCCGCCTCCTCCCCCTAATTTCACGTCCGGTTCGAATTCTTATGAGCTCAGACCCTGATAGTCAAGCCCAATCTCGACCGGCCGGCGGCTTGCGCTTGACACGCCGATTGCAGGCAGTTATAAATGGTCTAACCATTATAACCATCTCGCAACCGGCAACGGCCATGTTTCAGACCGCCAAACCCACCAAGGTTTTTCAGGAAGTCGTCAGCCAAATCGAGGAGGCCATTTTGACCGGCCGCATCGAAACCGGCCAGACCCTTCCATCCGAGCGAGAGCTGAAGGTGATGTTTCAGATCAGCCGCGGAACCTTGCGGGAGGCCCTGCGGGTGCTGGAACAGAAGGGCCTGATCGAAATCCGCCTGGGGGTCGGCGGCGGCTCCGTGGTTCGCTCCGTCGATGCCGGGCAGGTCAGTGAAAGCCTGGGGCTGCTCATCCGATCGCAGAAGGTCTCCCTGAGCCACTTGACCGAATTCCGGGTAGGGATGGAGGGCAGCATCGCCGCGCAAGCAGCCGAGCGCCGCTCGGCCGCCGATGTCCGCAAACTGAAGGACCTGCTGGCGGTCGCCGGGGCCTGTGCGAAAAACGGCCGCCGGGGCCGTGATGAACTCCTGGAGGTGGACAAGCAGATCCACATGACCATTGCCGCCGCCACACAGAACCCGATTTACCAGAGCGTTCTCAGCTCTATCCATGACAACATCCACCGCTACTACGACCGCTTTCTATCCATGGATGACCGCGAGCTGTCGGAAAACTACCGGGACCTTTGCGATCTGGTCGCTGCCATTGAAAAAGGGGACGCCAGCGCCGCCCGACGGCTGGCCCGTGGGCATGTCCAGCGCTTCAGCATTCATATGCAACGCCGCGCCCGGGAGGAACCGTCCGGACCGAAAACGCCTTCCCGGCGCAGCGCCTCTGCGCCGAAGGGGAGTCTCCCGAGGAAACGATCGATCTGATGCGAATCCGCAAACACCCCATCCTGGCGATTCCGGAGAAGGACGCGATCCCGTTCACCTGGAACACCGCATCCCTGAGCGGGTATCCCGGCGAAATGATATCGTCGGCCTTGATCGCCAACGGCGTCCACATTTTCGGCCACCACGCCAGGGACGGCAGCCCCCAGGGGCTCTTCTGCGCCAACGGCCAGTGTTCCCAATGTCTGGTGATCGCCGACGGCCGGCCGGTCAAGGCCTGCATGACGCCGCTGCAGGCCGGGATGGCGGTCCAGGGCGTCGAGGGCCTGCCCCGGCTGCCCGAGGACGATGCGGTCCCGCAAACGGCTTCGGTGGAATCCGTTGCCGTCGACGTGCTCATCATCGGCGGCGGCCCGGCCGGCTTGTCGGCCGCCATCGAACTGGGCAAACTCGGCGTGCGCACCCTGCTGGTCGACGACAAGGACCGCCTGGGCGGCAAGCTGGTGCTCCAGACCCACAAGTTTTTCGGCTCCGTGGAGGACTCCTACGCGGGAACGCGCGGCTTCGAAATCGGCCATATTCTCGCCGCGGGGCTCGCGCAACATCCGTCGGTCGAGGTCTGGCTCAACACCACGGCCGTAGCCGTATTTTCGGACCGGATGGTCGGCGTGGCGCGGAACGGCCGCTACGTCGCCATCCGGTCGTCAAAGCTCATGGTAGCCACCGGCGCGCGCGAAAAAATGCTCTCCTTCCCGGGCAACACCCTGCCCGGGGTTTACGGGGCCGGGGCCTTTCAGACCCTGGTCAACCGCGATCTGGTGAAGTCCTCCGAACGGGTGCTCATTGTCGGCGGCGGGAACGTGGGACTGATCGCCGGCTACCACGCCATCCAGGCCGGTATCACGGTCGTCGCCCTGATCGAGGCCCTACCCCAGACCGGCGGCTACAAAGTCCACGCCGACAAACTGCTGCGCCTTGGCGTGCCCATTTACACCCGCCACACCATCCTCTGCGCGGCCGGCAACGAGCGCGTGGAGTCGGCCACCATCGCCGAACTCGACGACCGATGGAACGTGAAACCCGGCACCCAAAAAAGCTTTGCCGTAGACACGGTGCTCATCGCGGTCGGCCTATCCGAGGTAAACGAGTTCTACCTGAAGGCCAAGCAGTTCGGCATGGATGTCTTTCATGCGGGCGATGCCCAGGAAATCGCAGAAGCCTCGGCGGCCATGTTCACGGGCAGGATCGAGGGGTTGAAAATCGCAAAGTCCCTGGGGGTTTTCAGCGGCGAGGTGCCGGCCGCGTGGGACGACAAGGCGGCGGTGCTCAAGTCGCGGCCGGGCGCCGTGGTGGGCCGCGAGCCGCCCGCCCGGGAAGAAGGCGTCTTCCCGGTCTTCCACTGCACACAGGAAGTGCCCTGCAACCCATGCACCTCGGTCTGCCCGCAGCACGCCATCCGCACCGAGAACGACACGATCACGGGCCTGCCCTATTTCACCGACCGCGAAGCCTGCACCGGCTGCGCCGGCTGCGTCGCGGTCTGCCCGGGGTTGGCGATCACGCTGGTCGACTACCGCAAGGACCCCGCGCACCCTCTGGTCGTCCTGCCGTACGAGGTCTGGCGCGAAAAAGTCGCGGTTGGCCAGAAGGTGCCGGTCACGGACGTGGAGGGCGCCATCCTCGGATATTTCGCCGTGGAAAAGGTTAAGACCCGCAAGAAATACCCCGGCACCCTCCTGGTGCATGTCCGGGTCGACCGGATGGTTGCCAAGCGCGCGGTCGGCATCTGGGTGCAGGAGCGTCAGACGGATCCCATGGCCGTTTACGAGAAGGCCCCTCCGCCGGACGAGGCCATCGTTTGCCGCTGCGAGCGCATCAAGGCGGGCGAGATCCGGACCGCCATCCGTTCGGGCGTCCGCGACCTGAACCAGCTCAAGGCCCTCACGCGCGCCGGCATGGGTGCCTGCGGCTCCAAGACCTGCCGACCCATGATCTGGCGCATGTTCAGGGAAGAAGGGGTTGATCTGGGCACGGTCACCGACCGGGTGGACCGACCGCTCTTTGTGGAAGTCCCCATCGGTGCGTTCGCCGGCACCGGGGAGGAAGGCGTGTGAACAAGCCCTACGACGCGATCATCGCGGGCGCCGGCTCGGTCGGAATGCCGACGGCCATGTACCTGGGCGAAAAGGGTCTGCGCACCCTCGTGATCGACATGCACCCGTCGCCGGGCCAGGGCGAAAACAAGCACGCCATCGGCGGCGTGCGCGCAACCCATTCGGCTCCCGGCAAGATCCTGGCCTGTCTGCGCTCGCTGCAGATCCTGTCCACCTGGCAGCTGGTGCGCGGAGACGACATCGAGTGGCTGCAGGGCGGCTACCTGTACCCCGTCTACCGTGACAGCGACGCGGACCTGCTGAAAAACCTGCTGCCGCTGCAAAAATCATACGGCCTTAAAATCGATTTCGTGGGGCCGCGGGACGTCGCTGCGATCCTCCCGGGGATTAACGTCGACGGGCTTCTCGGCGGCACGTTCGCTCCCGAGGACGGCTCCATTTCACCGCTGCTGGTTGCCAACGCGTACTACCGCCGGGCCGTGGACCTGGGGGTTGAGTTCCGCTTCAAGGAAAAAATCGAGCGGCTGCTCGTCGAACCGGGCCGCGTGAAGGGGGTTGCCACCGATCGCGGGAGTTACGAAGCCCGGGTGGTGGTGGACGCCGCCGGGCCGTTGTCGTCCGCCCTGTGCGCGACGGCAGGAATCCCCATCCCGGTGGTCCCGGACTGCCACGAAGCCGCCATCACCGAGCCCGTACAACCCTTCTTCCACTGCATGGTCGTGGACGTCCGACCGGCACCCGGCTCCAAGAACTTCTACTTCTACCAGAACCGGCATGGCCAGGTCGTCTTCTGCATCACGCCGGACCCGCCCATCGTCGGAACCGACAAACGCGAGACCTCGGTTTTCCTGCCCCAGATCTGCACCCGCCTGGTCCAGCTGCTGCCGCGCCTGAAAAACCTCCGGGTCCGGCGGACCTGGCGCGGGCTCTATCCCATGACTCCGGACGGCTCGCCGATCGTGGGCTGGAACCGCGAGGTGCTGGGGCTGGTGCATGCCACGGGCATGTGCGGGCAGGGGCTGATGCTGGGGACCGGCGTCGGCGAGATTGTCTCCCGGTTGATCGCCGGCACGCCCTCGGAAAACGACGAGATCATCCTGAAGGAATTCTCGCCGTATCGGGAATTCAAGGGGATGGAGAAGTTGAAATAGGATACGAGATACTGGATGCTCGTTAAAAAAAGCCAACGGATTTATCCAGTATCCAACAACAATTACACTTAGGAGGCTCCGCATGTCCGGCTATGATCTGAAGCTTGTCCAGACCTTCAAATACCAACGCCCCGCGATCGATAAAGGCTACGCCCATCAGACGCTCTACGTCGATCTGTCGAGTCTGGAGATCGCCGCCAAGCCCGTGACGCCGACGATGAAGGACGTGTTCATCGGCGGCAAGGGCTTTGATCTCTGGCTGCTGTGGAACGCCGTAAATCCGACGACGCGCTGGAACGACCCCGAAAATGCGGTTTGCATCGCCTGCGGCCCCCTGGGCGGAACGCCCGCCTACCCCGGCTCCGGCAAGAGCATCGCCGCCACCCTGTCGCCGCTGACCGGTACGGTCATCGACTCCAACGTGGGCGGTTATTTCGGGCCTTATCTCAAGTTCTCGGGATTCGACGCGGTCGAGATCCAGGGCAAGTCCGAACGGGAAGTCATCGTCTATGTGGACGGGATCGACCAGACGGTGCAGGTCTTCGCCGCCACGGGTCTGCCGGAGGACGCCTACCAGCTCTCCGACGTGCTGACCGGCCACTTCGCCCAGGGCAAGCCGCGCAATATTTCCGTCGTGTCGGCCGGCCCCGGCGCCAAGAATACCTTCTTCGGCTGCCTCAACTTCAGCTGGTACGACCCCAAGCGTCAGCGGGCCCGCTACAAGCAGGCCGGCCGCGGCGGTGTGGGCACGGTCTTCGCCGACAAGGGTCTCAAAGCCCTGGTCGCCCGGTGGGACGCCGGCATATCGGTCGAGACCAACCAACCGGCCGACCGGGAGCGGTTGAAAAAGGTCGCCAAGCTGCATTCGAAGGAAATCGTGGAGCTCGATCCCAAGCAGAACGAGATGGCCCGAATCGGCACCACCCATATCGTCACGATCATGAACGACCATGACCTGCTGCCGACCCACAATTTCCGCTTCGGCAGCCACCGCGAGGCCCCCAACCTCGGCCAAGCCGTGTTTCGCAAGCTGTTCGATCCCGGATACGATGGGTGCTGGATGGGATGCACCGTGGCCTGCTCGCACGGCGTCCGGGACTTCACCCCGCTGACCGGACCCTACCGGGGCCGAAAAGTGTTCGTGGACGGCCCCGAGTATGAAACCATTGCGGGCTGCGGCTCGCTGCTCGGCATTTTCGATCCCCATACCGTGATCGAATTGAATTTCTACTGCGATGCCTACGGTCTGGACACCATCTCGGTCGGAACGTCGACCGCCTTTGCCATGGAGTGCTTCGAGCTCGGGCTGATCACCACCGCGCACACCGGCGGCCTGCAGCTTTATTTCGGAAACCGCGCCGCTGCCCTCGATATCGTCCACCAGATGGCTCGCGGCGAGAGCTTCGGCCGCCTCGTCGGCCAGGGCGTGCGCCGAATGAAGTCGATCTTTGCCGAGGAGTTCGGCGCCGACCCCAGGATTCTGGACGACATCGGCATGGAATCCAAGGGTCTGGAGTTCTCCGAATACGTGACCAAGGAGTCGCTTGCCCAGCAAGGCGGCTACGGGCTGGCCTTGAAAGGCCCCCAGCACGACGAGGCCTGGCTGATCTTCCTGGACATGGTTCACAACCTAATGCCCACCTTCGAAAAGAAGGCCGAGGCCCTGCACTGGTTCCCCATGTTCCGCACCTGGTTTTCGCTCTGCGGCCTGTGCAAGCTGCCCTGGAACGACATTGTTCCCGAAGACAACAAAAGCACGGCGGAACCCGCCAAGGTGATGAAACACGTCCAGTGGTACGCCGCGTACTTCAGTTCGGTCACCGGACGAGAGTCCGCTCCGGACGACCTCATCCGCATGAGCGAAGCGGTGTACAACTTCCAGCGGATCTTCAACCTGCGCATGGGCCTGGGGCGCCGCGAGCACGACACGCTGCCCTATCGCGCCGTTGGTCCGGTGACCGATCTCGAGTATGAATCCCGCGCCGAGCGTTATGACAAACAGCTGACGGACACCCACCGGGTCGACATCACCGGCAAGGGAACGGCGGAGAAAGTGGCCCTGCTGCGAACGTTTCGCGAACAGCAATACGAGACCCTCAAAAACGCGGTCTACCAGCGCCGCGGGTGGACCGCCGACGGGATCCCGACGCTATCCACCGTGAAACGGCTGGGAATCGATTTCCCGGAAGTGGTGGCCCTGCTGAAGGCCAACGGGGTAACCGCATGATCCGCGTAGCCGGAAGGGAGCATCCCTGGCGGACGGGGATGACCGTTGCCGACCTGCTGCGGGAAACCGAAGACGCGCACGACTGTCCGGTCGTGCGCGTCAACGATCATTATATCTCTCGCCCGAACTATGAAACCACTCCGATACCCGACGAGGCCGACGTTTTCTTCATCACGATGATTGCCGGCGGCTGAAGCTGGCATAGGGCATAGCGCCAAGAGCACAGAGATAGATATCCCGTTCCATTGCTTTTGCTCCATGCCCTATGCGCTTTGCTCTATGCTCTCTTTGCCCCTGCGTTGCAATTTGCAATCAGCCGAAATTCATGATATTTTTTATCAAATCGATCGAATGAAGGTCTTAACACGCCCGACGTGTTCTTCCCTATTTTCCTCAAGTTTCAATCGCATCCAGCCGAAATAAGCCTCAGCGTGGCTGCAATGCCGAAGGGGAGCACGGATGGATGATCCTTGGAGGCTGCGCAGCCGAAGCGGCGCTCAAGCGGTTGTCCTCAAAACCGGGCGGCGGACCGGTTATCCCGTCGGCATCTTTTTTTTCCGATAGAAAGAGGACACCATGTTTGTGTTTTCCAACTTATTGATCGCCGCAGCCAAGGTCCTGAGCCTGGCCCTGAGCATCTTCATGTGGATCATCATCGCCCGGGCGGTGCTCTCGTGGGTGAACCCCGATCCGTACAACCCGATCGTGCGGTTCATTCACAACCTGACGGAGCCGGTGCTCTATCGGATCCGCCGGCGTCTGCCGGTGGTCTTCGGCGGGATCGACCTCGCCCCCGTGATCGTGTTGCTGGCGATCCTTTTTCTGGAGCATTTTGTGGTTGCCAGCTTGTTCGAGCTCGCCGCCGACATGCGGTGATCGCGGTAAACTTAGACGGGAGGAATCGGCATGGCACTCACGCCCCTTGACATCCAGCAGCAGCGCTTCCGCATCGGTTTGCGCGGATATGCCACGAAGGACGTGGAGGCCTTCTTGGAGCAGACGGCCAACGCCTTCGAAGACCTGCAGCGCGAGACCCACCGGCTGGCCGACGAAAATAAAAAGCTGCAATCCGACATCGAGGAATACCAGCGGCGGGAGGGCACCTTCAAGCGCGCCCTGCTGCACTCTCAGCGAGTTCTGGACCAGATGCAGGAGAACGCCCGCCGCCAGGCCGAAGTGATCGTGGCCGAGGCCGAGAGCAAGGCCGATAAGCTGCTCCAGCACGCCCAGAACCGGGTCGCCCAGCTTCAGGATTCCATTGCCGGCCTGAAGCGCCAGCGCATTCAAGTCGAAGAGGAGATCACGTTCGTGATCGAGACCCACCGCCGGATGCTGGAAGCCGGCCGGGAATCGGCCCGGGAATCGGACGAGCAGTCCGAGAAACTGAAGATCTTGAAAACAGCGAAATAACCCTGCCGCTGCAGGCAACGGGACGAAGAGAGATCCATGGCCAAAATTGACGCGTTTTTCAAACTGATGCACGAGCAGGGCGCCTCCGACCTGCACCTCGTGGCCGGCCAGCCGCCGGCGCTGAGAATCCGCGGCGAAATCGAACGAATCAAATACAAGGTGCTGACCAGCGACGACCTGCGGTCCATGCTCTACGAAATCACTCCCGAACACAAGATCAAGCTGTTCGAGGAGACGGGCGATGTGGACTTCGGCCACGAGATTCCGGGATTGGCGCGTTACCGCGCCAATTTTTTCATGCAGAAAAACGGGGTGGGTGCCGTCTTCCGCGAGATCCCCAATGCCATCCTGACGGCCGAACAGCTGGGGCTGCCGCCGGTGGTCTCCAAGCTGGCCATGCTGCCCCGCGGAATGGTGCTGGTGACGGGTCCGACCGGCAGCGGCAAATCGACCACGCTGGCCTCCATCATCGATGTGGCCAACCGCAACCGCAAGGATCACATCATTACCGTAGAAGACCCCATCGAGTTCGTTCACCAGAGCCAGGCCTGCATCATCAACCAGCGCGAAATCGGCATTCACACCAAGACATTCTCAAGCGCCTTGCGAGGGGCCCTGCGCGAAGACCCGGACATCATTCTGGTCGGCGAGATGCGCGACCTGGAAACCATTTCGCTGGCCGTCGAAGCGGCCACGACTGGCCATCTGGTTTTCTCCACCCTGCATACCACCGGCGCCACCAAGACGGTGGACCGCGTGATCGAGGTTTTTCCGGCCCAGGAGCAGGCGCAGATCCGCTCCACGCTGGCCGATGGCCTGCGGGCGGTCATTTCGCAGACGCTCTTCAAGCGCATCGACAAAATCGGCCGTATCGTGGCGCTGGAGATCCTGATCGCCACCCCGGGGGTCCGCAACCTGATCCGTGAAGCCAAGAGTCATCAAATCCCGTCAATGATTCAGACCGGCAAGAAATTCGGCATGACCCTGCTGGACGACTCGATCATGGAGCTCTTCAAGCGCGGCGCCATCAGTGCCGAGGAGGGCTACGCCAAGTCCAACGACAAAGCGCGCTTCCGGCCGCTGCTGAGGGGTGCGCCCACCGATTTCACCGAAGCATGATTTCGAATGAAAAGAGGGCGACGTGAAGAAACAGGAAATTGATCACATTTTGGTCAAGATGCTGGACGCGTACCGCGAAGTTTCGGACTTGAACTTCACGGTCGGCAAACCCATGCAGGTGGAAAGCGCCGGTGAACTGGTCCCGATCGAGATCCGCAACAGCATCAAACCGCTGACCCCGTTTCAAACGGAGGTAATGGCCCTGAATCTCATCAATCAGGACCGGCGGCTCACCGAGACCATGCTCCGGACCGGGTCGTGCGACCTGTCCTATTCGTTGCCCGGCAAGGCCCGCTTCCGCGTCAACATCTTCTCCCAGGGCGGCAATTTCTCCATCGTCTGCCGCAAACTGGAGTCGAAGATCCCGACGATCGAAGAACGCGGCTTGCCCAAGAGCCTGTACCAGATCGCCAAGGAAAAAAACGGCATCGTCTTCGTCACCGGCGCCACGGGATCCGGCAAAACCACGAGCCTGGCGGCGATCTTGGACGACATCAACGAACGGCGCTCGGTGCACATCGTCACGCTCGAGGACCCGGTCGAGTACCAACATCCCCACAAGAAGGCCACGTTCAACCAGCGCGAGCTGGGGATGGACTACGACAACTACGCCAACGGCTTGCGCGCCGCCTTGCGCCAGGCCCCCAAGGTGATACTGGTGGGGGAAATGCGGGACCGCGAGACGGTCGAAATCGGCTTGAGCGCCTCTGAAACCGGCCACCTGGTGCTGACGACCCTGCACACCACCGACGCCGGCGCCACCATCAACCGCATCCTGGGCATGTTCCCCAACGAGGACGAGCAGCAGATCCGCATTCGTCTAGCGGACTCCCTGCGCTGGATCGTCTGCCAGCGGCTGCTGCCGAAAATCGGCGGCGGCCGGGTGGCCAGTTTTGAGATTCTCGGCACCAGCCTGCGGATCAAGGACGCCATCCTCAACGGCGAGGCCGAGGGCAAAACCTTTCACGACATCATGGAAGCCGGCAACGCCTTCGGAATGATCACTTTCGATCAGCACCTGGTTTCGTTATACGAGCAGGGACAGATCACCCAGGAAACGGCCATGGCGTATGCTTCCCACCGCGGCAACGTGGGCCGGGGGATCGACATGATCAAGAGTGCACGCGGCGAGGCCACCACCGACATCAGCAAATTGGAGATCGACCGCGCCTACAACAAAATGATCTGATGACGGCCCAGCCGATCGCCGCCGCGGCATGGCAATGCATTTCAGGGCTGCGCCGATTGAAAGAGGACACCCATATGAACATCGCCTGCACCAGCTGCCAAAGCCAGTTCAAAATCGCCGACGACAAAATTCCGGCGGGACAACCGGCATCCTTCCTGTGCCCCAAATGCCAGACTCGGATCACCGTGGGCGCCGAGTCTCCCGGACTCGTTGGCAAAGTCTCCCTCAAGGATATTGATACTAGCTCCTACAACCCCGCCGACCGGCCCTTCGATTTTATCGAAGAGGAGGGCAAGACCGCCCTGGTGTGCGAGGCAAACCCCTTGCTGCGCAAGCCGATCATCGAAAGTCTGGAGCTGATGGAATATCAAATCACGGTGACCGAGACCGCTCGCGAGGCCCTCAAGCGCATGCGCTATCACGTCTATGATGTCGTGGTGGTCGACGAAAATTTTGACACCGACAACTCGGAGGCCAACGGCGTCTTGATTTACATGGAGCGCCTCGGCATGTCCATCCGCCGCAACATGTTCGTCGCCATGATCTCCAACCGCCACCGCACGATGGATAACATGACCGCCTTCCTGAAGAGCGTCAACCTCATCATCAACTCAAAAAACATCGAGGACACGGGGAAGATCCTCAGCCGCGGACTCACCGAATACCTGGCCTTCTACCGCGTGTTCCGGGATAAGCTCAAGGAAACCGGCCGGGCCTGATCCCCGCCAGCGCCCCCGAACGAAGGCCATTTGAATTTCTTCGAATTTCGAATTTGGTTTCGGCTCGCCCAGCCTGAAGCATCCGGCGCAAAACACTTGCGAAGTGGTTTTTCCGTCTGATATTAGATCGGCAACCCAACACGGATTTGGCCAGCGTTCCTATGGAAAAAAAACATGTGGACCCCCATATAAACCTCGTCGCAGACGGCGTTTACCAGGTCGTCCTGACCCCGCCCCTGGATGGATTTGCGGACTTCATCAGTGCCTGGGTGGTTGTCGGGCCGCCGTCGTTTCTAGTGGACGTCGGACCCGGCTCTACCGCCGATCAACTGATGCGCGGGTTGGAGATTCTGGGGGTCGCCCGTCTGGACTATCTCCTGCTGACCCACATCCACCTCGATCATGCCGGTGCGGCCGGCGCGGTCTCCCGACGGTTTCCGGAAGCCCGCGTCGTCTGTCACGCGAAAGGCATCCCGCATCTGGTTGACCCGACTCAGCTCTGGGAAGGCTCCCGCAACGTGCTGGGACCGATCGCCGAGGGTTACGGCCCGCTCGACCCGATACCGGCGGAGCGTTTCATCGCCGCCCAGGAGTTCCACGACGAAGGCATCTCGACCCTGCTCACACCGGGCCATGCCGTCCATCATGTCAGCTACCTGACCGATAGGGGCCTGTTCGCCGGCGAGGCTTGCGGGGTGCGCTACCAGTTGGGGGACGGCCGAGCGTACTTAAGACCGGCCACGCCGCCCCGGTTTTTCCTGGATGTCGCGTTGGCCAGCGTCGACGCGCTCATGGCGCATTCGCCATCGCGCATGATGATCGGCCACTTCGGCATGGTGGGAGACGGTGTCAGTCTGCTGAAACGGCACCGTGAACAGTTGCTCTTCTGGGAAGAATGGTTAGCGCGGATGGCCGGGCGCCACTCGGCTGCAGAACTTCTCGAAGTGTGTGCGGAGGGACTGCTCGCGGAAGACCCGTGCTTGGCAGACTTCAGTGCCTTTTCGGAGCCGGCCAAAAGACGCGAGCGCTATTTCCTGAAAAACAGCATCAATGGATTCTTGGGGTGGGTCGAGAATTCGGAAGGCGGAAGGCCAAAGGCGGAATAAAAAAGATTCCGCGGCACGCCTCACACATCGTCTATTCCGCCTTCGTTTGTCCACCCTCCACATTCCACCTTCTGACTTCACGAATTCAGGATGGCGTCCGCTACTTTTACGGTGGCCACCGTATTTGCGACGTCATGCACGCGCACGATGTGGGCGCCGTTGAAGATGGAGGCGGCCACCGTGGCCTGCGTGCCGGTTTCCACAACCGGCAGATCCGGCGGTATATCCGGGTCGCCGGCCGGCTTGACCAGTCGGCGGATGAAGGATTTGCGCGATGACCCGACCAGAAGCGGCAGACCCAGCCCGGCGAATTCGGCCAGCCGGCGGATGAGCCGCAGGTTGTGCTCTGCGGTCTTGCCGAAACCGATCCCCGGGTCCACGATCAATCGCTCTCTGGCGATTCCCTGCCCTTCGGCGGCATCGGCGGCCTGCTGGAGGAAGGAGTAAATCTCTCCCACCAAATCGTCATAGCGCGGGGCCACCTGCATGCTCCGCGGCTCTCCCCGCATGTGCATCAGGATCACAGGCACCCCGAACTCGGCGGCCAGCTCGGCCAAACCCGCATCCGACCGCAGCGCGGCGATATCGTTGATCATGGCGGCGCCCGCCTCGAGCGCGCGCCGGGCAACGACGGCTTTGGAGGTATCGATGCTGATCGGAATCCGGATCTTTTCCGCCAATTCGGCGACCACCGGCACCACTCGCCGGATCTCCTCATCGGCTGAAACCGATTCCGAAAACGGGCGGGTTGATTCTCCGCCGATGTCGATGATGTCGGCCCCCTCGGCGGCCAGCCGCAGGCCCTGGGCGACGGCGTCCCGGGAATCCAAAAAGCGGCCGCCGTCGGAAAATGAATCCGGCGTCACATTCACGATTCCCATGATGCAGGTGCGGCGGCCGAGTTCCAGGCAGTGGCGCCCCCACTCCATTCGGTAACTCGTTCGAGAATGCATTCAGTGCACTTATGCCGGGGAGGGAGAAGCGGCATCGGGAGAAGCCTTCGCCGGCTCCTCGTCGTCTTCGATGCGCTTGGAAGGCAGCTGGATTCCCGGACGCATGCTCAGGATCAATTCATCCAGCTCCTTGCCCATGACGGTTTCCTTTTCCAGAAGCACGTCGGACAATTTGTGGAGAATGTCGAGGTTTTCCAGCAGAACCGAGCGGGCGCGCTCGTAGCAGGCCTTGATCAGCTTGTTGATCTCCTCGTCGATCACCTGTGCGGTGGCGTCGGAATAATCCCGGTGCTGGACGATCTCGCGGCCCAGAAACACATGTTCCTCGCCCTTGGAATAATTCAGCGGACCAAGCGTGTCGCTCATACCCCATCGGCGCACCATCTGCTCCGCCAGGGCCGTGGCCTGCTTGATGTCGTTGGCCGCGCCGGTACTGATGCGCTTGAAAACGATTTCCTCCGCCGCCCGGCCGCCGTAGGCCACCGCCAGCTCGCTCTCCAGCTGGTCGCGATACTTGAAATCACGCTCCTCCGGCAGGAACCAGGTCACTCCGGCAGCCCGCCCGCGCGGAATGATGGTGATCTTGTTGACCGCGTCGGTTTCCGGCAAAAAGCGCGCCACCAGGGCGTGCCCGCCTTCATGGAAGGCGGTCACCTTGCGGTCTTCTTCCCTGATCACCTTCGATTTGCGCTCCAAGCCCATATAGACTTTGTCCTTCGCGTCCTCGAAGTCCTGGATGTCGAGCCGCTCCTTGCCGCGCTTGGCGGCCAGCAGCGCCGCCTCGTTCACCAGGTTCTCGAGATCGGCACCGGAAAAGCCGGGCGTTCCCTTGGCCAGAATGGTGACGTTCACCTCTGGAGCAATCGGCGTCTTGCGCATGTGCACGTTCAGGATCTTCTCCCGGCCGCGAATGTCCGGCAGCGACACCACCACCTGACGGTCGAAGCGTCCGGGCCGTAACAGCGCCGGATCCAGAACATCGGGCCGGTTGGTGGCCGAGATCAGGATGACGCCCTCGTTGGATTCGAATCCGTCCATCTCGACCAGAAGCTGGTTCAGGGTCTGCTCGCGTTCATCGTGCCCGCCGCCCAGGCCGGCGCCGCGATGTCGCCCCACCGCATCGATTTCATCGATAAAAATAATGCACGGCGCGTTTTTCTTGCCCTGAACAAAAAGATCTCGAACGCGGGAGGCGCCGACGCCGACGAACATCTCCACGAAATCGGAGCCGCTGATGCTGAAAAAGGGTACGCCCGCTTCACCGGCGATGGCCCGCGCGAGCAGGGTTTTGCCAGTGCCGGGCGGCCCCATCAGCAGAACCCCCTTGGGGATGCGGCCTCCCAGGCGGGTGAACTTTTTGGGATCTTTCAGAAAATCCACTATTTCCTGGAGCTCTTCCTTGGCCTCGTCGATGCCGGCAACATCCGCAAAGGTCACTTTTTCGGATGTGTCGGACATCAGGCGGGCGCGGCTTTTGCCGAAGGAAAGCGCTTTGCCGCCGCCGGACTGCATCTGGCGCATGAAAAAGATCCAGACGCCGATCAGCACCAGCATCGGAAACCAGGAGACCAGCAGCGACATGTACCAGGGTGATTCCGATTCCGGTTTGGCGTTGATGACCACCTTCTTCTGCCGCAGCATGCTGATTAGTTCCGGATCGGTTGGGGCATAGACTTTGTAGCGCGACCGGTTGACATCGGTGACGTAGAGTTCCTTTCCCTGGATCACGACTTCCGCCACCCGATCTTCGTTCACCATGGACAGGAACTGGGAATAGTTCAAATTCGATTCGCTCAGGTGCTGCTGGCTGAAAAGGTTGTACAGCATGATCATCATCAGCGTGATGACCAGCCACAGCGCCAGGTTCTTATAAAACGGATTCAACGCCATTTACCTCCTCAGTGGGTACGATCCCACGACAATGTGAAACGCAAGGACGGCAACGATGCAGCTTAGCTGAAAGTATTCCGTATCTCCGACCAAAATTCAAGTGGGATTTGCACCTGAATGAGCCGGTTGGTTGAAATATCGGCACGGAGGGATTATCGCGGCTTCAGTAGGCGATATTACGGCTGCCGGATGGTAATCACTTCTTGTCGATTCGCAAGGATCAGCTCGGCTTTTAACACCTGCCGGGTCTGGCGGTTCAGGCGGGCGTCGTGGCTGATCCGGTGGCCGGCAACCCATAGGATTCGGCCCTTGCTGAGCAGCAACGGGCAGCGCCGGCGTTGGTCGCGGGCGATTTTATGGTCAATGAAAAACTTCTTAAGCTTCTGAGTGCCGCCCAGGCCCAGGGGAGAGAAGCGGTCGCCGGGACGAAAGTTGCGGATCGTGACCGGAAACTCAACTGCCGCTCCATCAAAAAAGACCGTCAGCGGCCCCGCAGCGGCCGGATCCATGTCCGGTTCCGGCGCGATGGCTGTCAGAGCGATGGCGTCTCCTGTTTCCACCAGCGTCACCACCCCGCAGCGATCCAGTTGGTAAGAATAATCGATGCCGGCGGCGCTTGGGTTTTCGTCGGCACGGTCGCTATCGCCGTATCCAATCGTCAGGGCGTTTCCCCGGCGCTGCACTCGCAGATCTTCCGGCAAGTGCAGCGGCCCCCCGTTGCTCGGCCGATTGACCAAGGCCAGGATTCCCTCGATGTGGGCAAAAGCGATGCGTCGCAGGTCACCTTGAACGCGACGCAGGCCCGCGCGAACGACCCGGCGCTGGATCGCCGGCGTGTGCCTGCGCAGTGCGCCGGCATCCAGGGTCAGCTGCCCGGACGGACGGGCGATGACCGTCTGTTCGAGGAGGGTTTGAATCTGGCTCTCGATCCATTCCTCCTCATCCCGCAGAGCCTCCGCCGACCGGTGCAGCACGGCGCGCACCCCCGGCTGATAGTCCCTCTCCAACAACGGAATCAGCTGATTCCGAATCCGGTTGCGCAGGAAGCCGTTGTCGCTATTCGTGGGATCAGCGAGAGCGGACAGGCTGCGTCGGCGCAGGTAATCCAGAATGTCCGCCCGGTCCGCGCGGATCAGGGGGCGGATGAAGCACCCCCCACGCATCGGGGGCATGCCTCCCAACCCGAGCCTCCCGCTGCCGCGCAGCAAATTCAGCAGAAGGGTCTCGGCGTTGTCGTCCGCATGGTGGGCCAGGGCGACTTTGTTGAAACCGTGACGATCGGCTGTCTCTTGAAAAAACCGGTAGCGGGCCTTCCGTCCCGCCGCCTCGATCGACAGGTGCCATCGGCGTTGAAGATCGCGCACATCGACGCGCTCGGTATGCAGCGGGAGCCTGAGGCGTTCGGCCAGCTGTCGGACAAAATCTGCATCCCGCGCCGATTCCTCCCGCAGGCCGTGATCCAAGTGCGCAATCCCCACGCACAGCTGCCAAGCCGACGCCCGCTCCGCAAGCAAATGCAAGAGCGCCACAGAGTCCGGCCCGCCGGAAACGGCCACCAGAACGCCATCGCCGCGGGCGATCAAGTCGTACCGGGCGATCGTCTCCTCGAACCGCTGTTCAAGCCGGACAGGCTGGGTGGAAGGGCGAAAATTCTTCACGCATCTATGCAACCATTTAAAATTTAAATAATAACTTAGGACAAACCAAACTCCGCGTCAACGTCGATTCCACGCCGACTCCACGAGAATCTGGTGCGCCCGCATTTTTCGCTTGAAAAAGCGGATGATATGCGTATGCTGTATCGAAGATCTGCGGATTCCTGAAAGAGCCAGACGACCTGTTGTGGAAGCGCTTCGATGTCATGACGGTCGCCTGGAGGTTATCGCCTGGATCATCCTGCTGGTCGCCACGCAACAGACGATCACGAACCTCGTCAGGTCCGGAAGGAAGCAGCGATAAGTGATGCTGGCTGTGTCGTGGTCCGTCACCGGTCGGGATGATCCAGGTTCTCGTCTCGTTCGCCGCCATTGATTCCAGGTTTACGCCTCTTTCGCCTTTTCTGACTAAACCTCTATTTTTTCGATAAAAAGCAGCGGACGCCCAACTTGACATCAGGCCATCCTGCTTTACTTTCACCCTCGATTTGATAAAAATGTCTGGAAAGTGACAGTTATGTCCGAACCGCGCAAGATTAAAGTAGTTGTCGATGAGGAGGATGAATCCGGGCCGGCATCCAACGGCTCTATTGAACCGATCTCGGCCGCAGAAGGCCAGAGGGAGGGGAATTCGTCCGGCGAGAGCGAGAAGCATCCCTCCGCAGGACTGAGCTTGAAGGATGTCCAATCCAAGCTGGATGCCAGGGAAAAGGACTATAAGGAAACATACGATCGCCTGCTGCGGATTACCGCGGAATTCGAAAATTATAAAAAGCGCATGTCCCGCGAGATGGAAGACTTTCGAAAATACGCCAACCAATCGCTCTTGAGGGAGATGCTGTCGGTGGTCGATCATATCGAACTCGCCATCCAGGCCGCAGGCGTACCCGCCGCTGGCGAAACCAGCATGGTTGAAGGGCTGAACCTCACGCTCAAGGAGTTTTTGCGCATCCTCGAAAAGTTCAAAGTCAAGCCGATAGAAGCGGTCGGGCAACTGTTCAACCCCCAAATGCATGAAGCCATTATGCAGGAGGCCAGCGATCGTCTGCCGGAAAACACCGTCGTGCGGGAGATGCAAAAAGGCTACACGATCAACGACCGTTTGCTGAGACCCTCGCTGGTGGTGGTGGCGGCCGCCCGACGTATCGAGCCGGATTCGACCCCGAATGCGTGTTAGAAAACCGTTTACTATAGCTGACATAAGAAACGTCCAAGGAGGATCCAACGTATGCCCAAAGTCATCGGAATCGATCTGGGGACCACCAATTCCTGCGTGGCGATCATGGATGGAGGCGACCCAAAGGTCATTACCAACCCCGAGGGGGGGCGCACGACGCCGTCCGTAGTGGCTGTTACGGAAAGCGGAGAACGTCTGGTGGGCCAGATCGCCAAACGCCAGGCGATCACCAACCCAGAGAACACGGTGTTCGGCGTGAAGCGGCTGATTGGCCGGAAATATGTATCCAGGGAAGTTCAATACGACAAAAAGGTGCTGCCCTATAAGATTGACGAAGCGTCGAACGGGGACGCCCGCCTGACCATCCGCGGCAAGCCTTACAGCCCGGCCGAAATATCTTCTTTTATCTTGGCCTTCATCAAGAAATATGCGGAAGACTACCTCGGAGAGAAGGTAAACGACGCCGTCATCACGGTTCCGGCCTACTTTGATGACAGCCAGCGCCAAGCCACCAAGGACGCCGGTAAAATCGCGGGGCTTAACGTCCTGCGCATCATCAACGAGCCTACGGCGGCCGCTCTGGCCTATGGCATGGACAAGAAACGCGAGGAAAAGATCGCGGTTTTTGACCTGGGCGGCGGGACCTTCGACATCTCCATTCTGGAAATCGGCGAGGGGGTTTTCGAGGTCAAGGCCACCAACGGAGACACGCACCTGGGCGGCGACGATTTCGACATGCGCCTGATCACCTACCTGGCGGATGAATTTAAGAAAGACCAGGGCATTGACCTGCGCAACGATAAAATGGCTCTGCAACGGCTCAAGGAAGCCGCCGAGAAGGCCAAGATTGAGTTGTCCACGTCCATGGAAACGGACATCAACCTGCCGTTCATCACGGCCGATGCCAGCGGCCCGAAGCACCTGAACCTTAAGATTACGCGCGCCAAGCTCGAAGGTCTGGTGAGCGATATCCTGGACAAATTGGAGGAACCCTGCCGAACCTGCATGAAGGATGCCGGCCTGAACCCCCGGGAGATTCATGAGGTTATTCTGGTCGGCGGCATGACCCGCATGCCCGCCGTGGTGGAGCGGGTACGCCGGATCTTCGGCAAGGAACCCAACAAGGGGGTCAACCCGGACGAGGTCGTGGCCGTAGGGGCCGCCATCCAGGGTGCGGTCCTGAAGGGCGACGTCAAGGACGTACTGCTGCTCGATGTAACGCCGCTGTCTCTCGGCATCGAGACCCTGGGGGGCATCATGACCCGCTTAATCGAGAAGAATACCACCATTCCCACTCGCAAGAGCCAAATCTTCTCGACGGCCACCGACAGCCAGCCGGCCGTATCGATCCACGTGCTGCAGGGCGAGCGCGAAATGGCGTCCAACAACAAGACGTTGGGGCGCTTTGAGCTGGTCGGTATTCCACCGGCGCCGCGCGGCGTGCCCCAAATCGAAGTGACCTTCGATATCGACGCCAACGGTATCGTAAACGTGTCGGCCAAGGATAAGGCCACCAGCAAGGAGCAATCGATTCAGATCACGGCCTCCTCCGGGCTGACCAAGGAAGAGATCGACCGGTTGGTGAAGGACGCCGAATCGCACACCGAGGAGGACCACAAGAAACGCGAACTGGTGGAGGCCCGCAACCATGCCGACACCCTGATCTACTCAACCGAGCGTTCCATCAAGGACCTCGGGGAAAAAGTGGACAAGGACACCAAGGTCAAAGTGGAGGAAGCCATCGCCAAACTGCACAAGGCCATGGAGGGCGATGACAAGGAGGAAATCCGGCGCCTGAGCGAGGAACTGACCAATGCCTCCCACAAGCTGGCCGAGGCGATGTACCAGCAGGCCTCCCAGGCCGAAGGCCAGAAAGCCGGAACGCAGGGCGGTGCAAAGGCCTCCAAACCCGAAGACGATGTCGTCGATGCCGACTTCGAAGAAGTCAAAGACGACAAGAAATAGTTACACCCGTTCAGTTCGTGCCAAAAACCCGCCGATGCAAATCCATCGGCGGGTTTTTAGCTTATTGCTTCGGCAACTAAATATGCCAAGGTTCGTCATTCCGGCGAACCCGGATCAATGCTCTCCGGGGCAGGCGCCGGAACCCAGGCTGGGAGTGGATGCCGGAGCAAGTCCGGTATGACGGCATTGACGTATTGGGCTGCCGGTTTAATAAAACAGCCGTGGGGCCCCGTTAGAATCCAACCGCGGAGCCCAGGAGAACGCTCATGGAAGAGAAGACCGAAGAAAGCCGCGAAACCGACGCCTTATGTCGCGAGTGCGGCCATGCTTTCAAGGTTCATATCGACCGAATAATTTTTCGGGACGACGGCGCACCGGCTGAGAGTCAAACGACCGAGTGTCCGGTCTGCGGCTGCGGGAAATGCCGCATCGGGCGATAGGGCACCTCCTACCTTTACATCCCGGCCGACCGTGCTAATTTTGCGGGCAATCCAACGCAAAACATCTATCCAAGACAGGAGATCTGACCATGGACGTGAAGAGAATTCTCTGGCCGACGGATTTTTCGAGGATCGCCGAAAAAGCGCTGCCGCATGTGAAATCCCTGACGGCGCAGTATGGCGCCGAAATCCACGTGCTTTACGTGATCGAGGATGTGGCCCATCATGACGGTTGGTACGGAGCATTCGAGCAGAAGCGGGTGCAGGATCTCATGGAGCATGCCGAGAAAACAGCTAACCAGCGGCTGAGTCAACTTTGCGACAAGTATATGGAAGGCTGCCCGCTTTACATCAAGCACGTAGCGGTGGGAGACCCCGCCAAAGAGATCCTCAAGCTGATCGACAAGGAAAAAGTGGACGTGGTCGTGATGGCCAGCCACGGCGCAAAGGGCAACTTCCGCTTCGGCAGCGTGACCGAGAAAGTGCTGAAAAATTCTCCCGTACCGGTCACCGTGGTGCCGGTGGAACCGTCGAAATAGTCAGGGCCTCATCGTCTTTGCGTCGTCATTCCGGCATGCTTTTAGCCGGAATCCATTGAATTCAATCCGTTCTGGATGCACCCGTATCGTGGTGCGGGGCAGGCTTATCACGTCCGGCATGACGGTCCTATTTCGAGACGATTATTACTTCGGCGATTAAATATGCCAAGATTTGTCATTCCGGCGAACCCCGATCAATGATCTCCGGGGCAGGCGCCGGAATCCAGAGCGGGAGTGGATGCCGGATCAAGTCCGGCATGACGGTATTTGCGTATTTCGCTGCCGGTCTAGAAATAAATCGCCAGCACGGAGAGGAAGTATAAATCATATCACCCTCCCGACGTTTGGGGGAACGCCGTGTTCGCGTAAAGATACTCCATCTTCTCCTTGTGCTTCAGCTCCTCGTTGGCCATCTGAAGCAGCATCTCCCGAGCGTCTCCCGCCGCATGCTGCTGGGCCAACACGGTGTAGAACTGGTGTGACCGCATCTCCCGGTGGGAGGCCACGAGGTAGACCTGAGCGCTGTTCATGTCTTCGCTCACAGCGGGCTCCTCCTGGTGCTCGGCGATCTTGTAATAGACCACGTCGCTGAGCCTCAGGCCGGCGGCGCCGAACTCCCCGTTGCGGTATTTCACCAGAAACGCTTTGTGCTTCTGCTCTTCGCCGGCGATCCAATCAATGGTTTCGCCCACAGCCGGGTCTTGGACCCTTCCGCACAGGTTGCGATAAAAGGCATACGCATCTTCTTCGCGCTGAATCGCCGTATCGATCAATTTCAAAAGCTTTGGGTCCATCGCCATACCTCCTGTGGTTGCCGCGTGGGTGGTTAGAAAATCGATGCCGCGCGCCGGGATTTCAGAATCTGCGCGGCCGACGTCGGGGGGCCACCACCGCACCGTAGACCAGCAGGTAAACGGTGGCCATGCCGAATGCCGCCAGCGTGCCCCATCCGACCCCCCATGCCGGATAGAGATAGGAAACCGATACGCCATAAGTAATCAGCGACCCGATCCCGTGCGGAAAATTCTTGATAATTGTATGCACGTGAGCCTTATCATAGGTAAAATGGACGATCAACATAAGCGGCAGCAGGGCGGTCGGAAAGGCTGAAAAAAGACCGGCCCAGGCCGGCCCCACGACCTGGGCCGCCGCCGTGATAGTGACAATGATGCCGGCCGCGAAGGCGGCCCGCAGAAAGAGGATGATAGGCGTCAACCGCACGCTGCGGGTGATGGCGACATCCCGAATGCCGCGGAAGAGACGGACAAACAAGGCCATCGAACCGACGGCGGCAAAAACGGCCAATCCCCGCGAGAAGGGAACCAGGCGCAGCAGCCCGGCCGCCGCGAAATAACTGGCCAAGCCGGCTGCCGCGGAAGCCAAAATGCCGCGGCCGACGGTCCGCCGGGACGCCATGAAATAGCCGTACACAAACGCCTGCGACGCCGCCAGCCCGGCCAAGGTGTAGACCGCGCTCTCGGCTGCGAATTCGGGTGAAATTTCCAAACCGATGAAAAAAAGTGCGATGGCGGCGCCCAACGGGTAACCGGACAGCAGCCCGGCCGCCCGCGGGCTGACCCGCTCGGCCACCAGGGATAGCGCCAGCACCATTCCGATGGTCACGGCGATCTTCGCGGCCAGAAAAAGACTCATGGACTTTACACGCAGCCGATCTTTGCGCTAAGGGATTGTGGTGGAGCACCCGTATTCCAAGAGGAACAAGCACAGGCCCGCCGCGGCGCACCAGTTCGCGCGCAAGGGGTGGCCTATCGGATTGCCGGAGCAGAGATAAGCGCCATGACGACCTTACACGCTGAAGCGGAAATCAGAAAAGCAGTGTTCATCCGCCTTTCTCCTGGAACGGATCTCATCTCTGGCATCGCAGCAGTCTGCCGGGACCGCGGGATCCATTCGGCCTGCATTGCCAGTTGCATCGCCAGCCTTCGACGCGCCTCGTTATTTGTGGTGGTGCCCAAAGAAAACCGAGTCGGCGGTGGTTACAGCGAACCGGTTCACCTGGAGGCCCCGCTGGAGCTTGTCTCCGGGCAGGGGAGTATCGGCGAGACGGCCGACGGTGAACTCTTCGTGCACCTGCATGCCGCCCTGAGCGATGCCCGTGGAAGGGCCTATGGCGGCCATCTGATCCAGGGCCATTGCCCGGTTCTGATCACTTCCGAAATCGTGATCCTGCCCCTTGACGCCGTGCGCCTCAAACGCGTTTACGATCCCGAAGTAGAGATGCCCATTTTAAGACCGACATAGCCACGGCACGATCCGCACGGCATGCGACGCACGGGGAATTTCCCTGCGTCCGGATCCCTTCACCTGGCCGCTTTCCGGTCGGGAATCCGCATTCACCGCCCAGGCCGTTCAACCTTTCTGCAATTCGGCTTTAACGTTTTCCACCGCCGCATAGGCGGTCGAAAACGCCAACCCGGATCCGCATTTCATGCGGATCCAATCCTGGTGAGCCAGGATCGACCCGGCTGCGAAAAGACGCGGGTGGACCGGTCGGCCGACGGCATCGAGGGGTCTGAAGAACTCGTCGGTCTGCAATCCGGCGCGGTTCACCGGATGGCCCCGGCGGTCGAGGAAATCCTCGCGATGCCAGTCGTCCCTCCGTTCGGGCTGATGGACCGGAAGATTGAAAATCGACTCCCGGAGGCCGTGACGGTCGGCCTGCAGGCCTCCGCCCATGAATCTTCCGGTCGCCAGCAGGACGGCCGCCGCCTGAACGGTGCGATCGGGTTCCATGCTCCCGGCCTCCAGCAGAAATCCCGAATTTCGATGGACGGTGGCACGAAAAACCTTGTTTTCCAGAAGCAAGCCCGTCTTGCGGCCGGCCAGCCCGCGCTCAAAGGCCTCCTTCATGCGCAGGCCCGTCACCCCGGGCGGCATGGTGGGGATCTCGAACACCGGACATCCCAAGCGTTTTTCAAGGTCCCGCATGACCTCGGCCGACCTCGATATTCCCAGGATCGCCGGAACGCCGATGGCGGCGGCTCCCTGAATGTGAGGCTCCAAGACGGCGGCCCAGTTCGCGCGGGAACCCGCGGTTTCCAGCGACCGGGCCAGCCGTTCCGGGAAGACGTCTCCTTCCGGATGGGTTCCGGGAAAAACGACCTTCACCGTCCTCAGGTTCGGCCAGGCGCCGCCCAAAGTGGCTCTTATCTGATGCGTACTGAACCCCTTGAGGCCCTGGATGTCGACCAGCAGGCAGGCCGCCTTGTGTTGCCGGGCAGCGACCCCGCTCCACATGGTCAGGGGAACCCGGTAGGTCAACTTGACCGTTCCCACCGAGGTCAGAACAGCCGCGTTGCGATCCGGAAAACCCGAGTAGGAAAGCCCCTGCGCTTCAAAAAACGCCAGGACCTCCTCGAAGGCGGCGCGGATGGTCGCAGTGGAAAGCCTGGCATAGGGATGCTGCGGCAGATCCTTCACCACAGCCGCGATCGCAGCCCAGGGATCGTTCCACAACGTTCCGGCTTCCAAGGGGTGAACGCCCATCAAGTCCAGGAACCCGGTGGCGAAGATGATTTCGCCGGTTCGCCCCACCAGGACGGTGGAAAGCCCCCGGTTGACCGCAAACAAGGCCGCGGCCATTCCCGCCATGCCGCTTCCGATGACGCACAGATCGCAGGTAATGGGGGCCGTATCCGTCATCGGCGTCCTCCCAGCTCCAGTCCCAGGTATCCGCAGTGAACGGCTTCCTGAAGCTCCTCTTGAAACAGGGCCGTACCCCACAGAATCGGACGCATCCCCCGCCAGCGGGCGCTCAGAAAAGACCGCAGGTCCGCCAGCCCCTGTCGGCCCTCAAGCCGGCCCTGATCGTAAAGATAGGCGTTGATGCGCAATCCGCAGAAGGCGCCCTGGCAGGTGCCCTTGCCGACCCGGCTGCGTCGGCCGATCGCATACAGGCTGGGCAAACCGCCCTGCTCGTGGATGCCGTCGATGACCGCATCGACGGCGCTGGCCGGCACCATTTCACACTCGCACAGCAGCAGGTCGCCGGGCGCCTTGGCCTTCATCCACAGTTTGGGGGAAAGGCCCGCCGCCGTCCATCGGTTGGCCGCGAAGGGCTTGAGCGCCTTAACCGCCGTGAGACCGGGCCGGTCGACGCCCAGCCGCCGGGAGACCAGGTCGGCGGTTTTTTCGGCCATCAATCGATAGGTGGTCAGTTTCCCGCCGATGATGGAGATGAAGTTTTCGATTCCATCGGTGGCATGATCCAGCAGGGCGAAGCCGCGGCTGAGCGCACGGCCGTCGTCCATCGACCGGGAGCCCACCAGCGGCCTTACGCCGGCATAGGCGCGGATGTAGCGCGTCGTCTTCAAGGACGGCACCATGGCCGAGGCCGTTTCGACGATGTGGTCGCTCTCCGGCACGGTGGGAACGATCCGGGCCAGGGAGTCGATGGGGATGGAGGTCGTTCCTAGAATCGAGACCGTGCCCCCCGGCACCAGGATGTCGGCATCCGAAGCCGGCCGCAGGCGGTTGATCACCCGCTGGGTCAATCGTTGGTCGGTGATGAGCAGGCTCCCCTTCGAATACAGCAGGTCCATCTCGATTCCGGCCCGTGCGGCGACTTCCCGGGCCCAGGCGCCGGCGGCGTTCACGATCAGATCGGCCGTCATCCAGCTTTCCTCGCCGGTCTCATCGTTGATCAGACGGATGCGCCGAATGCGGCCGCTGTCACGGTCGAAGCCGACCACGCGCGTGTGCAGCATGACGCGGCTGCCGAGTTCCAGGGCTTCTGAAAGGTTGTCGAGGCAAAGATGAAACGGGTCCACCGATGCATCCGGCACCTGGAAAGCGGCGATCAGCCGCTCGGAAAGCACCGGCTCAAGCTCCCGGGCCTCGGCGGCGCTGATCGCCTTGCAGGCGATTCCGCAGCGTGAGCAAAGGGACGGAAAATCGGCGACATAAGCTTCATCGTCGCCCTCGACCGCCACGAAAAGCCCGCCGGTGTCTTCGATGCAATGGCCGGCCACTCGCTTGAGCAGAGCGCTCTCCTCGCGGCATTCGACCGCTGCCATCGGGTCGCTGCGCACGTAGCGCGCCCCGCTGTGCAGCAGCCCGTGATTGGCTCCGGACGCACCGGCGGCAATGTCCCGTTTTTCGACTAGAACGGAATGAATTCCCCGCAAAGCCAGATCCCTGGCCAGTCCGACGCCGGTGATTCCGCCGCCGATGATCAAAACCTGGGTTTCCAAAAGATCACTCCCCTATCTCTTGATGGAGCGGCATGTCATCGATCGCCCGCAGGCGATGCTGGATTCATGCGGTCATTCGTTTACAAAACCTTATCATTAAATGCTTACTGGTGCAAAATGAAAGGCGCTGCCAGATGGTAGCGCCTTTCATTTTCGTTCAGGTGTCCGCAGTTCCATGAAAGAATTGCACCAGGCTTGCGCAGCTGGACCCTGCAGGGTGCCCCCAAAACAAACCGGGGGAAGCATGCGCCTCCCCCGGAATGATTCTTCTGTATGATTTATATTACTGCCAGCAGGGTCCTCCGCCGGGGCAGCCGCCGCGGCCGGGGCCTTTGCCGCCGGGCCCCATGCCGTAGCCCGGACCCATCCCTCGGCCATACCCGCCGCCGAAACCCTTGCCGTAGATCTGCGGGTAGTCTTTCTTCATTTTGAGCTGATGTTCGAGTCGCTTCTGGTCCAGCTCGTTCTCGAAACCGGAGACTTCCTTCTGCAGCTCGGCCGCCTTCTTGGCGTCCGGGGTCTGCTTGGCCAGTTCGGCCTTCAACTCCAGCTCTTTCTGGTAGTGCCGGTCGCGCAGCTCTCGGGTGCTCTCGAGGAAGGCGCTGCGTTCTTTCTGCACGGTGGCGATGTCTTCATCCGAGAGGTTTCCGCCGAAACCCGGGCCGCCGAATCCGCCGCCCCGCGGGCAGTTTCCGGAACCCGGCCCCGCGCCGTAGCCGCCGCCCCTTCCCCAGGCATAGGAATCGGCTGAATATCCGATAAGACCTATAACCGCCAGGACCGCCAGAACCAGACCTACATGCTTTGCTCTCATGTTGATTACCTCCATTTGATTTTACACATTCAATCGGTACACACCCCCGATATTTAGCAAGGCCGATGCCAAACATGAATCTTGCGCGCCATTTCGTATTAACCAGATGTAATTTGATGGACTCGTAAAAAGTCGTCACTCCGGCGGAAGCCGGAGTCCAGGCGATTTCTAACTGCCTGTAATTGTATGATTCCGGCTTTCGCCGGAATGACAAAAAACAGCATTTTCAGACTTTTTGTGAGTTCATCAATTAATGTAATGTAAAAATTTTTTAGCAGCGGCGGAATGGTTGCCAATATATTTGATGTGTCAAACAAGATGGATACGAGGTATCCAGACCGGCTGCGTTTACATGGATACATTGAATACTTAGTATCCATCTCAGGCGAATAAGCCGGAAACAAATTCGCAGCAGGTACGGCTGCACTCGAAGGAAATACAAGCTGCCTCGTTTTTTGCATACTTACGGCTTGGCTCTTAAACAACCACCCACTCAACCCATTTAAATGATGGATCGAATCAAAAATACAAAATTCTGGACCGGCGTGCCGCCCTGGGTGCTGCTCGGAGCGGTGGCGGTGCTGTTGCCGATTTTCGCCTTCATGACCATGCAGAACATCCATCGCGAAAAAGAGTTCACGACCCGCCTGCTGGTTGAAAAAGGGGGGGCACTGATCCGCTCCTTCGAAGCCGGTACGCGATCCGGGATGATGGGCATGCAGCGCGGCGGCTTCCAGCTGCAGCGTCTGCTCACGGAGATGTCACAGTTGCCCGATATCGCTCACCTCATCGTCACCGATGTTGCCGGCAACATCATCGCCCACAGCGACCTCGACCGAGTGGGCTCCGTATACGGAAAAGGGCTGGATGTCGACCTCGCCTCCCAGTCCAAACGACTCGACTGGCGGATCGTCAAGGGGACGGACGGCACGCCGGTATTCGAGGTGTTTCGCAAATTCGAGCCCACCGGCACGCCCATGGGCATGATGCGAGGGCCGGGCCCGCGTCGGCTGCCGGAAGGCTTTGAATTTCCGCCCGAGCCCCCGCGCGTCATTTTCGTGGGCCTGGACATGGCCTCCATCGAGGAGGCGCAGCGGTCGGACGTCTGGCACGCCATTCTCATGGGAACGATTCTGCTGCTGGCCGGATTCGCCGGCATCGCCCTGCTCCTGCTGGCCCAGAGCCACCGTGCAGCGCGCACGAGCCTCTCGCGTATCAAAGCCTTCTCGGACCACGTCGTCGAGAACATGCCGATCGGACTGGTGGCGACCGACAGCCGGCAGCGGGTGGCGGTATTCAACCAGGTGGCCGAATCCGTTCTGCAGGCGTCCGCTGCGAGCGTCATCGGCTGCCCGGCGAAGCAAGCGCTGCCGGCGGCGCTCTGGTCTCAGGTCGAAGCCCTGGATGCACCCAACGCAGCCGTACTGGAAAAAGAAATCGACTGTAGGATCAGCGGAGGCCGCGTGATCCCGCTTGAAATCGGCGCCGGCCGGCTCACCGATGAAGACGGTCGAGATCTCGGCAGCATCCTGCTTTTCAAGGACCTGAGCGAGGTCCGCACCCTGCGCAGCGAAATCGCGCGCAACCAGCGCCTGGTAACCGTGGGACGGCTGGCTGCAGGCGTGGCCCATGAAATCCGCAACCCGCTCAGCTCCATCAAGGGATTTGCGACCTATTTCCGGGAGCGCTACCGCGAAAACGACCAGGACGCCCAAACCGCTTCCATTCTGATCCAGGAAGTCGACCGGCTCAACCGCGTGGTCAGCCAGCTGTTGGAGTTCTCACGGCCGGTGAACATCCTTCCGCGTCCGGTTCGGCCGGATCGCCTGCTCGCGGACATTGCCAAGCTGGTCGAGCCCCAGGCGCAGGCAAAGGGGGTCACGGTCGCCGTCCGGCATCCAGCCGATATGCCGGACGTTCTGTTGGACGGCGACCGTCTGAACCAGGTGCTGTTGAACCTGTTTTTGAACGGCATCGAAGCGATGGACCGTGGAGGCGTTCTGACCGTGCGGGTGGCTGAAGCCTCGAATGCCTCTCGACTCGAAATCCGCGTGTCCGACACCGGCACCGGAATACGGCCCGAAGACCTGGCCCATATCTTCGAACCGTACTTCACCACCAAACCCGGCGGCACCGGTCTGGGTTTGGCCATTGCCCACAACATCATTGAAGCGATGGGCGCGGAGATCACCGTGCAGAGCACCCCCGACACCGGCACCACCTTCACATTGAAACTCCCGGTCCACTCGCAACGATGAGGGATGGATGCATGACCGCAAACGGAACCATTTTGGTGGTCGACGACGACACGGCTCACCGCACCATGCTGCGGACCCTCGTGAGCGGCTGGGGCTATGCGATTGATGAGGCGGATGACGGCGGGGCCGCCATCGACCGGGTCCGGCAGCAGGCCTACGATTTGGTGCTGATGGATGTGCGCATGCTCAAGGTGTCCGGACTCGAGGCCTTGGCCGCCATCAAGAAGCTCAACCCCGCCATTCCGGTCGTCATCATGACCGCCTATTCCTCGGTGGAGACGGCCGTCGACGCCCTCAAGCAGGGCGCCCACGATTATCTCACCAAGCCGCTCGATTTCGATAAACTTAAGATCACCATCGAGCGCGCCATGGAACACACGCGGCTCAAAGAGGAAAACCGCCGCCTGCGCGAAAGCCTCGGCCGACGGCTCGACCGCAGCCGGATCATCGGTCGGAGCCCGGCCATGGTCAAACTCCTGGACACGGTGTCTCAGGTGGCGCCGTCCGAGGCAACGGTCCTGATCACGGGTGAATCCGGAACCGGCAAGGAACTGGTCGCCGCCGCCATCCATTTCAACAGCTCGCGCCGCGACGGTCCTTTCGTGCAGCTGAACTGCGCCGCCATCACCGAGACCCTGTTGGAATCCGAGTTGTTCGGACATGAGAAAGGGGCGTTCACCGGCGCCGAGCGCCGCCGGGAGGGGCGCTTCCATCAGGCCGACGGCGGCAGCCTGTTTCTCGATGAAGTCAGTGAAATGCCGCTGTCCATGCAGGTCAAGCTATTGCGGGTGCTGCAGGAGCGCGAGTTCACCCGCGTGGGCGGCGATGCGCCGGTGCGGGTGGACGTGCGTTTGATCGCGGCCACCAACCGCCATCTTCCGGATCTGATCGCGGCCGGCAAGTTCCGTGAGGACCTTTATTACCGTCTGAACGTGGTCGGCCTGATCGTCCCGCCGCTGCGCGAACGCCGCGAGGACATCCCGCTGCTGGTCCAGCATTTTCTCGAAGCCTTCGCTCAGCGCAACCGCAAGCTGATCAAGGGCGTCACCCCGCAGGCCATGGACGGCCTCATCCGCCGCGGCTGGCCGGGCAACGTGCGCGAGCTCATGAACGCCGTGGAGCGGGCGGTGGTGCTGGCCCGAACGGATTACCTGCCCATGGAGGATTTTGCGTTGGTGCCGGCCGAGGAACCCTCGCGGGATGCCTCGGCACCTTCGCCGATCGGCGCTGATGAAAATCTGGCACTGGACGAAATCGAAAAAACCACCATTCTGCGGGCGTTGGAGTCAACCGGCGGCAATAAGAGCGAAACGGCCCGACGCCTTGGGATCACACGCCGCACCCTGCATAAAAAGCTGAAAGCGTACGGTGTGATGAAATGATAGCGGCGTCCATGGCCGTACAGATGGTTGCGACGCGAAGCGGCCGAAACCCCGCCGCGACGATGAACGGCATAACCGAATTAAGCCTTATGTTATCGCCGGAGTAATATCTTTACTTGCCGCCGATAAGGCTTAGATTGGATCCACCCAATCGATGGAAACAGACTGACGCTTTCGCCATGAATGCTCCGAACACTGAGATCGTACACTGCCCCAGCTGCAACGCCGGAAACCGGATCCCTGCTGAACGGATGGGCGCGGCCTCCGCCAAATGCGGCAAATGCCAGGCGGCCCTCTTCCCTGAAAGAGCAGCGGCGCATGCCGCCGAGGCCTATAAGCTGCGCTGCGCCCAGTGCGGCGCACGCAACCGCGTACCCGGCACCCGGCTGGACGCTGCACCCAAATGCGGCAAGTGCCATGCGTCCCTGCCGACCGCTGAGTTGTTCGCCCCCCAGCCCGTCATGGTGACGGACGGCAATTTCGAAGCCAAAGTGCTGAAGTCGCCGTTGCCCGTGCTGCTTTTCGCCTGGGCGCCTTGGTGCCCGACCTGCGGTGCAGTCGTCCCGATCGTGGATCAATTTGCCTCCGAGTCCAAAGGCCGGATTCGGGTCGGCAAGCTCAATGTGGACGCCAATCCCCAGCTGGCCGGCCGTTATAGCATCATGAGCGTTCCCTTTCTCTTTATCTTCGACAACGGCGAGCTCAGGGAAAGCATGCCGGGCGCGCTTCAGAAACATGAGCTCATGCTGAAAATGGCGCATTACCTATGACGGCGACGCGACGCGCCGCCCAAACCCGAGACTGCATGCCCTCCGCTTCCGCTGCCGCCGACATCGCCGCCGCCCTCCGGGCGATCCTGACTCGCGGTCTGGATCTGTCGGAGACGACGGTGCGCTTCATCGATTCCACCTTCTCCCATCCCTCGGCGGCTGAACTGGCAGCGATCATCGATGATGATGCCGACCCCGAACGGGATAGCTTGCTTGCGCTTCTGTTCTCACCGGATGAACCCTTGCAGATCGATCTAGAAAGCCGGCTGAGCCGTCTGCAGGGCGGAACCCCTTCCGCGGAAGAAGTGGTCGCTCGCCTGGCGGCCGCGCAGCTGGCGGTGATGTTCCGTTTTCCGGACGGCCGAGGCGTGCTGGAGGTGGGGCTGACGGCGCAGCTGGCCCGCCGACTGGTTCATGGACTCGGCATCGACCGGGTTCTCCCGGCCGGGGTCGACGAGACCATCGAGGCAGCCGTCCCCGGCCGCTGCGGAAGGCGCCTGCGGGTCATGCTTCGCAACGCCCGTTTTGATTTCACGCCGGCCGGAAGCGAATTCATTTGCGCCCTGATCCCGAAGCTGGACATCCAGGACGAAGACGGGCGGGAATGCTTTGCTTTCGCTCTGGAGCTGCTCGCGGAGCCTGGAGCGTCCGCCGAAGTTTACACGGCGCTCGCCGCCCGCCAGAAATGGCTGGTCCGGGCCCTGCACCAGGGCCAGCGGTTGCGTGAGCAGTTGGCCCAGTCCAACTTCGAGACCCTCCTGAGCCAGGGCCAACGGCTGGCGTGGGTGGATGAAACCCTGGTCCGGCGCCAAATGGGTTTTATCGACCGAATCTGCATCGCCGTCTTCGGCCGCCTCCCGCCGGTCGATGCGAGCGGACGGCCGCGGGCGGTCAATATCGAGGGCCTCCCGGATGTGGCGGATCTGATGCGGCGCCTGCCCTAATCGGTCCGCGATTCCGTTTGACTTCCGCTACGGAAACCTTTAGTTTCAACCGCCGGATCGAACCGGCGCAGATTATTTCACCAGATGAAGGCCATCGCACCTATGTATCGGTTGAACAGATTTCGTCATGCATTGCTGCCGCTGGTTCTCATGGCGGTATGTTTCCATACCACGTTGGCGCGGGCCGCCGAGTCCCTCCCTCCGCTCGACTACATTCTCAAGGAAGTCGAAAAACGCTACACGGGGTCCCAATTTTCCGCGGATTTTCTCCAGGAGTCCACCATTAAATCCATGGAAATCACCGATTTCGCATCCGGCCGGCTGTATGTGCGCTACCCGGGGATGATGCGCTGGGAATACGAAAAGCCCGAACGGCAGGTGATCATCACCGACGGCAAGAAGCTGTGGATCTTCCGGCCGCAGGACAATCAAGTGATGGTGGGCGGCGCTCCGGTCTTTTTCCGTGACGGCCAGGGCGCCAGTTTTCTGTCGGACATCAGCTTGGTGCGGAAGAAGTTCAACATTCAGCTGGCGCGGGCGGAAGGCGAGTACCTCTACGAGCTGAAGATGAAGCCGATCGAGGGAGCGGCGAACATCTCCGAGATCCGCCTCTATGTCGTCCCGCGGTCCTATCAAATCGCGCGGATCGTCACGCTGAACGACTACGGCGATGACACCCGCATCGACATCGTCAGCCCCCAGTTCAACGCCAATCTCGATCCATCGCTGTTCAGCTTTGAGATCCCGCCGGGCGTCGACGTCCAGAAAATCGAAGAATGACGGCCTAAGAAGCCCAATCTCGGCGTTGCGCTTCGCCCCGCTGCGCTGCGGCGTACCCGATGTACGCCTCGCGCCGCGGGGCTCGCGCGCCTTGAGCTTAGGCTTCTTAGGCCGTCATTCTCTTTTTGCTCGGCTGAGCCAGCGGGTTAGAAGCGATCAGATGCCTAAGATCAGCAGAATTTCAAGCGGGTGGGATAAAACGGTAAGAGCCGTTTAAAGCCCCAGATCACGGCCAAGGGCAAGGCGCCCCGGGGGTTCGAAAGCGCAGCGTACGTCGGTACGTGAGCATTTCGAAATCCGGGGCAACGCAGCAATTGGCCGTTAGATGGGGCTTTAAACGGCTCTTACGCGCGGCTGACCAGTTCGTCCGGGATATCCGCGTTGGTATAAACCTTCTGGACGTCGTCGCAGTCCTCCAGCATGTCCATCAGCCTCACCATCTGGTCGGCCTCTTTGCCGGCCAGCCCGGTCGTGTTCTGAGGCAGCATGGTGACCTCCGATGAGATGTAGGGCGCTTTTAATTCGTCGATGGCGGCCTTCACGGCCTCGAAATCCTCGGGTGCCGTGATGACCTCGAACGTCGTTTCGTCCTCGCGCACATCTTCGGCGCCGGCCTCCAGCGCCTTCTCCATCAGCTTCTCCTCATCCACCGCCTGGCGCTCGATGGCGATGTAGCCCTTCTTCTTGAACATCCAGGCGACGCAGCCGTTGGTCCCGAGACTGCCGCCGTTCTTGCTGAAGATATGGCGGATCTCCGCCACCGACCGATTCTTGTTGTCCGACAGCGACTCGACCAGCACGGCCGCGCCGCCCGGACCGTAGCCCTCATAGAGGCTCTCCTCGTAGCTCACGCCATCCAACTCGCCGGTGCCTTTCTTGATCCCGCGCTCGATGTTGTCCTTCGGCATGTTTTCCGCCCGGGCCGCCATAACCGCTGCGCGCAGCCGCGGGTTGCCGTTCAGATCGCCTCCGCCCATACGGGCGGCTACGGTGATTTCCTTGATCAGCTTGGTGAAGATCTTGCCGCGTTTGGCATCATTGGCACCCTTTTTGTGCTTGATGCTCGCCCATTTATTATGACCTGACATGGGGTCCTCCTGTTTTACCCTTCCCGATGAGGTATATTTCCTTGCTCGCCTTACGGCAGCTCTGAGGTTTGAAGATCTTGCATTCCGGAAAGGCGCCTTGAACGGCCGCCGTGAACGATTTGAAATCCTCGCCCTGGAAAATTTTGCAGACGAACGACCCGCCGGGCCGCAGCACCTGCCGGGCGATGGCGAGCGCCGCTTCGCACAAATGGTGGGAGCGCGCCGCGTCCACCCCCCGACTGCCGGTGGTCGCAGGCGCCATGTCGCTCAACACCACGTCGAACGGCCGCCCGAAAAACGCGACGGGGTCCTCGACCAGCTCAAATACGTCCTTCGTGTAAACGCTGACGTGAGCCGGCAGGCTGACCGTCACCGGCGTCAGATCGACCCCGACGATGCAACCGGACGGTCCGGCGATTTCGGCTGCATGCATCAGCCAGGAGCCCGGTGCGCATCCCAGATCCAGAATGGCGCTTCCTCGCCGCACCACGCCGAATCGCTTCTGGATCTCCTGGAGCTTGTACACCGACCGGGCCGGGTACCGCTCCTTGCGGGCCAGCCGCGCGTAATGGTCTTCCCAGCGATTCGCCTTGGCTGCAGCATGTCTCATCGTACAATGGCCGTTTAACGACTCGAATCAACGCATCATATAAAAAATAGGATTATATACAACGGCATGCTGATTCAAGTCAATCCGTCAGAAGAGCGCTTCGACAGCTTCTGCCACCGATCGCACCCCGGTGACCTGAATGTCCTCTGCATCGGCCAGCCGTTTTAAATTGCTCTGCGGCAGGATGCACCGGTTGAAGCCCATTTTACGCGCTTCGAGGATGCGCTGCTCCGCCTGACCGATGGCCCGCACCTCGCCGGTCAAGCCGACCTCGCCGATGACGATGGTCCGCTCGGCCACGGGCTTGTCGAGAAAGCTCGATGCAATCGCCGCCACGATGGCCAGGTCCACGGCCGGCTCCACCACCTTGACCCCCCCGGCGACGTTCATGAAAATATCATAGCCCATCAGGTGCATGCCGATTTTTTTTTCCATGACCGCTGCCAGCAGCGCCACGCGGTTGGCATCCAGGCCCAAAATGGTGCGCCGCGGCGTGCCGAAACTGGTGCCGCTGGTAAGCGCCTGCAGCTCCACCAGGATCGGTCGCGTGCCTTCCATGCTGGCCGCCACCACCGACCCGGCCGCGGCCGCCGGCCGCTCGGAGAGGAAGACCGCCGACGGGTTGGCCACCTCGTCCAGGCCCTTGTCCTTCATTTCAAAGACACCGATCTCGTTGGTTGAGCCGAAACGGTTCTTGACTGCCCGCAGCACCCGGAAAATGTGGTTGCGGTCCCCTTCGAAATACAGCACCGTGTCTACCATGTGCTCAAGGAGCTTCGGACCGGCGATGGCACCGTCTTTGGTTACGTGCCCGACCAGGAAGACCGGTATGCCGGAACGCTTGGCCATGAGCATCAGCCGCACCGTGGCCTCCCGCACCTGGCTGACGCTGCCGGGAGCTGAGCCGAGCTCGGGACTGAACATGGTCTGAATCGAGTCGATCACGACCACTTCGGGCTTGACGGAGTCGATCATGGCCAGGACCGCGTCCACCTCCACCTCGGAGACCACCAGGATGTTGGGAGACACGCTGGCCAGGCGCTTGCTCCGCAGCCGGATCTGCCGGATGGATTCCTCGCCGGAAACATAAAGCACTTTGCAGCCCTGGCCGGCCAGTCCGTAAAGCGCCTGCAGCATTAACGTGGACTTGCCGATGCCGGGATCCCCGCCGATCAGGATCAGGGAACCGGCCACGATTCCCCCGCCCAGCACCCGGTCAAATTCCTGGATGGCCGTGAGCTGGCGTTTTTCGTTTTCGATATCGATGGAATCGATCGGAACCGGTACCGAGGGAGCGACGGCGGCATTGCGTTTTACTGCGAGCGGACCGGCGGCAGCCTGGCGCTCCTCCACGAAAGAGCCCCAACCGCCGCAATCCGGACATTTACCCATCCATTTGGGCGCCTGGTAACCGCACGCCTGGCAGGTGAATACGGTTTTGGATGCCTTTTTCACAATTTCAAATTCCGGGCCGTTGTGGTAATATTTTTTAAAATGTAGCATGTGATGCCGCCCCCGGGCAACACCCGCGTCAGCATCCCCCTTGAACAGCGCGATCGAAGGAGTCACGCCGAATGCTCAATTCCAACCCTGCTCGCCGCCATGAGACCGTGGGTATCCTGGTCTTGGCGGTGACGACCTTCTGTCTTTGGGCGTCGGTTTCCACCGCCCAGGAAAAAACCGACTATTTCGGCCCCCTGCGGCAGAGGCTCATCGCCGATGGATTCCCTGCGGAATCGGTCTCGCAGCTGTACGACCGACCCGAGGTGTTTGTCGAGGCCGACGGCGTGTCCCGCTTTTTCATTCACAGTGAAGCCAAATTGAACTACGATCAGTTCAGTTCGCCCGAATCCATCGAAAAGGCCCAGCGCTATCTGCAGGAGAACTTGGCCATCCTGGGTTTTGCCGAGACGGCCTATGGGGTCGACAAACGCGTGATCACCGCCATCTTGCTGGTGGAAAGCCGGCTGGGCACCCTGTCCGGCAACCGTTCCGCCCTGAACATCCTCTCGACGCTGGCCGCTTTGACCGATCCAGCCTTCCAGGAAACCTTTTGGCGCATCATCCCGCCGGAGCGGCGCATCACGCGCGAGCGCTTCAACGAACGGGTTCAAAAACGTGCCGAATGGGGCTACCGCGAACTAAAGGCCCTGCTGCACTATGCGCAGCGGGAGGGGATCGACCCGGCGGCCATCGTCAGCTCCTACGCCGGCGCCGTGGGCTACGCCCAGTTCATGCCGACCAACATCCTCGCCTATGCCCAGGACGGCAACCAGGACGGCCGCATCGACCTTCTGGTTCACGCCGATGCCGTTGCCAGCATCGCCAACTACCTGAAACGCCACGGCTGGCAGCCGGGCATCAGCCGCGAGAAGCAGGAAAAAGTGATCCATGCATACAATCCCAGTTCGTACTACGTCAATGCGATCCTCAGGGTCGCGGATCTTCTGAAAGGATGAGCATGATGGAGGACATCAGGGCCATCCTGATTTTTCTGGCGATCTGCGTGCCGTTTTTCATCGGCACGATCTGGGCCGTAGTGGATGTCGCTCAAAAGGACTTCGGCAGCGCCGGAGCGAAAGCCAAATGGTGGGTGATCGCCTCGATTCCGTTCGCGGGCTTCATCGTTTACCTGCTGACCGGTTTCCGCAAAGGCAAAAAGGCCCTCTGACGCGACCTTTTTTCAAATTCCATTTGACAAGATTCGATGTATCCTGTAACAAGATCGCCCTGATTTCACCCGAAGGTCCCATCGTCTAGCGGCCTAGGACACCGGCCTCTCACGTCGGTAACACGGGTTCGAGTCCCGTTGGGACCACCATTAAAAACAAATAGTTAAGCTACTGAAATGCTCTTTGTATCTGCCGTTTGGGGAGTTGAAGGCTCCTCAGACGGCTTTTTGTTTTTTGACTCGGTTGGTGCCTGCTCCTGATTTACAATGGGGAATTTTACCACCGCCGCTTTTCCCGGCTTCAAATCCTCCAAGGCCTCACGGACCTTCTCCAACCCTACACTGCGAAGATATCGCTCCGTGGTGTTAGGGCTCCTGTGCCGTAGGATCGATTGAATCACGCCGACCCCATTCCCCAGCTTGAACAGGATGGAAGCAGACAGGTGGCGAATCGCGTGGAATCCGAACTGCGTAGCCCCTGCCCGATCGCACAACCGCTTCATAAGGTGAATCCGATACAAGAACGGCTTGCCGTAATAATCCCGGCAGAACTCGGTCTGATCGAGGCAGAGGAAAACCTGCGGCTGATCCTTCACAGGGCGCTGTTCCCACCAACCCATCAGGGCTTTGCGGAGCTCTCCCGTCATGGGCAACCAGTCGTGATCGAACGTCCCGCCAGTTCTTTTGCGAGTCCATAGCCTGACCCGGCTGTTGGCAAAATCCACATCTGCCCAAGTCAACCGGAAGATCTCACCACGGCGTGCGGCCAGATGCAGGAGAGCCAGCAACATGACATTATCCTGGCCTTCTGCGACGGCATAGGCTTTCCAAAAGTCTTCTTCCGGCGGCACGTACCGCGTTTCCGGACTTCCGGCATACAGCCAATTATTGTCCCGCAAATCGGCACTTTATTTTGAGGCCACGGTGCGCTATTTTGAAATTGATTGTCCCCTTCGCCAGGAGGATGCCATGAGACAGCTTAAGCGCATAACGGTTGATCCCCAGGTCATGGGCGGGAAACCGTGCATTCGAGACTTACGGGTCACGGTCGGTACCATCGCCGGATTGATCGGTGCCGGCAGAACCACCGAGGAAGTTCTCGATGCGTATCCCTATTTGGAACGCGAAGACATCCTGGAGGCTCTTTCGTATGCGGCTTGGCGCGCTGAGGAAATAGAGGTCTCGCTGGCGTCGTGATCAAGATCGTCGTCGACATGAACCTTCCCCCTCGATGGGTGCCCGTATTGAAAGCCGAGGGCTGGGATGCCGTACATTGGTCTTCCGTCGGCTCACCGGGGGCGGCCGACGCCGAGGTTCTTGGATACGCAAAGGAAAGCGGCTATGCGGTTTTGACTCATGACCTTGATTTCGGCGCCATACTCGCCGCGACCGGCGGAAACGCCCCCAGCGTGATTCAAGTTCGGACCCAAGACGTTTTCCCTGAAGCAATCGGACCATTGGTCATCGCGGCGGTCAGGCAATTCAAAGACGAGATCGAAAAAGGCGTACTGATATCCGTGGATGAGAAACGGTCGCGTGCCCGTCTGCTTCCTTTGAGGTAGGAGCCGCAGCAGTCAGACCAAGCACGACAATCCTGCCAATCGAATTGACCCCTTCAGACGGCTTTTTAGACGGCTTTTGTTTCTCGAAACGGCTTTTTGACGGCTCACAATGCCAGTAAATGCAGGTGGAATGCGGCGTTGGGCGAACTATCACCTCGGCAACACGGGTTCGAGTCCCGTTGGGACCACCAACGATAAAATCAGTTGGTTAGATGGATTTCTAAGCCATTAAATTTTTCTGGTAGAAGTCGATTCCCACCGAATTTCCCAACTGCGTCCCTGGTTTTGACGTTTTTCCACTTAATGTGCGACGAAGGAAAAAATCAGTACAACCCTGAAGGGTCTATTTCTATCGCAGCCCTTGACCTAAAATATTTTTCGGGGGATTGTATTAGGAATTTATTCAGCCTGCAATTAATTCGAGGATCCAAAAATGGGAAGTTTCAACTATCTAAACGAAAACCAGTCGATGGTGTGTGACGCTTTTCGATATTTCGCGGCGTTGGCCGTAGCACTCCACCACTCATTTGCATATTTTTATGGTCCACTCTACAGAAATATAAGCCAAAAAGCCTTCTATACCAATCTCGGTTCGATAGGAGTTGCTATTTTCTTCTTCCTGAGCGGTTTCTTGATATCCTACACGATTCAACGAAAAAAGATTTCGAATAATTATGATTTCAATGTCTATGCGGTTGAACGGTTCGTTCGAATTTATTTGGTTTTTTTCCCTGCATTCGCTTTTGCGTTGTTTATCAGTTTCTTTAACATTGCCTTTATTAAAGATAATGTCCCAGGCTTAGATTTTTTGACGATTAAAAATTCTGTGGCAACTCTTTTTATGCTCTCTGGCGTGAGGCCAATAACCGGGCACCAAGAGATATTTTCTTTTTTTGGCCCAGCATGGACTATTAACTATGAATTTTTCGCATACTTTATTTTTGGAGCATTGCTTTTATCATTATATAAAAATAACAGTTTGATTGACAAGATATTACGTCTCGTTGTCATTCTTACAATTGGTTTTCTTGTTATTCGATTACCAGACGCAAAGGGGTTATTTTTGAATTGGTCGTTGGGGGTTGTTATAGCGTTGCTCTTCCAGAAATTTAAATCCAATAGATATCTGGGAGTCGCGATATTTCTTTTGGGTGCTTTTTCTTGTTATTTTGCTACAGTTGCTGTAGGTTTTGCCGCAGGTTATAATCCAATTCGACTTTTTTTTGTTGTTGGCCTATCATTTATTTTTCTTGGGTGCCTCGTGGTGATGGGCAGATCGAACTTTAAACCTATCAAGATCAATAAGTATATAACATTGGCCGCGGGGTTTTCATATTCTCTCTATTTAACTCATGTTCCTATTATTTGGTTATACCGCTATATTTGCTTGCGGTTAAATTTTTACGAATTTGACTCGAACGATCTAAATAAATTCTTGTCATTCATGGGGGCAATCGCCGCCGTAAATTTATTTGCGTTTATCTTTGCAAAACTAACCGAAGAACATACAAATTTTGTGCGCGGTTGGCTACTAACCAAATTGGGGCTACATAAACCGTATGCCAGAGCAGAACTATTAAAAGCCGTAAAGTAAGCAACCATTTTATCCTCTCGGCGAATTCCGGGCCGATACCGCAGACCCGCTCAATTTCAGCGAACAGCCGTTCGTAAAGATCGTCTTTTAATGAGCCACTCAATGATTCGCCTTCGAACATCCGATTGAACCTCAATTAAACGCAAAAGAGTACGGTCATCGACCGCTACCGGCCTCATTTCTTGACACTCCGCTTGACATGCTTGACAAGTTCCATATGTCCCTTAGCTTCTCCTTAACGGGTCACAGAAAACCGTGATCCGCCGGAAGATGATGGGGGCTGAAGCCAAAGGGCGGATTAGCGACCGCCCGAGCGAGGTACAGCGGTTTACCCATCCGCTTCCTGACATTGTAGCAACCGGGCGGCCGCAAGGTCGCCCGTTCGGTTTTTATTTTTCCAGCTTGTCCGCGCGAAACATAGACTCCAGCCATGCAAGGTCGCGTCCCTCTGCTTGTTCGACTTCGGCGGCCTCGCACTCATTGCGCTGCCGGATGATTTCTTGGTGCCGGGCATTCTCGGCCTGCTTGCGGGCGGCATAGATCGCCGTGAGGGCCGCAAGCGTCCGATCAGCCAGACGGTTGCGTTCGGCATCGGTTGTCTTTCTCGGCATGCCGCGTTTTCCTGAAAACGCCCTGGTGAGTGGATCCGGGGGAAGCCCTCCCAGGAAAGCGGGTTTTCGGTGCGCCCACCTATCCCCCGAAAAAGTTGCGATCTCATCGTTAGCTCTTATCTTTATCCATACACCTGAACAGGAGGTGAAATATGATCCTCCATTACGGACTCACTCAATACGTTCTGATCTCGTTTTTTTCTCTGGCCCTTCTCGGCATCATCGCAGCCATCATTTACGCCGGGCATTCCCACAAGGGTTGATCCCACTTAGCCTTTATTCTGCGGCTGCCTGCTTTCCGTTCACCGCTTCACCGACCAAAGAGCCGGCCTGCTCGGAAGCCCGCTTGAGCGCTTCATCCCTCAAGTGTGCATAGCATGGACGCGCTCCCCCTTAATCGCAGGAGCAGCATCCCATTTTCGTCGAGCTGATTTCAAATCGATAAATGCCATTTCGCGCTAAAAACTATCTATTATCAGCTGGTTAGGTCTTAATCCAACATCAACGTTGGGACAGCAGTGGGTATAAATGAGAATCTGAACCGGGCAGCCAACAGGGTCGTGTTCGGGGGTAATAGAGAAACAGGCCTGCCATGCCGCATGATGTTCTTCTTGGCTATCTCAAAGAAGTCGAAAAAGCGACAGGCGATCTTCCAGATCTCCGTCATTTTTGGCGGCCATAGCAGAAGCGGCTGAGATTTCGTGTAATTACGAACGCACCCAAGATGCCTAAACGCCGCCCCCATCGGGCAAACGCACGGGCGGTTTCCGACTTTTAGCCCTAAAAATACAGGATTGACTGTATTGGGTTTCCCAATTGCCGATGTTAGGTTGTCGGCAACAAGGGGCCATTACCCTCTCCCTTGTTACTCCTTTTTCCCGAGCCGAGCGGCCATCCCCGACCGCTCGGCATTTTTTTGACCTGACGCTTTTAAGAGCAAAATCAATAAGAACGGGAGGACGGCCTGTAAAATTTTCTAAAGCCCCTGGAATGCCAGTCGATATTACACACTGAGATGGTTTAATTGCTCGCTTGATGGGTCGACTGCACGTCGTGTTCATGACCGTGCCCGGGGGTGTCATGCCAGGTTCTTCTCCGATCCTATTGCCTTCTTTCGACTTTGCCAAAATAAAAAAAGTCCCGAAGTTCCCGCCGGGGAATGTCGATCATTCGGTGATTGTACCGGCTGCCGTTATCGATGAGGTCAGCAATCTTGGCCTGGAGATCAGGGAAGAGGCTCAGTTGCAGAAATGGGAAGAACATCTCAAATCCTTTTCCGCGACTCCATTCTTTGCGCCGTCCTGGCTGGAGTGCTTTAGAACCGAGAATCGCACCCCCATTTACCTGCGGTTCGTCTCTGGTGGAAAAACCATTGGCTTGGTGGCAGGGCTGCGAAATGAACCCTCCCATCCATTGCTGAAAAAATTCTTCAGGATCCTGTTTTTCTATAGCGGCCCCGTAGTGGTCGATGCGGACCGAGACCTGACCCGGCTCTGTCTGGAAAAACTGATAAGCTATGCGGGTGAGAACAAATATACCCACATCAAGCTGGAGTCCTGGGATTTCCCCTGTTCGATGAATCTCGAAGGGCTGCCGTTTAAACCGTGTATCCGGAGCGAGTACATTCTGGATATGCGCCCGGATCTGGCTGAGTTAGAGAAAAAGATGAAGAACAGGATGAGAGATGTAAGAGCCGCAGAAAAACACGGCTTGACGTTTCATGAGGGAGACTCTCCAGAAATCCTTGATGACCTCCTGTCCCTGTTGGAGGAAACCAAATCGACCCGGCTATCGAAAAATTACCAAAACTATTCTTATTTCTACATATCGTATGTGGACAAGGACACCCTGTATCAGTTGTTCAAACACAGCATCGTAAGAGCGTTCTATGTGAAGCAGCAGGACGAAATACTCTCTGTGACGCTGGATGCGGTCCATAATAAGAGAGCATACGGCTTATTCATCGGGACCAATCAGATGGGCTATAAGTTAAAGGCGAATGCTTTTATCCATTACAAGCTGATTCAAAAATTCAAGAATGAAGGAATCGAATTCTATAATTTCGGAGGGGTCCCAAGCGATCCCAGCTCAAAAGGCCTGATTTTTTTCAAGACATCTTTTGGCGCCAGAGAACAGGTGTGCGCCGGAGGGCGCACCCACCATCTGCAGAGCCGTCTTTTCAACTATTTGACCAATGCGTATTCCAGGTTTCCGGATTTGAAAATAAAAAAAATCATCAAAAAAAAGCTTGTGGGTCGAAATTACGCTTGATCCGGACAGGAAGGAACTTATGGAATCTTCGCTGAAGCGAATCTCGCTGATAATAATCCTTTACCTTTCATGGCTGATGATCGCCTCTTCGATGAAATAGGCCGAGTCGGCAGCGTTGCGCTGGTCCCACCTTTCGTCCCTATGAATCTGCGTGACCGGTATTATTTTCCGCTCTGTTCCGGGTGATCAATCTTTTCGCCGTCCTCCAACGGCGGTAGGCCCCGATGTTTGAACAGCCTGATGGGTGGGATAAGCTCTGAATCGGTTTTCGGTTTTTTTAAAAAGAAAACCGGCCGCCTGCTTGACGGCCGCACGTGGAATGTAGTTCCGCTGGCAGCCTGACAAAAAGTGAAAGGGCCCCCAACGGGACCCCCTCACGCTCGCCCCTGCGGGCGATCCAGCTCCATAAGCATGGATTGGCCGCTATCCTATTGTGTCGACGATAAGCGGTCAAGGTTTTTCATTCTTGGTTTTCATTCTTGGAAAGCGACCTCATCGGAAGACCTGGACTCCGCTTCAGCTTCATGAAAACTTCTCAGGCTCATTGACTTGGCGACCTATTTGGCCGTAACTGTTTTGCTAGCGAAGTGCCGCTTTATAATAATTTTTCCGGAATCGTAATCGTTTTTCCGGCTATAGGGCACTTATTGCGACGATAAACGAATTTGAAAGGCCGAGAGGATGAGCCGCCTGGTTTCCATACTGCGCCGCTGGCTGGAGCCCTTGGGGGCGGGCCTGCCCGCTGTGTATCTGGTGGGCGGGGCGGTCCGCGACCACCTGCTCGGGCGCGAGTCGAAGGATATCGACCTGATGTGCGCGGACCCGCAGGTCCTGGCCCATGCGCTGGGATCGGTCCACGACGCCGCGCTGGTGCCGTTTCTCAACAAGCCCGACACGCCCTGCCTCCGGGTGGTCAACCGCAGCGACACGGAAGATTTCCTCGACCTGGTGCCCATCCACGGGTCCGGCGTCGAAGACGACCTGAGCCGCCGCGATTTTACGATCAATGCCATGGCCATCGTGGTCGGCGCCGGCGGCGCGCTCGGCGAGTTGATCGACCCCCTGGGCGGGCGGCGGGACCTCCGCGACCGCCTCATCCGGGCCGCCGGGCCGGATGCCATGACGAGCGACCCCCTGCGCGTGATCCGGGCCGCGCGCTTTTCAGCCGAACTCGGCTTCGAGATCGACGCCGCCACGCGGCAGCTGATGGCCAACGCCGCGGACCGCGTGGCCGCGATCGCGGCCGAGCGCATCGTCCGCGAATTGTTCCTCACGCTGAAGCAGCCGGACAGCGCGCCTCTGGTACGGGTATTGGACGTCACGAGCGCCCTGCAGGCCGTCTTCCCCGAAATCACACCGATGAGGGGCTGTTCCCAGAACGAACACCATCATTTGAACGTCTGGGGCCATTCGCTGGAAGCGCTCGAAAAACTTGAAGGTCTGCTGGCTTCATTGACGGATCAGTTTGAACCCGTTGCCGGCCGGCTGCGCGCAAACCTGGAGCGGGAAAACCGCCTGCCGGTTCTGAAGCTGGCGACGCTCTTCCACGACGCGGGCAAGCCGGAGTCCCGCTCCGTGGCGCCCGAGACCGGACGGGTCACTTTCTACGGGCACGACGCGGCAGGCTCGAGAATCGCTGAAGCCATCGCCGCCCGGCTCAAATTCTCCGCCCGGGACCAGGAGCTTTTCAGGCGGCTGATCGGAGAGCACATGCACACGATCGGCTTGCCCGGACCCGACGTCCGGCCCGGAACGATCCTACGCTGGTTTCGGCGGCTTGGGGAGGATATGGTGGTACTGCTCCTGCTCGGCATGGCCGATGTCATGGCCACGGCCGGACCCGCATCGCGCAAGGTCGAGCGCGAGCGCCAACTCCGCTGGTGCCGCGAGACGATCCGGCTGTATTATACCGAAATCAAGGACCGGCTCGAACGCAAACCGCTCGTCGGCGGGCGCGACCTCATGGCCATCGGCATCCCGCCGGGGCCTGGAATGGGAACAATCCTGGAGGCGGTCCGGGCGGCCCAGGACGACGGGGCCGTTCAAAACAGGGATGAGGCGTTGGCCCTGGCCGCGGACCTGGCCCGCAAGCACGGATAGGAGTCGTCAGTCGCGCTGCAAAATTACCTTGTAATTTTTCAGTGAACGCGACCGAAGCGTTTAAACCTTTTAAAGAAATCGATTTCAAAATCCCGCTGGCCCCCTTTTGTCAAAGGGGGAAACGGAAGGAATGGAGTCGATTGTTTTCGTTTGTGACAGAAGGACACTGGGCGCCATCGCCCATTTTTTAGGAAACAGTTCGTTGCCCGGGACAGGCTGCGTGGAAAAACCCTTATTGAAAATTGAAATTCTGGAAGATGCCGACTCAGTGGCTCGCAGAGCGGCGGGAATCATTGCAGCGGCAGCCCGTGAGGCGGTCGTGGCACGCGGCTGTTTCATCCTGGCCGTCAGCGGCGGGCGTACCCCTTGGGTGATGTTGCGGGCACTCGCCGGCGAAAAGATGCCTTGGGAAAAAGTCCACCTCGTCCAGGTGGACGAGCGCGTGGCGCCCGTAGGGCATGCAGACCGCAATCTCACCCATCTGCGCACCAGCCTGCTCGTTCATGCCCCGCTGCGACCCGAGCACATCCACGCCATGCCGGTCGAAGTGCGGGATCTGGACGCCGCGGCAGAGACGTATGCCCGCACGCTCTGGGGAATCGCCGGTTCGCCTCCGCTGCTGGACCTCGTCCACCTGGGCCTCGGGCCGGACGGCCACACCGCATCGCTGGTCCCGGGTGACCCGGTCCTTGACATTACGGATGCCGACGTTGCCATGACCGCTGTCTACCAGGGCCGGCGCCGCATGACCCTGACCTACCCCATCCTGAACCGGAGCCGGCAGGTGCTGTGGGTCGTGACCGGAAGCGAGAAGGCGCCGATGCTGGCGCGCCTGCGCGCCGGGGACCGCTCGATCCCGGCCGGACGCGTCCGGCAAGACCGTGTCCTGGTGATAGCGGATCGGGCAGCGGCTTCAGCACTGGGGCCGACCTGAAAGGGATGCGCGCAGGTTGGTAATGGGGGCCGGCATTTGCCGGCCCCCATTTTTTAAGCAAAAGTACATCTGGAAACGCAGTCGTTGTAGCGGTTTTCGCATTCATTGCGGCTTCGGCCGCTGGCTTCGCAAGTCTGGGCCACGGATTTGCAATTCTTGGAGCAATCGAGCTCGATTTCCTTGTCTTCTTTCATTTTAGTGCCTCCTGTCTATCGGCGGCGCACGCCGCCGATTGTTTCGACCGCTGGGCCGGCGCGATTCGCCGGCTCTCACGGCTAAACAGCGCTGGTTTCCGCCGTCTCAGGCCACGGTTTGCACTCCCATCGGCGCTGAATTATTCGGTAGAAGAGGATTTCATATAAGGCCGCCACCCCGAACAGCAGGTAAATCAACCGGCTGATGGGGCTCATGACCCCGAAAACGGTCTCGACCGGGTTGAAGGCGAACAGACCGACCGCACCCCAGCAAAGGCCGCCCACGGCCAAAATGAACGCCGCGATAACATCGATTCCCTTCATGTAGCCGTTGTCATAGTCCCTCATGATTACCCTCCATATCGAGTGTGACGTTAGTGGACCGTCCGGCGCGTGCGCACCACGTTGATCAGCCCTCCTGCCAGAACGGCAGCTAATTGGCGTGCGCTCATTCCGTGCTCGGTAGCAAAAAATGCATCCTGCGTAATGTTCCGGACGGTGACCGTGCGGCCGTGGCGAAGCGCCTCGACCGCGCGTTCGATACCGAGTACATCCTCCTGGCGGATGCGATCGTAGTCGTCGGGATTCACAAACGTCAGCGGCAATATCCCGAAATTGACCAGGTTCTGCCGGTGGATGCGCGCAAAGCTCTTGGCAATCACCACCCTCAAACCGAGATAGCGCGGCGCCAGCGCGGCATGCTCTCGGCTGGAGCCCTGCCCGTAGTTGTTCCCGCCGACCACGAAAAAGTCCTGACGCTGACGCGCCATGGCGCGCTCGTAAAAACGCTCGTCGATCGGACTGAAGACAAACCGGCTGATTTCGGGAATGTTGCTGCGAAAGGGCAGGACCCGGGACCCGGCCGGCATGATCTCATCGGTGGAAATGTCGTCGCCGACCTTGAGCAGGGTCGGGCCGGCGATCTCATCCGACAGCCCTTCGAAGACGGGCATCGGTTGGATGTTGGGTCCTTTCTCCAACTCGACGGTGATGCCCGCGTCGGCCGGCGGCAGCAGCATGCGCGTGTTGATCTGTATCTTCTCCGGTTCGACGAATCGCGGATAGGCCATGTTCAGCGAGCGCGGGTCCGTGATGACACCGGTCAGGGCCGAAGCCGCCGCGGTCTCCGGGCTACACAGATAAACTTGGTCCTCTTTGGTGCCGGAGCGGCCGGGGAAGTTCCGAGGAACGGTCCGCAGGCTGATCTTGCCGGTGGCCGGGGCCTGGCCCATCCCGATGCAGCCGTTGCAGCCGGCCTGGTGGATGCGGGCGCCGGCGGCGATCAACTGTTGCAGCAAGCCCTGGGCTGCCAGGTTTTCCAGGATCTGCCGCGAGGTCGGGTTGATGTCGAAGGATATCCGTTCATGCACTTGGCGGCCGGCCACCATGAGTGCCGGCACGGCGAAATCCCGCAAACCCGGGTTGGCGGACGAGCCGATGTAGGTTTGATAGATTTCGCGGCCGGCCACCTCTCTGACCGGCACCACGTTGTCGGGGCTGCTCGGCAGCGCGATCAGCGGCTCCAGATCGGAGAGGTCGATTTCGTCGATTTCTTCATAGCCGGCGGAGTCGTCCGCCGCGATCGGGACCCAGTCGGCTTCGCGGCCCTGGGTCTTCAGGAACCGCCGGACGGCGTCATCGGATGGAAATACCGTGGTCGTGGCGCCCAACTCGGTTCCCATGTTGGCGATCACATGCCGGTCCATGGCGGAAAGGCCATCCAGCCCCGGTCCGAAATATTCGATGATCTTGCCGACACCTCCCTGCACGCCGCGGCGGCGCAGCATTTCCAGGATAACGTCCTTGGCACTGACCCAGTCGGGCAGACGGCCGGTCAGCCGCACGCCCAGAATCGAGGGCATGCGGATGTAAACCGGCTCGCCGGCCATGGCCAGGGCCACTTCCAGGCCGCCCGCCCCCATCGCCAGCATCCCCAGGGAGCCGGCCGCCGGCGTATGGCTGTCCGATCCCAGCAGGGTCCTTCCCGGCTTCCCGAAGCGTTCCATGTGCACGGGGTGGCTGACCCCGTTGCCGGGCCGGCTGTACCAGACTCCGAATTTTTTGCAGGCGCTGAGCAGGAAGAGATGGTCGTCGGCATTCTTGAAATCCGTCTGCAGCAGGTTGTGGTCGACATATTGGGCCGACACTTCGGTTTTGGCCCGCGCGACCTGCATCGCCTCGAATTCCAGCATCACCATGGTGCCGGTGGCGTCCTGCGTCAGCGTCTGATCGATGCGCAGCCCGATTTCCTCGCCGGGAGCCATTCTCCCCTCGACCAGATGGGCCTCGATGAGTTGCCGGGAGACGTTCATCATGACGGCGTCCTCACGCTCTGACAGGTGCCGGCTCAGGAGACCTCAAAGGGACAGCCGATATCCGGGTTCACGCAGCGGGTCTCCCACCCGCCCGAGGAAACTTGGGTGCGCTTCGGCTCTTCATCAGGCTCGTCCGCAGCCGGGCCGGCGCGCTTTTCAAGAAACAGCTTTCTGAAAATGTCAGTTAGCGATTCGAATACCTTCATGGTGGCCTCCTGCTTCCGGTCCTCGGCCGCTGCGCCGCGCAGACGACGCGCCATCGGCCTCCCTGATGCCGAACGAATCGGATTCCGGCACGCACGCCGTCCCATTCGCCGATCCGTCGGCATCAGGCAACCCTGGGAAGATCAATCGTATGCCGTCGGCATCATCGTCACCTCCAGTTGAACCTTCTCGACCCCGGGGATCCTGCCGACGATCGCCGGGATGCGTCCCTTGTCCTCGAATTTGTAAAGCACGCCGGAAATCTGAGCGACCCCCTTCTCCGGCATTTCCACCCTCAGGCCGGCGTGCCGCAGGTCCATCTCCAGGAGCAAGGCTTCGATTCGCTTGGTCTGCGCCAGGCGCTCGAGCGCATCGCGTGCGTAAATGCTGCAAGCCTTCAATTCCGGCGACCGCGCCATATCATGGATGAACTGTGCGGTTCGCTCCAGGCCGATCTTGTCGGGATTGACGCACAGGTCATAGAGCGCCGGATCTCTCCAGTCTTTGTGAAAGGCGTACTGGAAAAATCCTTTTTTTTGGGTGTCGCTCTTATGAATCTGTTTCTGGGCGGCCTCCCGGGAGATGCCCATTTGCTGCATCAGGTTGCGGATGCGGCTTTCTTCTTGAGCCGTCACCAGGACATGCATCGCACAGCCGAAATCATGGAGAAGCACCTGGCTGCCGTGCCCGATGATAATTCCTTCTCCGAGACGCGCCGCTTCAAAGACCACCGACTCCATCAGATGGAGATACACATCCGGCTTGTTGCTCAATAGGCGCTCAAACCAATCCGGCGCTTTCTCATTGAACCCCTTGAGTTCCTCGGTGTGAAGGCCCATCCGCAGAGCTTCCTCCTTGAGCCGGACGTCGTCATAGATCTCAACGTCGAGGCTGTCGGCGACCCGTCGGGCGATCTCCAGCGCGTCACAGCCGATGGTGTGGGTCAGTGTAATGAGAGCCATATCAACCTCCCTTACTCTTCCATGCGGCATTCTTCTTCGGTGTCACAGCAACAGCAGACACAGCAATCCGATATGCATTCCGCGTCGGCATCGGTTTCCGCCGCTGCCGTCGTGCTCAGATCCTTGGTTTCTTCAGTTCCCATGACGTTTCTCCTTTTATGCAAAGCCCGCGCGGTTGCAGGTGCCGGAAAATCCGGCGACTGCCTGCGAGTCGATCCGCGCGGGCGGTAAAAGCGCCGGTCATCCTGCCGGCCGGTAACGAGCCCGATGGCCTCGTAAACCCTCGCAAGAGTTGTCTCGGAACGCTCCCGGGCCTGGTCGGCCCCTTGTCGCAAAATTTCATTCAATAAGACCCGATCGGCCTCAATCGAACGGTAACGCTTCTGGATCGGGTCCAAGAAATCAATGATCCGCTCGGCCAGATCATTCTTGAATTCGGCATATCCCTTGCCAACATACCGGGCCTCGATCGACTCCGTCCGTTCCCCGCTGACGGCCGCATACAGCGCGAGCAGATTCGATATTCCCGGTTTGGACGCGTCGCCCCGCACCTCGCTGCCGGAGTCGGTCACCGCCGCCCTGATCTTTCTGCGGATCACCTCCGGTGGGTCCAACAGGGCCACGTAGTTGTCCGGGTTCGGATCGGATTTGGACATCTTGACGGCCGGGTCTTGAAGCCCCATCAACCGGGCCCCGGTTCGCGGCGTGTAGGTCGCCGGGATTTTGAAAACCTCGCCGTAGGCCGAGTTGAATTTACGAGCCATGCGGCGCGTGAACTCCATGTGCTGCCGCTGGTCGTCTCCGACCGGGACCAGGTCCGCACCGTAAAGAAGAATATCCGCGGCCATCAGAACCGGATAGTCAAAGAGCCCTACGTGAACGTCCATCGCACGACGCCCGGCTTTGTCCTTGAATTGCGTCATGCGTTGCAGGTCTCCCATGGGCGTCACGCAGTTCAGCACCCACAGCAGCTGGGTGTGGGCGGGAACGTGCGATTGCATGAAAATGGCGCTTTTCCCGATATCGATGCCGCAGGCAGCAAAAAGCGCCACAAATTCAAACGACCTCCGCCGCAAGACGTCCGGATCCTGTGGGAACGTTATGGCGTGAAGATCGGCTATCATCAGAAACGACGCATGCGTCGCCTGCAGCCCCGCCCAGTCCTTCAAGGCGCCGATGTAATTGCCGATCATCAACGGCCCGCTCGGCTGAAGCCCGGTCAGCATCAGGGGTTTGTGCAATTCGCCCATCAGATCACGTTCACGGACGACGGAGCGTCGCTCGCGTATGGCCGGGCCCGCCGGAGTGGGCCTTATCTGCCGTGAACCATTCCCGCCCGCCCGTCGTCGCACGGTGCGTCATCGCGGTCGAAGCGGGCATGCTCGGCCCACTCCGGCGCGAATCCGCAAACGGGGACCTCTGCGCCATTTCCCTCGCGATACGGCGCCTGAAGCCGTCGTTCTGTGCTGAGCGGCTGAATGGCATCGCAGCGCAGCGCATGGCTGAAGCCGGTTATTCGCTCCGCCCGGATGATCAGCCTGCGCTTCACCTGCGGCAGATACGCATTTTCTTCAACCTCGGGCGCGAATCCGTTCACGAAAGCCTCGCCTTCGAACATCAAGACCTCGCCGAGAATTTCATATCCGTCGTCCGCGGCCGGATCCCAAATGAGGACCGCCAGTTTTGGGTTTTCGCTCAAATTCGTCACCGTCAGCGGGCAGATCCATTCCTCGATCGCAAATTGATGGTCCGCCACCGGCTCGATCCGGCGCGCGGAATTCACATACGGAATCCCCTTCCCATCGACCACCGCGATGAAAAAATGCTCAACCTTTTTTCCGAGCGCTATGGCCTGCGCCAGCTTTTTGGAGTCCATCCGGGATCATTCCTGAAGCATGCAGTGTTTGGCGCGCTGACCGCTCCGCCTGGCAATAATCCGGGCGCACCGGTGCCATTCCGACGGCTTCTTGTAAAGTTGGTCGCAGGTTTCTAACTCGGCCGCCAGCCGTTCGTGTTCCATCGAACAACATCTTCTACTGGTTGCTTTGGAATCCTGGTTCATATCCACCTCCTTCGCTGAAACCGGTCTAACCCCGCCGCGCCGGGCAACGGCTGAAACTGCCCGTCTTCACCTGCCGGAGTCATAAACGCCCAGCCAACGGCTTCAAACCTGCAGATGAAATTTTACCCCGACACCGAACCGTGGCAGCCCGTTGGCGGACAAATCGCGGCACCATTTCACGTCGCCCAAAACGATCGAAGGCGGCCACGGGCAGTCGATCCTTTCTTGGCAGTCCGATCGACATTCGGACAGGTAGGCCTCCAGTCGCACCATAACAGTGGCGCCGTTCACGAGTGCCTGCGAACATTCAAAGGACGCTCCGTAATGGCTGAAGTTGCGCATCAGGCCACTGTGAATTTCAGCCCTGTTGAAATAGGCCCATTCAACCGGCGAGCGGCAGGCGAGTCTATCATCTCGCCGTTTTTCTTCAGCATGCTGCATGATCGGATCTTTCCGGGAGGCTGATTGGTGCAAATCCCCCGCCTCCCTTTGCCAACGGGAGCAAAGAATTGGGTGGCTCCCCTCGATCTCGTTACCGCATGATCGTCCGGTTGATTGACATGCACGTCGCGCCTGCTGTTTCTCTGACATCCCGCAACAGATCAAAAGCCATGCCAGGCCCCATGCGTTTTATAATCCATGGATATCACAAAAGAATCGGTCCGGTTCAATCGGCTGCCTTCCAATCAGTTTATTGAGGATCTCAATTTTCTGGTTGTAAATCTCAAATTGTTGATTAGGTTGACCTCAGGTATTCATCATGTGCCTCTTTTCGCCGGCCTCACTCTGCATTCCATCCCTCTTCCCCAGCATGGCGATCCAAGGAAACCGTCATCATGGCGCATAGCGATATCAGCCGGGTTTTTGAGAATCTGGAAAAGCTCAAATCCGAGTGCGATCGCCTTCAAAGGGAGTGCGATCTGCAAAAATCGGCCTTGAAGAAGTCCCACGATGAACTGGAGCTTGAAGTCGCCCGGCGAACGGCCGAGATCCAGAGGCTCCAGGAGCGGCTTCAGGCCGAGAACACCTACCTGAAGGAGGAGCTTGCCGGAGCGCATGCCTATGGCGAGATCATCGGCGAAAGCCCATCACTGAAGAGCATCATTGAACGCATCGATCTGGTGGCGCCGACCGGCGCCAGCGTTCTGGTGCTGGGCGAATCCGGGACCGGCAAGGAGCTGATCGCCCGCGAAATCCACAAGCACAGCCAGCTCGCGGATCGCCCGTTGATCAAGGTCAACTGCGCCACCATTCCGCGGGAGCTTTACGAAAGTGAATTTTTCGGACACATCAAAGGCTCGTTTACCGGCGCGATCAGCGACCGGTTGGGCCGCTTCGAAGCCGCTGACGGCGGCACCCTTTTTCTGGACGAAGTCGGCGAGATCCCGACGGGCCTGCAGGGCAAACTGCTGCGGGTGCTTCAGGAGGGAGAATTCGAACGCGTAGGCGAGGGACGCACGCGCAAAGTGGATGTCCGCATCATCGCGGCCACCAATAAAAATCTGGCGGAGGAGGTCAATAACGGCCGATTTCGCGAGGATTTGTACTATCGGCTGAACGTCTTCCCCATCGAGATTCCCCCGTTGCGGGACCACAAGGAGGACATTCCTCTGCTGGCCGCCCATTTCATTAAGGTATTTTCACAGCGCCTGAACCGTCCGGTTCCCCCTCTGACCGCGGCCAACCTGATGGATTTGAACGCCCACGACTGGCCGGGCAATGTAAGAGAGCTGCAGAACATCATCGAACGTGCGCTGATCCTGTCGCCCCACGGCCGCCTGCGCTTCGACCTCCCGCGCATCAACGCCGACATCCCTCCATCGTTCAGCAGCCCGAACGCTGATCCGGCCCGGCCCGTCGAATCGATTCTGACCGACTCCGCGGTCAAGGCACTGCAAAAACAGAACATGCTGGCGGCCTTGATTCAATCCGGCTGGAAAGTATACGGCCGCGATGGGGCCGCGCACCGGCTGGGGATCAAGCCGACCACCTTGATCGAGCGTATGCGTCGCCTGCGGATCAAGCGGCCGGGGTGATGACTCCTCTGGCAAGTGAATATCGAGCCCAAGTCCGTCGGGGCGGGTTTTCGGCTGCAGCGCGCCGCAACCATCCGTTCAACGAACCAGCGTACGGCAGCAAGCCCGCTTCATACTTGTCCGGACCGCCCCGGAGGACCGATGCCCACGCAGCCGATAGCCGTCTCTGCCTGCCTGCAGTTCCTCAAGACAGCTTGGGGGCGTGGCAGGGTCGCCTGAAAAATTGGTTGCGGCGCGCTGCGGCCGAAAACCCGCCCCGACGGTGAGTGGCATGACTGAATTTGCCGTATGTTATTGCCGGGGTAATAATGCAGGAGCCTTCTCGGCCTCACCTGCGCTGCAGCTCATGTTTGACCGCCATCCCGAGGTTCTCCAGGGTGTAAGGCTTTCTCAGATAGATGCCTGCGCCGAGACGCTGGGCTTCACTCACCCGATCGGTTTCGGAATAGCCGCTGGTGATGACGGCCTTCTGGCCGGGATGCTGTTCCACGACGCGTCGATAGGTTTCCAGCCCGTCGATGCCGGGCGACATGATCATATCGAGCACCAGCGCCTCGACCGAGTGGGTCTTCAGGTATTCCACGGCCTCTTCGCCGCAAGCGACCGTGTGCACCTGGTAGCCGAGCTTGGATAGGATCGCCGAGGCGATTTGGCGCTGCTGTTTAACGTCGTCGACCACCAGGATGCGCTCCCCCTTGCCGTGCAAGTGATCGAGCGAGGAGGCGGAGTCCGCCGGCTCCACTTCCCTCCGGGTGACCGGGAAGTACAGGCTAAACCTCGTCCCCTGCCCCTCGATGCTGCTGACATCGATGTAACCCTTGTGGTCCTTCACGGTCCCCCAGACCACGGCCATGCCCAGGCCGGTTCCGCTCCGGCCCATTTTCTTCTTGGTAAAGAACGGCTCGAAAACGCGCTGCAGGTCCTCGACAGCAATGCCGACCCCGGCATCCGAAACCTCCAGCACCACATAGTCTCCTTCGGTCACATGGTCATAGCCTTGGATCGGTTGGTCGACATAGGCGTTGCGGGTTGACATCCTGATCGTACCGCCATCGGGCATGGCCTCGGCCGCATTGGAGACCAGATTCATAACCGTTTTCGACAAATGCACCGGAGACCCCATGATGTTCATGAGGCCGGAGTCCAGCCGGCGATCGACCCGGACATGCGGGTGGAAGGATTGGAGCTTCCTGAATTCGGGGCTTCTCAGATACTCCAGGACGATGTCGTTCAAATTGAGCACCTCGGATACCGACACCCCGCGGCGGGCCAGCGTCAGCAGGTCCTGCACGATCGCCGCTGCCTTGCGGCCGGAATCGCGGATGGTTTCGATCGGCATCCGCAAGGGGCTGTCGTCGGGGAGATCCAGCAGGAGCAGGTCCGGGTAACTCACGATTCCGGAGAGGATGTTGTTGAGGTCGTGGGCGACCCCGCCGGCCAGAGCGCCGATGGCCTTCATCTTCTGCGCCCGCTGGAGCTCCTCCTCCAGCTCCTGCTTCTGCAGCTCGGACTGTTTGCGCTCGGAAATGTCCCGGCAGAGCCCTCGAAAACCGATGACGCTGCCCTCTGCGCTGACCATCGGCGATGCCGTGAGATCGATGGCGATCCGCCGGCCGTCCCGCATCCGAATCTCGAAATCCTGAACGCCGGACGGCCGAACGGTTTTGTAAATCTGCCCGAACATCCGGAGCATTTTTTGAGCCGTCTCCGGCGTTGTGTATTCCCGGTAGTTGATGCCGGCGATTTCTTCGGCCGGCAAGCCCGTAATTCGGCAAAGGGCCGGGTTGAAAAAAATCAGATTCCCGCGCAGGTCGACTTCAAAGTAACCTTCCCCGATGCCCTCGATGATGGTCCGGTATTTCTGCTCGCTGCTCTTGAGCGCCTCGTCGGCTGCCTTGCGGCCGGTCACATCTGTAAAGATGGTGGCGAAGCCGTTGCGGCCCCACGGGGCGATGGAGATGTCGAAGTACCGCCCCATGGGAGCGAAAAACGCCTCCAGGTGAGCCGGAACACCGGACAGCACGACTCGGCTGAACTCCGCCAGATAGGGTGGCGTCTGGGTCTTGTACACCTCGGTGCCGAGCCGACCGACCATCTCGGCGCGTTTGAATCCCAGGATGCGTTCGCACTGGGGGTTGCAGTCGACAATCCGGTAATTCGAAGGATGGCCGGCGCCGTCGAGGATCGCTTCATGCAGGATCACGCCTTCGGCCATGTTGGCGAAAAGCGAGCGCAGGCGCTCGGCGCTCTCAGCCAGAAGCGCCTCGGAGGCGGCGATGCGTTTACGGGCGGTCTCCGCCCGCCTGAAAAGAACGGCCAGAAAACCCAGCCCCGACAACCCCAGCAGGCTGAGCGCAATGGCCGGCAGGCAGTGCTCGAAAATACCCCAACCCCAATTACTGGCATCGACGTCGATTCCCAGCACGGCCAGTGCCATAGCGCCTTCCGCAGGCTTGATCGGAATCAGGGCACTGACCCAGTTCCCCCAGCGATCGCGCGCCGGGCCCTCGACAGCCTCTCTGCCGGTGGCGAAAACCTCCCGGAAGGTATCCGTCGCCTCCTCATACTCTTGGCCGGGCGGCGAGTGGTCCGGCGAATCGCCGGGCTCGGAGTCCGCTAGAAAAACCACCCGGCCGTCCGGCAATTGCTTCGTGATGTAAATGAAGCGGAATTTGCCGTTGGCCGAGCACATCAATTGGAGCTGGGATTTGATCTGCTGGTAATCCGGGGAATCGAGGTCGGACGGCGTCCCGGTCAGGTTGATGACCCGCCAGGGGTTCAAAATATCCGCCACCAGCCGCGCCTGGACGAGAAGCTCGGAGCGCAGGTGCGCATCCTGAGATCTGCCCATCCAGAAAGCGGCCGCGCTGCCCGCAGCCACGACGGCCACCGCCATGAGGCCGCACAGCCGCACCCAGTTGAAGCCGGCATTGACTTTGCTGGATGGATAAGAGCCGCGTTGCATTCGATCCCGGATGCTCCCTGACGCCCTATTGGGGCTGTGCAATGGAATCAACTGCCTCTGCGGCATTTCGCAACGGAAAGAGATCGGACGGGAAAAAGAGCGGCAGCGCGAAACCCGGGCGAAATGGCCGATAGAGGCACCAGCACTAAGATCGGCCATCGCGCGCAAAAACTTTATAAATTCTCAAGTGTTGGCAGATGAGCGGAGCGCCGGCGGCCCTCAGGGCAGCATGCGGCTTTATCCGCCGGACAGCTTCGCCACAAACCCTTTCTGTTTCAGGGCGGCAAGGACGCTCTCCCGGTGGTCGCCCTGGATCAGAATTTCGCCGTCCTTGACCGATCCGCCCGCCCCGCAGCGCTGCTTTAATTCGGTCGCAAGCGCCTGGAGGTTGCTGTCCTCGAGCCGGAACCCAGCGGCTACCGTAACGGTTTTCCCGCCCCGGCCTTTGACCTCGCGTCGGATGCGGATGACGCCGTCCGCCGGTACGGATGGTGTCTGCTTTTTTCGACACACACAAGCATCGAGCGGCTTGGCGCACGCAGGGCAGAAGCGTCCCCCTTCCGTACTATAGACCAGTCTGGAATTGGCCATTTATCGCTCCAGGATCATTCTCGATCTCTCAGCCGCCGAACACCGCCAGCCAGTCGCCCACTCCGACGCCGGGGGTTTCCAGCGCATTATCGGCATAAAAGGCCTCGATCGCTTCACGAACCTCGTGGACGATCCGGCCCTCGAGCTCGGCTTCCAGGTGCTGGATCTTTTTCGCCGGATAGCAAAAGAAGTCGCCTGAAATGGAGACGCCGGCGAGCCGGCCGTCGGATACTTCAAAGTCCGCACGGATCAGCCCGCCCCGGCATTTATGAACCTTCTGAACCACGTGGACGCCCGAGCGGATCTTGACGTTGCGCTCCGCACCGGGCCTCCGGCGCTGGATCAGCCAGGCGTCGGCCAACATCACGGACCCCAGCTCATCCATTTTGGCACGCAGCGCGTCATCGGGTGTCTTCGGCTGGAACGGCCCCACCAGCTCGCCGAACGCCTCGATCATCAGAGCGTTCAGACGCTCTTCGGTCCATTGCGCCGCCCTTTCTTCACCCAGCTCCCGACGGATCGTCGAAAGATTCTCCGTCAGCGTCTTATGGACCTTGTCGCGGAACTTCTCGTCCGGCACCTTCAGGATGCGCGTCATCATCCCGTAGTTGAAGTCGACGATGAGGTTGCCGACGAAAACCACGCAGCCGCCGACCTCCCCCACCCCGCTGCCGCTGATCTTGCGGCCCCCGGCGATGACATCGTTGATCGGTTTGTACTCGGCCGGAATTCCGAGCCGTCTGTAGACGTCGACCACCGGAGACAGGAACTTGCGGTAAAAGGCTTCCTTGGAGGCGGGAATGCGCGCATCGCCGCGCGGAAGGACCAGCTGGAAAAAGAGCTGGCCGCCGTCCAGATAGACCGCCCCGCCGCCCACGTCCCGGCGGAACACCGGGATTCCGTTCGTCCGGCAGAAGTCTAAATCCACTTCATGCTCGGCATCCTGATGAAACCCGATGCAGACATACGGGCTTGCCGGGGAGAGGAGGATCAGGCCCTCCCGGCCGAGTTCGGCCATGGCGTGGTAGATCAGCTGCGAATCCTCCCAGGGTACTTTTCCGAGAAGGTAAAGGTCCATAGGGTTCGTTTGACGGCTAAGGGTTAAAAGACGAAAGGGGCACTGTCACGATTTGGCCGGCGTGGCCGGAATCAAGGCTTTACGGACCAGCTGCACGATATCCAATACGTCGAGCGGGATCTTGTTGCGCTTGACGCAGCTGGTCATCGTGCGCACGCACTGCTGGCAGGAGGTGATCACCGCCCGGGCGCCGGTTGAAAGGACCTCATCGATCTTGTCCCGGGCGATCTTGGCGGCCAGATCGGCGTCCACCATCTCAAGGTTCCCCCCGCCGCCGCAGCACATGCATTTTTCCCGGTTATGCGGCAGCTCGACGAGCGTGACCCCGGGGATGCTGCGGATGACCTCGCGCGGCTCCTCGAAAACACGAGCGCCGCGGCCCAGGTCGCAGGGGTCGTGGTAGGTGACCGTCAGCGGAAGCTCGGCGAGCGGCACTTTCCCGGCGCGCACCAGGCGCAGAAGCAATTCCGGCGCGGATAGAAGCTCGAGATCGGTCTCGTAGTACTCACGCCACATCTGATAGCAGGAGGGGCAGGCGAAAACCACGGTCTTGGCGCCTTTGGCTTTTACCGCGGCAAGGTTCTGGGACTTGAAATCCGCGAACATCTCCATCAGGCCGGCACCCAGCAGCGGAAACCCGCAGCACCATTCGTCCTCCCCGAGCAGCGTGAAATCGACCCCGGCGGCGTCCATGATCTCGGCCAGGGCGATCGGAATCTTCTGGGCCAGCGGGAAGTAGGCCGACACGCAGCCGGTGATGTAGACCACTTCGGCTTGCGGCCTAACGTACCGGTCCGCCGGCGGCCGGCGCATGTCTTCGACCCACTCCGTGCGCTCGGAATTGTCCTCGCCGAAGACGTTGCGGCTCTTGGCCAGGTTCGCTCGGATCATGTCGATCTTGGACGGATAAGCCTTTTCCTGTACCAGGTCCTCGCGCAGCGAAAGCCACAGCTCCTTCAACCGAATGCCCAGCGGGCAGATCTCCTCGCAGTTGCTGCAGAGCGTGCACCGAAACACCGTATCGGCGTAATGCTTCAGCTCTTCGAGCGACGGCGGCCGCCTTCCGAGAAGTTTTGAAAATATACCCGTCCGGGACTTGAGATGGCGCTTGAGCCCCTTCATCCGATAGACGGCCGATAGCTCGCCGTTCATGGCGGCGCAGGCCGCCGGACACACGTCGGCGCACAGCCGGCAGTTGGTGCAGGCGTCCATCTCGAACAGCTGGCGGATGGTGAAGTTTGCTTTGGACATGGTTATTTTTTCGCGAACTTGGCGATTTCTTCCAGCATCCACGTGCGGATGGCCTCGGCTCCGTGAATCAGCTGGCCGAGATCGGCCTGGTTGTCCGGCTTGATTTTATACATCCAGCCCTTGCCGTAGCAGTCCTCGTTGATCAGGCCCGGGTTGCCTTCCAACTCCTCATTGACATCGGCCAGCTCGCCGTTGACCGGGGCGTTGACCTTGCCGAGCCATTTGCCGGACTCGACCTTGGCGAAGCGCTTCCCGGCCTCCAGTGCCTTGCCCGGCTCCGGCAGCTGCACGAAAACGATCTTGCCGGCCAGCTTCTGGGCGAAGTCGTTCATTCCCATCACCAGTAGATCTCCGTCCGCCTTGACCCAGTAGTGGTCCTTCTCGTAATAGAGGTCCTCGGGTAGGTTGTAGCCTTCTATGTCCATGACCCCTCCTCTTATTTATGGCGTTGCGCCGCGTTCAGCGCCAGCAGCGCCGGCGCCAGCACGATGTGGAACATGCGGCTGAACGGCAGATAAGCCACGAATGCGCCGGTCAGCACGGCATGAAGATACCACACGGCGCCGTAGATGTCTTCCAACCAGGGAACTCCGTAAAAAAATCGGCCGACGGCGTCGCCGACGAATGCGTAGGAGGACCCGGCCGGATAACCGGTCATCGCGATCCGCATTCCCTCCAGAACAAAACCGACCAGCACGACGGCGGCGAGCAGGCCGGCGGCCAGCCGGCCCTGCCGCGGCATCCCCGGCAGCTTCGCAGAGGGCCTTCGGGTGCGAAGCATGGCAGCCGCCGCGCCCACGATGACCATCAGGCCGGTCAGGTCGAAGAACATGCCGTGCCACGGGTGGTTCTTGTCCAGCATCGCCCAGGGCCATTCCTTCTCGGGCACCCATAGAGACGCCAGGAGCGCGGCAAGGCCCCAGAGAAAACGAAGCATAAACGGCCACATCATCAAGCCGTGGACCAGCCAGCGTGAAGGCGACTGCCGGCGAAATTTGAGCTGCAGCAATCCATCCAGAACCAGGATTTTCAGGACGCTGAAAATGCTGGATGAAAAAACGGTTCTGAAAATCTCGTGGATGATCCGTCCGAATTTGTTGAACGGGCTTGCTGCAGCAACCCCAGGGAGGGAACCGGAAAGCCAGTAGGAAAGGCTTCCGATCAGACCGACGGCAAACACGACCAAGGCAAGCCGCGTGGTCGTATCGGCGGTTGAAAAGGTGGCGGCGTGGCAGGGGAGACACACGATGCTCTTGGCCGGCAGCACCATGGCGGCGGCGCCGACCGCGTTCGTGCGGTGGTGGCAGCGGCGGCAGGCGGCTTCGTCGTCGGTCAGCGTCATGGCATGCGTCCGGCTCGGGTTGCTCTCCTCTCGCACCCAGCCGATGAGGCCGCTCCCCTTATCCTTGAAGGGCAACACCTGCTTGAGATGGCACGCTCCGCAGGCGACCGACAGGTGGGCATCGTGTGTGACCGCTTCGTCGTGGCGCACGTGGCACTGACGGCAGTCGCCCGGCTTCTGGCGAGAGTGCTCGTATCGGGCTGCCTGCGGGTGACACGTCAGGCACGCAACTTCGGCGTGCGGGCGGAACCCGTCCGGCCCCATGTCGATGATCGGCAGGGCCGCGGCCTTGGCCGCGCGGACAACCGCGCTATCCGGCCCGTGGCAGGCAAGGCACAGCGTCTTGGAGTGCTGAACCGCACCGGGAGTTTTAAGGTCCACCCGGCGATGGCAGCTCATGCAGCCTTCATCATCTGCGGAGAGCCCCGGGAGGCGATCCCGTGTTTCGTGGCAACCGCCGCATTGGCTCGCCGCCGGCTTGGACGGATCAAACGTTCCCCGGTCGTTAATTCTCAGCTGGGTGTGCGGATCGTGGCAGTCGCGGCAGCGCCGATAGTCTTGCTCGGCGTTCAACGGCTGGCCGGCGTGCCGCCCGGCCTCCAGATCGGTAAAAACCGCATCATGGCAGCCGGCACATTGTTGTGGCTGAAAGCGGCTGCCGGACGGCTGGTTTACGTTGGAAGGGTCTGGGTGCAGCGCCTGTTTGGCAATTTCGCCGTGGCAGTCCAGGCACATGATCTGCCCGTGCGCCGAAACGTGCCAGCGCGCCTCGTCCACCAGCCAATCTGCGCGAACGTCACCGTCCACGCCAATGATGGTAAACAAGACCAGAATAGTTGACGCAAAAATCCGCATGGAAATCATCGCAGTTAGAACAGGTCTACGCTAAAAATACACCTGGCTGCGCGAGAGGGCCAGATTCAAGGCGCGCAAGCCTTGCGGAGTGAGGCGTACGTTAAGTACGCCGCAGCGATCGCGAGGCGCAGCACAACGCCGAAGGTGGCCCTCCCGCGCAGCCAGGTCAGGGGATGTAGATGGCCCAGCCCAGCGCCTCCCGCGCCGCATCCGCCAGTGATTCCGCAATGGTGGGATGCGGCAGGGCGCAGCGCGCCAGGTCCTCCAGGGTGGCCTCCATCTGGATCGCCAGGGCACCCGCACCGATGATTTCGGTGGCGAACGGCGCCATGATGTGCACGCCGAGAAGCTCGCCGTATTTCTTTTCGCCCACCACCTTGACCACCCCGCTGCTCACCCCCTGAATCATCGCCATGGGGCTTGCCGCGATGGCGGCGGTGCCGGCGAGGACCTCGTAGCCGGCCTCCTCGGCTTGCTCTTCACTCAACCCCACCGAGGCAGCCTGCGGGTTCGTGTAGGCCACGCGCGGAACGCTGTTCGGGTTGAAGGTCCGCTTGGCGCCCAAGGCGTTTTCAGCCGCAATAATTCCCATGGCCGAAGAACGATGGGAGAGGAAAGGCCCCTTGCCGACGGCATCGCCGACGGCCCAGATGCCGGGAGTTTGAGTGGCGAGGTGCTCGTCCACGCCGAGGTCTTTGAGACCGATCGTATCCAGGCCTAAGTCCGCAACTGCCGGCTGGCGGTCGAAATAGATCACCCGGTCGAACGGACGCGTCTCCTCCTTGCCTTTGACCAGGAGAACGGCGGACAACCCGTCCTTGTCTTTGGCCATTGAAACCACCTGGCAGGAGTTGAGGATCGTCAACGGATCGCTCTTGAAGGCGCCGCGCAGGCGCTGTCCGATCTCCGCGTCGAACTCGGGCAGGATGCCGCGCTCGCGCGCGGCCACCACCACCTGGCTGCCGCAAACGCCCAGGAATTGGGCGAGCTCCAGCGCCCAGGGGCCGGCCCCCAGGATCAGGCTGCGGCCCGGGATCTGGCCTTCTTCCAGGAACTGGCTGGAGTTGACGACGCCTTCCAGATCCGCTCCCGGAAACGCCGGGCGGACCCACTGCGCACCCACGGCCACGATGACGGACCGGGCCTGATAGATCTTGTCCCCCACCGCCACCCGGCCGGGGCCGGCCAGGCGCCCTTTCCCCTTGATGGGAGTTACGCCCTTGGCCTTCACGAGGCCCTCGGTGCCCATCGAGAAGTACCCCACCAGCTCGTCCTTCATTTTGAAGACTGCGGCGGGGTCAACCACGGCTTCCGCTTTGGAGAAGCCCATCTTGGCCGCGGTCTGAATGGCCTTGCTTCGGTCCAGGGTGGCCGCAAAGAGCTTGGTAGGCACGCAGGCCCGGTTGAGGCAGAAGCCACCCCAGTGCGTGCCCTCAACGATGGCCGCCGTGGCCCCGAGCTGGACGCCGCGGATGGCGGCCGCTACCCCGCCCGGCCCCCCGCCGATGACGATGAGATCGAAATTATCCGACATAATTTCCTCGCAGGATGGATGAAAAATATAGATTCCCAAGCCGACAGGCTGGTGAGAAATGCCCAGATGCAAGGCGCGCGAGCCTCGCGGAGTGAGGCGTACTGAAGTACGCCGCAGCGACTGCGAGGTGAAGCGCAACGCCGCAGATGGGCGTTTATCGCCAGCCTGTTAAAGCATTAAGCTGGGCTCCTCGATCATATCCTTGATCGTCTTCAAAAACGCCGCGCCGGGCGCCCCGTCGATGACGCGGTGGTCGAAGGACAGCGACAACGCCATGCGCGGCTCGATGACCACCTGGCCGCTTCTGGCGATCGGCTTCTCCACGATGCGGCCCGCTCCCAGGATGGCGCTTTCGGGGTGGTTGACGATCGGGGTGAAGTCGTCGATGTCCCAGGCCCCGAGGTTGGTCAGCGTGAAGGTGCCGAGGGTCAGGTCATCCAGCGACAGGCTGCCGGCCCTGGCCGCCTCGACCAGCCGGTCGAGGTCCGCGGAGATCTCGCGGATCGACTTTATGTCGGCGCCGCGCACCTTGGGCACGATGAGGCCTTTGCCCAGGTCCATGGCCACGCCCACATGCACCTGCCGCCAGACCTTGATCACCTCGCCCTCCACGCTGGCGTTGACCAGGGGATGCTGCTTCAAGGCCTGGGCTGCGACCTTCACCAGAACGGCGTTGTAGGAAACCTTCGCTCCGGCAGCGTTCAGCCGGCTGCGCAGCCGGATCATCGCCTCGGCCGACGCTTCGGTGTGAAGAGTCAGCTGCGCCTGGGTGGCAAGGCTCAGGTGCATGTTCTTGAAAATTACCTTGCGCACGCCCGCGATGGGGATTTCCTGCACCGCGCTCAGCAGTTCGCCGGCGACCGCGGCCGGCGGTGCCGGCGCCGCCTTTGCCGGAGCCCCTTGCTCGATGGCTCTAAGGACGTCCGCTCGCACGACGCGGCCGGCCGGGCCGGACCCGGCAATGCGGCCCAGGTCGATGCCATGGGCTTTCGCCATAGCCTTCGCAACGGGCGATGCCTTGACTCGGCCGCCGGCTGTGGCCGGAGCGGCCGCCTCGACAGCTGCGGCCGGCTTGGCCGCAGCTGCGGCAACCGCCGGGGCGCCGGCTTCAGCGGCGGGATACTGGGCCGCCAGCTTCTCAAGTTCGGTCTTGTCGGCTGCCAGATACCCCACCACCTGGCTCACCTCGATGCGGCTGCCCGCCGCCGCCACCGGGTGCAGCAGCCCGTCGCCGGGGGACGGCATCTCGAAGGTGACCTTGTCGGTTTCCAGCACCAGCACGATCTGCTCTTTTTTCACCGTCTCTCCGGCCGCAGCCTTCCAGCAGACCAGAGTGGCTTCCTCCATGGTGAGGCCCAGCTTGGGCACTGCAATTTCAATCGCCATATGTGTTTCCCTTTCTCACCGGTAGCAGACAGTTTTGACGGCTGCGATGACATCAGCCGGCTTCGGCAGCACGAAGTCTTCCATGGGCGGCGAGAAGGGGATGGGCACGTCCTTGGCCCCCACCCGCAGCACCGGCGCGTCCAGATGGTCGAAGAGCTCCGCCTGGATGCGCGCGGCGAGCTCGGCGCCGAAGCCGCCGGTCACACAGGCCTCGTGCACGATCACCGCCCGGAAGGTTTTCTTCACGGAAGCGGCAACGGTTTCCATGTCTAGCGGCTTCAAGCTCCGCAGATCCACCACTTCGGCATCGATCCCTTCCTTGGCCAGTTCCAGAGCGGCGTCCATGCAGAGGAAAAAGCCCGAACCGTAGGTCAACAGCGACACATCCTTGCCCGGCCGCTTCACGGCCGCACGGCCCAGGGGGATGATGAACTCGGGATCCGCCGGCACATGGCCCTCGCGGCGGAAGAGGCGCTTGTGCTGGAAGAACATCACCGGGTCGTCGTCGCGGATGGAGGCCTTCATCAATCCCTTGACGTCCGCCGGCTCGGACGGCACCACCACCTTGAGGCCGGGGGTGTGCACGAACCAGGCTTCCAGCGACTGGCTGTGCTGGGCCGCCGCGCGCAGGCCCGCGCCGTCCGGGCACCACACCACCATGGGCAGTTTGACCTGGCCGCCGAACATGTAGCGGATCTTGGCGGCCTGGTTGCAGAATTCGTCCATGCCGCAGGTGACGAAGTCCGAGAAGTGAAAATCGACGATGGGCCGCATGCCGGTCAGGGCCGATCCGACGCCGCAGCCGGCGATGGCCGCCTCGCTGATGGGGGTGTCGAGGATCCGGCCGGGAAACTTCTCCGGAATCCCCTTGAACTGGCCGAAAATGCCGGCGTGGGCGGTCAGGTCCTCGCCCAGGATAAAAATGGTCTCGTCGCGGGCCATCTCCTCGTGGAGGGCTTCAGCCAGGGCCGCAGACGCGCTCATGATGCGATCAGACATGGTTGGCTCCTATTCGATGATGATCGTCTGGTTCTTGTATTAGTTGACCGATAGTCCTTACCTTGTCATTCCGGCTGGCTTTTAGCCGGAATCCAGTGGCTTTCCGGATGCCCCCGGTTCGTGGTACGGGGCAGGCTTATCAAGTCCGGCATGCCGGTTGCTCATACTAGACCGGTTTCAGGCATTGACAAACAAATCCTGCAATGCGTCCTCCGGTTTTGGATACGGGCTGCTCTGGGCGAACTCGAGGGCCGCGTCCAGCTCGGCTTTCACCTCGTCCCAAATCACTTTGGACTTTTTCTTGGTGAGGATCTGGGACTTGACTAGATGCTCTTCGAACCGCCGGATCGGGTCGTTCTTTTCCTGCCAGGTCAGCACCTCGGCCTGGTCGCGATACTTCTGGGGGTCGCCCTCGAAGTGGCCGCGGATGCGGTAGGTCTTGTTCTCGATCATGCTCGGGCCTTCGCCCTGGCGGGCTGCAGCGACCGCCTTGAGCGTCGTCTCGCGCACGGCCAGGACGTCGTTGCCGTCGACGGAGTAGCCCGGCATGTTGTAGCCGGCCGCCCGCTGGCAGAGGTCGCCCAGCGCGCAGGCATAGCCCTGCGGCGTGGTGGAGGCCCACTGGTTGTTCTCCACGACGAAGAGCACGGGCAGCTTCCAGATGGCGGCCATGTTCATGGCCTCGTGCACCGGACCACGGTTGGAGGCCCCGTCGCCGAAGAAGACCACCGCGACCTGGTCGGTCTTGCGCAGCTTGATGGAAAGCCCCGCCCCCGCGATCAGGGGCAGCCCGCCGGCCACGACCCCGTTGGCCCCGAGGATGCCGATCGAAAAATCGGCGATGTGCATGGAGCCGCCCTTGCCTTTGCAGTACCCGGTCACTTTGCCGAACAACTCGGCCACCATGCGTTTCAAGTCCGCGCCCTTGGCGATCATGTGGCCGTGGCCGCGGTGGGTGGTGGCTACATAGTCGTCCGGCCGCAGGCAAGAGCAGACGCCCGTGCTGGAGCCCTCCTGGCCGATCGATAAATGGATGAAGCCGGGGATCTGCCCGGCCGCGAAGTACTCGCCGGCCATGGTCTCGAACTGGCGGATGGTGACCATGGTGCGGTACATTTCCAACAGTTTCTTCTTGTCAGTGGACATGCGGTTCTCCTTTGGTCACCCGCCGGCGCGGCGTTTCCGCTCCCGGCGGGGTGTTCTGGGTATTTCCCGTTTGCAGGGCGACTCTCGCTCGTGAACTTATCAATTCTATACGGCCTTCACCTGCCGAATCCCAACTGAACCCGATGATCCAAACCATATCCCGCACGAGCTTACGGCCATTGCGTTCAGCGCATGACCAAACTCGGCAGCGTCATGGACACGGCCGGGACGTAGGTCAGAACCATCAGGAAAAGGATGCCGACGATCAAAAACGGCAGGGCCTCCCGGGCGCCTTCCTCCAGCTTGCAGCCGCCCATCTCGCAGGAGAGATTCAGGGTCAGCCCCACGGGCGGGGTCACCAGGCCCAGGCAGAGGTTCACGCAGGCGATGACCCCGAAATGGAGCGGGCTGACGCCGGCCGCCTGCGCGATGGGCAGCAGAACCGGGACGAGCATCACCAGGGCCGCGTTGGCCTCCATGAAACACCCGACGATGAGCAGCACGATATTGATCAACAGCAGAAGCATGATCGGGTTGCGGGTGGTCTCCATGATAAGGCTGGCCACCGTCTGGGGGACCCGGTTGTTGACCAGCACCCAGGAAAAGAACTTGGCCATCCCGACGATGAGCATGATGATGGCGGCGGTGTGGCAGGTGGCTTTGATGATGGGAATCAGGTCCCTGAACTTGAGTCCCTTATAAACGAACAGTCCCACGATCAAGGCATAGACCACCGCCATGGCCGAACATTCGGTCACCGTGAAGGCCCCGGAGATGATGCCGCCGAGGATGAAGACCGGCATGAACAGGGCGAAGAAGGAGTCTTTGAACGCCTGCCAGATTTCGCGGAAGCCGGCGGCGGGATAGCGCGGATAGTTGCGTTTCTTGGAGATGACGTAGGCAATCACCATCATCATCAGGCCGTAGGCCACTCCCGGAACCGCCCCCGCCAGAAAAAGCCGAACGATGGACTCGCCGGTCAGCACCCCGAATACGATGAATACGATGCTCGGCGGAATGATGGGCGCCACCACCGACGCGCTGGCGTTCACTGCCACGGTGAAAGCCTTGCCGTAGCCTTCCCTCACCATGGCCGGGATGAGGACGCTGCCGATGGCCGCCGTGTCGGCCACGGCCGACCCGGATATGCCGCCGAAGAAGATATTGGCCACGATGTTGCTCATGGCCAGGCCGCCGGGCAATCGCCCCACGACCGCGTTGGCGAATCGAAGCACGCGGTCGGTGATGCCGCTGGCCGTCATCAGATTGCCGGCCAGCAGAAAAAAAGGAATCGCCAGGAGTGAAAACGAGTCGATTCCCGCGAAAATGCGCTGGGGCATGATCTGGATGGGGATGTTTCCCATCAGCAGCATGACAAAAAGACAACTGAAGCCCAGCGAGAAAGCGAGGGGGACGCGGATCAGGATCGCCAGGGCAAGAATGATGAAAAGGATCGCCGTCATAGCTGGTCGCCTCCTCCGATGCGCCGGCCTTCGCGCCATTCCCGGAAGATCGTGGCGGTCAGAAACAGGAACATCAGAACCGCTCCAACCGGCATGGCCGCGTATGCGAAAGACATGGGGAATTCCATGGCGGCCGAGAGCTGCCGGTGGGCGACCCCTGTGATCCCGAAACCGGCCCACGCCAACGCGCCCAGGAAGAAAAGCACCACCAGGTCGGCGACCAGGTAAAGAATGGCGGTCACCGGCCGCGGCAGCCGGTCCGTGAGAAAGCTGACATCCACGTGCCGCCGCTTGCGGATCACGACCGCGCCGCCCAGGAAGGTGATCCACACGAACAGATAGCGCGCCAGTTCCTCCGACCAGCTCGTAGGCCGGTTGACAATGTAGCGGGAGAAAACCTGGATGAAGATGGAGCTGCCCATCACGACCATCATGAGGATCAGAACGGCGTCCAGGGCTTTCTCGACGAGGTCGAAAAATCTGCTCATGCGAATCACCTCCTCGTTAGCGTTCGGCACCCGCCGGGCGAACCGGTCTCAGACCATCACGGCTCCGCCGTTGGAATCGATGCAGGCCCCGGTGATGAAATTCGAATCCTCGCTCAGCAGAAAGGCGATCACCCGAGCCTGCTCCTCCGGTTTGGACCATCGTCGGATCGGCATACCCCCGGCGATGCGCTCCAGTTCCTCGGGCGGCGTGGCGCGCTGCACCATGGGGGTGAGGGTCGCCCCGGGGCAAAATGCGTTGACCCGGATATTGGCGGGGCCCAACTCCCGGGCGATATGGCGCGTCAACCCCACCACACCGTGCTTGGCGGCCGTGTAATGGGCGCCGCCCAGGACGCTTGCGGTCCGCCCCGCCAGCGAGGCGACATTCACGATGACCCCGGCCCCCTGTTTCATCATGATCGGGACCACCGCCCGACAGCACAGAAACGGCCCGCGCAGGTTGACGGCCATCATCAGGTCCCACTCGGAAATCGCCAATTCCGCGAATTGAGTGCGCCGCAGAATGCCCGCGCTGGTCACGAGAAAATCGATGCGTCCGAAGCGCGCCACGGTGTTGTCTACAAGCAATTGCACCTCGGCCTCCGCGGAAACATCGGCTTTTTGAATCAGCGGCTTCGGCGCATCGCTCCCTGCAACTTCGCCGGTCAGTGCTTTTAATGAGCTCTCGTCAATATCGGCCAGACTCAAGCCGGCCCCGGCCTGGATCAGGTTCAGGGCCGCCGCCCGCCCGATTCCGCTGCCGGCTCCGGTCACGATGCCGAATTTGCCCGAGAAACGCTTGCTGTTCGCCATGGGTAGACCTCCACACGCAGCTATCCGCTTTGATCCCCGCCGCCCGCAGGACGGAGGGGGTCAAAGCCGGGCGGTTATTTAATGGCTTTAATGCGATCATGCCATCCCTTGAGTTCCGGGAATTCGGCGATGATGTTGGCAAGTTTGGCATGGTAGGGCGCGAGGTCGGGCTCGATCAGCTTCATGCCCTTCTGCACCAGCTGGGCCTTGAGGTTGTCCTCCCCCTTCAACGCTTCCCCAGTGGCCCATTGACAGGCTTCCTCAGTATCCTTCACCAAGATCTCCTTGATGTCCTTGGGCAGCTTCTCGAACCAGGGCTCGTAGAAGATGTAAGTCATGGACCCCAGAACATGCTTGGTCATGACCAGATATTTGCAGACCTCGTTGAACTTGAAATCGTAGATCGTGATGAGCGGGTTTTCCTGTCCGTCGATGGTTCCCTGCTGCAGGGCCGTGAACAGTTCGGCAAAAGCCATGGGCACGGGTGCGGCCCCGAGGTTCTCCCAGGTCAGCTTGTACATCTTCAAAGGAGGAACGCGCAGTTTGAGCCCTTTGAGGTCGTCGACGGACTTGATCTCGCGGTTGCAGGTCAGGTTGCGGCTGCCGCGATAGATGCTGCCGACGGTCCGGAATTTGGTCTTCTTGGCGATTTCGTCCTGGAGCTCCCGGGCCAACGGGCCCGACCAGAACTTCTTGAAGTGATCGATGTCGCGGAACAAATAGGGGAATGCCTCGATGCCGGGCAGCGGGTCGAACCGGTCGAGGGTCCCCACGCTTTCGAAGGACATCTGAACCGTTCCGATCTGCAGTGCCTCGATGGTCTCGCGCCAGTCTCCCATGCTACCGCTGTCGAAAATCTCGAACTTCACCTTGCCGTTGGTGTGCGCCTCGACGTTTTTCGCGATGCGTTCGCCGGTCTTGGCGTACAGGCTGTCCTTGGGGTAGATGTGCGCCATTTTAATGACCATCGGCTGGGCCAGCGCTTGGGTTGCCAACAAGGCGCCGAACACCAGGGCCATCGTCAACGCGATTCCGATACGTCCCATCTTGCTCATCTGACTTTCTCCTTCTGGTTGAGGTTCCAGCGGGGCCCCGCCGCATCAGCGACTCGGCCGGCGGCGGCGTAAAGAAGCGGCCGGCTTGACTCCGCTCGTTTCGTTGTTGAAATCCGTCGCGGGAAATCCCATCATGAGCTTCAAAAGTATGTCATCACCGCTCCGGAGCCTGGAGAGCACGAACTCCTTGGCAAACGTGAGGTGACGGCTCATGAGCGTGGCGGCTTTTTGGGAATCACCGTTCGAGATGGCCTCGAACACTTTCAGGTGCTGCGGATGGGCGTCCGCAAGGTGGTCGGTGGTGAGCAGATTGATGTTCTGAATGATCCAGATCCGGTCGAGGATGGCCCGACCCATATCCGCCAGGGGTTTGTTCCCGCTGGCCTCCAGGATGATGACGTGGAAATCCTGCTCGAGCGCCAGCATGCGCTGCTTGTTGCCGTTCTTCATCAGACGGCCGACTTCGGCTAAAAGCCCAGCAACGCGTTTTCGGTCCGCAGGGGGCATCCGCCGGGCGGCCTGGCGGGCCGCCAACACCTCCAGGGCAATGCGCAGATCGTAAAGGTCTTCCACGCCCTGCAGGCTCAAGGCGCTCACCCGAAAACCTTTCTGGGGCTCGCGCTCGATCAGGTGTTCTTTTTCGAGCATGCTCAGGGCCTCGCGCACGGGCGTCTGGCTCATTTGCAGCGCATGCGCGAGATCGCTGACGTGCAGGCGCGCGCCGGGCTTGAGGTGATAGCGGACGATCCACTCCTTGATCTGCTGGTGGGCTTTGTCGGTGAGGGATGCCTTGAGCAAAAGTCAGCTCCTGGGGGAGGCTGGTTTCAAATGAAGCTCGAGCAGCCGGTGAAGGCTTAGCAGCCGGCGCGGCGGGGTGTCAATAAAAAATATCAAAAAATATATTTTTTTGAATGGAATGCTGCCTCTGCCTCTGAGGCCCGGCGCGGCCGCAGCGCCGGGTTTACATGAACCCGGTTGCCTGCGGCAGCCAGAGCACGATGCCGGGAAAGAAGATCATCAGCACCAATCCCAGGAACATGAACAGGAGCATCCAGATGTCCCAGCGCACGGTGTCTTCCATCTTGGCGCCGCTCAACCGGCAGCTGACCATGAGGTTGACCGCCATGGGCGGGGTGAACTGACCCAGGGCGACGTTGTAGGTCATCAGCACGCCGAACCACACCAGGTCCCAGTCGAAGCTCTGGGCCACCGGTACGAACAGCGGGCAGAAAATGAGGAAGATCGATATGCCGTCGAGGAACATGCCGACGATGACGAGGAACACCATCAGGATGAAAATGACGCCGAGCGAGCTGCCCCCGCCGAGCGTCACCAACCCCCTGGAGATGGGGTCGACGATCCCGAGGGTGCTGCACGCCCAGGCGAAGACGCTCGCGAGTCCCACCACCACCAGAATCACCGCCGAGGTCTCGGCCGATTCGACCAGCAAACCGAAAAGGGCCCGCAGGGTCAGCGAACGATAGACCACAAAACCGACGAACAGGCCGAAGACCACGGCCATCACGGCGGCCTCCGTCGGCGTGAACCACCCTGTCCGCAACCCCCCCAGGATGAGGACCGGCGCAGCCAGGGCCCACGAGGCGTCCTTGAATGAGGCCCAGAACTTCGGGCGGGGTTCGTTGCTCTGCCCGGCGCCGAAGTTGTGGTGCAGACTGAGGAAAAGCGCCGGAATGATCAGCATGGCGCAGGCCAGCAGGCCGGGAATGATCCCGCCCACAAAAAGGGCCGGCACTGTGGCCGACGGCACCAGCACGCTGTAGACAATGAAGGCGACCGACGGCGGAATCAGGATATCGGTCGATCCCGCGGCGGCCGTCACGGCCGCCGCGAAGCCCGGCGCGTAACCGGCGCGCAGCATGGCGCTGAGCATGACCCCGCCCACGGCGGCGGTGCAAGCCGGCCCCGAACCCGATATGCCGCCGATGATCATGGCCACCAGAATGGTGATCACCGCCAGCGCACCGCGGCCCCGGCCGACGATGGCCTCGGTGAACCGCAGGAGCCGTTCGGCGACGCCGGCTTTGTCGAAAATGGCTCCGGCCAGGACGAACATCGGGATGGCCAGCAGCGGGTACTTGGCGATGCCGGCATAGACGTTGGTGGGCACGGCCATGATGCCGAGCTGGGCCAAGGCAATGGCCAGCGTGCCGGAAAGCCCCAGCGCGGCGGCGATGGGCACCCCGCCGAACATCAGGAGAAAAAAACAGCCGAACAGAAGGTAGGCGTAAACCATCAGTTTTTATTCCTCCACGTTCGGATCAACACCCCGACGGCACGGCCGAAAATCGCCAGCGCGAGCAGCGGCAGCCATACGGTGTAAATCCAGGTCGGCAGGCCCAGCCCCGGAGAGGTGACTTCGAAACGGTACTCGTCCCAGGCCATGCGCGATCCGAAAATCGCCAGCAGCAGAAACGTGAAAGCGGTCAAAGCCGTCGCGCCGAGCAGCGTCCAATGCCTGGCTTTCGGAGCCAGCTTGTCCACCAGGTACCGGATGTTCAGGTGCCCTTGCTTGCCCATGACGCTCGAGCCACCCACCAGGGCCATGAAGAGCATCAGGAACACCGAAAACTCCTCGGTGAAAGCGAACGAAAAGTTGGTGAGGTAGCGCACGACGACATTGGCAAATGTGATCAGACCCAGAACACCGATGGCGATTCCCGCCAGCGTTTCTTCGATCTTGAGCGGGATGCGGACCTTGGGCTCGGCCGGATGGTCTTGGGGGATGGATTCCATGGGTATCAACCTCCCCATCGGGGGATTCCGGCCCGGGCGACGGCCGGCTGGCAGGAAATATTTTTTGTGACAATCGTGGCGGTTGCAGGAAAAAAGCGCGCACCGGATCAATAATGCGGATCGGTGCGCGCTTTTGGATTCAATCAATACATCGTCTGAAATCGCCGGCTACTTGCGGTTGGCGACCGCGGTCTCGGCTTTTTTCACCAGCTCCGGCCCGATCTGTTTGGCCCATTTGTCATAAACCGGTTTGGTCGCTTTTCTGAACTCGGCCTTTTCAGCGTCGGTCAGCCGGATCACGTTGACACCCAGGGCCTCGACATCCTTGATTCCGGAATCATCCGGGGGGACCAATCCCTTGCGCGCGGCGGCAATGTTTTCACTGGCAGCCTGGGCCGCAGCCTCTCGAACCGCCTTCTGGTCCTCGGGCTTCCAGCTCTTCCAGACGTCCTTGTTGACCACGAAAATCAGCGGATCGGCCACGTACCCCCACAGAAGCAGGTTCTTCTGATTGGCCGCACTGTGCAATTTGGCTACGGTAAAAATGGTCAGCGGGTTCTCCTGGCCGTCCACGGCCCCGCTGGAAAGCGCCGGCACCGCGTCGGCCCAGCTCATCTGGGTGGGATTGGCGCCCAGAGCGGTAAAGGTTTCCAGGAACAGGGGCGAACCGACCACGCGGATTTTCAGGCCCTGCAAATGCTCCGGCTTGCGGATCGGCCGCTTGGAGTTGGTCAGTTCGCGGAATCCGTTTTCGCCCCAGGCGAGGGGAATCGTGTCCTTGCTTTCGAGGATCTTGAAGATCTCCTTGCCGACCTCGCCGCCGGTGAGGGCGTCGATGGCTTTGTAATCGGGCATCAGGAAGGGCATGGAGAATATGTTCAGCTCCTTGATTTGAGGAGACCAGTTGATGGTGGAGCCGATCGCCATATCGATCGCACCCTGGCGAATGGCAGTGTACTCCTTGGTCTGGTCGCCGCCGACCAGGCTGGTGCCGGGATAACATTTGATGTTGATCCGGCCGCTGGTCTTTTCTTTCACCAACTCGGCCCAGCGCTCGCCGGCGATGCCCCACGGGAACGGTTTTCCGACCACCGTCGAGAGCTTGTACTCCGGTTTGTAGTCCGCAGCCCGAACCGCCTGCGGCGCCAACCATGCCATACCCACCGCGACAACCAGCAACAATACAGACAGTCTCCTCATGGCGCGCCTCCTGTTGATGGATTAAGCAAAAACGATCCCTCCGCATGACCGGAGGTCTGGAAATCTAACCGCAGGAAGTTATTATACCGGACAACGAGTGTCAAGATCTTAATCCGGGGGATGCCGGCCGGCGAATATCCACAAAAACGTTCCGGCGCTTTCGGACACGGCGCCAGAATGTCTAGTTGACCTCATCTGCGGCCGTTATTAGAGTTGCCGATAGGAAGCATTGATGGCTTCGTAAAAAGTCGTCACTCCGGCGAAAGCCGGAGTCCAGATGATTTCTATCTGCTGGTAACTGCTTGATTCCGGCGCCTGTCCTGGACATGATCCAGGATCCGCCGGAATGACAAAAAACAGCATTTTCAGACTCTTTGCGAGTTCATCAAGCGTGGATGAACCCGTATAAAATCGTACGGAATGAATCGGTCATTTCGACCAGGGGTCGAGAAATCTAATTTTTTGCGCGCGGCATCCGAAAAGTTTCTCGCCTCGCTCGAAATGACACGTCCGCGAGGCAAGCACCCATGATCGTCATCGAACCCAGAATCCGAAACAACGTCTGCATCACGGCCCACCCGCAGGGATGCGCGGCGCAGGTTCGAGCCCAAATCCATTACGTCCGATCCCGGGGAGCTCTGGCCAGCCCCAAACGGGTGCTGGTGATCGGTGCGTCCAACGGCTACGGTCTGGCCGCCCGCATCGTCTCGGCGTTCGGCTCGGGAGCGGCGACCATCGGCGTTGCCTATGAACGCGCCGGAGAGCCCCATCGTTCGGCTACCGCCGGCTGGTACAACAGCGCGGCATTTCAGCAGGAAGCCGACCATGACGGCCTCCCGGCCTGGAACATCAACGGCGATGCCTTCACCGAAGCAGTCAAAGATGAGACGATCGATCGCATCCAGTCGAAATTAGGCGAAGTCGACTTCGTTGTTTACAGCATCGCCGCACCCCGCCGCATCGACCCGGCGACAGGCGAAATCTTCTCGTCGGTCATCAAGCCGATCGGCCGCCCCTTCCGATCGAAGGGGATCGAATTTATCACCGGCCGCATCACCACCATGACGGCCGAACCCGCCACGGAGGCGGAAGTGGCCCATACCGTCAAGGTGATGGGAGGCGAAGACTGGGAACTGTGGATCCGGCGGCTGTCGCACGAAAAGGTGCTGGCGCCGGGCGCTCTGACCATCGCCCTGTCCTACATCGGACCGGAGCTGACGCGGGCGATCTACCGCGACGGAACCATCGGCCGGGCCAAGGCGGACCTGGAGGCCACGGCCAAACGGCTGGATGCCGTTCTCAAGACGTCCGGCGGCAGCGCCGTAATCAGCGTGAACAAGGCCCTGGTGACGCGTGCCAGCGCGGTCATACCGGGGGTTTCGCTCTACATTTCACTGCTCTACAAAGCGATGAAGGAGCGCCGGCTGCACGAAGGCTGCATCCAGCAGATGGACCGCCTCTACCGGAATTTTCTTTTTTCGGGGGAAGACATAGCGAAAGACGATGAAGGCCGAATCCGCCTCGACGACTGGGAGATGCGCTCCGATGTGCAGCAGGCCGTCGCCGAAAGTTGGGAGAAGGTGACCACCGAAAACCTCGGCCAATATGCCGACATGGATGGCTTCCGCGACGAGTTCCTGCGGCACCACGGATTCGGGATGCCGGGAATTGATTACTCGATGCCGGTGGATCCTACCAAGATTTAACAGCAGGCGATAGCCGGGTGTTAGGGCATTTTGTAGATCATGGAATTGACGTTCATCCCGGCGCCGACCGAGGCGAAAACGACGAGGTCTCCGGAATTCAGGCGGTGGCCGTCCAGCTGGCCCCTCAGAATCAGATCGAGCAGAGTGGGCAGGGTCGCCACCGAACTGTTGCCGGTCCAGGAAATGATCATCGGCATGATGTCGGCGGGGACCTCTTTGACTTTGTACAATTCGAAAAGCCGCTTGACGATGGCGGCGTCCATTTTCTCGTTGGCCTGGTGGATGAGGATCTTCTTGACCTCACCGAGCCCGATGCCGGTGTCGTCGAGGTTTTTCTTGACCGCCAGGGGAACGGTCTTCACCGCATACTTGTAAATATCGTGGCCGTCCATTTTGACGTAGATCGCGTCGCTGGTCCGCTGCGGGTTGTAGGATTCCGTCATTCGCAGCAGAAAGGCGTGATGGTAGGTATCCGAGCGCGTCAGGTGGGAGACGATGCCCCCCTCCCCCTCCGTCGCCTCCACCAGGGTCGCACCGGCTCCATCGGAATAGATCATGCTGTCGATGTCGTGCGGGTCCGCAATCCGCCCCAGGGTCTCGGCCCCGATCACCAGGACACGTTTGGCATCCCCGGACCTGATGAAGCAGTCCGCCGTGATCACCCCTTGCAGCCAGCCGGGGCAGCCGAACGGGATGTCAAACGCAACCGTATAAGGGTTTTTGATCCGCAAGTGGTGTTTGACCCGCGCCGCAATCGTGGGCACCGTGTCGCACCGCAGGCTGCGAGCATTCACGTCGCCGAAGTTGTGGGCCACGATGATGTAATCGAGCGTTTCCCGGTCCACCCTCTCCAGCGCCGCTTCCGCCGCCTGGGTCGCCATCGCGGAGGTGCTTATCGTGGCGGGAGCGCACCGCCTTTCCTCGATTCCGGTGATCTCGTGCAGTTTATTGATGATCTCCGAGTTGGGCCGGGGAATCCGATTGCCGCTGGCATCGAAAAAGACGTTCTGCAGGAAATGGGCGTTGGGCACCCGGTTGTCGGGGATATAACTGCCGGTGGCTGTAATGATCGATTTGGGCATATTGACTGTTTCCATGTCCCGCAGACCTGATAGATCGAGGTATCCGGGCTGGTTGTCTGTTTTCTGGATGTGCTGCTAATCGAAAATTTTCCTATTTAGCCGGTTATCCTAAAAAATGCAATATGGAGTTCTCACCCACCTCGTGATATGGTCCGCGGCGTTGCAGCGGTCGATATCTTTCTATCGGCAGGCCGGCGCAATCGGCTGCATCCGTGCATTGACCCATCCCATTATCGAATTGGCAGGGAGTTCAAATGGAAGTCACGGTCATCGAAGTCCATGGACCTTCAGACCTGAAAAAATGGGTGGGTTTTCCGAACACGCTGTATCGGGGGGACGCCCGTTACATTCCGCAGATCATCCGGGATGAGCTCGATTTTTTTTCGCCTGCGAAAAACCCCTCTTTTAAAATTTCCAAGACCAAGCTGCTGCTGGCCCGGCGCGGCGAACGGCTGATGGGCCGGGTGTGCGGCATCATCCACTCGCTGGAAACCCGCAAGCTGGGATACAAGCGGGGGCGCTTCGGGTGGTTTGAAAGCGCGGATGATCGCGAAGTGGCCGGCGCCCTGATCGGAAACCTGGAGAAGTGGTTCTCCGGCGAGGGCTGCCGGGAAATAACCGGACCCCACGGTTTCAGCGATCTGGACCCCGAAGGCATGCTGGTCGAGGGGTTCGATGCGCAGCCCACCATCTCCGGCAGCTACAACAAGCCCTATTACCCCGCGTTAATCGAAGCGCTCGGCTTCCAAAAGGAGGTCGACTATATCGAAAGGCGGCTCGAATTTCCGCAGGAGATGCCGCCGCTGTTCCAGATGATCGCAAAAAAAGTGATGCCGGCGGCAGAAGCGGAGGGCTACCGGCTGGTGGAAGGCCTGACCAAGAAGGCAGTGAAGGAATACACCGGGCAGTTCTGGGACGTGCTGGAGGCCTCCTTCGAGCACCTCTACGGAGTGACGCCGCTCACCGACGATCAGAAGGCCTTCTACGAAAAAAAGTATTTCGGGTTCATCGACCCGCGCTTCCTGCAGCTGGTCGTAGACGGCTCCGACCGGCTCCAGGGATTTTTCCTGGGTCTGCCCTCGCTCAGCCGTCCGTTTCAGCGCGCAGGGGGGCGGCTGTTCCCCTTCGGCTTCTTCCATATCCTGAGGGGATTCAAGCGCTTTGACACGGTCGATTTCTATTTTGCGGGGGTTCATCCCCAGGCCAATACTAAGAGAGTCTTTCCCGTGATGACCCTGGGCATGTGGCGGGCATTGAAGGATGCCAATGTCCAATATCTTGAGACCAACCGCGAACTCGAAACCAACACCTCGGTCGTCAACCTCTGGTCCCGCTTTGCAGTGTTGAACCAGCGGCACACCCGGGTTTTTCGTAAAAACCTGACGATGGCCTGAACCTATCGGAAAGAGTCTGCAATGAATAAGCGGAACCTTGGCATCTGCGTTGATTGGATGTCTCCCAAATATTTCAGGCCGGCTCGCTTGTCATTCCCAAGGTTACACCATTGCTGAATCCAAGATTAGCTGCTTCTTGAAAAGAAGATTGCAGCTTATACATATTCATCATTAAATTAGCAGGTTAAATCACATATCCATCTATGCCGACCTGTCCGTGACCGCTGGCATGTATCTTGATTATTAGATTCGAGAAGCTTTTCATTTGAACCGTCACCTCTTTTGTGAATAAATACGCACAGCAACCAATTTACAGGGAGGAAAGGATCGATGATCGATTTAGGTTGGCTCGGGTATATCGAATTTTCATGGGCGTTTTTCCTGGCGGTAGGAAGCATCGTGCTGATCGACTTGGTGCTGGCCGGGGACAACGCCGTGGTCATCGCCATGGCGGTCAAGAATCTCACCGGCAAGAAGCGCTCGCTGGGCATCATCCTGGGATCGGGCGGCGCGGTCGTCGTTCGCGTGGCCTGCACATTTCTGGTCGCCCAACTGCTGAACATGAAGTATGTCAAGCTGATCGGTGGCGCGGTCATCATCTGGATCGCTATCAAGCTGCTCACCGAAACCGCCGACGAGGAATGCCATGGGAAAGAGGCCCAGTCCATTTGGCAAGCGCTCTGGATCATCATCGTGGCCGACATGAGCATGGGTATCGACAACATGCTGGCAGTCGGTGCCGCCAGCCACGGCAACCTCTTTCTGCTCCTGTTCGGCCTGATCCTCTCCATCCCCTTTGTCGTCTTCATGAGCACCATGCTCGCCAAGCTGATGGACCGGTATCCGATCATCCTCTGGCTGGGCGCGGCCCTGCTCGGCAAGGTCGGCGGCGAGATGATGGCCACTGACCCGTTTGTCGTCGAATTCTTCAATCTGCCCCATTGGACAGAGTATGTTTCGATGGCGATCTTCATCCTCTTTGTCTGCGGCTTCAGCAAGTGGATTATCAACAGGCAAAAGGCGAAGTGCGAAACGGAGCCCGCTCACGGCGGCAATGTGGCCGTAGCGGTCGAGGCCGCCAAGACCGACGGCGGCAAGTAAGGTTCCGTAGGCGGCCGTAGCTGAAGGCTCCGCGGACGGTTCGAACGATCTTCGGTCGCTGAAACAATCATCCCTCTCCAGGTCCGCTGGAAGAGGGATGATCTTTTTTCAAATCGCCACGCCGACCAGGCTTGGTGCTTTAGTGTTTGCGTCCAGCATGTGCCTGCGTCTTTGACTTGCGAAGTTCAGCGCGGGCATTGGCTTTTGGCTCAACGGGCGACTTGGCTGAACGGGGCGGCTTGCGCTTGAGAACGCCAGCTACAGCTTTGACGATATGCCGGGCGGTCAGACCAAATTTGTCGATCACTTCCAGGTAAGGTCCGGATTCCGCGAAGGTGTTGCCCACCCCCACCCGTTTCATCGGGGCGGGGTATTTTTCCACCAGCAGTTCGGCCACGGCACTGCCCAGCCCGCCGAAGATGATGTTGTTCTCGGCGGTAACGATGGCGCCGGTATCCCGAGCGGCCCTGAGAACCATTGACTCATCAAGCGGCTTCACCGTGTGGCAATCGATGACCCTCGCCTCAATCCCTTTTTTTGATAGAAGCTCGGCTGCGATCAAAGCCTGCACCACCATATCCCGGTTGGCGATGATGGCGGCATCGGAACCCTCCCGGACGAGGACCGCTTTGCCGATCTTAAAGGGGAAACGTTCATCGTAGAGCACGGGCACCGGATCCCGCGTGAAGCTGAGATACACCGGCCCTTTATACTCAGCCGCGGCAAAAACCGCCATCTTGGTGCTCGTCGGGTCCGCCGGCGCAATTACGGTGGAGCCGGCCAGCGCGCGCATGATGGACAGGTCCTCCTGGGCCTGGTGGGTTACCCCGTCCGGGCCCGGCGTGATCCCGCTGTGGCTGGCGGCGATCTTCACGTTCAGGTGCGGGTAGTGGATGCTGTTGCGCACCTGATCGAGCGCCCGCATGCTGGCGAACACGGCATAGGTATTGGCGAAGGGAATCAGCCCCGTGGTCGCCATCCCGGCCGCAGCCGCCATCATGTTCTGCTCGGCGATCCCGAAGTTGAACGACCGCTCCGGAAACTTGGCGGCGAACAAGAACGTTTTCATCGGTTTGGATACGTCGGCGTCCAGAGACACCACGTCTGGATTCTTCCCGCCCAACTCGAGCAGAGCTTCCCCATAGGTGAGGCGCGTAGGCTCTCCCTTGGCCTTCAAAAAAAGATCCCTGGACGAGAGCAAGGCTTGGACTTCTGGCAGAATGTAGCGGTAGCTAGATTTCACAGATGCACCTCCTGATCTCGCACAGCGCCTGATCGGCTTCGGACGCGCATGGCGCTTTTCCGTGCCAGTCGGCCGCGTTTTCCATGAAGGAGACCCCTTTCCCCTTGATGGTCTCAGCTACAATGGCGGTCGGAACGCCCTTGCGCTTGCTGGCGGCTTCGAGCGCCGCAACGATCTGCTCCATGTTGTGCCCATTGATGGCATCCACGTGCCAGCCGAAGGCGCGCCACTTGTCGGCCAGCGGCTCCACCGGCATCACATCCTCCACGCAGAAATCATTTTGCAGGTGGTTGCGGTCGACGATCACGGTGAAGTTGTCGAGCTTCCACTTGGGAGCTGCCATGGCCGCCTCCCAAACGGACCCTTCCTGGCACTCGCCGTCGCCGACCACCACCCACACGTGGTAGTCTTGCTTCTTGAGTTTACCCGCGAGCGCCATCCCCAAACCCGCCGAAATGCCCTGGCCGAGCGATCCCACGCTCATGTCGATCCCGGGGCACTTGTGCATATCCGGGTGGCCCTGCAGCATACTGCCCAGTTTGCGCAAGGTCGAGAGGTGCTTCTTGTCGAAATAGCCGCGCTCGGCTAACGCCGAGTACCACGCCGGGCAGGCGTGCCCCTTGGAGAGAATGAAGCGGTCGCGGTCCGGCCATTGGGGGTTGGCAGGATCGATGCGCATCACCCGAAAGTAAAGCGCGGTCACGATGTCCGTCGCCGAAAGCGAGCCTCCGGGATGGCCGGCAGCAGCCGTGCAGGTCATCTCGATGATGTCGCAGCGGATGGTCCCGGCCATCCGCTTGAGATCATCTATGCTCATGGGTCCCTGGGTCATCTTCTTTTATCTCCTTTGCTGGATCGAAAGACTTTAATCCATATGAGATCCGCCATTAATATCGATGTCCTCACCGGTGATATAGCCGGCATCCTCATTCTGGACGCGAACGTTGACAGATACGATTGCCCTTATGCCTCAAGGCCAGACTAGAGCCATTCCTTGATCTTCTTTTCCATTGCCTTGGTTGAGATGCCGTAACGATCATGCAGCGTTGGTAACGCGCCGGCGGCGAGAAATGCGTCAGGCAGCGCTATCTGGCGGAAGGCCGGCGCCACGCCGGAGCGCAACAATAGTCCTGCAACCGCCTCGCCCAGGCCGCCGATGACGGAATGGTTTTCGGCCACGATCACCATGCGTCCTCCACGAGCAGCTTCCTTAACGATGCTTTCCGCATCGAGAGGCTTGATGGTGGGAACATGCAGCACCGCAATATCCACGTTATCGGAACGCAACTGAGCGGCGGTTTCCAAGGCACGCATGGTCATCAGGCCTGTTGAAACGATGAGGGCATCGGTCCCGTTTCGCAACAGCCTGGCTTTGCCGAGTTCGAAACGGTAGTCGTATTCGTCCAGGACCAGCGGGACGTTCCCGCGCAGCAACCGCATGTAGACCGGCCCGTTGTATGCGGCGATGGCCGGCAGTGCCTGTTCGATGTCCAGCGCATCGCAGGGGTCGACGATGGTCAAATTCGGCATGGCCCGGAAGATCGCCAGGTCATCGGTCGCTTGATGGCTGGGGCCGTAGCCCGTCGTCAACCCGGGCAATGCGCAAATTATTTTCACGTTCAGCTTTTCTTCGGCAATCGCCATGCAGATGAAATCGTAAGTCCGCCGCGCGGCGAAAACGGCATACGTCGTCACAAAGGGTAAAAATCCTTCTCTCGCCATGCCCGATGCAGCGCTCATCAGCAGCTGCTCGGCCATTCCCATTTGGTAAAACCGGTCCGGGTGGGCCTGGGCAAATATGTGCAAGTCGGTGTATTTGCCCAGGTCCGCCGTCATGCCGACAATCTCCGAACGCTCCTGAGCCAGGGCGACGAGGGCATGCCCGAAAGGTGCCGCTTTCGTACGTTGGCCCTCAGAGGCAATGGAGGCAATCATGGCCGAGGTGGTCAAGCGCGGTTTCGATGGCGGATCGGGCTGGATGGGCTGGCGGATGCGGCTCATACGTCCTCCCGTTTATTGAGCGTATCGAGCGTGCGCTGCCATTCATCGGCTTCGACGCGAATGAAGTGCGTTTTTTCGCGCCCCTCCAAGAACGGCACGCCTTTGCACATCCTTGTGTCGCAAACGATCACGCGGGGTTGCTGTTGCTTCAGTGAGCGGGCTTGGTTAAAAGCGGCTACCAAGGCATTGAGATCATTGCCGTCCACTCGTTGCACATGCCAGCCGAAAGCCTGCCATTTTTCCGCTATTGGCTCTAAGCTCAGCACGTTGGAGGACGGACCGTCGGCTTGCTGGTTGTTGGAATCGACGAGGGCGATCAAATTGTCCAATTTCCAGTGGCCGGCGGACAGGGCCGCCTCCCAGGTCGAGCCTTCGTCTAGCTCGCCGTCTGACAATAAGTTGTAAACAAAGCAGGGTGAGGACTTGCGCTTAAGACCCAGGCACATGCCCACCGCAATGCCCAGGCCGTGTCCCAGCGAGCCGCCGGTGATCTCCAT
>JAUQXK010000098.1 GCA_030834695.1 Desulfobacterales bacterium
ATCCTCGAAAACTACGCCCGCAACAACAATATCGACATCCAGACCGACTTGTCGCCGAGTCTGCCGATCATCGCCGGTGACCAGGCCCAGCTGCAGCAGGTGGTCCTGAACCTGATGAACAACGCGATCGACGCCATCGGCAGGAACGGCACCATCTCCGTCACGAGCCGGGCCGATAAATCCGCGATCCGGGTGGTCATCACCGACTCCGGACCGGGCATTCCGGAGTCGATGCAGAAAAAAGTTTTCGACCCGTTTTTCACCACCAAGAGCACCGGCAAGGGCACCGGGCTCGGGCTGTGGATTAGCTACAGCATCATTGAAAAAATGGGCGGAAACCTGGCCCTGCAGAGCAAGGAAGGCCAGGGAGCCACGTTCACGATCACGCTGCCGAACGTGCAGCCGATGAAAAAGTAATTTTGCGAACCGTCGATTCAGGAGGGCGCATGCAACAGCCAAACATTCTGGTGGTGGACGACGAGGGCGATTTTCTGGAAACCCTAATGAACCGGCTCAAGAAGCGCAAAATTGCGACAGCCGGCTGCGCGAGCGGGGAAGAAGCCCTGCGAATGGTCAAGGAAACTCCTTTCGATGTAGTCGTCCTGGACATCAAAATGCCGGGTGGAATGGATGGGATCCAGACGCTGCGGGAAATCAAGAAAATCCGCAGCGAAACCGAGGTGATCCTGCTGACCGGCCACGCATCGCTTGAAACCAGCATGGAGGGCATGCAGCTGGGCGCCTACGATTACCTGCTGAAACCGATCAAACTGGAAGACTTGTTGGAAAAACTGGCTCAGGCCTTCGAGCGCAAGGGCACTGCCGTGCATCGTGCCCAAAGCGAGGAGATCCGCAACCTAATAAAAAAAACCTGATGCGGCTGGACAGCAGAAGAGACAGAGACGGGCGGGTACCGCCATCGGATGCCTCATTCCCTTTCGCCGCCCGAAGGAGCATGATTCCCCCGCATCTTTTCTATGTCCCTCCAGCTCGCTATGCAATCATAGCTGGCGTAGAATCTCGGCAGGTTTCACTTTTGCGATCCGTTTTCCCATGGCATAGCTTGCAAGGCCTCCCGCTGCCAAAGACAATAGAATGGAAACGGCCGAGAGACCGGCGGAAACGCTCACTGGAAGCTTGACGCTTTGGGCAGCAGTCTCCGCGTTCTTCGCGAAGGCGGGCAATAGGCTCGTTTCCCAGGGCGCTGCAATCGGAACCGAGAGGAAACCAAGCAGATAAGACAAAACGTATCCCATCAAAATCCCGCCTATCCCTCCCAGGAGACATTGCAAAAATGCTTCCCCCATTAATTGCCTCTGTACATCCTTTTCGGTCCATCCAACGGCTCTCAACACTCCGATCTCGCGGGAACGCTCAACCATATTGGATAGCATGGTCTTGGTGATCAAGAAGACGGCACCGCTAAAAGCGATGATGGAAGCCAAGAGGGAAAACTGATCTGAAATCTTCGAAACACCGCCCATAAGCTCCATAAAGGAATCGGAACTTGTGACGGACACACCGGTCAGCTTTCTCACGAGATCGGTTTTGACCGATCCGAGAAGCGAGGGGCTTTTCAGGCGCAGAAAAATCACGTTGACCCCGCCAGGCCCTTCGTTGATCAGCGATTGAGCCTCGGAAAGCGCGAGGTATATATTAGCTGAGGCTACCTGGGCCCCTTCCCGGATCTCAAGGAGCCCCACCACACTGTGATTTTTCCCTCCGATCTCCAGATGGTCCCCGACCTTCTTGTGGATAAATTTCGCATAATGCTTCTCAATCAGGACTTCACCTTGCTTTTCGGGGAATCGGCCTTCCCTGATCCAATCTTTTACCTTGACCGGACCCAGGCTCGGCTTGGAGCCGTCCACGCCCATGATCGTTCGAAAGCCGCTCTGGCCGAACTCCCACAGCAGGAGTGCTGACGCCGACGAGTCGATACCATCGATCGCTTCGATTCGGTTCAAATCATCTGGCGATAGCAGCTGATTTGAAAACGGCAACCGAATGCCGCGCATGGAGACAGGCGGCTGCGCAGAGTCGGATGATCGCTTTTCGGGCCGCTGAACGACGATATCGGTGCCCAGGCTCTTGAAAGGCAGGCTGACCGCTTCCTGGTAGGCGGCAGACACCGCATTGATTGCGACAAAAAGGGCAATCCCCACGCCAATACCGAGCATATTGACCAAGGTCCGGTGCCGGTGATGACGAAGCTCCTGTACCACATACCGATAATTCATATGGGCTCACTTCTTATCCGTTAGCTGGTCCAGTGCCTTGCGCAGGTCCGCCATGGTCCATTTGCCTTGAAATGCGGCAGGCCCTGAGCCGGAGGGAAAGCCCATCAACTGCACGTCCCGGCCTTCAACCAGTACGGTTGATTTTCCGTTCAGCCAGATGACGAGCGGGATATGCTGCCGGACGCCCTTCTGGGCCATGAACTTTTCCCCCTCCTTGCTCTCGAAGTCGTACCAGGATGGGTTCACTTTATCCCCAAACCCCGAGAGGACCTGTTTGATCTGCTCCACCGTCGGCCGAAGCGGCCCATGGTTCATGTAGAGGATGTCAACTACCACCGGGCTTGCCGAACTGGCTGCAATCGGAGAAAAAAGCATCGCCCACGCAGCCACTGCGAGCCACACCAGGATTCTTTGTTTCATGCGACGATCTCCCCATCTTTCATGCGGACCAGCCGATCCGCCTGTTTGGCCAGGTCCGCCTCATGGGTCACCATCAGGATCGCCACCCCGTCTTCATCGTTCAGCCGGCGCAGAATGGACATGATGGCCTCACCGGTGGCCGAGTCGAGGTTTCCGGTCGGCTCATCGGCGAAAATGATCTTGGGACGATTCACCAGCGCCCTGGCGATGGCCACCCGTTGTTTTTCCCCGCCGGAGAGCGCGGACGGCAGGTGACCCGTCCGGTGGCCCAGCTCCAATTTTTCAAGCATTTCCATCGCCCGTTGGCGTTGCTGCTCCTGAGGTATTTTCATGGGAAAAAGGGGCAGGGCCACGTTCTCCCAGGCCGAAAGGGTCGGAATCAGGTTGAAGGACTGGAAAATGAACCCCACGTTTTCGCGTCGGAAAAGGGCGAGCTCGTCCTCCGAGGACGAAGTGATTTCCTTGCCGTCGAGGGATACCCGGCCCTGGGTCGGTTTTTCCAGGCCGGAAAGAAGAGACAAAAGGGTTGTCTTGCCGCAGCCGGACTTTCCGACCAGACAAACGAACTCCCCAGGATCCACCGCCAAAGAAACCCCTTTGAGCACCTCAAGGGAGCCGTAAGACTTTCTCAAATCCACACCCGACAAGATGCCCGAATTAATCATGTCTTAAAACCTCCGACGGTTTGATTTTCGCGATATGTCTTCCCAGAAGCCCGCCGGTCATGCCACCGATCACAACGGACAGCAGGACGGCGAATACGGCCAGGCTCCAGGGGACTGTGACCGGAAGCCGCAAGGTCTTGAAGATCTGATCGCCGCCCCCGGGCAGGAAATGCGGCGTCGGGCTCATCTCCCAGGGAATAGGGATGCTGACGTTCATGAAGCTCAGCCCGAAGGAAACCACGATGGCCAGGCAGAGCCCCAGGATGCCTGCAATCAGACACTGGGCGACGGCTTCTCCGATCAGTTGAAAGACAACGTTGCGGTTGGTCCATCCGACCGCCTTCAGCACGCCGATCTCCCTGGCGCGCTCGGCGATGTTTCCCGCCATCGTTTTGAAGGCGATCAGAATGGCAACGACGATGGCAATCAGCGAGGCCGCCAGGGTGAATTTGTCCGAGAGCGCGAAAAGACTGCCCAGGAGCTTGAGGAAGGAGTCCGGGGTGGCAACCGCCGCCTTCTCACCCAAGATTTTCTTCATCGCAGGGGACAGGCTGGCGATTTGATCCTGGTCGGCCTTGATGAAGACCAGATTGACATCGCCGGCGGCGTAGGGCGATACGGATTGAAGCTGCTTGGAGGCAACCGCCAGGGCCTCGGCATCCTTCAAGGGCAGGTACACGTTGGCCACTGCAATCTTGGTGGCTCGCGAGGCATCGACGAGACCGACGACCGGAAACTCCCTGCCAGAGATGGACAGACTGTCGCCCAACTTGATCCCGAACTGCCGGGCGTAGGCCACCTCGACGAGGGCCTCGGACTTTTCGGCCTCAAGAAACCGGCCGTCGGCGACGGAGTATCTCAACACCGCAGGGCCGATCGAGTTCTCGCGTTCGATGCCGAGAACGACCCAGGCGCGTTCCGGGTCGAACACCCAAAGCAGGAGCGCCCGGCCCATTCCCTTGATACCGGGAAGGCTGCCGACCTTTTCGAGCTCGTCTTTTTTGAGGGTTACCGCCGAGCAGGGAAAGACCGCTCCCGAAAGTTCCTGGGGCACGTCCCCCGCGCGCTGCACCGTGATGTCGGCCCCGATTTCCTTAAGGGGGATTTGTGCGGCCTGGCGATACGCGATGGAAAGGGCGTTCAGGATGATCAATAAGGCAATTCCGATCGACAGGCCGAAGGCAGCAACCATGGCCCGTCTTCTTTGGTAATAAAGCTCCTTGACCGTGTAACGCAGATTCATCGACTGCCTCCGCTCGACGGGGAAAGCGATGTTCCGGTGCAATTCATGCTCTGACGCATGAGATGGAAAAACCGTTCCTGTTGCTTTGAATCCAGGATCTGCTGGATGTCCGCAATATGTGCGATAACCTCTTTCTGGATTGCGTCCTGAATGAAGGTCATCTCCGCCCGCAGCCCATCGATCCGGTCGGACGCGCCACCTCTTTGGAGCAGATCGATCAGGATCTCTTTTTTCTGCTCAATGGATGCTTTCATTTCGTCCATGCGGCCGTGAAAGACATGGGCCAGGGGTTCCATTCTTTCAAGCTGGCGGCCGGTTAAGCCAAGTGACTGGTAAAGATGCCCGTCTCCGGATGAAAGACATGGTGCCGGACGCCGTTGCGCTGCATTGGTTAAGTAGTGATATCCCAGCGTGCCGATGACGGCCGCATTGACGGCCAGGGACAGAATCAAGAGACCGGTCAGCCAGTTTGATCTCATCGGATATGGCTTTCGTTGTAGCTCAGCAGGCGCTCGTAGTCGTCCGCCAACGTGCCGGGGGGCACCGGGTCAAACACCCTGAGAGAACTTAGAAGCCCTTCTTCCGAGCGGACGGCAGCGGGATGAAGCGGTTGCACATTAATCAAAGATTTTCCGATAAAAGTCCCGCAAAGTATCCCGATCGCAAGGATGACCGATGCGATGATGGGGGACGGCAGGGACTTAAACCCCAAATTCCCCAGAAGTGTCCCCCAGGCGCCTCGTTCCGATGCCTGGTCGATGTTCTGGGATACCCGCTTATAGAACCCGGGAGTCGGCCGGATCTCGGTCATCTCCCCCAGAGCCTGCCACGTCTGCTGGAGCTTAACATGCTGTTCCCGGCAGGCATAACAACCGGCAAGGTGTCTTTCGACCTGCTCTTTTTCCGAGGCCGAAAGCTCGCCGTCCTGGTAGGCGGACAACTTGTTTTCGATCTTATGGCATTTCATGGTTAGGCTCATTCGATCAATCCCATCTACCTGTATTAGACAACGCCTAAGTTAAAAACCTGCGCTCTTCTCTTAAATTTTTTCCAACTTCTTTTGGAGGGTGCGTTTGGCCCTGACGAGCAACGATTCGACGGCGGGTATCGAACAGCCGAGAACGCTGGAAATCTCTTCATAGGAGAGATCTTCATATCTTTTTAATATCAGGGCGATACGCTGGTTTTCAGGAAGGGTCTGGAGAGCGTTAGAGACCTGTCGGCTTCGTTCGCGGGTAATCAGGAGGTCCTCGGCATTCGGGGCAGCATCCAGTAGAGATTCATCCTGCAGGTCCTTCGGGTCCGTCATATCCCGGAAGAATTGAAGCCACTTCTTACGGCGAGCGGATTTGATTTCACTGAGGCAACGATTGACGGTAATTCGATAAAGCCAGGTCGTGAATTTGGACTTGCCTTTATAGGCTTTTGCTGATCGCCAGACCTGAAAAAATGTCTCCTGGGCCAGGTCTTCGGATTTCTGCCTATCCCCCAGGAACCGATAGATCAGATTGAGAACGGGCGTCTGGTGTCGATCAACCAGAATCTGGAAGGCGTATTCATCCCCCTCAGCAACCCTGGCAAGCAATTCTTCGCTTGGCGTCAGGAAATCCATTTCTTGTGTATGTTTTTTAAGCTGAAATAGAACAGCACCATGCAGAACAGGCAAATACCGACAAAATCAAGCGAGAGCGGCATGATGTTGCTGCCCTGAAAACCGCCTTTGAGGATGTCGACCCCATAGGTCAGCGGGAGTACATACGCCAGCGGTTTCAGGAGCATCGGCAGGGCGTCGATCGGGAAAAACAGACCGCAGAGGAATATCATCGGAAACCTGAAAAAATTTGAGAACGTCTGGGCTTCGAAGATTTCGCTGACCGACACCGCGATGAAAAGACCCATGAAAGTGGAGGCGATCGCGATCAGCACGACCGCCGGGACCACCGCCCCCCAGGCGACACGAGACAGGTCCGACAGAAAGCAGGCGATGGCGACCGGTACGAGCGCGTTCACGACACCGAACAGGATGGCCCCTCCGGTCTTGGCCAGCATCAGGAGCTCCAGCGAAATCGGTGCCAACAGCAGCCGCTCGAAGGAGCGACCCTTTTTCTCGAAGGTGATCGTAACCGCCAGCATGGAGGTCGTGCCGAAAAGAATCGAAATGGCCACCACGCCGGGCAGCAGACCCAGGACGTCGTCCAGCCCGCGGCCCGACTTGATGAAGAACATGGCCGTCCAGGCAATCGGGAAGATCAGGCCCCAGCTGATATTGGGCGGCTTGAGGTAGTACGCCCGCATATCTTTCAAAACGATGTTCCAGAATGCGATCCAGATCTTCATGCCGCCGCCTTCATCTTTTCCAGTTTCATGGCATCCGCCTCGATGCCCGTGATTTGAACGAACACATCCTCCAGCGACAAATGCATCCGGCGGGCCTCCGTCACCGCCACGTTCTTGTCTTCCAGAAATTTAACGATAGGCCCGATGTGAATAGGCATGGAAGATTCGACGCGGATTCGATCTTGGGAGTGCAGGTGAAATTCAAGGCCGCCAAATGAAGCAGATAGCTCCCCGAGAAAAGATGGATTCAATCCGGTGCCGTTGACGATGGTTGCATACCGGTCCTGAACCGGTTTCAAGAGGCTGGCGACCTGGTCGATTTTCACGATCCGGCCGTTTACGATAAAAGCGATGCGATCGCACAGCCGTTCGGCCTCTTCGATGTAATGAGTGGTCAGAAAGATGGTGGTTCCGCTGCGATGAAGATCCGCCAGCAGCTGCCGGATGTTGCGGGCGCTGGCCACATCGATGCCGGTGGTCGGTTCATCCAGAAACAGGATCTGGGGCTGATGGACGATTCCCGCCGCAATGGCCAGTTTGCGCTTCATGCCCTTGGAATACCCGCCGAACTTGCGGTGGGCCGCTTTTGACAGATCGAAGTCCCTCAACAACTGGGTCGCTCGGGCGATTCGCGCCGGCTTGCCCATCCCGTAAAGGGCGGCACAGAAACAGAGGTTGTCGAATCCGGTGAGCTCCGGATACAGGTTGCTTTCGTCGGGCACCACCCCGATCAAGTGCTGGGCGGCTTTGGGGTTCTTGCGACAGTTCAGGCCGCCGATTCGAATGGCGCCGGAATCCGGCCGGGCCAGTCCGATCAGCATGTTGATGGTGGTCGTCTTCCCCGCTCCGTTCGGCCCGAGGAAACCGAACAGCTCCCCCCGCTCGACTTGAAAGGATACGTGATCGACCGCCGTGACATCACCGAATCGTTTCGTCAATTCGCCGACTTCAATTATCGCTGATGAACCTGGATTTGTGGTCATGGCAACAAAAACCCCTTTGCCTCCTCCCAAGAGGAGCATCTGGTGGCACCATGGTCCGGACAACCTGTCGTCCCGCCAGTTCAGGCAGCCGGTTCCGGAATGATAGCACGCCCGCAATAAAGTACGGCTAATTTGCTCATGCCATTCACCGCCGCGACGCGTCCGGGAGTCAGCTTTCCTTCTTCTCTTCTTTCACGCAGGGGTGTCCGCCGTCTTTGCCGTGGCACTGCTCGATCTGCTCCGGGGAGCAAGAGGTTGGTTTGCCCTTCAGTTTTTCTGGCTTTTGGCAGCAATCGTTGCACATGTCCTTCGCCTTTCGTCGGGGGGATAGGGCCGAGTTGGAAACCGACTTCCAACATGCGGTTTCATAGGGTTGCAGCACTTCGGTCATTTCGGACAGCTCTTTGGCGATCCGGCGCAAGGCATCCTTTTCCACGGTGTAGTGCGTCCAGTAGCCTCTTTTCTCGCCCCGAACCAGCCCCGCCCCCCTCAACAACTTTAGATGCTGAGACAATGCGGATTCCGAAAGACCGAGCATCCTGGCCAGGGCACCTACGCACAAGTCGCTTCTCAACAGGATTTTAATAAGATTCAATCGAGTTGAATCGCCGAGCGCCTTAAGGCATGTTGTAATATCCATATTAGGCTACCATGATCTAAATTAGAATCGGCTTAAATGTTTATAGGATTTTCAGAAATAACCTGTCAACACTTAATCTGTCCATAGCAGGATAACGCATGACCGAAGGGACGAAAAATATGTCGAGACAGGCCGCAGAATCCGGAAGGAATCGGCTACCGGTGGAACCGATCATCCGCTACCTTGGTGCGCATATCCGCTGCGGCTTTTTCCAACCAGCCGATGCGGGCACCCGGGGCGCAATCGAATTCCGGTACGTGGGGCTTGATGTCCAGCAGGGGTGTACCGTCGAGAACATCGATGTTCTCGACATGCAGATGGGATCCTTCGATGCGAACCAGCCGGACGAGGGACAGGCCGATCGGGTTGGGCCGGTTCGGCGCGCGGGTCGCAAACAGGCCGCGCGGTTCGGTGTCCAGATAAGGGGTAACCGAGAGCGAATAAGTCTGCGACCGGTGAAAATGATAAAGCAAAATGACGTGGGAAAATCCTTCCACGTCCGTGAGCCCCGCCGCGAATTCGGGAAATATCTCGATGCGCCCTGCGGCGCTGTTTTCACTCACCGGCTGGATGGGCATGGACTTCACATCGGTGAAGGGGCTGCGGATGACGCCGATCGGTTTTAGGATGACCGACTCCATTAGAGGACCCTCCTAATGCCCGCATCCCCCTTCGTGCCCGCGGCAGGCGTTCATCGCAAAGAGCTCCTGGAGCTTGTTCGCATTCAACAGGGACAGGTTTTCCTTGACCGTGGCCGCGGCGGAACCGTAGACCTTGATTCCCATGGCGTTCAGCTTGGACAGGGCGCCGGCCCCGATGCCGCCGACGACCATGGCGTCCACTCGCTGCCCGTCGAGCGCCTTGATGGGGTTGCAGGCGCCATGGACATGATTCAGATCCTTGTTGTCGACGGTCGTAATTTCTGCGGTGGCGGCATCCACGACGATAAACAAAGGCGCCGACCCAAAATGATTGAAAACCCTGCTCTCAATTCCCTCGTCGGCCTGCACGGCAAATCCCACTTTCATGAATTCTCTCCTCCTACGATTTTCAGCGCCTTTCCCCTTACCAGGGCTTCGGCCACTTTTTTATGCGCGGACTCGATGATCCTCCCGAACGTTTGACGGAAAACGCTCATCTTTTCCGCCGCCAGCACTTGGTAGAATCCTTCGAGATCGGCCAGCCGAATGAACGGCGGGGTTCAATCCTCCCAGGGGGTCAGGCTCTCGCAGCCGTTGTCGGTGACCAGCACGGTCTGCTCGAACTGCGCCGAGAGCGATCCGTCTCGAGTGACCGCGGTCCATTCGTCCTCCAGGATCCGCAGCTCCTTGCGGCCGAGGTTGATCATGGGCTCGATGGTGAAGACCATGCCCGGTATCAGTGCGAGCCCCTCTCCCTTCCGGCCGAAATGCGGCACCTGCGGCGGCTCGTGGAAATCGAAGCCGATCCCGTGCCCCACGAACTCGCGCACCACCGAGCACCCTTGCGATTCCGCATGGACCTGAATGGCCCAACCGATGTCGCCGACCGTGTTGCCGGCCTGGACCATGGCCATGCCGCGCCGGAGGCATTCGCGGGCCACGCCCACGATCTTGCGCGCGTCCGGCCCGGGGCTTCCCACGAAGTAAGTCTGGTTGGCATCGGCGTAGTAGCCGTCGAGGATGGAAGTGACATCGACGTTCACGATGTCGCCGTCCTTGATGACCCGTTGGCCGGGGATGCCGTGGCAGATGACCTCGTTGACCGAAACGCAGACGCTCTTGGGGTAGCCGCGGTAGTTGAGCGGCGCCGGGACCGCGCCATTTTGCACCGTGAACTCGTGCACCCAGGTATTGATGTCGTCGGTTGTGATGCCGGGCCGGATGCGCGGGGCGACCAACTCCAACGTGTCGACCACCAGCCGCCCGGCGCGACGGATCGCCTCGACATCCTTGGGGGTCTTGACCCGGATGCGGTATTTGCGGGCATAGAGCCCTTCCAGATCGGCGGCCAGAGCCGCAAACTCTTTGCCCACGCAACATTTCTTGTATTTCAATCCACTGCCACAGGGACACGGGTCGTTGCGCCCGATTTTGGTTGGTTTCAAATTCATTCGTATCGGCTTGATAGCGCCCTCGCCTCCAGAAATTATTTTCGATTGCGGTTACCTAATACATTTATGGGACCAATTCAACCGGAGTGGCAGCAACGCAGGCTTCGGCCGATCAGTCGGCATGCAGGACCACGGTGAAGGCGTTGAAGGCCACCCACACCCGATCCCCGGCTCGAAGACCGAGCCGTTTCAGGCTCTGGGCGGTGACGATGGCGCAGATTTCGGTACCGTCGGCGATGCGGGCCACGATCTCCGACGTCACCCTGCCGGCGACGATCCGCTCGACCGTTCCGGAGAGCACGTTGTCCGCCGAACACTCCGGGTCGTTCGGGCTGCGGTGGATCGTCACCCATGGCGCCTTCACCTCGGCCCCGACCAAGGCCCCCGGCTTCAGCCCGAGGCGGGTCAGGCTGTGGTGGGTGATGACGGTGCGGATGCGGTAGCCGCCCAGAGCGGCGATTTCCACCCAGGCCTGGATGTCGCCTTTGCGGATGGTTTGGATTTTCCCGAAAAAGGTATTGCGTGCGCTGGTCTTGCGCCGGTTTTCACGGTCGACGAAGAACGCCTCGGCCTTACGCATGTCCTCCTCGGAGAAGGTCACATAGCCGGCGGCGAGGCTGGGGGTCGAATGCCCGAGGATCTTCTGCACGACCGGCAGGGGGACGTCGCCCTGCATCAACTCCACGGCCCGCGACCGGCGGATGACCTCGGGGGCGCCGAGCTCGCGCGGCAGGCCGACGGCCTCGGCCCGTTCGTAAAATTTGCGGCGCACGTGGGCCGGGTCCAGCTTGAGTGCGCACCGATCCGCCTCCCGGGGCCCAAGCGCCTTTAGGAGGCGCTGAATTTCGAACGACACGGCCTCCGGAATCTGCACCTCGCGGCAGGTAGGGCCGCTTCCTTTCCGTAACCGCACCGTTCGCTTTTTGGGATCGAAATCGTCTCCGGGCTCAAACCGCAACACTTCGTTGAGCCGTGCGCCCGTGTAGCGGATCAGCAGGAAAATCAATAAAACCCGCTGACGGGAGCGCCTGAGATCCGAACGGCGGCCGGAACTCGCCCATTCGCGCAACGCCGTTTCAATACGGATGAGCTGGAGGGTGTCCAGACAGCGCTCCGAACCCGGTCCGGACAGGATGCGGGCATGATTCAAAGCGGTGGATCGTTGTTCGCTTGAACTCATCACCAAAGCGGCTCTATCCTTTCTGATCCGGGCCGATTCCGGGTCATGCCTCGCCATCCACAAAAGTTCTTGACCCGGCCGGATCGTTCGGTTATGTTTATGACACGTATATTATTTTTTTCGTGTCTATTATGCAAGAACCTTTTTTCCGAGGTGCGCCATGAACCAGCCCGCAGCAGCCAGTCCAGCCCCTGAAAGCCGGCCCTACACCGCTGACCATGCCTTGCGCTTCGACCGCGTCGAACTGGCCGGGGCCTTCGGGGACCTGGGTACGCTCCTGCCCATCGTCGTCGGCATGATCTTGATCAACAAACTGAGCCCCTCCACCGTGTTTCTCTCTTTCGGGCTGTTTTACCTTATCACCGGGTATTATTACCGGCTGCCGGTACCGGTGCAGCCCCTTAAAGCCGTGGGTGCAATCGCCATCGCCTATCCTGCGATGATCACCGAACCGGTGATCGGCGCCTCCGGCATCATCTTCGGCGCGCTGCTGCTCTTGTTCGCGCTGACCGGCATCGTCGACAAGCTCGCCAAGCTGTTCACCCAACCCGTGGTGCGCGGCATCCAGCTCTCCCTCGGGCTCGTCTTTTTGAAGAAAGGCGTCGATCTGATCGTCTCGCCCCAGGTGTTTCTCAACGGCATGACCGGCCGATTCGCAGAATATCAGATTAATCTCATCGTCGGAATCGTTGTTTTCGTCTTGGTCCTGGCGCTCCTCGACAACAAGAAATTCCCGGCTGCGCTCGTTGCCTTGGCCGCAGGCATTGTTTCGGGCCTTGCGCTGGGCGGGTTCAATGGGGCGTCGTTTTCCATCGGCCCCACGCCGATGCAGTTCATTTCACCCTCTCTCCAGGATTTTTGGACGGCTCTCATCATGCTGATCCTGCCGCAGATTCCGTTGACCATAGGCAACGCCTGCGTGGGCACGGCCGACACCTGCTTCACCCTTTTTCCGCAAAGCCCGTTGCTCTCCAAAAGCAAGGCGGGCAATTTTGCCCTCACCATGGGGATTGCGAACTTGCCGGCGGGTCTTTTCGGCGCCGTTCCCATGTGCCACGGAACCGGCGGTCTCGCCGCCCATTACCGCTTCGGCGCGCGGACCGGCGGGGCGCCCGTCATGATCGGCGCCCTGTTCGTCGTCATGGCATTGGCCTTCGGCGAATTCGGCTTCGCCGTCCTGGCCACGATCCCGAACTCGGTGCTGGGGGTTCTTTTGGTGTTCGCGGGGCTGGAGCTCTGCCCCCTGGTCAGAAGCCTCAAGGGCAACGAGGAGTACTTCGTGGCGCTGCTGATCACCGGCATCGCCCTGGCCGTCCCGAACATGGCCTGGGCTTTCGGCATCGGGATTGCGGTGGATCTATTCATCCGCAAGCTGAAAATCAAAATTTGAGCCTGAATCAGAGCAATCAGAAATCGATCTGCCACTTGGCACCGGCATACCACTGGTAGCCCTCGTTGTTGCCGGCGCTATCGTCCATAAAATCCTGGTAGCCCGCTTCCGGAACGATGTAGACACCCGGAGCCAGGGTCACAGCCGCCTGCAGATAGCCCTGCCAAAAATCGTCGTTGTCGGAGCCGGGCGTGTCCGGGTCGTCGTTGCGGTAACCAAAGCCGGCTTCAAATTGAATCCTGTCGGTGGCCTTGAACCCTAAGACGAGCCCCAGCATGTAACTTGTGGCGTCTTTGACGTCGTCACCGTTGCTATTCAGCGAAGCCGAGCTGGACGAGGCGGCGTTGTAAAGGCCGTTTTTCCAGTTGGCGTTGTTCCAGTTCTGGCCGTAGGACCCGTCGGCAGCCAGGTAGAAAGCGCCGAAGTTCACCTGCGCGTTGAGGCCGAGCACGTAGGAGTAAATGTCGAGATCATCCTGCAGCGTGCTGGTTCCCTCGGAAACCTTAAAGTACTGGAATCCGCCAAATGGGATCAACTTAAAGGACTCCGTCTTCAGCGTGTAGCGTGCCTCGATCTTGGGGATGTTCCAGTCGAGGTCGCTTCCGGCGGGGGTGACGTCTGTAGGCCCTGAGGAGCCGTCTCTGAGCGCATTGGTCAGCAAAGCGAGTTCAAGGCCGCCCAGGAAAAGGGTCAGCCCGCCCGGCCTGCGGCCGTCGAAGGCTCCACTGCCTTGCATCATGTCGTCATCTTTGAAAACCTGGTTGGAGATCACATTCCGGACGGGTGAGTAGTCTTTGCCGACTTTGAGCGAGGCGTTGTCTGAAAATTTCCACATGCCATAGGCAATGCGGGTTCCGACGTCGAGGTCGCCGCCGTCGGTGCCTTTGAGGCCGAACTCAACCTTGCCGGAAACCTTATCGGCCTTGACGTTGGCCCCCATGCGCGAGTTGGTCTGGAAATTCCAATCAACCCCCCAGTCGTCACTTTGGCCGTTCACCTCGGCGTCGCCGAAGTCTCTATACACATAAAAGGTGTTCAAACGCTGGCTGCCGTAGAAAGACCAGTCAGCAGCGAGGAGCGGAGAGGCGCAAAGCAGTACCGAAAAAATAAACGCTGATTTCTTCATTCCTTCATTCCTCCTGAACGCCAAATGCGCTTTTTGCCGGTGCACCGACTGCCAGAGTCACCCCGATTGGCGGCAACATTTTTAGCTATATCATTTGCAAATAATTAAAAAAATCACCGATCGTATTTCTTGGCGTACTCGGCATCGTTGTAAATGCCTTCGCCGTAAAGATCCTTGCCGTAGGTGGCGATGATCTTCTGACCTTCCGCAGAGCTTACGAAATCGATGAACTGCGCAGCCGATTTCTGGCCCGGCGTGGCCCCCTCCGGCTGCAGCAGCGTGTGGTAGGTGTTCACCAGGAAGACATCCCCCCTGAAGAGAATGGTCAGGTTCTTCATCTCCTTCCGGACGCTCACCCAGGTGCTGCTGTCGGTCATGAAGTAGCCCTTCTCGGCGTCGGCCCGCTTGAGGGTCGCCATCATGAAGTCCTTGGTCACTATGTACCAGTCGCCGGCCGGCTTGATATTGGCTTTCTCCCAGGCATCCATTTCCTTTTTATGGGTGCCGGAGTTATCCCCGCGGGAGAAAAATTTGGACTTGCGGTTGGCAACGAGCGCATAGGCCTCGGCGGCGGTTTTAGCGTTCTTGATGCCGGCCGGATCTTCCGGCGGTCCGACGATGTAGAACTCGTTCGATCCGATCAGGATGCGCCGGGTCGCCCAGCCTTCTTCGACCGCTTTCTTCTCGGCCGCCGGGGCGTGCACCATGATCATGTCGACCTGCTTGTCCTTCAGAAACTTCATGGATTCGCCGCTGCCGGCCTTGACCCAGCAGAGCGTGGTGTTGTTCTTCTGGGCGAACTGCTCCCCCAGCACCTTGAGCAGCCCGAGTTCGCCGGGGCTGCCGGTCGCCAGGCTGAATTTGTTGGGACCAGCGCCGTAGGACTCCGTGCAGGCGGGCTGTGCAAACCCATACGACGCCAGCACCAACAATGCAAACAATCCGGCCAAAGCCCCCAGAGCCGCTTTCGATTTCATGTGTTCTTCCCTCCCATAGCCGTTGTTGAGAAATAACTCTTCGACTTCAACATGCGCAGACATAACAGTTGTGACTATGGCAGGGAGTCAGGAGGAGTCAACCGGATTATTGGTAAAACCTTAACGGTTAAAAACAAACAATAACTAACAGGTTTCCAAAGACGGATTGTCAGACACCCCAACGACAACCCGGCATTGAATCCGGCCGATCATTTCGTGAACATTTCCTGCCGCAATCGATTTGCCGGATTCCATGAGGACCAGGCAATCCGCTAGACGTTGAATTTCATCGACCGCGTGGGTGACGTAAAGGATCGGGATTGAAAATGCGCTCGGCAGCTTTGCTACGAAGGGCAACACATCCTCCTTGCGGCCCTCATCAAGCGAAGACAACGGTTCGTCCATCAGAAGTAGGCGAGGGCTCGTTAGAAGCGCTCGCCCGATAGCCACCCGCTGTTTTTCGCCTCCGGAAAGCCTCGCAGGCCTCCGTTCGAGAAGGTGCTGGATGCCGAGCAGGCCTACAACCTGATCGAATCCGATGCACCGCCGATCCGGAGGGGTCAGCCTCATTCCGTAGATCAGATTGCTGCGGACGGTCAGATGCGGGAAAAGGCGACCGTCCTGAAAAATATAGCCGATCGAACGCTTCTCGGGAGGCAGGTCGATGCCGCGATCCGAATCGAAGAGCACTCTGTCTTGAACGACGATGCGGCCTCGGTCCGGCCGGATGAGGCCGGCGACCATGTTGATCACCGATGTCTTGCCAGCGCCCGACGGGCCGAAGAGCGCCGTGATGCCCGTGTTTTGGGTCTTGAAGTCCGCATTCACCTGAAAACTGCCCTGGCGTCTGGATACCCGGATGTCGAGCACGTCTCACCCCCTCAACCGGTGATCCAGGTGGCGTGATAGGACCTCCGAGCCGATTATGGCCAGCAGCGCCAGGAGAACCGAGATGACGCAGAGCCGCAAGGCGCCAGCTTCGCCGCCCGGCACCTGCGTCAGGGTGTAGAGCGCGAGCGGAAGCGTCCGAGTCTGACCGGGGATGTTGGAAACAAAGGTGATGGTCGCGCCGAATTCGCTCAGGCTGCGGGCAAAGGCCAGGATCACTCCGGCCAGGACGCCCGGCATGACCAAGGGAAGGGTCACCGTGAAAAAAACTCTCAATGGACGAGCGCCAAGAGTCCGCGCGGCAGCCTCCAATCCCTGGTCGACCGATTCGATCGAAAGGCGGACGGCTCTCACCAGCAGCGGAAAGGCCATCACGGCCGATGCCAGGGCAGCCCCTTTCCAGCTGAAGCTGAAGCTGAGGCCGAGAGTTTTCTGGAGCAGGGACCCTATGGGCCCGTTCCGGCCCATGAGCACCAAAAGGGTATAGCCGGTCACGACGGGCGGCAGAACCAGCGGCAGGTGCACCAGTCCGTCCAGCAGGATCTTCCCGGGAAATTTAAACCGCGCCAGCACCCAGGCAACGGCAATGCCTGCGGGCAGGCTGCCCACGACGGCCCACCCCGACACCCACAGGCTCAGGCTCAGTGCCTCGACCTCCAGCGCAGTCAGTGCAAACGCCTCCATCACTTGACCGTGAATCCATGCTTCTCGAAGATGGATTTGGCCGCTGGGCTTTTTAAGAACTCGAGCAGGCGTTGCACCGCAGGCGTGCCATTGTCCTTCACGATAGCGGCCGGATAGACGATCGGCGGGTAGCTGTCCGCGGGGAACACGCCGACCACCGTCGCCTTGGCGGAAGCCGCCGCATCCGTGGCATAGACCACACCCAACGGGCATTCAGCCCGCTCGACCAGCAGCAACGCGGCGCGCACGCTGTCTGCTCGTGCGATCCGGCCCTCGATTCCTTTCCAGACCCCCAACTTCTCGAACGCCTGTCTGGCATATTTGCCAACGGGCACGTGGTCCGGATCGCCGGTCGCCAACAGCCCTCCCGACAAAAAAGCGGAAAGATCGATTCCCGGTTTCAGGTCTACCTTTAAAGCGCTGTCGGCCGGGGCAATCATTACCAGGCGGTTGCCCAGCAAATTGGTTCGGGTCCCGTCCGCGATCAATTTGCGCTGGTCGAGATAATCCATCCAGTCCAGATCCGCGGAAAGAAAAAGGTTGGCAGGCGCACCGTTTTCGATCTGTTTGGCAAGGGTGGAGGAAGCGGCATACGAGAACCGCACGGTGTGGCCCTCCTTTTGCTCGAACGCCTTTCCTGCGTCGTTGAGCGCGTTGGTCAGAGAGGCTGCGGCAAACACGGTGATCTCATCGGCGGATGCCTCCCCGGGAGCAGATAGAAGCGCAAGACCCAGGAGCAACAGAAAGGCTCTTGAAAAATTTCGCATCATTCCTCCTTGTTCGGCATAAAGTCGATCCGTGCCTGATATGCTTTTATTAGCACAGCTAGTGCTATTCGCACACCTGAATTCTCATTGTCAACACCGATTAATCCTCAACCTGGGCCGGTACTACTGAATGCTGTTGCGCTGATTCTCAAACCCGGGGTTCTGCCGTAATCATGAAATATGCCAAAGACGCCATAAAACATTAACAATCTATTAATACAGATAAAATTTACTTTTCAGGCCGCCGAAGATTATGAAACTGCCTACAAGATTGTAAAAATTACATTTACAATTATGCGGGAACTGATTGGTGAAAGGTGGGTTTAATGCCTAGGGGGTAGTATCGAAGTCAGTTTTCGAAATATGCCATTTTTGACATATAACGAGAATTATGCCAATAGTAATTATCGGCCAGCTTGAAAAGCGCTCAGGGCGGCAACACGACGTCCCGCCCGCCGGCTCGCAGCCAGTACCGACGCGGCGTAAGGAGTCATCTATAGTGGCACAAGGGAAGAAACTCCGCAGGGTCCATTCAGCCTACGGCGGAAACGATTGCCTGGAAGATGCAACCCCCTACGCCCTTCATTTGGCCAGCGGAAAACAGGCCAAGATAGAAATTTTCGGCAGTGAAATAATCGAAAAGCGGGTCAAGGCGTGCGCCAACAGCGGCAGGGTCTACCTCCCCCCGGAATGGATCGGGCACAAAGTGAAAATCATCCGCATCGATTGATTCGGCTGCCTAAATTACTCCAAATTACACCCGCGCCGGCTATCCGCCGAAATTCGGGTGGATGAATTCCACGTGATCCCCGTCAGCCACCTTCGTCGCGGCATAGCCTTGGGGAAAGACAAAGCGGCCGTTGTGCTCGACGATCAGATCGCGGTCCATCTCCTGGAACAGATCGATGAGGTCGGCCAGCGTTGCGAAGAATGGCACGTCCTCGGGCAATCCGTTGACCGTGATGCGGACGGTGGTGCTCATGGCGATGAGGGGCATTGCAAGCGGCTGCAAACCGGGCAATGCGGATTGCGGTCGATCGGCAGCGTGCGGAATTCCATGGTCGAACCGGAGAACTGCTGCAGCCGGCCGGCGAGGCGCGGAACCAAGCCGATCAATAGCCGGAGCGTATCCAAACACTGGAGCGATGCGACGAGCCCCGCGGTGGGCCCCAGTGCCGGCGGAGGCTCGGCCTCGACGGTTTCAGCCATCGGGGGAAACAAGCAGCTGAAGCACGGCGTCTGGCCGGGGATGAACGTGGAGGCCGTTCCCTCCCAACCGCTGATGCCGCCGTACACGAACGGCACCCTTTTTTTTACGGATGCCGAATTGAGCACTTGGCGGGTCGCACGGTTGTCGGTGGCATCGAAGATCACGTTACACCCCTCGATCAGGGCTTCTACGTTCCCGTATCCGATATCGGTCTCGATGGCCTCGAACCGGCAGTGGGGATTCAGGCGGGTCAGCTTTTCAGCCGCCGACGCCGCCTTCGAACGGCCTATATCGGCTGAGGCATGCAGGATCTGACGGTTCAGATTGTCCAGAGCCACCCGGTCCCGATCAACGAGCCTCAGATGGCCGACACCCGCCGCAGCCAGGTAATACGCGCCGATCGATCCCAAACCGCCCAGGCCCGCGATCACCACACGTCCGGCGGCAATCTTGGTCTGCCCCTTCAACCCGATCTCCGGCAATTGCATCTGCCGGCTGTAGCGCCGGGTCTCCTCCGTGGTCAGCATGGCGACGTTATTTTTTGGCCCTTGCGGCTTTCAGCGCCGCCTGGACCCGCTCGGAAGTCAATGGCAGCTCGTGGATGCGCAGGCCCGTGGCGTCGTAGACCGCGTTCAGGATGGCCGGGATGGTGGGCATGATGGCGCCTTCGCCGACCTCCTTGGCGCCGAACGGCCCGTTGGGCTCGTCGCTCTCGACGATGATGGCCTCGACCGGCGGCATGTCCAAAGCCGTGACCAGTTTGTATTCGGCCAAGTCGCAGTTGATGACCCGGCCGCGGTCGTCGAACTTGACCTCCTCGAAGAGCGCCTCGCCCATGCCCATGGCGAGCGAGCCTTCCATCTGCGCCTCGACCGAGGTCCGGTTGATGGCCCGGCCGCAGTCGTGGGCGTCCGTCATTTTTTCGATGACGATCCTGCCTGTCTCCAGGTCAACATCCACCTCGACCACTTGGGCCGAGCACCCGTACGCTGGCGAGGTCCCCACGGCGGCGCCTTTGAATTTGCCGCCTAAAAGCGGCGGCTTGTATTTGCCGGTGCCGACGATGGTGCCCTTGGCCAGATAGGCGATGCGCGAGGCCTCGCGGAATGTGAGGAAATCCTCCTGCGGGCTGTCGGACCACCCGCGATGCTCCTTGATGTAGCGATTGCGGATGCCGCTGAAATCCACCGGCCCGTTCTTGAAAACGATGCGGCCTTCCCGGATATCCATGTCGGCCGCCGGCACTTTCAGCTCCTCCGCCAGCGCATCGAGCACCTGGCGTTTGGCGGCTTCCGCCGCTTCCTTGACGGCGTGGCCCGTCATCAGCGTCTGCCGGCTGGAGTAGGCCCCGAGGTCCACTCCGAAATCCGTGTCACCGGACATCACCCGGACGCTGTCCAGCGGGACCCCCAGGGTTTCGGCGGCGATCATGCCGAAGGCCGTATCCGACCCCTGGCCGATCTCGGCCGAGGCTGAGTAGACCTGCACCGTGCCTCCATCCTCGGCCAGCTTGACGGTTGCCGTGCAATGATAGGTGTCGGAGCGGTAGATGGGATAACCGGCCCCCGACACGAAGAATCCGCAGGCCATGCCGATCCCCTTTCCTTTCGGCAGCCGGCCTTTCTTGGAGGCCCAGTCCGAGGAGTTCCGGACCGCTTCGATGCACTCCCGCATGCCGAGGCTGCTCATGTTCAAATCGTTGCAGGTCACATCCCCGGCCTGCATCATGTTTTTCAGCCGGAGATCGATGGGGTCCATGCCCAGCTCTTCGGCGATCATGTCCAGCTGCTGTTCCCAGGCCGCACGGGCGGCCACCCCGCCGTGGCCGCGTTGGGCTCCGCAGGTCGGCTTGTTGGTGTAAACCCGCCACCCGTCGTACTTCATGTTGGGCAATTTGTAGGGTCCGCCCAGCAGGCTCCCCGCATAGTAAACCGTGGCGATCCCGAAGCTCGAGTACGCCCCGCCGTCGAGATAGCACTCGTGCTGCAGGGCGAGCAGGGTGCCGTCCTTCTTGACGCCGGTGGTCATGCGGTGCACGAATTGATGCCGGGCGCGGCAGAGCATGAAGACCTGCTCCCGCGAATAGTTGAACTTGACGGGCTTACCGGTCTTGCGCGCCAGCAGACAGGCGGCCAGCTCGCCGGTATTGGCGGCGGCCTTGATGCCGAAGCCGCCGCCGACATAGGGTTTCACCACCCGCACCTTGCCGACCGGCAGGCCCAGGACCATGGCCACGGTGCGCTGCACGTAGTGCGGCGCCTGCGTCGAGCTGTGCAGAGTCAGGCGGCCATCCAGGTCGAAGACGGCGATGCACCCGGGCGGCTCGAGGAAGGCGCCGTCCTGGCGCTTGTTCTTGAAAGTGGTGGTCTTAACGAGGTCGCTGGCCTTCAAGGCATCGGCCGCGTTGCCGAACTCCTGGTGCACCTCGGCGGAGAGGTTGCGAGGGAACTCGACGTGCAGCTGCGGCGCCCCCTCGGCCATGGCCGCCTCGATGGTGAGCACCGCCGGCAGCTCCTCGTAATCCACCTGGATCAGACCGACGGCCTCCTCGGCCGTTTCCGCATCGACGGCGGCAACCGCCGCGATTTCATCGCCGACATAGCGCACCCGGTCGTGGCAGAAAACAGTCTCGTCGTAGCGCGCCGGACTGACCCCGTAGCGCACCAGGCCGGCATCCTTGGCCGTGATCACCGCTTTGACGCCGGGCAGCCGCTCGGCTTTGGAGGTGTCGATTCTCACAATGTGCGCATGCGGCAGTGGACTTTGCAGCAATGCGGCGTGCAGCATGCCCGGGAAGGACATGTCGTCGATGAACACCGCCCGGCCCGTAGCCTTGGCCGGCGCATCCAAACGCGGCAGACGGCTGTTGATCACTTGATAGTCGCTCATGGTTTCCTCCGGGGGATATGCTGGAAGTTTACCGGGCCGCGTCCTTGATGGCCTCGATGATTTTCTGGTAGCCCGTGCAGCGGCAGAGGTTGCCCGAAATGGCGCGGCGGATCTCGGGTTCAGCGGGGTGCGGCGATCGATCCAGCAACTCCTTGGCGGACAGGATCATCCCCGACGAGCAAAATCCGCACTGAATGGCGCCTTTCTCAATAAAGGCTTGCTGCAGTGGGTGGAGACCTTGGGCGGTTTCCAGGCCTTCGATGGTCTGCACCGTGCGGTCGCCGGCTTGAACCGCCAGCACCAGGCAGGAGTTGACGGCCTTGCCGTCCAGGAGCACGGTACAGGCGCCGCAGTCTCCCAGATCGCAACCTTTCTTGGTGCCGGTCAATCCCAGATGGCCGCGCAGCAGATCGACCAGGGTGGTGTTCGGATCCACGCCCACTTCATATTCCCTATCGTTGACGGTCAAACGGATCAATTGCTTCATGGGTTCCTCCTCAATTCCTGCTTCGGGCCTCAGCCAGGGCCATGGTCAGGGTCCGCCGGGCCAGCACGCCCACCATGTCGCGCCGATATTCCGCCGAACCTCGAAAGTCCAGGATCGGCATGCAGTCGCGCTGGGCGGCGTCCGCGGCCAGATCAAAGAGCGCTTCGGTCGGTTTCTGACCGATGAGCACGGCTTCCGCGCTCGGGGACCTCAACGGCGTCGGGCCGACGGAGCCCAGGGCCACCCGGGCGGCGCGGATGACCTCGGCCCGCCCGTCGAGCTCCAGGTAGGACGCCACGTTGACGATGTTGCAGTCCTGGGCCTTGCGCACCCCCAGGTTCAGGTACCCCGCGCCGGCATATCCCGCCGGCACCTGGATGACGACAGCGGCGATGAGCTCATCCTCGTGGGCTGCGGTCAGACCGGGGCCCTTGAAAAACTCGCCGATCGGCAGTCGCCGCTCGCCGGCGACGCTTCGCAACACCAACACGGCGCCGTAAACGATCAAAGCCGGCGGCAGATCAGCCGCCGGCCGGGCCGAGCCGATGTTGCCGCCGATGGTGGCAAGGTTGCGGATCAGCGGAGTCCCCAGGGCCCGGGCGCCCAGGCCCAGCGCAGATGCATCCCGGGCGACCATTGCGGAGGCGGCGATCGCGGACACCGTGGCGCCCGCCCCGATCCAAAGCGTCCCGTTGGATCGTTCCACCTGCGTGAGCTCCGGAATGCGCCCCAGCGATACCAGGCGCTTCGGGTTTAAAACCTTCTTTTTCATGTTGACCAGCAGATCGGTGCCGCCCGCCAGGAGACGAGCTTCCCCGCGGTGGCGCGCCATCAGCTCGCACGCGTCGCTGATGGATGTGGGTTCATGAAACTCAAACTTGGGCAGGATCATGCGAGCCTCCTAATTCCTCTCAGGCGGAGCCGCCAAAGATCGGCGGTTTCAGGTTGAGGGCACACACTTCAAAACGGTTCGGTTCATAGGCCGCCATGCTCAAGCTTCCGTAATCCAGCCGGATCCTAAAGAGATTCGACAGCGGCATCTGCAAACCATGGCACATCAACACCCGGAGCACCCCGGCGTGGGTGACCAGGCATACGGGGCCGGTCGCAGCCGCTGCGATCTGCTGTACGCACCGGACGACGCGCTCCTGCAGGTCCGAGAAACTCTCGCCGCCCGGGGGCCTGAAGCCGGCCAGGTCCTGACCGCGCGCCTGCCAAAGATCGGGGTGGCGCTCGCGCACGCAGCTGCGCGGCAGGCCGTCCCACTCTCCCAGGTGGAGTTCCCTGAGCTCTCTGCAGCGACGAACACCTTCGCTGCGGCCGGCGAAGACAATGGCGGCCGTTTCGGCCGCGCGCTTGAGATCACTCGACCAAAGGCCCGAAAACTCTATCAGCCGAAGGTCATGGTTCCAGGCGCGGGCCTGGCGGCGTCCTTGAGCGCTGAGCGGTGCATCCGTCTGCCCGATGAAGCCATCCGGCTCCGGCCATTCGATCTCTCCGTGGCGCAGCAGATACAACAGCGTCATGGCAACACCCCGGTTTCAGGCCGGCGCATCGAGAAGTTCCTGTTGGGCGGCCGATGATCGACACGCCGGCCGGTTTCCGCATTCATGCGGCGCGGATAGAAAGGAACTCCGGAAATCCGGCTGGGCAAAGCTTCGCTGCAAATCATCACCGATCTGGCAGAAAACCTGCGTGTCAAACCGGCACATGCAGGATTCCGCAAAGACCCGCTCACTCGGAGAGGACGCCCTCATGCGCCTCCAGAGCTCGACCGAGTCGGCGATGCGCCACCCCGCCATGAATGCCAGAGCATCCGCGATTCGACGCTGCCCTCCCTCCAGTCGATGGACAAAGGATGGGGCCACCCGGCCCGATTCCTTGAGGATCCGGGTCATGAGCGGGAGCAGGGGGGGCCTGGTGATCTCCAGAACGACGCCGGCCAAAGATCGTTGGGTTGATTTGAGTTGATCAGCCCAGGTGAGGCCCAACTGCTCCGAAAGGCGCCCATGCCTTTTTTTGATGGTTGCTTGTCCGCCGCGCCGGCTGTGGATAACGATTTCACGCGGGTTCACCAGGAAGTCGCCCGCAGCCCTGAATTCACAGTTGTCGGCATAATTCCCGGCGCAGAGCAGGGCGGCCTCCGCCAGGCGAATCAGTAACAGCCAGCGACTGGTGCCGTCACCCTCAAGCTGCATGGCCCGTGACCAGCACCTTTCAACGGCCTTCTCGGTCAGGAGAAGCGGCGAACCGGTTTGCTCCAGGTCCCCGTTGATCGCAAAGATGGCACCCGAAGTCGGCAGTGCGTTCGCCAGGTGCATTAACGATCCGGCTGCAGTCATGCTTACGGCCCCACGTTGCCGTTGCCAGGACGGCACCAGTTGATATCGTCAACCCAAACGTTTAACGAGCGATTAGTTGCCAATAATTTCTATTTTGAACATGAAGCGGTTTCCGGTTTGATAGGTCCTGGCTGAACGCCGGCATATCGCCTATCAATGCATAGCCTATCTAACCGAAACAAAATAAATAAATTGCATTTAGATTTGACACGGCTTACCCTCGTAGCGTATAAGCCTTGATGTGTCAATAATGATATACCTAACAAAGCTGTTATTTATTTCAGATAAGTTCTATATCCGAAAAGAATATTCCTTAAAATATCTGTTTCCAACCTTTAAACATAATTTGCGCCGACGGATGACCGCTTCGGACCAACCTCACAAGATATTTCCTGTCGGTGCACCTTAAGGAAAACTGCCCGTGAAATGTGTGTCCGTTCATGATGCGGTCGGTATGGTGCTTTGCCACGACGTCACACGCATCGTCCCCGGCCGGGACAAGGGCCCCGCTTTTAAGAAAGGCCATATCATTGCGCCCCATGATATCGAACCCCTGCTCGACATGGGCAAGGCCAGCGTCTATGTCTACGATCTTGCAGACGGCTTCATCCATGAAGACGATGCAGCGGTGCGCATCGCATCAGCCGCTGCCGGACCCGGCTTGAAGCTGACATCCCCTTCGGAGGGACGGGTCAATCTGACGGCTGCCCGGAACGGATTGCTGAAGGTGAACCCCGCGGCCCTCATGCAGATCAACTCCGTCGACGACGTAGTTTTTGCGACGCTGCACTCCGATCTGCGCGTCAGCCGCAGTCAGTCCGTGGGCGGCACCCGCATCATCCCCTTGGTCACCCGCGAGGAAAACGTCCGGCGGGTCGAATCCATCTGCCGCGACCAGGCTCCGGTGATCCAGGTCAAGGAGCTCCGCTCGCTGCCGGTCGGCATCGTCACCACCGGCAGCGAAGTCTTTCACGGGCGGATCGAGGACAAGTTCGGCCCGGTCCTGCACGCCAAGTTTGCCGAGTTGAGCTGCCCGGTCCTGGGCCAGGTATTTGTCTCCGATGACCCCACCCTCACCGCGCAAGCTATCCGGAGATTCATCGACGAGGGTGCCGAGTTGGTGGCCGTGACGGGCGGCATGTCCGTGGACCCGGACGATCGCACACCGTCGGCCATAAGCGCTACCGGCGCCAGGGTTGTCACCTACGGCACACCGGTTTTCCCCGGAGCGATGTTCATGCTGGCTTATTTGGGAACGGTGCCGATCATCGGCCTGCCCGGCTGCGTCATGTATCACCGCACCAGTATCTTCGATCTGGTCGTGCCGCGCATTCTGGCCGGCGAGGCCCTCACCCGCGCGGATTTCATCTCGCTGGGCTACGGCGGTTACTGTTCGGGTTGCGCAACGTGCACCTACCCCCGCTGCGGGTTCGGAAAATAAGACAAGGTTCATCGCTGGGCCCATTCGAATGGCGGGAGCCATGAAGCCGAATTCGGAAATCCGACCGGTCGTCCGCCTGCACTTATGGTTGGAAACCCACGAAGGCATTTTCTTCGGCCTGGGCCGGATGATGCTATTGAAAAAGATTCATGAAGGCCAATCCCTCAGAAGCGCCGCCAAGTTTCTGGGGATGAGCTACCGGGCGGCCTGGGGGAAGATAAAAAACACCGAGAAAGTACTCGGGGTAGCGCTGATTGAAAGAAAAGCCGGACGGCGCGCCGGATACCGGCTCACCGAAGATGGCATCGCCCTGATGGTCTGCTTCAACCACTGGTTCAAAGATGTCGAACGCTACGCCCTCCGCCGGGGCAGGAAGATTCTGCCATGCGCCCCCATCGCTTTCAAAGGAACCTCTTCGAGCAATCCTGTCGATCCGCTGGACGATCCCGTGCAGAAGACCTTTCTTCTGGAAGGTTTTCATAGCCCCTGAACGCAGGCTTTGTGTTAATTATAACATATTAGAATTACACGATCATTTTTTCTTTTTAGATTGACAGCCCCACCAGGGTATGCCAAGAAAGACATAGTTTTTCTCCCTATTTTGACCACGCCCATGGGCGTCGGCAACGTTTTTCATCCGGAAACCGGACAAGCATCCACTTGCTGGTCCATCGGCCAAACGAAAGCAGGAAGACAAAGAGGAAGGAGGCCACCCATGATCAAGAAGATGCTCCACATAAACGGCATGTCTAAAACCGTCATTGCGGAGCCCGACACGCTCCTATCAGACGTTGTGAGAGAACAGTTGAAGCTCACCGGGACCAAAGTAGGCTGCGGCCAGGGCCAGTGCGGCTGCTGCTCGGTCATCCTCGATGGCAAGGTCGTCCGTTCTTGCATCACCAAGATGAAACGGGTGGAGGACGGGGCCCGGGTCACCACCATCGAGGGCATCGGCACTCCCGACAACCTGCATGCCCTGCAGATGGCTTGGACCGTTCACGGCGGCGCTCAGTGCGGGTTCTGCACGCCCGGTTTCATCGTTTCCGCCAAGGCCCTGCTGGACCAGAACAACAAGCCTAGCCGCCAGCAGGTCCGCGATTGGTTCCAGAAGCACCGCAACGCCTGCCGCTGCACCGGCTACAAACCGCTGGTGAATGCAGTCATGGACGCCGCCCGGGTGGTGCGCGGCGAAATCACGCTGAAGGACCTGGCCTTCAAGCTGCCGGAGGACGGCCGAATCTGGGGCACGGCCTATCCGCGGCCCACGGCCGTGGCCAAGGTCACCGGCACCACGGATTACGGCGCCGACCTGGGTCTCAAGATGCCGGCCGGCACGCTGCGGCTCGCTCTGGTCCAGGCCAAGGTCTCCCACGCCAGGATCCTCTCCATCGACACCACGCAGGCCGCGAAGATGCCGGGCGTCGCCAAGGTGATCACCCACAAGGACATCAAGGGCAAGAACCGCATCACCGGCCTGATCACCTTCGCGACCAACAAGGGCGACGGCTGGGACCGACCCATTTTGTGCGACGACAAGGTCTTCCAGTTCGGCGATGCCATCGCCATCGTGGCGGCGGACACGGAGGAGAATGCCCGCGCGGCCGCCGAGAAGGTCGTCGTGAAGATCGAGGAGCTGCCCGCCTACATGAGCGCACCGGCCGCCATGGCCGAGGACGCGATGGAGATCCACCCCGGAACGCCCAACATATACTACGAACAGAAGATCGCCAAAGGCGGCGAAAGCCAGCCCCTGATGAAGTCGGCTGCGCACGTCGTCGAAAACGAATACTACCTGCAGCGCCAGCCGCACCTCACCATGGAGCCTGACGTTGGCCTCGCCTACTTCGACGAGGAGGGCCGCCTGAGCATCCATTCGAAGAGCATCGGCATCTACCTGCATCATGCCATGATCTGCCCGGGCCTCGGCATCGAGCCCGAGAAGCTGCGGATCGTTCAGAATCCGGCGGGCGGGACCTTCGGCTACAAGTTCAGCCCGACCATGGAGGCGCTCCTGGGAGTGGCGGCCATCGCCACCGGCAAACCGGTGACCCTGAAATACGACTACTTCCAGCACATTACCTACACCGGCAAACGCTCGCCCTTCTTCATCAAGCTCAAGTACGGAGCGGACAAGGACGGCAAGATCCTCGCCATGGAAAGCGACTGGATCGTGGATCACGGCCCCTATTCGGAGTTCGGCGATCTCCTGACCGTACGCGGCGCCCAGTTCATCGGTGCCGGCTACGGGATCCCCAGCATCCGCGGCCGGGGCCAGACCGTTTGCACCAACCACGCCTGGGGCTCCGCCTTCCGCGCCTACGGCTCCCCGCAGAGCTTTCTCGCCTCCGAGAGCCTCATCGACGACTTGGCCGAAAAGATGGGAATGGACCCGCTGGAGCTGCGCTACAAGAACGTCTACCGTCCCGGCGCCACAACCCCCACCGGCCAAACGCCGGAGGTCTACAGCTTCCCGGAGATGTTCGACAAGCTGCGTCCCCTCTACCAGGCCGCCCTCAAGAAGGCCAAGGCCGAGTCGACTCCGGAGAAAAAGAAAGGCGTGGGGATCTCGCTTGGCATCTACGGCTGCGGGCTGGACGGGCCCGATGGCTCGGAGATCTCGGTCGAACTGACGCCCGACGGGGTTGTTCTGGCCGGATCCTGGGAAGACCATGGCCAAGGGGCCGACATCGGCGCCCTCGGCACCTGCCACGAGGCCTTGCGCCCGCTGAAGCTCAGTCCGGAAAAGATCCGGCTGCTCATGAACGACACCGCCATGGCCCCCAACAGCGGCCCGTCCGGCGGCAGCCGCCAGCAGGTGATGACCGGTAACGCCATCAAGAACGGCTGCGAGATGCTGCTCAACGCCATGCGCAAAAAAGACGGCGCCTACCGGACCTATGAGGAGATGAAAGCCGAGAACATTCCGATCAAGTACTCCGGGAAGTGGACGGCCTCCATGTGCACCCCTTGCGACGCCAACGCTCAGGGCTCACCGTTCCCCGTTTACATGTACGGGGTCTTCATGGCCGAGGTGACGGTGGACGCGCAGAGCGGCAAGACCCAAGTGGACAAGTACACGGTCATGGCCGACGTCGGCAAAATCAACAACAAACTGGCCGTGGACGGCCAGATCTACGGCGGCGTCGCCCAGGGCATCGGGCTTGCCTTGTCGGAGGATTTCGAGGACATTAAGAAGCACACGAACCTTGCGTCCTGCGGCCTCCCGTATGTCAACGACATTCCCGACGCGTTTGAGATCCACTATTTCGAGAACCCGCGGGAGCACGGCCCCTTCGGCGCCGCCGGTGTCGGCGAACTGCCGCTGACCTCCTCCCACGTGGCGGTGGTCAACGCCATCAAAAACGCCACCGGCGTGCGCATCACCCATCTCCCGGCTCTGCCGGAGAAAGTACTGGCCGGCTTGAAGGCCTCGCCGAAAAAGAGTAAGTGATTGCCGGCATCACCGCGATCGCTGAGGGCTAACGTCAACAGCAGCAAAGCGGCGAACCGCGGGACGACTCCCCGGTTCGCCGCTGCATTTAGGCGTGCGCAATGGATCAACAGCAACTGAGGGCCTTGGAGCAGCGCTGCATCCAGGAGGAGGCGCCGGAGTGCACGGCCGCCTGCCCGATTCATGTGGACGCCCGGGCCTTCGTCGGCCATGTCGCCCGGGGCGAATGGTCGGAAGCCTGGAAGGTCCTGCACAAAACCATGCCGTTTCCCGGCATCCTGGGCCGGATCTGCGACGCGCCCTGTCGCCAGCGCTGCAAACGCATAGAGGCCGGGGACCCCATTCAAATCGGCGAACTCGAGCGCGCCTGCGTGGCGACCCCGCCCCCTCGCTTCCATGTTCAGCCGCTGTCGAGCAAGGCTAAAACTATCGCCGTCGTCGGCAGCGGGCTGAGCGGGCTGACCGCCGCCTGGGACCTGGCCCGCAAGGGTTATTCCATTCGCATCTTCGAGCCTGGTACGAAACTCGGCGGCCCGCTGAGGAGCATCCGCGACCGCCGTTTGCCGGAGGCCGCCCTGGAGGAGGAGTTGGAGCGGCTGAGCACCCTCGACGTTACGGTGCACCTGAGCGTCGATGTGGAACCAGCCGACTTTCTGGAGCAGTGCATTTCTGAAAACAACGCTGTTTTTCTGAGCCTGGAAAACGCCTCGGGCCGGAATTGGGACATCGCAAGGGATGACGCCGGATGGATCATAGTAGACCCGATGCTGCATTCCACCCGCCGGGCTGGGGTCTACGGCGGCGGCCGGCCGTCCATGGCGGGCCTTTCCCCGGTGTGGCAGGCGGCCGAAGGCCGTTGGGCCGCCACGTCCATCGACCGGTTTTTACAGAAGGTCTCGTTGACCGCCGGTCGAGAGAAGGACGGCCCCTATAAAACCCGCCTGTATACCAGCTTGGAGGGTGTCGCGGCGCTCCCAAGGGTTGCCGCCGCCGACCCGGAATCAGGCTACTCGATCGACGAGGCCATCTCCGAAGCCAGCCGCTGCCTGCAGTGCGAATGCCTGGAGTGCGTCAAAGTCTGTGCCTATCTCGAACGCTTCGGCGCCTACCCGCGCAAATACGCCCGCGAGATCTACAACAACGAATCCATCGTCATGGGGATGCGACAGGCCAACAAGCTGGTCAACTCCTGCAGCCTCTGCGGACTGTGCGAGCGCGTCTGCCCCGAAGATTTCGCCGTGCAGGACCTCTGCCTGCAGGCCCGCCGCAGCATGGTGCGACGGGGAAAGGTGCCGCCTTCGGCCCACGAGTTTGCGCTTCAGGACATGCGCTTCAGCCTCAGCGAGCGCTTTCGCCTCGTGCGCCATGCACCGGGACGCACGCAAAGCGCGCACGCTTTCTTCCCGGGCTGCCAGCTGTGCGCGTCGAGCCCCGGCCAGGTCAAACGGTTGTACCGGCACCTGATGGAGGGCTTGTCCGGCGGCACGGGTCTGATGCTGGGCTGCTGCGGAGCCCCGGCCTTCTGGGCCGGCCAGGAAGACGAATTCCACCGGGTCGCCGAGGAAATTCGTCAGGATTGGGAAGCGCTGGGGCGGCCCCGGCTCATCGCGGCCTGCTCGACTTGCTTTCGCATGTTTGCCGAGCACCTCCCCGAGGTGCCGACGATCTCCCTGTGGCAGCTGCTGGAAGAAAACGGGCTGCCGCCGTCTTTCGCTTCGGCTTCGCACCGGCCCCTTGCGGTTCACGACCCGTGCACCACGCGACCCTACCCGGCCGTCCAGGATGCCGTTCGGCGGCTGCTGCAACGCCAAGGGATTCCGGTGGAGGAACTATCCCTCAGCCGGGACAAGACCGAATGCTGCGGGTTCGGGGGCCTCATGCAAAACGCGAACCCCGATCTCTCCCGTGAAGTCGCCGCCCGCCGGGCGCGCACCAGCCCGCTGGATTTTCTAACCTATTGTGCTATGTGCCGGGACAGCCTCGCGTCCGTAGGCAAGCGTGCGCTGCACCTTCTCGATCTCCTCTTCCCGGCCCCGGACGGCGTGGAACCGGCGACGCGGCCGCGGCCGGGTTGGTCCGAGCGGCAGGAGAACCGGGCCCGCCTGAAAGACTCCCTGGCGATGGAGCTTTGGGGCGAAAGGCAACCGGCCATGCAGGCATATGAGCGGATTCGACTGATCATCGCGCCCGAGGTCGCCCGACTCATCGATCGGCGGCGAATTTTGGATGAAGACATCCGTCGGGTCATCTTTGCGGCGGAGGAGAGCGGCAAGGTGGCGGTTCACCCTCGGACCGGCCGAATAAAAGCCTGCCATCGGCCCTATCGGGCGACCATCTGGGTGGAGTACTCACCGACTCCGGAGGGCTATGTGGTCCACACGGCTTACAGCCACCGCATGGAGGTCATGGGAGGGCCGCGGAGATGAAAGCCGAAAACGTGAGCCCGGAGGACCTGCAGTGGGTCTGCCGGAAATGCAATCGACCGCTGGAGGCCGGGACCGTCTCCGTCGAATACATGGGCAACCAGTTCACGACCGAGCTCCCCACTTGCCCGGGTTGCGGGTTTGTGCTGATATCGGAATCGCTGGCACTCGGAAAGATGGCCGAAGTGGAGCAGATCCTGGAAGACAAGTGATGGCTGATACGCCTTCCCTCCCGTTCTACGAATCCTCCGCCATGCTGGCGGTCGGGGGGCCGACCCTTCGGCCGGGTGGCCTGGAGCTCACCAAACGGGCGCTGTCTCTCTGCGCCTTGCCGGCCGACGCTCGGGTGGCCGACATCGGCTGCGGGGTTGGGGCCACGGTTGACCACCTGCGGCGTCACCACCGGCTTAGGGCCGTGGGTCTCGACCGCTCTGCCGGCATGCTCGGCCGCGCCCGGCAGCGGAATCCCGGCCTGCCCCTGCTGAAGGGCGATGCTGCCTGCCTGCCCTTCGAAGACGGCTGCCTGTCTGCCGTGCTGTGCGAATGCATCCTCACGCTGGTGGCGGACATCGATGCAGCCTGGCGCGAAATCCACCGCGTGCTCAAGCCCGGCGGAATCCTGGTCCTGACGGACATCTATGCTCGCGCCCCGCACCAAGCAACGGGCCTAACCGCGCTTCCAGAGGCCTCTTGCCTCAGGGGCGCAAGGTCCAGCGACGAGATCGTGGGCCGGATGCAACGATCCGGGTTCACGCTCCTCGCCTGGGAGGACCACTCCGAGGCCTTGAAGCGCCTGGCAGCCGAACTGGTGCTCGCCTGCGGTTCGCTGCAGTCGCTCTGGGGAACGACCGACGATCCCGCCAGCGCAACGGCGTGTCCAACCGCCGTGCGTCAAGCCCGCCTCGGGTATTTCCTATCGGTAGCCCGCAAGGAGGGCATCCCGTGATGAACGACCTCATGCTCCGCATGCTGCAGCTCTCCCAGAAAGGCTACGGCTGCAGTCAGATCTTGATCCGGCTCATTCTGGAAGCGCGCGGCGAGGACAACCCCGTCCTGGTCCGCGCGATGGCCGGCCTGGCCTACGGCTGCGGAGGAGGCCGTGCCACCTGCGGCACGCTGACCGGGGCCTGCTGCGCCTTGGCGCTCTACGCCGGCAAGGGTCGGGATGACGATGCGGCGGACGACCGGCTCATGCTGATGCTGCAGGAGCTTTCTGATTGGTTCCGGGACCGGGTGGGGAGCCCCCACGGCGGGATTGACTGCGAGGCCATCGTGGGCGAGGCCGGCCCGGCCGCCGCCCGCCAGCGCTGCGGCGCGATCGTGGCGGACACCTATGCCAAGCTGGTGGAGATCCTGGCCGCAAACGGCTTTGATCCTTCCGGCGCCGGGCCGGATGAGGGCTGATGGCACACGACCCGACCGAAAGCGTCTGTCCGGTATGCTTGAACCGCATCGCTGCGGAACGGGTCGCCTCCGGCGAGCGCGTATGCCTGGTCAAAACCTGCCCCGACCATGGGACGTTCCGGGCGGTTGTCTGGAACGGCCGCCCGGCTCTCGGTGAGTGGCAGCGGCCCAAGACCCCGGCCATTCTGCGCCCGGTCTCTTATGAGACCCAACGGGGCTGTCCCTTCGACTGCGGTTTGTGCCATGAGCACCGGCAGCGCTCCTGCACCGTGCTGATAGAGGTGACCCGCCGCTGCAACCTGCGCTGCGCCGTGTGTTTTGCCGGGTCCCGTCCGCAGGACGTGCTGGATCCCGCCCTTTCGGAAATCCGCAATTGGTTTCAAACGGCCTGGAGCCTTGCTCCCGGTAGCAACATCCAGCTCTCCGGCGGGGAGCCCACGCTGCGTGACGACCTGCCCGAAATCGTGGCCGTCGGCCAGGCTGCCGGCTTCGGATTCGTTCAGCTCAACACCAACGGGGTTCGGCTGGCCGCCGACGGCGGATACGTAAAAGCCCTCAAGGAGGCCGGCCTGGCCAGCGTCTTCATGCAGTTCGACGGCACCGACGACGCGGTCAACTTGCAGCTGCGCGGCCGGCCGCTGGCGGACCTGAAGCGCCGCGCGATCGACGCCTGTGCGGATCACGGAATCGGAGTGGTGCTGGTGCCCACGCTGGTCCCCGGGGTGAACACCGACCAGATCGGAAGCCTGTTGCGGATGGCCATCGGCCTTTCGCCGGCCGTGCGGGGAGTACATTTCCAGCCGATCAGCTATTTCGGCCGCTACCCGCAGCCGGCCAACGGCTCCGCCCGGATCACGCTGCCGGAGCTGATGGCCGCGATCGAGCGCCAGTCGGCCGGGACGTTCAAAGCAACGGATTTCCGGCCACCCGGCTGCGAGAATGCCTGGTGCTCGTTTCACGCCGACTACATCGTCCTGCCGGGCGGCCGAGTCCAAGCGTTACATCCCGCTCGGCTGTTCTCGGGCTGCTGCGCACCAATCCCGGCTGAGGAGGGCGCGCAGCGCACCATGGCGCACGTCTCGCGGCAATGGGCGGCGCCGGATCGAAGACCGGCGGGTCCCGCCCCACTGGCCGTCGAGGACCCCGATGGGGTCGGCCGTTCGCCCGCCAGCGGGCCAATGCGTTTGGAGGACTTCCTGGATCGGGCCCGCACCCACGTCTTCACGGTGTCCGCCATGGCCTTCCAGGACGCCTGGACCCTCGACCTGGAGCGCCTGCGCGACTGCTGCATTCATGTGCTGGATCCGATCCGCGGCCTGGTGCCTTTCTGCGCGTTCAACCTCACCGCGGCCGATGGAAGGGCTTTGTACCGAAGATGAACCCTTTGCGCATCACGCCGCTTGAACGCTGGATCAAGGACCGGATCGGCCTTGAACCCCGCAGCGCCTTCACCCGGGATGACGTGAGGCGATTTCAGCTGGAAAAGCTCAGGCAGATCCTGGCTTATGCAGTTCGCCGCAGCCCGTTTTACCGCCGACAACTGTCCAGCCGTGTAACTGCCGCTTTATCGGATTTCGCAGATTTCGCGGAGGTTCCCTTCACAACCGCGGAGGATCTGGCCCGCGACCCGCTCGAATTCCTTTGCGTCTCGCAGTCGGACGTGGCCCGGGTGGTCACGCTTCGGTCCTCCGGCTCGACCGGCCAACCGAAACGAATTTTTTTCGACCCGGAGGACCTGGAACGGACCGTCGATTTTTTTCAACAGGGCATGTCGTCACTGGTTTATCCCGGAGACCGCGTGCTCATCTTGATGCCCGGAGAGTTGCCGGGCAGCATCGGGGAGCTGCTCGTCCAGGGGCTTGCCCGCATGCACGTGGAAGGCATCGTTCACGGGCCGGTCCAGAATCCCGAGCAAGCCATCGATGAAATTCTTGCCCATCGACCGCAATGCCTGGTTGGGATCCCCGTGCAAGTCCTCTCAATGGTCAGACACCCACGAAGCGAACGCATTCCGGTGGGATTGATTCACAGCGTTCTGCTGAGTACCGATTACGTGCCCGCCGCCATTGTGGCGGACATCCAACGGACATGGGGCTCAAGGGTCTACCAGCACTACGGCATGACGGAAACCGGATACGGCGGGGGGGTTGAGTGCGACGCACACGACGGCTATCATCTCCGCGAGGCCGACCTTTTGGTGGAGGTCGTCGACCCGGCCACCGGCCGGGCACTGCCCGACGGTGTTTCCGGCGAGGTCGTCGTCACCACCCTCACCCGCCGCGCCATGCCCCTGATCCGCTACCGCACCGGCGACCAGGCCCGGTTTCTTCCCGACTATTGCCCCTGCGGCAGCATGCTGCGGCGTCTCGGCAAGGTGCTGGGTCGGTTGACGAACGGTGCGGCGCTGGGGCCACAGGCCCGGCTCAAGATGGCGGCATTGGACGAGGCGCTGTTCGCCATACCGTCCGTTCTCAACTACCAGGCCGAACTGGTGCCGGCCAACGGGTGCAGCCGACTGAGGATAACGCTCTATGGCGACCCCTGCCGGTTGGACGACACCGTGGCCCAGGTGCAGGCGGCACTCGTCGGTTTGCCGACGGTCCATGAGGCCGTCGCCCGGGGACGCCTGGCCATCGACCCGATCCGGCTGACACCTGAAAATTGGTTCACGACCGGAGCCGCAAAAAGAACCCTTATCGACCGGAGACAGGAGCGTTCGATCGCATGAACCTCATTGCAGAAACGGCCGGCAGACTGATGAACGATCATCTGGCATTCGTCCTGGCGACGATCGTCAACCGCCAGGGATCCGCACCTCGAACGGCGGGTACGCGCATGATCGTCATGTCGGACGGCCGGACCGTCGGAACCATCGGCGGCGGCCTGCTTGAAGCACGGGTCATTGAAACGGCCGGCGACGTGCTATCGTCGCGCCGTCCCCAGGTGGTCTCCTTCGACATGACCCAATCCGAACTGGCCGCGATGGACATGGTCTGCGGTGGACGGCTGGAGGTGCTTCTGGAGATCATCGATCCGGAGGCCCCTGCAGCAACGGTGCTCAAAGGCTGGCGGAAAGCTCAGTCAGAGCAGGATCGCTGCCTCTTCCTGACCGAGCTGCGCTTCGCCGGCGAGCGGCTGGAAGGACTCGGCCATGCCCTGCTGAAAAACCAGCGCATCGTCTGCGGAGAGCTTTCCCTCCCTCCTGCGGCCGTCGAAAAGCTGGTCCGCGACCACAGCACCGCCACCCGCCTGCAAGCCGCAGCCTGCGGCGGGTCATTGATGCTGATCGATCCGGTTCTCCCGCTGGAGACCGTCTTTCTGTTCGGGGCCGGCCACGTCGCGCAGCCCACCGCCCGGCTGGCCGCCTTCGTCGGGTTCCGCGTGCGGGTCGTTGACGACCGGGCCGAATTCGCCGAGGCCCGACGTTTTCCCGAGGCGGAGGAGGTTCTGGTGGCCACGGACTTCGATTCCGCCCTGAAGGGACTGAACATCGGCCGCGGCGCCTTCATCGTCATCGTGACCCGCGGCCATCTGCACGACAAAACCGTGCTGATGCAGGCCCTGCGCACGGAGGCGGCCTACATCGGAATGATCGGCAGCCGCCGCAAGCGGGATCATATTTTCAACGCCCTGCTGAAACAGGGGTTCACCGAAGGGGATTTGCAGCGAGTGCACTCCCCCATCGGGCTGGACATCGGCGCGGAGACCCCGGAGGAGATTGCGTTGAGCATTGTGGCTGAAATGGTCCGGGCCCGCGCCAGACGGCGCTCTGCATGACCCCTCAATCCGCCACAGCCCTGGTGCTGGCCGCCGGGCTATCGAAGCGCATGGGCGATTTCAAGCCCCTGATGAGACTCGGCGGAATGACGATTCTCGAACGCGTCATTCGGTTGTTTCAATTCGTCGGCGTCGGCCGAATCCATGTCGTAGCCGGCCACCGCGCGGCGGAACTGGGCCCTCTGATCGAACGTTGCGGCGCCCGTGCCGTCTTCAACGCACGCTACGCGGAGGGCATGTTCTCTTCGGTTTCAGCCGGGGTGGCGAGTTTGAATGATACCACCACGGCCTTCTTCGTTCTGCCCGTGGACATCCCGCTCGTGCGGCCTGCGACCATCCATGACCTCCTGCAGGCCTTCGCGGCCGGATCCGCTGAAATTTGTCATCCCACGTTCAAGGGCCGGCGCGGACATCCACCGCTCATCGGGGGCCGGCACATCGACCGCATCCTGAAATGGCGGGAGCCCGGCGGCCTGGCCGGCCTGCTCACCCGGTTGGAGGCGCATGCCTACGATGTGCCTGTGGTCGACGAATTCATTCTCGCAGACATGGATCGGCCCGAAGATTACGGACGCCTGGCGGCCCGGCTGGAGGACCGTGATATTTTTTCACCCGCCGAGTGTGATGCGTTGCTGAACGAGCGCCTGCGCGTTCCGCCGGCCGTGGCCGCCCACGGCCGCGCTGTCGCCGAACTGGCCTTGCGCATCGGGCAGGCGCTCAACCGAGCGGGTCATTCCATGAACCTGCGCTTGATCTTCGCCGCCGCCCTCGTCCACGACCTGACCCGCGGAAGCCCCCACCATGCCCGCCGCGGGGCGGCGTTGCTCCGGGGGTTGGATATGCCGCTGATGGCCGACATCGTCGAGTCCCACATGGAATTATCTGTCACGGAAGGCTCGCCGATTCGTGAAGCCGAAGTGGTTTTTCTGGCGGACAAGCTGATCTGTGAGGATCGCTTTGTCGGAATCGACGGCCGCTTTCTTCCCCGCTTCGGCGAACACCATCAGGACCCTCTCAGCTTGGCCGCCATCCGTCAGAAACTCGAGTCCGCCAGACGGTCGGCTGAACGCATCGAAGCGGCCGCCGGCTGCTCGTTGGAACGTCTTGGGCGGGAGCCATGATGCCGAATTCGGAGATCCGGCCGGCCGGTCGCCTGCTTTTATAACTGCAAACCCAGAATGGTATTTTCTTCGGTCTGGGCCGGATGACGCTGCTGGAAAAGATTCATGCGGGCCAATCCGTCCGAAGCGCCGCCGAGTCGCTCGGGATGGGCTACCGCGCAGACTGGGGAAAAATCAAAAACACCGAGAAAGTGCTGGAGGTGGCGCTGATTGAAAAAAAAAAGCGGGGAAGCAAGCCGGATAGCGCCTCACCGCAGACCGCATCGCCATGATGGCCTGCTTCAGCCGCTGGTTCACCGAGGTCGAACGGTATGCCCTGCAACGGGCGGGAAAACGTCTGCCCTGCCACCCCATCGCTTACTCGGAAACCGTATCGCGACCCTCCGAAACGTCATCGAATGACCCCGAACAGGAGCCGCCGCTTCCGTAATGTTTCGGGAGTCTCGCGGCCCATCCTTTGTGTTAATTATAACATATTTAAATTATTATGTTATATTCATTTTATAATTGACAACCCCACCGGGGTCTGTCAAAAAAGGCATAATCTTCCTCACCATTATCACCCCATTCATCAACATCGGCAACTATTACCCCTAAACCGGGTGAGCGCCTGTCCGCTCGCCCATCGGCCGGAAGAAAGGAGGCTGCCATGGAGGTCAATCGACGAGAGTTCCTGAAGGTGAGCGGATCGGGCGTCATCGGCCTGTCGCTGCTTCAACTCGGCGTGGATGTCAGGCCCGTTCGAGCTTACGCGAAGGCGCTCAAGATCGAGGGAACCAAGGAGATCGTCAGCGTCTGCCCCTTCTGCTCGGTTAGCTGCCACATCATCGCCCATGTAAGAGGCGGTAAGCTGATCAGCACGGAGGGCGACCCCGACTACCCCATCAACCAGGGGGCCCTCTGCGCCAAGGGCGCCTCCATGCTGTCCATGACTCGCAATGAAAACCGCCTGAAAAAACCCATGTACCGCGCACCGGGCAGCGCCAAATGGGAGGAAAAAACCTGGGAATGGACGTTCGAGCAGATCGCCAGCCGCGTCAAGAAAGTCCGCGACAAGGACTTGATCCAAAAAGACGCCAGTGGCCGGACGGTCAACCGGCTCGAGTCCTTGTTTTTCATCGGCACCTCCCATGCCGACAACGAAGAGTGCGCCGCCGCCCACCAGATGGTCCGCGGACTGGGCATCGTCCACGTCGATCATCAGGCCCGTACCTGACACAGCCCCACGGTAGCGGCTCTGGCAGAGTCGTTCGGTCGCGGGGCAATGACCAATCACTGGGTGGATCTGAAAAACGCCGACGCGTTTCTCATCATGGGCAGCAATGCCGCCGAGCACCACCCCATCTCCTTCAAATGGGTTTTGCAGGCCAAGGAAAAAGGGGCCGTGGTCATCCATGTGGACCCCAAGTTTTCCCGCACCTCGGCCCGTTCCAGCTTTCACGTGCCCCTGCGTTCGGGCACGGACATCGCCTTTTTGGGCGGGATGATCAAGTACATCATCGAAAAGGAAAAGTACTTTAAGGACTATGTCGTCGAGTACACCAACGCCGCCTTTCTCGTGAACAAGGATTTTGATTTCAAGGACGGCCTGTTCAGCGGCTACGATCCACAGACCCGCAAGTACGACGCCAAGACCTGGTCCTTTGAGATGGACGAGGCTGGCCTGCCTAAAAAGGACAAGAGCCTGCAAGATCCGCGCTGCGTGTTCCAGTTGCTCAAAAAACACTACGAGCGTTACAACCTGGACAACGTGTCGGCCATTACCGGCGTGTCCCAGGAAGATCTGCTCAAGGTTTACGAATCCTACAGCGCCACCGGGGTTCCCATCAAGGCCGGCACGGTGATGTATGCCCTGGGCTGGACCCAGCACACCGTTGGTGTTCAGAATATTCGCGCGGCCTGCATGGTCCAGTTGCTGCTGGGCAACATGGGCATTGCCGGCGGCGGGGTCAACGCCCTGCGCGGCGAGCCCAATGTCCAGGGCTCCACGGACCATGCTCTGCTTTATGCCAACATTCCCGGCTATCTGGGTGCGCCGATCGACGAGTGGCAAACCCTGGCCGATTACAACAAAGCCAATACCCCGGCGACCAAGGACCCCAAAAGCGCCAACTGGTGGCAGAACAAGCCCAAGTACCTGGCCAGCCTGCTCAAGGGCTGGTACGGGGAAAAAGCCACGGCCGACAACGATCTTTGCTACGGCCTGGTTCCCAAGTGTGCCAAGGGCGTGGACTATTCCTACATGTTCCTGTTTGACCGCATGTACCAGGGCAAAATCCGCGGGGGATTCATTTTCGGACTCAATCCGATGAACACCCTGGCCAACACCCATAAGGCCCGGGCGGCCATGGACAAACTGGACTGGGTGGTGGTCTCCGAACTGCACCATTCCGAGACGACCGACAACTGGCGCCGGCCCGGCGTGAACCCCAAGAATATGAAAACCGAGTACTTTTTGCTGCCCTCGGCCCATCGCATCGAAAAAGAAGGCACGGTGACCAACAGCAGCCGTCTGGTGCTCTGGCACCACAAGGCCATAGAGCCCGCGGGCCAGGCCAAGACCTTCGGGTTTATGCTCGTGGGGCTGATGAACGCCATCCGCGACAAGTACATCAAAAACGGCGGCACCCTGCCCGAGGCCATCACCTGGCAGGACTGGCCCAAGACCTACGTGGCAGAGGACTGGACCAAGCGGCTCAACGGTATTTTCACCAAAGACACCAAGGTCGGCGACAAGGAATACAAAAAAGGCCAGCTCGTGCCGACCTTCGGGGCCTTGGCCGCGGACGGGTCCACGACGAGCCTGTGCTGGGTCTATACGGGCTGCTTCACCGAAGAAGATGGCAACAAGACCAAGCGCCGTGATCCCAAGCAGACCCCGATGCAGGAGAAAATCGGGCTCAATCCCAACTGGGCCTGGTGCTGGCCGGTCAACCGCCGCATCATATACAACCGCGCCTCGGTGGACCCCACCGGCAAGCCCTGGAACCCCGACAAGGCCGTAATCGCCTGGGAAGACGGCAAGTGGGTGGGAGACGTTCCCGACGGCCCCTGGCCGCCTATGGCCAGCGAAAACGGCAAGTACCCCTTCATCATGCAAACCCATGGCTTTGGCGCCCTGTTCGGCCCGGGCCGGCTCGACGGTCCCTTCCCCGAGCATTACGAGCCCGTGGAGACGCCGGTGACTTCCCACCCGTTCTCGCCCCAACTCAGCAGCCCGGCTTACAAATTTGTTTCCAGCGAGATGGACAAACTGACCAAACCCGGGGATCCGGCCTATCCGATCGTGCTGACCACCTATAATCTCACCGAGCACTGGTGCGGCGGCGGAGAGACTCGTAACGTGCCCAACCTACTCGAGACCGAGCCCCAGCTCTACGTTGAAATGAGCCCGGAGCTGGCCAATGAAAAGGGCATTAAAAACGGCGACCCGGTCATTGTGGAAAACGTACGCGGCAAGGTCGAGGCCATCGCCATGGTAACGGTGCGCATCCGACCGTTCAAGGTCCAGGGCAAGACCGTGCATTTGGTCGGCATGCCTTTCGCCTTCGGTTGGAGTACGCCCAAATGCGGCGATTCCACCAACCGGCTCACGCCGTCGGTGGCTGACCCCAACACGACGATCTTTGAACTCAAAGCCTGCTTGGTGAATGTGAAAAAGGCCGGCAAGCTCACCGAAATCGCCTGATACCGCCAACGGCCGGGCCCAGCCCGGCCGTTCACTACAAGGAGGAATTGCCATGCCCAAGGCATTTTTAATCGATACCTCGCGCTGCACCGCCTGCCGCGGATGCCAGATCGCCTGCAAGGAATGGAACGAGCTGCCGGCCAACGCCACCAAGCAGCGAGGCAGCCACCAGAATCCGCCGGACCTCAACCCCCACAACTTCAAGCTGGTTCGCTTCAACGAACACCTCGAAGGCGCCACCGTCCGTTGGAACTTTTTCCCGGACCAATGCCGGCACTGCCTCGAGCCGCCCTGCTACCATGAGGGCGCCAAACTGGTTGATGACGCGATCATCCACGATCAGGAAACCGGTGCGGTCGTCTACACGGACAAAACCAAGAAGATCTCGGCGGACGGGTTTGAGATCATCCGCGATTCCTGCCCATACGACATTCCCCGCCGGAATCCGAAAACCGGCCAGATCGTCAAATGCACCATGTGCTACGAGCGCGTGGTACGCGGCATGTTGCCGGCCTGCGTCAAGGCCTGCCCCACCGGAACCATGAATTTTGGGGACCGCGAGAAAATGCTCGATCTGGCGCAACAGCGCTTGGCCGCCGTGCGCAAGGAATACCCCAAGGCGCTGCTGGCCGACGCCGACGATGTCAACGTGATCTACCTGCTCATCGACGAACCGCAGAACTACCACAAGCACAGCGTGGCTCAAAAAGACCAGGATATTGACCGCAAGCTGTTCCTGGCGCGTCTGGGCCGGCCGCTGCGCCGGGGCGTGGAAGCGCTTCTGAACCTTTAACCGGGACAAGGCACGTTGGACTCAGGTCGGTTTCAAGCCGGGTGATCGGGCCTTCTCTTACAACCTGTCGTTCCGGGGCGCCGCTTTTAAGGTGTTCCGGAACGGCTGAGACCTACTCTCTGGAGCACCAAGGCGATGCCGACGAATCCGGTCGCTGCGAATGTCGAAAGGGAAATTCAAAGTCTGAGCGCTGGAATTTTGGCAAAACGGCCTCAACTGGAAGGTATCGTCAAGCCGTTTGCCGCCCTGTTCATCGAAAAAGCCCGTTTGGCCGAAGATCTCAATAACCAGCTGGGTCCACTGCCGCTCGATTCCATCGGCACACGGCTTTCCGAAGGAGTGCCCGTTTTATGCGGAATCTCCTTCAGCTTCCTCAAGCAGGCGCTGGATTACGCCTTCACCGCGCTCGCACCGGCGGTGAAATCCCGGTTTCCGGCGATCGTTTCGGCCATCGACCGCATCGAAACCGAGCAACGCCTTGGCGCCCTGGACCTGAGCCTTCTGGCGGAGGAATATCTCGGAGGCGGCCTCAGCGGCATCCGGGAAGCGGCGCCGGTCACGGAGCTTTACCGTCAGAGCCTCGGCTTCGTCGTTCAGTTGACGTTGTCTGCGGTGCTTCAATCGCTGGCACCGTCGCTGGCTGCTCGAGCTGCAGAAATCGGCTGGGACCACGGCCATTGTCCGATCTGCGGTTCGATGCCTCTCATCAGCTTCCTTTCGCAACCGCCGAACACCCCTTCTGAATATTTAGTCGGTGGCGGCGGCCAGCGCTATTTGCATTGCGCCATGTGCGGACACGACTGGCATGTCCGCCGCCAGTTCTGCGCTGCGTGCGAAAAGGACAGCAGCGATCAGCATATGTATTTTAAGGCGGCGGATGCCGCCGGTGAGCGTGTCGATATCTGCCCTCATTGCGCTCATTACCTTCCGTGCGTCGATCTGCGGGAAACCGATGCGCCAGCTCACTTGGACACGATGGCGGTGGGGCTGGCCCACTTGGACGTGCTGGCCCAGGAGAAGGGTTTCCACCCGATGGTGCGCACGCCGTGGAACACGTTTGCGTAACCAGCCGCGTAGCGAGCCTTGTCTGCCGGCCGTTAAGCTGATAAAATCCACCCCTATCCGATATGCGGAGCCGATCCGGAGCGCATTCGATAAAAGGGGGAAAAGCTGATGGCCGGGGAAGAATCGCCGTTTCGTATCAAGTCCAAGATCTGGGTTGAAGATGCCAATGGCAAAGTGGTCTTCGGCCTCGGGCGCTATCGAATTTTAGAAGCCGTCCGACGGCTCGGCTCGTTGCAGGCCGCTGCCTTGGAGCTCAAGATGAGCTACCGGGCGATCTGGGCGCGTGTGAGTGCGACCGAGGAGCGTCTGGGCAAGCCCTTGCTGATCCGTGAACCGCAGGGCTCCCGGCTGACCCCGCTGGGCGAAACGCTGCTCAAGCAGTTCCAGCGCTTGCTGAAGATCGTGGAGACCGAATCCGACGCCGTCTACAAGGATCTGATGGCAGCCTATCTGGACGGCTGACCCGCCGCCAGCGCCGCCAGGAGCCTTTTCCGCCGGCGGCATTTCCCGCTCTGCCGAATTTTTCCTTGCTATATCACAATTGACACATCAGATCCCTTTTGGTATGGAAATTTTCACCGCGGGAGAAAACCTGCTGCTATGCAGAATACGGCTCCTGAGCATCCGTTCTGAGGCATGCCCAAAACAGACCATTGTGCTGAAGGCTTAAGCTGTGACGCGACACCCTGGTGTCGGGATCATCACGGACGGTTCTATTCATTCGAAGAGTTCCTCGAACTGACTCAAAAGTTCCACGGCTACCCCGCTCCCGGGGTGGTGATCGGCGCCAAGATGGTCGACATCGCCATGAAGCGCATGCCGCCGGGAGTGCTGTTCGACGCCATCTGTGAAACCGCGAAATGTCTGCCCGACGCGGTGCAACTGCTGACGCCGTGCACCTATGGCAACGGGTGGCTGCGGGTGGTGCCGTTCGGCCGCTACGCGCTTACGCTGTTCGACAAGCGCAGCGGCCGCGGAGTCCGGGTCTACGTGAATCCCGCCCCGCTGGAATCCTATCTTGAAACCCGCTACTGGTTTTATGGAATCAAACCCAAACGCAAGGACAAGACTGATTTGCTCATTCAGGAGATCCGCCAAGCTCAAGACCGGCTTTACGGAGTTCAGGATGTCCGCGTGCAACCGGAATTTATGCAAAAAAAACCGTCGGATCGCCGCGCCATCTGCCCTGAATGCGGGGAGGCCTATCCGGCCGGCCACGGCCCTGTCTGCCGTGGGTGCCGATCCGAAACGGGCTATCTTCTGCAGGGAGGCAATTGAATGAGCACCCAAGCGATTTACAGCGTCTGCGGCATGTGCACGGTGCGCTGCCCCATCATGGCTGAAGTGAAAAACGGTGAGGTTGAGTTTTTGCAGGGCAACCCCCACGTCGCTGCGATGAAGGGGTCGATCTGCCCGCGGGGAGCTGCTGGAAAGGCCCTGATCCGGGACCACGAACGCATTCAGGCGCCCATGATCCGGGAGGGAAAACGCGGCGAGGGCAAGTGGCGCCGGGTCGGTTGGGACGAAGCCCTGGACGAGGTGGCGGAGCGACTGAAGGCCGTTACCCAAAAATACGGCGCCCACAGCATCGCTTTTTCCGATCGCGGCGGTCCGTTCCGGGATCTGCACCAGGCATTTGTCCGAGGCCTCGGTTCCCCCAACTACACGAACCATGACAGCTCCTGCGCCCGCAACGTGCAGCACGCCTGTATGTCCGTCGCCGGGTTGGGGCGCAAGGATCTGGTCTATGATCTGAAAAACGCCAGACACGTGATCCTTCAGACGCGCAATATCTTCGAGGCCATCAACGTTCAGGAAGTCAACAATCTCAGCGAGGCGTTGGCCAACGGCTGCAAACTCACGGTCATCGACATCCGCGCCACGATTTCGGCGTCCAAAGCCGACCGGTTCATGCTGGTGCGGCCCGGCAGCGACTACGCCTTGAATTTGGCGGTGATCCATGAACTGCTCATGCAGAAACTCTACGACGCCGAATTCGCCGCCCGTTGGATGAAGGACATCGGTCGTCTGGAGGAATTCGTGCGCGAGTACACGCCGGAGTGGGCCGAGACGGAAACCGGCGTTTCCGCCGGAGAGATCCGCCGCTTCGTGCGCGACCTTGCGGCCGCACGACCCGCCGTCATCTGGCATCCGGGGTGGATGACCTCGCGCTATATGGACTCTTTTTACGTAAGCCGATCGATTTACATCATCAATGCCCTGCTCGGTGGGATCGGCACCAAGGGAGGCTTGCCGTTTGCGAACAAACCCGGCGATGTCGGCCGCAAGGGTTTGAAGAAGCTCGTCGACCTGGTTCCCAAACCCACGGAAAAGCGGGTTGATGGCGTCGGCTGGCGCTACAAGCACTTCGACGGCGGACCCGGATTGGCCCACCTCATCTATGATGCCATGGAATCCGCGGAACCCTATCCGCTCAAGGCTTACATCGCCTACCGCCACGACCCGCTCATGGGGTTTCCCGACCCGGACCGCCTCCTGCAAAAATTCGACAAGCTGGATTTCCTGATGTCCGTCAGCTTCACCTGGTCGGATACCGCATGGTACTCGGACGTGGTGCTGCCGCTGTCCCCCTATCTCGAACGCGAAAGCATCCTCGCCTGCAAGAACGGCTTGAAACCCCACTTCTTCGTCCGGCAGCGGGCCATACCGCCGCGGTTCGACACCCGCGCGGACTGGGAAATCCTGTGCGGCCTGGCGAAACGGCTGGGGATCAAGGAACTGGCGTTCGACTCCATCGAAGCCATCTGGAACTACCAGCTCAAGGACACCGGCGTCCGGGCGGAGGATTTCAATGCCAAGGGGTTTGTGGACCTGACGGATGCTCCCAAATACGCCCAGCCGGACAATTTTAAGATCCCGACCCCCAGCGGTAAAATCGAGATCATTTCCGACAAACTCGAAAAACAGGGGCTGCCGTCCCTCAAACCGTATGAATCTCCGAAGCGACCGCCCGATGGCCAGTTCCGCTTAACTTTCGGACGTTGCGCGCTTCACACCCAAGGCCATACCGTTAACAATCCCATGCTCTTCGAGCAGATGCCGGAAAACGTGCTGTGGATCAACGACAAGGCCGCGGCCGGGCTCAAGATCGCCGACGGCGAGCGCGTCACCGTCAGCCGCAACGGCTACTCCGAAACCATCGCCGCGAAGGTCACGGCGCTGATCCATCCCGAAGCCGTGTTCGTGGTGCACGGCTTCGGCCACCGGCTTCCGGTGGAGAGCCGGGCTTTCGGCAAGGGACTGGCGGACAACCGTTTCATGCAGGGCGGACTCGACCTCTGGGACCCGGCGGGCGGCGGGATCGCCATGCAAGAGCATTTCGTAACCGTCGCGAAAATTCGGTAGAACCCGAACAACACTCTGTGTTTCGGATATGCCCCGGAACCTGCCGAACGGTGGTCCGGGGCTTTTTGGGAGATTATCTATGCCATATTTGACATAGCCAGTAGCGATAAAACGCGCCTGCTGCGCCGGACGGCGGCATCGGCAGGGTACATCGAAAGAGCGAAGAACTTCCAACCTCCACGGAGAGAAAAAAGCATGGCCGAGAACACGTTCACCCTCAATCAGCGGACGGTCGGTTTTCTGCCGGGTCAGACCATCCTGGAAGCGGCCTCGGCTGCCGGCGTCCGCATTCCGACGCTTTGCCACCTCAGGGGAACCTCACCTACGGGCGCCTGCCGCATCTGCCTGGTGGAGGTCGCCGGGGCACGCACCCTGGTGGCGTCCTGCAGCACCCCGGCGGCTGCCAACATGGTGGTGCAGACCGAGTCGCCCCGAGTGGTCCAAGCGCGCAAGGTGATCCTGGAGCTGCTCCTGGCCTCCGGCGAACACGACTGTCTGCTGTGTCCTTCCTGTGGAGATTGCCAGCTGCAGGACCTGGCGTTCGAGTATCAGGTGTCTGCAAAGCGCTTCGATCGTCGCACGGATTTCCGCCCAACCGAAGCCAACCCCCTGATTGTTCGCGATTTTTCAAGGTGCATCCTCTGCGGCCGATGCGTTCAGGCGTGCAACGAGGTTCAAGTCAATCGTGCCATTTCTTTCGGATACCGCGGAAAAGTGGCCAAGATCGTCGCCGCCGGGGACCTGCCGCTCAAAGACAGCGACTGCGTATTCTGCGGTGAGTGCGTGCAGGTTTGCCCCACCGGCGCCCTGTCGGAGCAGAAAGCCCGGACGACCTGGCGGCCATGGAAAGAGAAAAAGCGCGTCCGGACCACCTGCCCCTACTGCGGCGTGGGATGCCAGCAGTGGCTCCATGTGCAGGACGGGAAAATCGTCAAGGTGACGGGAGTGACGGGTGCGGAGCCCAACCGGGGCCGTCTCTGCGTGAAAGGCCGCTTCGGTTATGACTTCATCTACTCGGAGGAACGGCTCAAAACCCCCTTGATCAAAGAAAACGGCGAGTTCCGGGAAGCTTCCTGGGACGAAGCCCTGGGCGTGGTGGCCTCCAAGTTCAAGCAGATCATTGCCGAAAGCGGCCCGGACGCGCTGGCCGGCGTCAGCTGCGCCCGGAGCATCAACGAGGACTCCTACAACATGCAAAAACTCTTCCGCGCGGTGATCGGGACCAACAACATCGATCACTGCGCGCGGACCTGACATGCTCCGACGGTCGCCGGTCTGGCGGCCGCATTCGGCTCGGGTGCCATGACCAACTCCTTCAACGAGTTCGCCAGGGCCAAGATGTTCATGGTCATCGGCTCCAATATGGTGGAAGCCCATCCCGTGGCGGCCACCTTCCTCAAGAACGCAGTCCTGAATGGCGCGCAGCTCATCGTGGTGGATCCCCGCCGGCACGCCCTGGCGGACCTGGCAACGCTGCATGTGCCCATTCGCGTGGGCTCGGACATCGCCTTCCTCAACGCGTTGATGCACGTCCTGATTGCGGAGGACCTGTACGACCGCAAGTTCGTAGGATCCTGCACCATCGACTTCGACAAGCTCGAGGCGAACGTCCGTGCGTATCCCCCGGAGCGCGCCGCCGACATCTGCGGAATCGCCCCCGCAATGATCCGGGACACCGCCCGGCGGATCGCATCGGTCAAACCCATGATGCTCTGCTACACCCTCGGCATCACCGAGCACACCTGCGGCAAGAACAACGTGCAGGCCGTCGCCAACTTGCAGATGCTGCTCGGCAACCTCGGCGTCGAGTGCGGCGGCGTCAACCCCCTGCGCGGGCAGAACAACGTCCAGGGGGCCTGCGACATGGGAGCCCTGCCCAACGTCTTTCCGGGCTACCAGAGCGTGAAGGACGCGGGCCACCGGGAGAAATTCGCCAAGGCCTGGCAGACCGCGAGTCTCCCCGAAACGACGGGGCTCATGATCCCGCAGATGATGGAGGGGCTGACCACGGGCCGGGTCCGGGCCTTCTACGTGTTCGGCGAAAACCTGGCCAACACCGAACCGGACATCCGCAAGGTGGAACACGAGCTCGGCTCGGCCGAGTTCCTGGTGGTCCAGGACATCTTCCCCAACGAGACCACGCGCTTTGCCCACGTCGTGCTGCCGGCCGCAGCCTGGAGCGAAAACGACGGCACCTTCACCAACAGCGAGCGCCGCGTCAGCCGCGTGCGGACGGCGAGCCCGCCTCCCGGCCTGGCCAAACCCAACTGGTGGATCTTCCGGGAACTGGCCAAGCGCATGGGGCATACATGGGTTTCCAACAGCGCACGCGCGCTTTGGGATGACGAGATCTCGGTGCTCGCGCCCCAGCTCTGCGGAATCAAGTATCACCGATTGGAGGGCAACGGTCTGCAGTGGCCCTGCCCAGACGAGAATCACGAAGGGACTTGCTTTCTGCACAAGGACGGCCAGTTCACCTGCGGCCTCGGGATCTTCACACCGATTGAATGGACGCCTCCGGCCGAGGAGGCCTGTGCGGACTACCCCCTGGTGCTCAGCACGGGCCGGCGTCTGACGCACTACCACACCCGCACCCAAACCGGCCGGTGTGAGGGCCTGAACGATCTTCTGAGCGAAGAGACCGCCGATATCTCGCCCCAGGATGCGTCGGAGCTGAGCATCCGCAACGGCGAGAGGATCCGGGTCCGGTCGCGACGGGGGCAAGTCGACATTAAGGCCAACGTGACGCCTCGGGTCCCTCGGGGCATGGTGTGGATGTCGTTTCATTTCCGCGACACCTGCGCGAACTGGCTGACGAACCCGGCATTCGACCCCACGACGTTCACAGCGGAATACAAGGCCTGCGCCGTGCGCATCGAAAAAGTTGACGCCGCTTGAAGTTCCGGCTGGTATCCCTACCTTAAAGGAGTTGGCTCGCCGGCATGTCAGGAAGGCCGGCGCATAATCACAAGCAAGGAAAATGGAATGGCCATGCTGAACGCCGCCGCCACCATCGAACCGCCTCAGAATGAAACCACTCTGTCTTACGGTTCGGGCAGCCTGGAGCGAAGTCGGATATCATCCACCCTGAGCGATTTCAGAAGCCGGGAAATCGAAATCCCCTTGATCATCGGCGGCCGCGAGGTGCGAACCGGCCGCACGGCCGCCTGCCTCGTTCCCCACGACCACCGCCACCGCCTGGCTGTCTACCATACGGCCGGCCCGGAGGAAGCCGCCATGGCCGTCGGGGCCGCCCGCAAGGCGTCCAAAACCTGGGCCGCCATGGCCTGGGCGGACCGTCTGGCGATCTTCCTGAAGGCCGCCGATCTGATCGCGGGACCTCACCGCATGCGGATCAATGCCGCCACCATGCTGGGCCAGGGAAAAAACGTCTATCAGGCCGAGATCGACGCCGCCTGCGAAAGCGCCGATTTCCTGCGGTTCTACTGCTGGAATGCCGCCCGTTTGTTCGGCCTGCAGCCCATCTCCTCCGCGGGCGTCTGGAACCAGATGGAATACCGGCCGTTGGAAGGGTTCGTCTTTGCGATTTCGCCCTTCAATTTCACCGCCCTCGGCGTCAACCTCACCGCCGCTCCCGCCCTGCTCGGCAATGCCGTGATCTGGAAACCGTCCTCCTCGGCGGTCTACTCATCTTATCACCTGATGCGGATTTTTCATGAAGCCGGGTTGCCCGACGGCGTCATCAATTTTCTACCAGGCCCCGCCAGCCAGATAGGCCCGGTGCTGTTGAAACATCCCGAACTGGCCGGCGTGCATTTCACCGGGTCCACCGAGGTGTTTCGAGAAATCTGGAAAACAGTCGGCACCCATATCGAAGGCTACCGCACCTATCCCCGGCTGGTGGGCGAAACCGGCGGCAAGGACTTCATCTTCGTCCACCCGTCCGCCGACGCTCAAGCCGTTGCCGTCGCCATGGTGCGCGGCGCCTTCGAGTATCAGGGGCAGAAATGCTCGGCCGCCTCTCGGGCCTACATCCCCAAATCGATGTGGACGTCCCTCAAGGATCTGCTGTTGGAGATGATCGGCTCGATCCGTGTGGGCCCGCCGGAAGACTTTTCCAATTTCGTCAATGCCGTCATCGACAGGGCCGCCTTCGACAAGATTGTCGGCTACATCGAGTTCGCGCGCAAAGCGCCCGACGCCGAGATCGTCGCCGGAGGCAGCTATGACGACCGCATCGGCTATTTCATCCACCCGACGATCATCGTAACCGAAAAACCCGATTTCAAGACGATGGCGGAAGAGATCTTCGGCCCGGTGCTGACCGTGTTCCTCTATGATGACGACCGCTACGAGGAAACCCTGCAGATCTGCGACCAGACCTCGCCCTACGCCTTGACCGGCTCCATCTTCGCCCGCGAACGACAGGCCATCGTCGTCGCCAAGCGCATCCTGGTGAACGCCGCCGGCAATTTCTACATCAACGACAAGCCCACCGGCGCCATGATCGGCCAGCAACCCTTCGGCGGCAGCCGGGCCTCGGGGACCAACGACAAGGCCGGCACCCTGCTCAACCTGCTGCGCTGGGTCAGCCCGCGCACGATCAAGGAAACCTTCGTTCCGGCAACCGACTATCGCTATCCTTTCATGCAGCCCGATTGACCTGCCAACGCACCGACTCGTGCCGCTTTCCGAGTTCCCATTGACGAGAAAACGAAGTGAACGATTGCTGGGCTTCAGTTGAAAGGCTAAGAGAGGACTGAATGAAGAAGATTCGACTGCGCGTAAACGGAACCTATCGTGAGCTGATCGTCGATGCGGAAACCGTTCTGCTGGAGGTGCTGAGGGAGGACCTGCGCTTGACCGGGGCCAAGCAGTCCTGCGACCGCAAGG
>JAUQXK010000099.1 GCA_030834695.1 Desulfobacterales bacterium
GAGGGTGAAAATCTTCTGAAGGCTTTGCAGGTCGCAGGCGTCCGCCTCCCCGCGGTCTGCTTTCATCCGGCTCTGCACAAGGCGGTCGGGGTCTGCCGCTTGTGCACCGTGGAAATCGCAACCCCCGGCAAGCTGCCCGAGCTCAAACGGGCCTGTTTGCTCAAGGCCCACCCCGGCCTGGTCGTGCAAACCGAGAGCGTGGCCATCCAGGCCGCCCGCGAGAAAGCCATGCGGGCGCTGTTGAAACAGGCCCCTCAATCAGAGCGGCTGATTCACCTGGCCCAGGAATTCCGTATCCGGACCGACTCGGCGCCCGACGGATGCATTCGCTGTCTGCTGTGCGAGCGGGTTTGCAAGGAAGTGGGTGGCGCCCGCGCCCTCAAACTGGGCAAGCGCGACGGCCAGCGTCTGATCGAGCCGGTGGAGGGCCGCTGCATCGGCTGCGGCACCTGCGCAAACATCTGCCCAACCCATGTCATCCGGATCACGGACGATGAGAGCGTTCGAACCATCTCGATACGCGACGAGGTGATCGGTCGTCACCCCCTGGCCACTTGTGAGGGCTGCGGCAGGCGCTTTGCCACTCCGAAATTCCTGGAGGTCGCTCACGAGCGCGCCGTCGACCACCACCCGGACGTGAAAGACCACCACCGCTGGTGCCCGGAATGCTCTAAACGGCTGTCGCCGCGGGTCTCGGGCACCCTCACCCGCCGCTACTGACGGCTTCGCCGCAAACTCAACTTCTGCGTTGCGCTGCTTGTTGCTTCTGCTGCGGCGTACGAAAAGTACGCCTCGCAGCACAACATTTGCGCGCCTTGAATTTGAGCTTGCGGCGAAGCCGTCGCGTTTTTCTGAACCCTCTTTCAAGCCTTAAGTTTCAAGCCGTCTTTCACTTCGATCCCCTTTGGCGTCACCAGCACGTCCAGGCCGGTGCGCTTCCAGGTGGCGCGGGCCTCGTCCACGGTGTTGACCAGGGGCTCCTGGCAGTTGAACGAGGTATTGAGGAGCAGGCCGCAGCCGGTCTTTTCGCGCCAGGCCTTGAGCAGCCCGACGACGAACGGGTCGTCGCCGTCGTCCACGATCTGAGGCCGGGTGGTGCCGTCGATGTGCGTCACGGCCGGCACCTCTGCGGCGTTGGTGGGGATGATGTAGGACATGTACTTGCTCGGCACCCCCCAGTCGCCCAGGACCATGGGCGCGTAGGGGCGGTACCATTCGCGGTGCTTGACTTCCCGGTTCAGGCGGTCCTTGCCGTCGGGGATGCGCGGGTCGAGCAGGATGCTGCGGTGGCCCAGCGCGCGCGGACCGGACTCCGCCCGGCCATAGCACAGCCCGACGCTTTTGCCTGCTTCAAGGAACCGGACGATGTCCGGGATCACCCGCGGGTTCACTTCGCCCGCATCGGTTCCGAGATAGGGCGCCAGCGCCTGGGGAGCGCGCGGGTTTCCCAGGACATGATGCCAGACGAAGAGCGCCTGGCCGAGGCTCAGACCCCCGTCGTGCGGTTGGGCCGGCACCCAGGTGTCCGCGAAAAGACCGCTCCGGTGAACGGCCGTGTTGGCGATGCAGTTCATGGAGCAGCCGCCGGTCAGCACCAGCCGATCCACCGGCTGCCAGGATTTCATGCGTTGCGCCGCCTCCAGGTAGAGATCGGTCGTGAGCTTCTCCAACGACGCGCAGACGTTCTGGGCGAAGCGGTCCTGCGGGTCGAGTGCCAGCTCGTCGCCCATCCCGAACTTGTACGTCTGAAAGGGCGCATAGGGGTAATAGAGCATCTGCTCTTTCAGCGCAGCTACGATCTCATCCTGCGGGGTGCCGTAGCTCGCCAACCCCATGAGCTTTCCGGCGCCCTCCAGGCGCTTCATGCCGAAGTTGTACTCGCCGATCGAGGCCCAGGCGGCGCCGATGTTGAGCTGCATTTTTTTATTTTCGAAACCCCAACCGTATTCGATCGCCTGAATGCGGTTTCGAGAGCCCCAGGCCAGGGCGCAGGCTCTCAGGTCGCCGCTGCCGTCGGCCGTGAGGACACCCGCTTCCTCGAAGGGCGATGTGAACAGCGCTCCGGCGACGTGCGCCAGGTGATGATCCACGGCGCAGCCGTCGTACCATCGACCGAGAAGCCGGATGCGGTGGCGGCTCATGCGCCCCTCCGGCGGGCCGGTCCAGCCGTCCTGTTTGTAGTCCGACCGCTGGTCGTAAGTCTCACCTTCCAGGACCCATTGAAACGGCTTGCCGTCCCGGGCCGGTCTTAGATAAGGGTTGATCGCCACGATCTCAATGCTCTCTGGCGTCCAGCCGTATTCCTCCAGAATGGCATCGAGGTCCATGGGGCCCTGGTCGTGCTTGGTGCGCGTCAGGCGCTCTTTTTCCAGGAGCGCTACCACCGCGCCGTCTTCGAGCAGGGTCAAGTTGGCATCGTGTCCGAAATAAAGCGAGAGAATCCGCATGCGACCTCCGTTTGACGCCGATGAAGTCGATTTCGCCCCCCGATCCCTATTGCCTACGAGGGATACGCCCGGATGTTTCATCGCGCTGCGCTTTAAAGCGTACCCGGATGGAATCTCGATGGGCGGCGAACTATAGAAATACGCTCTGATCGTGTCAACTCAAATCAGGGCCGCCGCCCCCTCCAGGCGCCGACGGCCAGCCGCAGCCCGCGCAGCGCTCCGTCCACCGGTCGATTCCAGATGAACCCTCCGAACTTCGTACTCAGATGATGGCGATGTTTGACCCGCGACAATGGTAAAGCATAAATCCCTTCGTGCCAGCCCCGTTGCGGCAGCCGGCGCATCCAACTTCTTCTCGCGGCTTTTTCTCGCGGCGTTGAGGCGCGTCACCGGCTGTGCTAAGGTGATACGGATCAATCTTCCGATCCTAACCGTTCTATGACTTTCATCGCGAAATCGGAGGTTCCCGTGCTGAGATTCCCGAAGCCCGCTCTACTGATCCTGCTGATGCTCTTCGCTTCGGAGGCGTTCGGCAGCTCTGAACCGCGCTCCGTCGCGCTGCTGATGCAGCGGACCTGGGAGCCGAAGGAGCGGGCTTTCTCCTTTTTGCTTCCCAAGGGGTGGAGCGTCGAGGGCGGGGTCTTCAACGTAAACCCGCTGCAGATGAACGGGCCGGGGAATACCATCACCCCCAAGTGCGATCTCTCCGTCAAGACGGATGCCGGGGGCAGCGTCATGCTGCGCTGGGCACCGGCCTGGAACTACGCCGACCTCAGCCAGGCTCCCACCGGCTGGGGGGCTTTCCGCCCCGGCATGTATTACCAGGGCATGCCGGTGCGCCCGATTCTTGGTGCCCGGCAGTTCCTGATCGAGCTGTTCCAGGCGGCGCGGCCTCGGGCGGCGGAAGTCAAAATCATCGCCGAGGATCCGATCCCGGAGGTGGCGGCGGCTTACGCACGCCGGGCCGAACCGGTCAACCGGAACCTGCAGAAAATGGGGTTGGCTCCCACGCGTTTTGAAACCCTGGCCCTGGCGGTCGAATATCGGGACGCCGGCGAACATTACCGTGAAGTCCTGACCACCACCATCGCGGACGCCCGCGGCAGTGCCTTCATGTGGTCCAACGACGACACCGTCTTGTTCCGGGCGCCGGCAGCCCGCTTCGACGACTGGAAGCCGGTCCTGGACAGCATTCGATCATCCCGGCAGATGAACCCGCAATGGGCCGCGGCCGTCGCCCGGGCGTCCGGCGAGCGTGCCAAGGCGGCTCTTGAAACCCAGCGCTACATCGCCAATGTGGCCAACCAGATCGTCGAAAACCGTCGGCGTACGCATGCCGAGTTGCGCCACGAACAGTGGCTGTTCATCGCCGGGCAGGAAGAGTACACTAACCCGTTCAACGGTCAGACCGAGCTGGACACCTCGCGCTACCGCTATCGTTGGGTGAACAATCAGGGCGACGTGTTCTACACCGATGAAAACAGCTTCGACCCGAACACCGTTGAAGAGTACAAAACCCGCGAGTGGAAGCGGACCTCCATTCGCAAACGATGAACGCAACGCCCGGAACCCGGCGATCCAATCCGGGTGGACTACCGGAACGCCATCGGTGCCGAAACCCATGGGCAGGAAAACGATATTTCTTTTAATCGTGGTTGGGTTGGCTCTGCTGATAGGGCTTCTATTGCTCTCGCCGCCGGTCTGGGCGGAGGCGCGGCGATGGTTGGCGCTCATAACGGACCGCGAGTGGATTCGGTCGACCGTCGCGTCTTACGGATGGGCGGCGCCTTTCGTGTTCATCGGCGTTCAGGTGGCCCAGGTCCTCGCCGCACCGGTTCCCGGGGAGGCCACGGGTTTCATCGGGGGATACCTGTTCGGAGCGCTGCCGGGGTTTCTTTATTCCAGCATCGGGCTCGGCATCGGCTCGCTGATCAACTTCGGCATCGGGCGGTTTTTCGGCGAGCGTTTGGTCCGACGGTTCATTCCGGAGGAAAAATTCAAGCGCATCGACCGCCTGATCAACCGACAGGGGGTCATCGCCGTCTTTTTGATGTTTGTCATCCCGGGGTTTCCCAAGGATTACCTCAGCCTGGCCCTGGGCCTGACCACGCTGCCGCTCAAGGTCTTTGCCGTTCAGGCCTGCATCGGACGCATGCCGGGGACCCTCGTTCTCAGCCTTCAGGGCGCATCGCTCTACGACCAGAATTATTTTCTGGTGGCGGTCGTCGCCGCGGCCTGCCTGGCGCTGGTCTTGCTGGCCTATCGCTGGCGTGAGCCGCTCTACCGCTGGATTGAAAAAATGAGCCCGCCGCGGGATTCGACCTGATATCCGGGAGAACCATAGGGTTCGGTATCGGGTGCGCAAGAGACGGCAGTGCGCAAGAGACGGCTTGACAAAAGCCCGTACAATGTATTGAATTCCGGAAACGACGTGAGAGAGGCCCCTTTTTCAACCCATTCCGCAAGGAGGTTTCAATGGCTCAAAAACCCCGGGAAGAACGCAAGAAGAAGGTCATCGAGGTGCTCAACCAAGCCCGCGCGATGGAGCTGCACGCCATTCACCAGTATATGAACCAGCACTACAATCTGGACGATAAGGACTATGGCGAGCTGGCCGGCAAGGTGAAACTGATCGCGATCGACGAGATGCGGCATGCCGAGATGTTCGCCGAACGCATCAAGGAGCTGGGCGGGGAGCCGGTCAGCGAGCACGGCGCCAAGGTCCAGAAGGGCCAGAAGGTTGAAGCCATGTTTTCGTTCGATGCCAAGCTGGAGGACAACACCATCGACGTCTACAACCAGTTTACCGCGGTCTGCCGCGAAAACGGGGACAGCATCAGCATGAAGCTGTTCGAAACCATCATCGACGAGGAGCAGATCCACTACAACTACTTCGACAACGTCGATGAGCACATCACCGATCTCGGCGATACTTACCTCGCAAAAATTGCCGGCACCCCTTCCGCCACCGGCCTCACCCCGAAGGGCTTCGCGGTGGGCACCGGCGGAGCTTAAGACGGGCCATGACGGCCGGGCGATTGCTGCCCATCCCCCCCTGTGACCCAAAGGGGCTACGGGGATTTTGATATCGACTCGCTCAAAGCCTTCCGATAAAGGTCCGCCAGCGAGCCCACCAGGGCATGGTGGTCGAAATCATTCAGCACGCGCGTACGGGCGGCGGGGATCACCCGCCGCCGCAACCCGGCATCCGTCAGCATCGTGAGCATTGCCGCGGCCAGCGCTTCCGGCTGCCGGGGGGGAACGAGCAGACCGGTCTGGCCCGATTCCACGAGCTCCGGGATGGCCGACACGCCGGTTGCTACCACCGGAATCCCCATGGCCATGCTCTCGAAGAGCACGTTGGGAATGCCGTCCCGGTCTCCGTCGTCGGCCACCTCGCAGCCGAGGACGAAAAGGTCCGCCCGGCGGTAGTGCTCCAGCACCACGTGATGCGGCTGGGTTCCCAGCCATCGGAACACCGCCTCCAGACCCAGTTGTCTGGCGCAGCCGAGGATCTGCTCGCGATCCTGCCCGTCGCCGATCAGCGTGTACGTCAGCCGAACGCCGCGTTCATGCAACTGCTTTACGGCCCGCAGGACGGTGGGGATCCCCTTCTTCTGTATCAGGCGCGCCACGGTCAGCAGCCGGTAGGGCGGGGATGGCGTCGACCGGCTGCCGCTGCCGTTTGCGAAAAGGGCCGTGTCGATTCCATGGTAGATCCGGTGGATGGGAGTCGGCAGGCCGTCGGCGAGCTTGAGCAAATGCCGGCGGTTGTAGCCGGTGCAGGTCACCACGAAGCGGGATCGAGCGATCTTCTCCCGCAGTTGGGCGGCCTCCGACGTGTAGATGTCCTTGGCATGGGCGGTAAAACTGAAGGGAAGCCCGCTCAGCTCGGACGCATAAAGCGCCACCGAGGTCGGCGAGTGTGCGAAATGAGCATGCAGATGCACCACCCCCCGCCCGGGCAGACACCGGTTCACGAGATAGCCGGCCTGCAGGAAGTGGCGCAGGGATGCCGGGTTGCGGGTGCGCTGAAAGCGCCGGCGGGCGAGCGCCCATCCGGCCGCGTAGCGCCGCGGACGACGTATGGCCAGACAAAGATTGTGGTATAGCAGCCGGTGGGCATGCCGCAGAAACGTCTCCGGCAGGTAGTCCACGCCGGCCCGGATGCGGGCCACGCTCTCGTGCGTGAAGCGCTCCCGCCCGCGGCGCATGGAAAAGATATGCACCGGAATGCCCAGCGCTTCGAGCAGAAGAATTTCGTTGGAGATAAAGGTTTCGGAGATGCGGGGATACCCCTTGAGCACCATGCCCAGCACCGGCCGGCCGGCGGCCTTCATGGTTTGTGACACCGGAAGTCCTGCAGGCGCTGCTTCATGGCCTCGAGACCGGTCAGCGCAAACGCGCTGATGGCATCCCGGTGGGCGGCTGGATTCGATAAAAGCTCGATCAGTTTTTCGCGCAGCAGACCGGGGGTCAGCCGGTCCCAGGCGATGTAGTCGATCAGGTTCTGGCGCTGGAAAGTCTGGGCTCGAATCAACTGCTCCTTGCGCGGCGTTTCCCGGGGGATCACCAGGCTGATGGTGCCCTGGCTCAGGATCTCGCAGAGCGTGTTGTAACCGCCCATGCTGACGACCACATCGGCGGCCGCGAAGATCTTCTCCATCTGCCGGTAGAAGTGGTACATGCGCACGCCGAGTTTGCGCGAACGCTTGTTGATGTTTTTGCGTTCCGACTTCGGCATGAACGGCCCGGTAATCAGGATGCTCTTGAACGGCTGCGGTCCGGGCGCGGACTCAAGCATCCGGAGGTAGGTGTCCATCACGGTGAAACCGTCTCCGCCGCCGCCGGTGGTGACCACCACGAGTTTGTCGTTCTCCTGGAGCCCGTGTTCCTTGCGGATGCTCTGGACCCCCTCGGGCGAGGGCACTTTGCGCGGAATGTATCCGGTGAAATGGATTTTGCGGCTCACCGCATCCGAAATACCGTATTCGCGGATGGGGTCGTATAGGTCGCGGTTGCCGTAGATCCAGATCTCGCTGTAAAGCTCCTCCAGGATCTGGTAGACGCCTTTCTCCTGCCATTCTTGTCGGGTCGTCCGGGCGTCGTCCATGATGTCCCGCAGCCCCAGGATCGTCCGGGTGCAGGGCAGCGAACGGCGCAGCCACTGCAGGGCCGGCAGCACTTCGCGCTTCAACCCCAAGGGTTCCTTGTCGACGATGAAAAGCTGGGGCTGGAAGGTCTTCACGGTAGCGGTGATGATGTTCTTGCGGATGTCCAGGGCATGGCGGGCGTTGATCTTGATCGACAACGGCAGGTATTCCTCGTTGGTGCGCTTGATCATTCCCGGGATGCGTACGAAGTCGATCTGCTCGGGAAATGCGAACCGGCCGGCGATGGGTGAACCGGTCAGAATAAGGATATTCACCCGCGGCTCGAGAAGATGCGAGGCAATCGCCATGCTGCGACGGATGTGCCCCAGGCCGTAAGTGTCGTGGGAATACATCAGGATGTTGTAGGTCGAATTCCGAGCCATACCCCTCCCAAATCAAAGGCGCTTAGAAAAAGCGCCTTTGATTTGATTTTATAGTGAGATTCAATGGGAGTTGTCAAGGAATCCCGCTTCACTCAGATTCACGGTAGGGTTGGTTCTCGGTTCACGGCTGGAATCGCATGAGGTGCGGTTAAATCATTAAACCGTATCCCGGTGAACCACTGAACCTGAGCAACCCCAAGCCTTTCACTGCTGCCGTCGATCTGGTATAAGAAAGAGCCCTCTTGGCATGGGGCAATCCGAAATCCCCCCACCCCCTTTGACAAAGGGGGAGAGGAAGATTGATGGCTCGTTCAGACGTTCACCCCATTCATCGCTTCGAGAGCTGGCAGGTCTGGCCGGGCTCTTACGACAACCCGCCGGCCGATGGGAGCTTTCCCGCGCCGCCGCAAAAGGGGTTTCACATCACGCGCGCAACCCGCATCGCCTCCATGGGCTCCTGCTTCGCACGCGAGATCAAACGCCGCCTGCAGCAACGGGGGTTCACGTACATCGCCGAGGAGGCCCACCACCCGGCCGCCGTTCACGCCAGCGCGGCCTGGGAACGGGTGTACAATACCTTCTGCATGCGGCAGATCTTCGAGTACACCTTCGAAACCTGGAAACCGCGTCAACGCTGGTGGCAGGCTCCGCGATCCGGCCGGATTCAGGACCCCTACCGGCGGGTCATCCTGTATGGCGACCGGACGGAAGCCGAAACCGATTTCGCGCGCCACCGCGAACACTCCCGGCGCGCCCTGCAGAGCGCCGAGCTTCTGATCCTTACGCTGGGGCTGACCGAGGTGTGGCAAGACCGCCGGGACGGATCGGTCATCAGCCTGCCGGCGGGCCCTTACGTAAACGAGGACGGCGACATGTGCGACTACGAATTCCGCGTGAGCCGGCATGCCGAAAACCTGGACAACCTCGAACGCATACATGCCATCATGGCCCGGCACAATCCCGGCTGCCGCATCCTGGTCACCGTTTCCCCGGTGAATCTGTGGGCGACGTTCCGGCGCGATCTGGATGTCATCAGCGCCAGTTGCAACTCCAAAAGCACTCTGCGGGCGGCGGCCGATGAATTCGTCTCCCGCCACGACAACACGTTTTATTTTCCGGCTTATGAAATGGCGGCCATCTACCAGCCTCTGACCGGCCGGACCTATTTTGCCGACGGCCGCGAAAATTTTCACATCAACAAGCGGACGGTCAAGTTCATCATGAACCATTTCTTCAATTGGTATGCGCCCTCCGAGCCGTTCGAGCCGTTCGACATGAACGATTAGGTTTTGTAGAGGGCTGTTGACAGCACCATCTTATCCGGCTAGATAAGGAAAGCCGAAAAGAAAAGGTAATCTGATAAGGTTTCGTGTAACCTGAAAAACGCGCTAAGCCGTCCAAATGGTAATGTAATTTCAGTTTTGTGGGAGCGGCTTTCCAGCCGCGATGATCACGGCTGAAGGCCTCTCCCACATAAAACGACAGGCGGCGAGAGTAGTTCGGAGAATGAATGGAATTCGAACCTGTCATCGGTCTTGAAGTGCACGCCCAGCTCAAGACCCATACCAAAATTTTCTGCGGATGTTCGACCCGGTTCGGCGCGGAGCCCAACACCCAGACCTGCCCGGTGTGCCTGGGCCTGCCGGGGGTCCTGCCGGTTCTCAACCGCACGGTCGTGGACTTCACGTTGTGCATGGCGCTGGCCACCGGGTGCACCGTCGCACCTGAAAGCCGTTTCGCGCGCAAAAACTATTTCTATCCCGACCTGCCCAAGGGTTACCAAATCTCCCAGTATGAATTGCCCGTCGCCGAGAATGGCCGAATCGACATCGAGGTCGACGGCCAAAGCCAGGGCGTGCGCATCCGGCGGATTCACATGGAGGAGGACGCCGGTAAGCTCTCCCACGACCCGCACCGGCCGGTCAGCCGGGTCGATCTGAACCGGACCGGTGTGCCGCTGATCGAAATCGTCAGCGAGCCGGATATCGAATCGCCGGCGGCGGCCGGAGCCTACCTGAGAAAGCTTCGCGCCATCGTGCGCTATCTCGACATCTGCGACGGGAACCTCGAGGAAGGCAGCTTCCGCTGCGACGCCAATGTATCCATCCGTCCCAAAGGCTCCATCGAACTCGGCACCCGAACCGAGCTGAAGAACCTGAACTCCTTCCGCTTTGTCGAGAAGGCGATCGAATACGAAATCAGCCGCCAGAAGGACGTCCTCATGGATGGCGGAACGATCGTCCAGGAAACCCGTCTGTGGGATTCCTCCCGCAATCAGACCTTCTCCATGCGCGGCAAGGAAGAAGCCCACGACTATCGTTATTTCCCGGACCCGGACCTGCTTCCCCTGGTGATCGACGCGGAGTGGATCGAACGCCTGCGGCAAGCCCTTCCGGAGCTTCCGGATGCCCGGCGCACCCGATTCGTAGAGCAATACGGCCTGCCGGCCTACGACGCCGGGGTGCTGACTGCGGACCGCGATCTGGCCGACTACTTCGAGAGCTGCCTTGCGGGCTTCCCCCAGCCCAAACCGGTCAGCAATTGGATCATGGGGCCTTTGCTCGGGCTGCTGAATGTCCAGGGCATTGCCATCGACCGGTCGCCGGTTGCCGCCTCGGCACTGGCCGGCCTGCTCAAACTGGTCGACGGCGGCTCCATCAGCGCCAAGATCGCCAAAACCGTTTTCGATGAAATGGCCGCGTCCGGAAAGCCCCCCGCCGCCATTGTCGCCGAGAAAGGCCTGTCTCAAATCAACGACACGGGCGCCATAGAAGCCGTCGTCCAGGACGTCCTGGAGCGCAACCCCGAAGAGGTCGCGGCCTACCGCGGCGGCAAGACCAAGCTCATGGGATTTTTCGTCGGCGAAGTCATGAAGGCCACGCGCGGCCAGGCCAATCCGAAGACGGTCAATGAACTCCTTCGCCAGAAATTGAATCAGTAAAACGTTTTCCATGCTTTTTTTGAAGCTTTGGGTGGGTCGTTTTAAGTTTTAAGTGTTACGTGTTAAGCGGAGGATGGCTTCGTTTTGTTTGACTTAAAACTTAAAACTTAAAACTTAACACTTGCTTGGAGATCACATGAATAGGTTTTATACCGCTATTTTAGGGACCCTGCTGATCATTCTGCCAACCACAGTTTTTTCGGCTGCGAAAACCGTCGCCATCGTCCCCTTCAAAGTCAACGCCGAAAAGGACATGAGCTTCCTGCGGGACGGCATTTACGACATGCTCGCTTCACGGCTTTACAAGGAAAACGAAACCAATGTCCTCAGCCGACAGCAGGTCGAAAAAGCGCTCGGCGCCGCCGGCGGCGCGGTGACCGAATCCAACGCCCGCGACCTCGGCAAACGGTTGGACGTCGATTTCATCCTCTTCGGAAGCCTGACGGTGCTGGGAAACAGCATCAGCGTGGACTCCAAGATGGTCGACGTCACCGGGACCAGGCCGACCATGAACTTTTTCGAGCAAAGCGAGGATGCCGGCGGCATCGTGACCCGCGTCAACCAGATGGCGTCTGAAATCAACGACAAGATGTTCGGCCGTGGAGCCGTCGCCAAGGCCCCGGCCGCGGCACAGGCGTCCCAGCCCAAGCCGCCGGACACTCACACCCATCCCGAGAAGATGTTCAAGCAGGGGGGCGGACTGGGTGCCGAGGGCGGTCCGGGCTCGCCTTTTGTCACGGAGGAGGGCACGGGCGGACGGGAGCTGTCGCCGCAGTTCTGGCGAAGCGCCGGCATGAAGCACCTTTTCAACGGAATCGCCCTGGGGGACGTGGACAAGGACGGGAAGATCGAGACCGTGCTCCTCACGCCGCAAAGCGTCTTGATTTTTCGCAAGGACCAGGACCGCTTCTTCCAGGTGTTCGAATATACCGAAGGGGGGCAGGGCTACAACATCGGCGTCGATGTCGCCGACATCAACGGCAACGGCATACCGGAGATATTCGTCACCAGTATGACCCCGACCCGCAAGGGCTTGAGCTCTTTCGTCCTGGAGCATGACGGCAAGACTTACCAGCGGATCGTGGACAATGCCCCCTGGTATTTCCGGGTATCCAGTCTGCCCGACCGGGGCAAGGTCCTTTTAGGCCAGGAATCCCGCATGGGCAGCCCTCACAGCACCCGCATCTACGAAATGCTCTGGCGCAGCGGCCGATATGAGCCCGAAACACCCGTCAATGTCGGGGTGTCGCTGAACGTGCTGGGCCTGGCCATTGCCGACGTCATGGACGGGCGCAAGGAAACCGTCGTTGCCTACGACCGCGATGACCGCATCCGGGTGTTCGAGCCGTCCGGCAAGGAGGAATGGAAAAGCGCTGAAAAATACGGCGGCAGCACTCTGTTTTACGGGGGGGACCGCACCGATCAGGGCGATGTGGAAAACCCGATTTATCTCCCCATGCGCCTCATCCCCATGAAGCAGGACAAAGACGGCAAGATTAAAATTATCGCCGTCAAGAACCACGACGTCGCCGGGGGGCACCTTGAAAGATTCAGGAGCTTCGACGGATCCCAGATCATGTCGTTCTTCTGGGACGGACTGGGGCTGGCGGCGGAGTGGAAGACGCGCAAGATCACCGGCTGCATCCGGGATTTTGCCATCGGCGACTTCGACAACGACGGTGCCGACGAACTCGTGGCCGCCGTCATTCTGGACGAGGGGCGGATCATCACCACCTCGCCCAAATGCACGGTGGTTGCGTTGGAGTTCAAATGAACGCCGGATCTCTCTCCCGCTCCGGCATTCATCTGACCATTGAAAAACCCAGAGGCCGCTGCCTCGCCAAAATGGGGTGTGGATGAAGATTAGGTGGGTTTCCTATCTCTATCCGACCTCGAAGAGGCAGCGGATTTTATTGCGTTAGATAATCCATGAGCAGCTCGAAAAATAGTTAGACGTAGTTGGAAGCGGCCAAGCTTCTGGCTGAACACCCCGCCGCCGGCAGAGTCGGTCGTGTACCTGTGACGCGCGAGCTGATCATGGGCGGCACGCCCTTTATCCTGCCTTACCGAGTCAAGGACAACACCCTCCAGGTTTTGCGGGTACTGCATTCATCAAGGAAATGGCCGTTGAAGTTCGGTGATTGATCACTTCTGCAAGCAACAACTTCTCAAGACATCAAGTTAACCGCTTTGTCCTTCCGGCGGAAGCCTGAATCCAGCGGCTTTCTGGATGCCGGATCGAGTCCGGCATGACAGCACTTTTTCGGGACGCTTAATAAATCCCAGGAAAACATCGCGGCGGGAACGCCGCTCCCACAAGAAAAAATAAAGAAAAACTTCTAATGCATAAAAAAAACCCGGAGCTTTTGGCTCCGGGTTTTTTTCGGGAGAATCAGGCAGGTGTTGAACGCGTCAAGACGTCAGATCAGAAATCGATCTGCCACTTGGCGCCGGCATACCAGGAATAGCCTTCGTCGTCGCCGGCGAAGTTGTCCATATTGTCGATGTAGCCGGCTTCCGGGATCAGGTACACGCCCGGGGCCAGGGTGATGACGGCCTGGCCGTACACCGACCACATCTCGTCAGCATCGACACCGGAAACATCCGGATCGTCGCTGCGGTAGCCCGCACCGACCTCGAACTTCAGGGTCGGGGTGAACTTCAGGCCGGCGACCAGCATGGCGCTCCAGCTCTCGGTGTCCTTCACGTCGTCGGTGGGGTCAAAGACGGCCAAGCTTCCGGCGGTCCCGCCGATGAGGGAGTTCGACCAGTTGGCATTGGTCCAGTTGATGCCGTAGGCACCCTGGGCGCCGATGTAGAAGGCGCCGAGGTTGAGCATGCTGTCGAGGCCAACCACGTAGGAGTAAATGTCGACGTCGTCGGTCAGGGTTCCGGCAGTTTCGCTGGCGTCGGTCGAGGCGATCTTGAAGTACTGGAAGCCGCCGAAGGGGCGGATGTCGAAGGAACCGAACTTCAGCATCCAGGCTGCTTCGATTTTCGGGAAGTTGTTGTCAACATCGCCGGTGGTCGGCCAGGCGGGGGCGCCTGCATAAGCGCTGGTGTTCAGCGCGTTGGTGAGCAGGGCGAGTTCAAACCCGCCGATTCCGAGGGTCAGCCCGCCGGGACGGCGGCCGTAGAAGTTGCCTGCGCCCAGAAGACCGGCGTCTTCGTTGAAGACCTGACCGGAGATGAACCGGGTGACCGGAGAGTAGTCCTTGCCGACCTTCAGCCAC
>JAUQXK010000100.1 GCA_030834695.1 Desulfobacterales bacterium
ATGGCTTTCTGGACGTCCTCGAAACGATCGCCGGCCACGGTCAGCCCTCCAGACGGTCGCGCAAGGGAAAGCGGCGGCAGAGATCCGCGACCATCGCGGCCACGTTTTTCTGGATGGACGGATCATCGGGTTTGGAGAGAATCCGGTCGATCCAGCCCGCAATCTGTTTCACTTCCTCCGGTCCCATGCCTCGCGAGGAAATGCCCGGAGTCCCGAAGCGCAGTCCGCTCGTCACCAGGGTGGATTCCGGATCGAAGGGGATGACGTTGCGGTTGCAGAGGATCCCGGCGGCCTCGAGCGCCGCCTCGGCTTGGTCGCCCTTGAGCCCCTTGCCCCGCAGGTCCGCGAGCACCATGTGGTTGTCGGTTCCCCCGCTCACCGGCCGGTAGCCCCGGCTGTCCAGTTCAGCCGCGAGGAGGGCGGCCGTATGCAGGGTGCGCTCCTGAACGGCGCGGAACGGCGGGGTCGCGGCCAGGTGGAAGCACACCGCCTTGGCGGCAACGAGCGACAAGGTGGGGGTGCCCTGGGTGCCGGGGAAGATGGATCGGTCGATCTTCTTAGCGAAATCGGCCGAGCACAGGATCACGCCGCCGTGGGGTCCCATGAGGGTCTTGTACGTGGTGAAGGTCACGAAATGGGCGTGGGGGACCGGGCTGGGGATGGCCCCGGCCGCAACCAGGCCGGCAATGTGGGCCATGTCCACCAGGAGGCGGGCGGAAAACTCGTCCGCAATGGAGCGCAAAGTTTGGTAGTCGATCAAGCGCGGGTAGGAGCTGGCTCCGGCAACGAGCATCCGCGGCCGCACCTGCCGTACCAGATCACGGATGGCATCGTAATCCAGACGCTCGGTCTCGGGATTTACGCCGTAATGCGACGGCTGGAAGATGCGTCCGGTGATGGACGCCGCGTCGCCGTGCGAGAGGTGGCCGCCGTGGCTCAGCTTCATGCTCACGATCCGGTCGCCCGGGTTCAGCACGGCACCGTATACCGCCAGGTTGGCATTGACCCCCGAGTGCGGCTGAACGTTGGCGTGGTCGGCGCCGAAAAGCGCCTTGGCCCGCTCCACGGCGAGCTGCTCGAGCTCGTCCGTCACCCGGCAGCCGGTGTGGTAGCGCCGGCCCGGGTAGCCTTCGGCCGTCTTGTTGTTGAAGGCCGATCCCAGTGCGTCCAGGATCGCGGCGGGCGCCGTGTTCTCGGCGGCGATGAGGTTGAGCGTGGTCTCCTGACGGCTGCGTTCTTTCTGAATGAGTGCGGCAACCGCGGGATCGTCTTTTTCAATCAATCGCATGGTGTCCTCGCCTTGTAGGCTCCGTCGTCGCCATCGTCAATGGCGCGGGAAAAGTCACGCGATCATAATCAGCCGGCTTGCTGCTTGTCAATCGACAGCAACCCATCACGGATCAAGCAGGCGCTGGCTACTCTTCTTATGGGGCCGCGGCATAGTAAGTCGTCTGAATTCGGTTGGGCGCGCATGGAATGTAGTTGTGCTGCTTGAGGTGATCCATGATGACGCATACGCACCTGTCCACCGTGAGCTGATCCGTGCGCAGATGGATCTCCGGTTTTTCCGGCGGCTCGTAAGGGGCGCTGATTCCGGTGAAATCCTTGATGATCCCGGCTCGCGCCTTTTGGTACATGCCCTTGGGATCGCGTTGTTCGCAGACGTTGATCGGGCAGTCCACGAAGATCTCGATGAAGGCATCGTGCTCGGCCTCTGCCAGCTTTCTGGCCGAATCGCGGTCCGATCGGTAGGGGGAAATAAATGCGGTCAGGCTGATCACGCCGGCGTCACGAAACAGCTTGGCCACTTCGGCGATGCGACGGATGTTCTCGGTGCGGTCCTCCGGGGAAAATCCCAGGTTGTTGTTCAGGCCGTGGCGGACGTTGTCGCCGTCCAGGACGTAGGCATGACAGCCGTGCTCAAAAAGGGCTTCCTCCATAGCGACCGCCAAGGTGGATTTGCCGGAAGCCGACAAACCGGTAAACCAGATGGTGAACCCGCGGTGGCCGCTCAAGCCTTCGCGCCTGGCCCGGGTGATTCTGCCGGCATGCCAGACGATGTTGGTCGCCTTCCGTTCGATCATTGAATGATCCTCCATTCTTGATGACTTTTTACAGGTTCATCATTCTTGCGTCGCACAAGGTCCGGAGCCGTTCATGAAAGATGGTGATTTTAGGAACTTGTCTCTTTTATTGCAAGCGTATTAAGAAATACCTGAGCGGCCGCACGCTTTTGACAATCCCGGAATTGGGGGCTAATTTTTACAGGATCAATCTTGATTGAACACCGCGGAGCCATGCCATGACGCCTTCCGATGTGAATGCCGTCCTTGAAAAAGCGGCGGTCCCGGAGCATTCCGTTGCCTTCATGGCGGCCATGTCGGATGGGGAGCCGTTTCTGGTGGGCACCTACCTATTCATCGCGGCCGAGGACTGGCTGTTGGCGGTGGGCTACCCCATTGAAGACGGTGCCAGCTCCGGTGGATTCGAGCAGGCTCTGGCCGAGGCGTTACGCCGCACGGCCGCGCGCGACTGCTGGGCGATCTGCCCCGAGTTGCCCGAGCGGTTGAAGACGTATTGCAACAGCCGGGATCAATACTATATCCTCGCTCTCGCTGCGGCGGTATCCGGGCGTCTGGAACGACTGGCAGAGCGGGCCGCGGCGAACCTCACGGTCGAAGCTGGAATTGCCTTTACGCCGGCCCATCGGCGCCTGTGGGCCGAGTTCACGGGCCGGACGGCCCTGCCTCCGAACGTGCGCGAGCTTTACGCCCGCACCGAGTCCGTGCTCCAGCGGGCTCCCGGCCTATCGCTGCTCAACGCCTGGGGCCGGGACGGCAACCTCGCCGCCTGCCTGCTGCTGGACGCGGCACCGCACCGCTTCACAAGCTACCTCCTCGGCGCCCACTCCCGCACGCCTTATACCCCCTACGCCTCGGACCTGCTCTTCCGTGAAATGATCCGCATGGCCAAACGCGACGGGAAGGAATACCTGAATCTCGGGCTGGGGGTGAACGACGGGATTCGGAGGTTCAAAGCCAAGTGGGGCGCCACGCCCGGGCTGTCATACGAAATGGCACAGTGGCAGGAGCGCGCCGGCCTGCGCGAGGGCGTCGGCGACCTCATGCGCATGCTGGCCGCCATGCCCCGGGAATCCATGTCCAAGCAGCAGTTCCTGGCCAGCCTGCCGCCGCAACGCCGCTTCGCCATGCTCTGGGAAATCGAGAAAAACGGTCGCCGTTCCTGGATCGGCGGCACGGCACATTTCTTCTGCTACAGCTTCGAACGCTCTTTCCGGGAGCTGTTCGAAAAGGTCGACACGGTGCTCTTCGAAGGTCCGCTCGATCAGAGGAGCCTGGACCAGGTATCCGAACAAGGGCGAACCCCGGGCACCGAAAGCCCGCGGGTGGCCGACGCCATGACCGAGGAGGACATCCGCCGCCTGGAGCGGGTGGTCTGCGGCCCGCGCGGGTTCTGGGCGCGATTCATGGGCGCCGAACACAAGAACCCTCCGGACGTGCGCCACCTGCTGGCCCACACCCGCCATTGGATGGCGTTTTTTTCGCTGTGGACCGGCTTTCTGGCCCGACGCGGCTGGACCCAGTCCGTGGACTTGGAAGCCTGGCAGCTGGCCCTTGAGATGGGCAAGGCGGTGCGCGGCATGGAGAGCATCCCCGAGCAGATCGAGACGCTGGAGAACATTCCCATGCCGCGGATCGTGAATTTCCTGCGGCAGTGCCGGCAGTGGGACCGTTACATCCAGCGCAACGTACGCGCCTACCTCAAAGGCGATGTGGACCGCATGTTCGGCACCAGCATCGAGTTTCCGACCCGGACCGAGCTCGTCATCCATCGCCGCGACAGCCGCTTCCTCGAGCGCATGCGGCCCTGCATCGATCAGGGGCGCTGCGCGGTCTTCGTAGGGTCGGCGCATATGATCAACCTGCGCGCCATGTTGGCCGGGGCTGGCTTCCGCATCCGGAGGATGCGATGATCGGCCCGGATCGACTGGCGCGGGTGACCGCCGCCGCGGTGGTGCCCGAGCAGGTGGTGGGCTACGTCAGCGCGGTGGCCGGGTCGAAGCCACGGATGTTCGGCGCCTGTGTGGGGTATCCATCCGACGCGGCGATTGTCCTGGTCGGCTACCCTCTGCACGACCCGCTCGACGGGACCGCCATGGCTGCGGCCGTGGACCAGGCGCTTCGAACCCCGGGGCTGGAACGCATTACCGTCATCGGCCCGGCGCGTCCGCCGCAGGCCCCCGCAAAAAGCGAAACCGCAAGGGACCATTATTATGCACTGCCGCTGCCGGAGCCGGCCGCGGGTCAAAAACTGAAAAACCTCCTGCGCCGTGCCGGCCGTGACGTGCGGCTCGCTGCCGGCCGGCGTTTCGAGGACGACCACGCGGCACTGGTTCAACGCTATCTGGATGAGCGCTCGCTGGCAGCCGGCACCCGGCAGATCTTCCGGCGGTTGGCGAGCTATGTGGAAGCTTCGGCCGGTAGCCTGATCGTCTCGGCCCGAAGGACGGACGGACGCCTGGCCGCGTTCGCCGTGGGCGAATTCGCGTCGCTCTCCACGGCCTTTTTCATGTTCTGCTTTCGCGATCCGCACCTCGCTCCGCCCGGGAGCGCCGACCTCGCGCTGTCCGGACTGTTGCAGGCAGCGCGGCAACGCGGCCAGGCCCGCATGAACCTGGGCCTGGGCGTCAGCGACGGCATCCGCTTCTTCAAACGCAAGTGGGGTGCGGAGCCTTTTCTGCCGTATGTCGAAACCAGCTGGCAGCCAGCCGGCCCGGGGCTGCTCTCACGCCTGCGCGGCCTGCTCGGGAGAGACCCGAGATGAAGAAGCCATCGATCACCGGCAGCGGCATCGAATTCCGCGAACCGGGATTTTGGGAGACCGTGCGGGAGGTCTTTCTCGGCGCCCGGCGGCCGTTCGACTGCATTCAGGTGGAAGTCACCTCACGCTGTCCGGGCCGTTGCACATACTGCCCCCACACCACCCTGAAAGACCGTTGGCAGGCGCGGGACATGGACATAACCACTTTCGGCCGGATCTGGCCCCTGATGCGAAAATCCGGCCGGGTGCATCTTCAGGGCTGGGGCGAGCCGTTGCTGAATCCGGCTTTTTTCGAAATGGCGGCGCTGGCCCGCAAAGCCGGTTGCCAGGTCTCCTCCACCACCTGCGGCCTGCGCATGGACCCGGAGCTGGCGCTCCGGATCGTCGAAAGCGGCATCGACATCGTGGCCTTCTCGCTGGCCGGAACCGACGCGGCCTCCAACGCCTCGCGATGCGGGGTGGACTTCGAGCGGGTCTGCGATGCCGTGTCCGTGTTGCAGAACGTTCGGCGGGATCGCACGGGGGTGCATCTGGAAATCCATTTTGCCTACTTGATGCTGGCCTCCCGCATCGGCGCCGTGCGGGGACTGCCGCTGCTGATGGAGCGGCTCGGCGTGCATGCAGCGGTGATTTCGACGCTGGACTACCTCCCCGACCCCGGCCTGGCGGCCGAGGCGTTTCAACCCCATGAAGCCGAAAAACTCGCCGGGGCGGCGGCCATCCTCGGTGAAACCGCCGCCGAGGCCCGCCGCCGGGGCTTGGGGTTCCACTACGAGCTTCCGAGCCCCGGCGGTGCGGGCACCACCTGCCGGGAGAACATCAGCCGCTCCCTGTTTATCGCCGCAGACGGTGCGGTGTCGCCATGCGTTTACGTCAACGTGCCTGCGGCGGTCGTCGACCCCCGGCGGCGCGTTTTCGGAAACGTGCGTGAGCAGGACCCCTTAGCAATATGGGAAAGCGAGGGTTTTCGCCGCTTCCGCGAGCGCCTCGCCTGCGGCGACCCGGATCATTCCTGCCGCGCCTGTCCGAAGCGGTTCATGAAGTAAACGTTGACAAATAAAAACGGGTCCGTTACTCTCCTTGCACCCGTCGCGCGGTAATCGCGGCGTTCCTTCTCTCAACCCCCTCAAATCCCCGAAAGGAGGCCTCCATGAAGTTCAGCGATTTTTTCATCCCCAAGATCGCCCGGTCCGACCCCAAGGTCCGGGAGCAGGCTGTTCTCGAGTGCCAAGACAAAGACCTGCTGAAGCGCGTCATTCAGAATGACAAGGACGAGCATGTACGGCAGGTAGCCAAACAGCGTCTCGATGCGTTGAGCGTATGAGGATCGGACCGCCTGAACGCGCTGGCCGAACCACGCAAGCCGTTCGGGGCCCATCAATCGATGCCGGTGCGGATGGTACAGACACCTCGCGCGCAACCTTCGGCTGAGTGACATCAGCCTCCAAGCGCACCAACGGAATTAAGCCTCGCCGCCGCCCGTTTTCTAATGGATGCCGAACCTGGGTTCACTACCGATCTGATCTGTCTGGAATCTCGGTCAGCATCCGCGCCGGACCAACCGAGTTAAGTTATCTCAAGCGGCTCTCCCCTCATCGGCTTATGCCTGAACCCATCGCACCAGCCGAGCGAACGAATCCAGCACTGAAAGCCAAAGGCCCTGCGCACTACCAAGCCCCACCGCAGACCGGGAACCGACATCTCCGCATTGCAGAGGATGGAAAATTTTCGTAAAGTAAAGTGGAAAAACCGAATCGGTTCTCGCTTGTCGGCATGCCCTCGGAATCCATTGACAAGAGCCAGGTCCAGATCAATCGTCATTAATTAGAAGAACCCGGGAAGGAGGTTGCGCCCATGCATTATGACACCGCGCTGCGGGCTTACACCGCGAAGCGGATCGAGGAAATCGACTCCGCGGACATCCTGATCGGTGTGCCCTGCTACAACAACGAGAGCACCATCGTGCACGTGATCCAGATGATCACCCACGGCTTGGCCAAACATTACGGCGGCCGGCGCAGCGTCATCTTCATCGCCGACGGCGGTTCCACCGACGACACGCGGGAGGCGGCGAAGGAGTTCCAGATCAAACCCTGGCAGGAGAAGATCATCTCCATCTATCGAGGGCCGGCGGGCAAGGGCACCGCCCTGCGCTCCGTCTTCGAGGCCGCCGACCGGCTAAATGTTTCGGTCTGTGCCATGGTCGATTCGGACCTGCGCAGCATCACGGCCGACTGGGTCAAGTACCTGCTCGACCCGGTTTTGGAGAAGGGCTACCAGTTCGTGGCACCGGTCTACGTGCGGCACAAGTTCGACGGCACCATCACCAACAACATCGTCTACAACCTCACCCGCGCGCTCTACGGCAAACGAATTCGACAGCCCATCGGCGGCGATTTCGCCATCTCGCGGGATGCGGCCAAATTCTACTCCGAACAGGATGTCTGGCTGACGGACGTGGCGCGCTTCGGCATCGACATCTGGATGACGACCAGTGCCATCACCAAGGGGTTCCGGATCTGCCAGTCGAATCTGGGCGTCAAGATCCACGACGTCAAGGACCCCGGCCAGCACCTGGGGCCGATGTTTCGGCAGGTGCTCTCGGCGCTTTTCTCTTTGATGGAACGCTATGAAAGCTACTGGAAAAGCATCAAGGGCAGCGAACCGCTGGAGACGTTCGGGTTCGAGGGTGCGCCGGAACCCGAACCCGTGAAGGTTAATCTCGATCTGTTGATCGATCTCTTCAAAACCGGCTACCAGCAGCTCTCACCGCTCTGGCGCGACATCTTCGACGAGGACAGCTTCAAGCAGATCAGCCAAGCCGCCTGCATGGACGCGAAGGACTTCCACCTGCCCACCGAGTCCTGGGTGAAAATTCTTTATGAGTTGGCGGCCACCTATCGTCTCTGGACCGTCAACCGCGAAAAGCTGGTCGACATGATGACGCCGCTCTATTATGCCCGGGTGGCTTCCTTCGTGCGGCAGAGCCGAGACATGTCCTCCCGGGAGGCGGAGGACCTGGTCGAAGAACAGGCTCTTCGATTCGAGGAGCAAAAGGAATATCTCATTAAAATCTGGGATGGAAAATCCGCGCAGGCCGCTAAGAGCGATCCAAGAGCCAAAATCGAATGCCCGGTTCAAGACTGACGCGTGTTGATTTTTATGATGACCAGGGTCACGTCGTCTTCTCTTTTAGCGCCGGACTGGAACTTCTCCAAGGTGGAGAGAATCGACTCCAGAATTTCATTTGCACTCAAAGCGCAATTTTTCCGAATGGTATCGTGAATTGACTGTTTGCCGAGCATTTCGCCTTTCGGGTTGGCCGCTTCCCAGAGACCGTCCGTGCCGAGCAGGATGACCTGGCCATCTGAAATCCCGGTCTTGCGGTTGTTGCTGCAGGGGCATTTCTCATCAACACCCAGCGCCATGCCCGTGCCGCCCATCTCCTCGAACGAGCCGGTGCCGGGGTCGTAGAGAAATGCGGGATCATGTCCGGCCCGCACCCATTCAAGCTCCATTTTCACCGGGTCGATCACCAAGAAAAACAACGTGATAAACTCTCCGGAGTGCCCGACGTCGCTTGAAATCTGGCGATTCACATCGGCGATGATTCGGTCCGCGGAGCCCGGATGGGAAGCCCGCTGTCTCAGAGCGGATCGAACGGTTGCCATCAACAAAGCCGCGGGGATGCCATGCCCCGATACATCCCCGACGGCGACTCCCCATTTTCGACCATCGCCGCCGGCCATTGGGATGAAGTCGTAATAATCCCCGCCGGTTTCATCGCAGTAGATGCTCTTGCCGGCCGCCTCGAATCCCTCCGTTTTCAGAGCTTGCTTGGGGATAAGACTCTGCTGAACCTCCTTGGCCAAGCTCAGAGCCTGCTTGATCCGGTCGCGCTCCAGGAGGCCCTCGGTCATCTCGTTGATCACATCCCCGGCATACCCGATTTCGTCATTGGAGGTCACCCGCACTTTGGTTTCGAAAAGACCGTTCTTGACCTTGCGCAGCACATTCGTGATCTCCGCCAACGGTTGAGTCAGATTGCTGCTCACCAGAAAGGTAACCCACATGCCGACTCCCATGAACACCAAGGCCTGGCTGAAGATGACCGTCTTGATCTGCTCCACGGATACGTGCGGCAACTCATCGGCCGGGAATATGCCCACCACGTGCTGCAGGATAGAAATGAGCGGAATGATATTGCTGGCCAGCAGCAGGGCAAAGAGTCGGGTCCGGATACGGATGCGCAGGGTGCGGGGGGTCGTCGAGAGGCCGCCGTCCGGGAAAAAATAGGGAACCACCCTTCGCTGGAGGGTGAATTCCAGCACAAAAAAGGCCACGGTCACCGTTATCAATCCGGTATAAACGCTGCGGTAGAAAACACTCTGGATCAGCTTCCAGCCGGCCCCCTGCACCCAGAACGCACCGGAGTAGATCAGCGCGGCGGCCATCCAGATGCAGAAGGCCAGCGTGATGAGAAAAAACGGCTCGTTGAGCAGTCTCCGGCGGGCTTCGAGAATAAGCTCCTCCGGCAGCGGCCTTCTTTGATAGCTTCTTTTCAGGTAGTCGCGGATCGGCCGCTCATAAACCAGAATCAACGCAAAGGGGACAACGAAGGAGGCCGGCAGGAAAAACCGGTCGATGCGGCCGGTCAGTCGCAGGATGTCGGCCGGAATCAGCGCCGTCGACTGCTGGGTCAAAAAAAGGATAACGGCAACGCCAATGGCGTTGGAAATGAGGATCGAAAAAAGCATGGAATTTTTGACGCGAAGATAAGCGAACCTGGACATGTGGGACCTCCTTGGAGGAAGCCTTTCCAAAGACAAACGTGGGCATCCGTTCAGGAGTGCAGGACCAATACTACTTGGACTTGGATCGCGAAAGCGCCCGGCAGGCCTGTGCGATGTGCTCGGGACCGAAGCCGTGCTTGTTGAAGAGGTAATCCTGGTCGGCCACTTCCCCGAACCGGTCCGGGATGCCCAGTCGCTTGACCCGCACCGGGTGATGCTCGCCCAGCACCTCGCAGACCGCGCTCCCCACCCCGCCGACGATGTTCTGGTTTTCGACCACGACCACCGCACCGGTTTTTTGGGCGGAATCGACGAGCGTCTTGACGTCGAAGGGTTTGACCGAGGGGTAGTGCAGCAGGTCGACCGTGATTTTCTCTTTCTCAAGCCGTCGGGCGACGTCCAGGGCAAAGCTTGTCATGAACCCGGTGGCAACCAGTGTCACGTCTCTGCCATCGTGCAGACGAATGGCCTGGTTCGGGTCGAAAAGGCAGCCGTCCTCGAAGAGCTTGGGCATCTTCAGCCGCACGAGTTGCATGTAGGTGGGCTGCTTGCTTTCGGCCATGTAGAACATGACCGCGCGCAGCTCGTTGGCATCGGCCGGGCTGTAGACATGCATATTCGGCATGGCGCGCATGATGGCGAGATCCTGGAAGCACATATGGGTGCCGCCGTTCGGGCCCTGGGTGATGCCGGGAGAGGTGCCGACGATCTTAACGTTGTTATTGGCGTAAGCGACGCTGATGGTGATCTGGTCGTAGCAGCGGCGGGTGGCGAAGGCGGTGAATGTGGCGCAGAAGGGGATCTTGCCTTCCCGGGCCAGGCCGGCTCCAACGCCGATCATGTTGGCTTCCTGAACCCCGCAGTTGATGAAATTGCGGGGGTGGCTCTTGGAGACCACGGGAATGGAGGCATCGGCCTTGCCCAGATCAGCCTCCAGGCAGAATACATCGGCATTGCGCTCGATCAGCTCGCTCAGCGTCTGCGCGTACACCACCCGCATTTCCATCTCATGGTAGTTGCTCATTTGTTTCCTTTCCAAATTTTACAAGCTATTAGAGGATGTTAAAGCCGGTTCGGCATGAAAATCCTCTAATAGGGGAGATCGAATTTGCACTCCAGACCGCACATCAACCGCTGGTAGGTGGTTTCGTCCGGGATCTTGACGTTGTGGCAGTCCACCAGCCCTTCGGTTTCGCGGTTGCCTTTGCCCTTGACGGTGTGGGCGATGATCATGGCCGGCCGGCCGGTTACGGCACCGGCCTTTTGAATCGTGTCGTAGATGCCGTCCCAGTCGTGGCCGTTCATTTCGAAGGTCTCCCAGCCGAAGGCGCGCCATTTGTCCGCCAGCGGTTCGAGGTCGATGATCTCATCGGTGCGGCCGTCGATCTGCATCTTGTTGTAGTCGCAGATGACGATCAGGTTGTCCAGCCGGTTGTGGGCCGCAAACAGGGCCGCCTCCCAGATCTGCCCCTCATCGCTTTCGCCGTCGCCGATGATGCAAAATACGCGATGCGTTTTGCCGTCATGCTTGGCAGCCAGCGCCAGGCCGCAGGCGCAGGAAAGACCCTGGCCGAGCGATCCGGCGGTGATATCGACTCCGGGGGTCAGGATCTGATCCATGTGGCTCGGCAGGCGGGTGCCGTTTTTATTGATGGTCGTCAGCCATTCCTTCGGAAAGAAGCCCTTGTAGGCCAGGGTCGTGTAAACGACCGGCCCGGCGTGGCCTTTTGACAGCACCAGCCGATCGCGCTCGGGCCAGTTGGGCTCATCCGGTTTGACCTTCATGATGCGATAATAAAGGGTGATGACGATTTCCACCAGGCTCATCACGCCGCCGATGTGTCCCACGCCCGAACGGCAGATGGCGTCCGTGACCACGTAACGGAATTCCGCCGCCAATGAATCCAGTTGCTCGCGAGTCATTTCTTTTTTGTCCAAACGGACCCTCCTTCGGAGCCGGAAAGCGGGGCTCCGTCAATTTGATCTGCCAGATCAGGAAATTGGGTCTGATTATCAGAAAGGGCAGCTCAATTCAACCATCTGCAAAATTTGTTTACACGCGAGCAAGTTTCGTTGCGTCCTGGCATTTTCATTTATCTTATTAATTCAAATTGTTATCCGTTGGCATTCGCATTGCTCTGGATATTGGCAACGCTCATGGGAGGGACGACCGATGAAAAAGACACTGCTGGAACATCACTACGAACTTCGAATCGAGTCGCTTCGAGACGATCCGCGGGTGAACTTCCAAAAACGCCTCGTCACGGTCGAGCTCCTTGCAAAGGAGCATGGCTGGAAGCACTTGTGCGAGCGGGAGTGCATCGACATCAGAATGCAGAACATCTACACCGCCTGAAGGAGGTGGCCCAATGAAACATTCAAAAAAATTAATCTGTTTCACGCTGTTATGGCTCGGCTTATCCGGGGGGTTCATGGTTCCCGATGCACGGAGCTATTGGTTTTATTATGACCTGGCGTTGCTTCAGTTAGACGGTGATGCGTATCCCGACATCTGTGTATTATCGGATGATGTGGTGATCAAAGGAAACGCATTCGGCCCCACCAGCGATACCTATTTCTATTTGACCACCTCCATGAATGCCAATGGAGCGTTTCGGGATCCGTCAGACGTTCTCCTCGGGAAAGACTCGCCCAAATACGTCACCGAGGCTTATCTGTCCACGGGGGATCTAAACCACGACGGCTATACGGATGCCGTTGCGACGACTGCAAAAAGAGATTCCGTCATGCTCCTCCTTCAGAAAGCGGACTCTTCCGGAACGTTTGACCTTCCCATGACCGCCGCGATCGGCACCAGCCCGAAGAAAACAGCCATCGGCGATCTGAACGCCGATGGCTTCAACGACATTGCCGTTTCCGGCTCCGATGACAACCTGGTCATTTTGTTTAATGATCCCTCTAATCCCGGGCGCGCTTTCACTCCCGCATCTTTAGATTACGGCAGCGTGCATGTCGACATCGGAGATCTTAATGCCGATCTTCGAAATGATATGGTATTGGCAGGTACGGAGAATATCGTGGTTCTATTCCAGGATCCGCTCATCCCGGGTGATTTTGTCGAAGCTTTGGATTTGACCGCCGGTGAAAGGCCGTCCTGCGTCAAGATCGTCGATATGGACAACGATGAATTCAAGGACATCGTCGCCGGCTTTCGCGGCACCGAAGGCACTCACGACACCGGCCGCATCGCCATTTTTTACCAGGACCCGACCCAACCGGGCCTGTTTCTGCCGCCGGTTACATACGGCTTGTCGTGCGAAGCACTTGATATGGATGTTGGGGATCTGAATTCGGACGGCCTGCTGGATATCGCCGTTGCGGCTCGATGCGCCGGAGAAGGCGTCGTCGCACTCTTCTTCCAGGACAATGACGCCAACCGGATATTCTCGCTGTCGAGCCGCCTACCATGCGAAGAAGTCCCTTTTGCACTAAAAATCGGTGACTTGGACCAAGATGGTCGGAATGATATTATCGTATCCGATTGGAATGTGGTGGGTTTTTATCAAAGTGCGTCGATTCCAGGGGACTTCCCCGAGCGAGCGGTTGTTCTGAAATCGGAATTGTCCGGTGGCGGCGGAGACAGCGGTGGCAGCGGGGGGGCCGAAGGCGGGGGGTGTTTCATCAGCGCCATCGCGCGATAGAATTTTATCGGGCGATTTCAAGAGCGCCGTTGAAAAAAACCGTGACCGCCGCTATGAGAGAAGAAAATCCAAGGGACTCTGATTCGAGTAGAGTCATTGAATCGCACCACGACGCGCATCGGCATCCCCAGCATGGCGGTTTTTCTAAAGAAATACTGGTTCTTCGGAGGCATCGTCCTGGCCGTGTTGGGGGGATATGGCCTTCGCGACCAGAACGCCTGGCTGCGGGAATACGATATCCTGACCATCGGCATCTTCGTCGCCTTCTTCATTACCGGGCTCACGCTTGAAACCTCCCAATTGAGCACCCAGTTGCGGCAGTTCAAGGCGCCGCTGGCGGCCATGATCTCATCCCTGGTTTTCATCCCGCTGCTTTCACGGATCCTGGCTGGTTTCGTGCTCTCGTGGGAATACGTCATCGGCGTCTGTATTATCGCAACCGCGCCGGTGACCGTGGTCTCCGGCACGGTGATGACCATTATCGGCCGAGGCAACATCCCCCTGTCTCTGTTCATCTGTGTGCTCGGCAATTTCATCGGCGTCTTCACGATCCCCTTTTCGTTGAAACTGCTGGTGGCAGCCGGGGGCCATGTCGACTTGCCGGTGCTCAGAATGCTGTTGAATCTGATCACCACGGTGCTGGTGCCGATCGTTTTAGGTTACCTGCTTCGGTCGCCGCTCAGCGGCTTCCGTTCACGGCACAAACTGGCGTTTTCCGTTTTCCAGCAATGCATGGTTCTTCTGATTATTTTCAACGCCGTCGCCGGTTCCGGCCCCAACATCCGCGAGGCCGGCGCCACCCTGCCCTTCCTGCTGGCATTCATCATTTTTCTGCATTCGCTGATCCTGGCCATGAATTTGGGGATATCCAAAATCATCGGGCTGGACCGGCCCTCGACTACAGCATTCACCATTCACACGTCGCAGAAGACGTTGGCCGTTTCCTACCTCGTCTGGAGCGGGTATTTTGCGAGCGAGTACCCGTTGGCCTTGATCCCCGGGATCGTCTATCATCTTACCCAAATGATCATGGATACGTTTGTAGCAGAGAGGTTCCGAAAGCTCAGCGAACCGGTTGGCCGACCCGGGAACCGCTTACCGGCTTGAAATCGATAACGAAACGAGATCGCTAAGGACGAAGGCCTTCTTGGGGCGAACCGACTTTGAGCTTGGCGGCGACCGATGCGATGAGGCATCCGATGCCCAGGCTGCCGAAGGCAATCCCCCATGCCAAGGGATTGCTCTTGCCTCCGGCGACATCCAGCAGCAGACCGAATACCAGCGGAGCCAGGAACCCTGCCCCGAACCCGCCAAACGAATAAACCGCCATGGCCGCACCGCGCTGATGCGGCGGAGTGGTTGCTACCAGCCCGGCGGTCAGCGCCGCGGAGTCGGACATGATCGCAATAAAATAAACTGCCAGCAGCAGAAGCATGACCCACCAGGGCCAGCCGGCGGAAAAGCCGGCGAGCCAAGCCAGCGTTCCGGACGCCGCCATGGCCACGGGGATATAGCGCCTCCGGCCGAAGCGGCCGGCAGCCTCGTTGCCGAGGATGCTGACGGGGATGCCCAGGAAATTGATGGCGGCCGCAGCTTCGGTCGCACTCAAAGCCGGCTGCCCCGACCGCGCGACGCCGTAGCCGAAGAGGATGAAGGCGACCATCCACGAACGCAGTCCGAAGAGCTCCCAGCAGTGCGCCGCGTAGCGCAGCACATACGCCAGCACCGAGCGATTGCGCAGCACGTTGAAACTGCCGAGCAGGCTCGGCCGAGGGCCGGTTAATCGGGCCGGTCCCAGAGGCGCCAATCCGAAAAAAACGACCAGCGCGGCTGCCAACGGGCCCGCCGCCAGTATGCCGAACGCCCAGTTCCAGGGAATCCAGCGGCCCAGCCATCCCGAGAGCAAAAGCGAGAGGCTCGTGCCGATGCCGAAGGTGCTGGTGTAAAAGGCGATGAACCGGCTCTGGCGCGGACCGGTCACGCGGTCGGTGAGCGCTTTCAGCCCCGGCATATACGTGCCGCCCAGGCCGGCGCCGGCCAACGCTTGAAGCCCTGCGGCGCTGACGACCCCTTCGGCGAAAAGCGCGAACCCGAGAGTGCTGACGGCTGCCAGCAGGCAGGAGGCGACATGGATGCGGCGGGCATCGTAGCGGTCGGTCAGACTGGAGAGGACCGGAACGGCCGTCATGTAGCCGGCGAAAAAGGCTCCGCCGATGAACCCTGCTTCCGAATTGCTGATTCCCCACGTGTCGCGCAGCAGAGCCAGGAAGGCCGGGTAGGCCGCGAAGCCCGTCATGCTCAGGGTCTCGGCCAGGCACATGAGCGCGACGACGCCTAAAGCGCCGTGCGCAGGACTGGTTGGATCGGATTGCGGCATCGCTCAACTCCGGTTCGGGAGGGGCAGCATAGATGAGTTTTGGCGGCGGCTCAAATGGTTTGTCACGATTGGACCCGATCCGGCTTTTGGGCTATATAAAACTTCATGACACCGCTCGTGTGGATATTGAGCCTCATTTTGGTTGGCGTGGGTATCGCGGGCACTCTGCTTCCGGGGCTGCCAGGGACGCCGCTGGTCTTCGGGGGGCTGTTGCTCGCGGCCTGGGCCGACGGGTTCCAGAACGTAGGCGCCGGCACCGTCGTCATCCTCGCCGTCATGACGGCGCTGGCCTTCTGCGTGGATTTCATCTCAGCCAGCCTGGGCGCCCGGAGAGCCGGCGCCAGCCGTGAGGCGGTGGTCGGAGCGGCCCTGGGAACGCTGGTGGGAATCTTCTTCGGGTTCGTAGGGATTATTCTGGGGCCGTTTATCGGTGCCGTGCTCGGCGAGTTCATGGCGCGCCGCAACCTGGGGCAGGCCGGGCGCGCCGGGGTGGCTACCTGGATCGGATTTATCCTCGGCATCGGCGTGAAACTCATGCTGGCTTTCACGATGGTGGGTATTTTTTTCCTGGCCTACATTCTCTAAAAGAAATGTGAGCCGGTGGGCGGCTCACATTTCTTTTCTCACTTTGACAATGGGGCCTAAAGGGATTTTGAGATCGGCTTGCTTCAGTCTTTAAAAGACTTCGTGAAAAGATCCGCGATGGCCCTTTGACCGTCCTCCGTGAGATTGCGCGTGCCGGTTCCGACAAACGTTTTGTGCTCAATGACAGGCACTTCGGCGACCCACTGGCTGTCCTTCCATGAGAACCACCCCTTGCGGTCCTGGTCGTAGACGCTGACGGGCCGGTTGAACAGCTTGGCCAGCTCCACGCCCCAGCCGGTTCCGCCTTTTACCGTCCCGTCCGGCTGGATCCAACCCACGGCAAAAACCTGGTAGCCGTTGTTGATCATGTGGAAGATGGACTGGATGACCTTGCGGATCTTGTCCGCCTTGGAATAGCTGCGGCCCATGCGGGTTGAGACGATTTCCATGCTGACGTCCCCTTTGTCCAGATCCGCCGGCCCCAGCACCCGGACACCCCGTGTCCGTTCCAGCGCGTGCCCCTCGAAGGAAAAATTGACTTCCGGAATGCCCCAGCGCTCGGCCTGTTTGCCGAATTCGGACTCGGCCCCGCGATGGGCGCCGCTGTAAAGCTTAAACTGCGAACGATCCGCCATGTTTTTCTCCTTAACGATTTTTTTCGAACTCCGAGCTGCCGAGGCAGCTTCCCAAAATGGCACATCCCGTCGTTGAGGACGGGATGTGGACGCTATAGTAAGCCGGATTTTTGAAAATGCAAGCCTGGCGATGGCTCCAGTCCGCAACCGCGCATTCAAGCCGCACACCGCGGCCTCATCCGCCCAAGTAGAGACGCTGGACGTCTTCGTTGCGCAACAGCCGGGCGCCGGTGTCCGTCAGGCGGTTGCGGCCCAGTTCCAGAACATAGGCGCGGTGGGAAACGGACAGCGCCTTGCGGGCGTTCTGCTCCACCAACAAGACGGAGACCCCCAGGCGGGTCATGCGGATAATTTCATCAAAAATGTGGTCTACCAGCAGCGGCGCGAGGCCGAGGGAAGGTTCGTCCAGCAACACCAGGCGCGGGCGCAGGATTCGGGTACGGCTCAACGCCAGCAGCTGGCGCTCGCCGCCTGAAAGCGCCCTTCCGTATTGGTTTTTTTTACGGCCGAGGGCGGGGTAATGGTCCAGGGCTTCGCGTACGGCCTCCCGTCGCGCGGCCTTATCCTCCAGCAGCAGGCCGGCGATTTCCAGGTTTTCCCGGACGGTGAGGTTTGGGAAGATGTTCATGCCTTGAGGAACAAACATCAGCCCGCGCCGGCCGCGCTCGGCCATGCCGATCCGTGTGATGTCCTGTCCGGAATACCGGATCGCGCCGGCGTCGGGAATGAGCTGCCCCGCGACGGTTCGCAGCACGGTGGATTTGCCGGCGCCGTTCGGGCCGATGATGCTGACGATTTCGCCGGTGTCCACGGAAATCGAGACATCCTCGATGACGAGCGTCCGGCCGTAGCCCGCGTTTATCCGGTCCACCTCAAGCAGCATGGCTTTCCCGCCCCAGATAGGCTTCGACGACGCGCGGGTCCCGGCGGGCATTTCCCGATGTTCCGGAAAATATGAGCTCTCCCGAATCCATGACAAATACGTGTTGGCACAGCTGCGCCACAAGCGGCATGTTATGCTCGATCAGAAAGATTTGAATTCCCTCTTCGCAGAGGCGGCAAAGGACAGCGACCAGTTGGCGGATCATCGTCGGATTGATCCCCGCCGTGGGTTCGTCCAGCAGAATCAGGCGGGGGTCGGCCATGAGGATCCGGCCCAATTCCATCAATTTTTGCTGGCCGTAGCTGAGGCGGCCGGCCAGCTCGTCGGCCAGGGGCGCCAGCTTCAGCAGATCGAGGACACCATCGGCTTTCTCTCGGAGCGCACGTTCCTGCCGGCGGACCCGCGTCGGCGAGAAGAAAAGCGGCCAGATAGACTCTCCGCATTGCCGCGGCGCGACAGCGATCAGATTGTCGCGGACGCTCATGAACGGAAGCGGCCGGGTCTGCTGGAAGCTTCGGATCACCCCCAGGCGGCTGATTTGGTGGGGAGGGCGATTGGCGATGGCATGCCGGTTGAAGAAAATTTCCCCCCGGTCCAACCGGTAGAATCCAGTGAGGATATGAAAAAGGGTGCTTTTGCCGCTGCCGTTCGGGCCCACCATCCCGGTGATGCCGATGTCGCCCAGCTCGAACGACACATCGTGAACCGCCATCAATGCGCCGAAGCTTTTGGTCACATTCCGAACCCGCAGCATTCCGACCTTGCCCCGCTATTGGTGATCGGCGCTCAAGCGCCGTTTCTCCGGTGTTCCGCGATCATGCCACTCGGCATCTTCAAAACGATCAACACCAGAATGCCGCCGTAGACCATCCCTTGAAGCGGCGCCACATAGCGATGAAGCTCATGCGGGATCGGCAGAAACCGCACGGCCTCACCGAAAAAAATAACGGCAAAGGCCCCCAGCACCGGTCCCCAATGGGTGCCGCGTCCGCCCAGCACGACACAGAGCACGACCAGGATGGTTTCGGTCAGGGTGAAATCAGCCGGACTGATGTAGCTGATGTAGTGCGCCCACAGGGTTCCGGCCAACCCCGCCAGTGCCGATCCAGTCACGATCGTTTTGATTTTGAGCAGTAGGACATTCTTGCCGAACGCCTGGGCGATGTGCTCGTCTTCACGGATCACTCTGAGGGCCCGACCGAAGGGCGATCCGGTCAGCCGGCGTACGAACAGAAACACGCCGGCGGCCGCCAGTGCCGTGAGGATCAGATAGACTGGAAGGCCATCGACGCCGCGGGCGATCCACGCCGGCCGGGGGATGCCCGGCAAGCCCATGGGGCCCTTGGTGAGCCATCGTTCGTTCAGGCAGACCAAGCGAAACATTTCGGCAAATACCAGGGTGGCGATTCCGAAGTAATCCTCGGTCACCCGCAGCGCCGGCACGGCCAGCAGGCCGCCGGCGATTCCGGCGCCGGCCATGGCGCAGAGCATGGCTCCCTCCACCGGCATCCCGGCGCGGCTGAGCAGGGCTGAAATATAGGCTCCGATCCCGAAAAACGCCACGTGCCCGAAGTTGTAAAGCCCGGCATAGCCGAGCTCGAGATTCAGCGACACGGCGAATATGCTGTAAATCAAAGCCAGAATCAAAACGTGCAGGATATAGTCCATGGTGTCGGTCGAATGCTTCGCAACCTCAATCAGCGCACGCCCGTGAGAAGTCCGAAAAGGCCGCGCGGCCGAAATAGCAACAAGAGAAAAATCAGGGCGAAGGCAACAAGGTCCTTATAGCCCGGCGAAAAAAAAGCAACTCCCAGATTTTCGGCAATGCCGATGAACAGCCCGCCCAGAAGCGCTCCCCAAACATTTCCGGCACCTCCCAGGAGGACCGCCGCAAATGCTTTGATCAGGTTGGTCGCGCCCATGACGGGCTCCAGGTTGGTGTCCAGCGCCAGGAGAATGCCGCCGGCGGCCGCAAACACCGACGCAAGGATCCAGACCGATGCGCTGACTCTGGGCATGCTGATTCCCATGATCGCCGCCAGCTCCAGGTTGTCGGCCGTGGCTCGGAGCGATTTCCCCCACAGCGTGCGGGTCAGACCCAAATAGAGGATCGCCAGAAAAAAGACGGCCGCCGCCAACATGAGAAGCTGGATGCCGGTTACATAGTAGCCGCCAAACTCCATTCCTCGGGCCGGCGGGAAGTCGAACGTCCTCAGGTCCGAGCCCCAGATGAAACGAACGGCATTTCTGAGCATGTAGGAAAGCCCGATGGAAGCGATCAGCAGTGTAATCGGATTGCCCCGCCGCAGGGGGCGGTATATGAAAAAATCTTGGGAAAAACCGATCACGGCGGTCAGGGCCATGGCGGGAATGGCCGATAAAAAAAGGGGCCATGAGAACGGAGGCGTGTAAAACATCAACGTCAGATAGGCGCCCCAGGTGATCAGCTCGCCGTGGGAGAAATTGATAAACCGAAAAACGCCGTACACCAGGGTCAGGCCGACGGCGAACAGCGCATAGACCGATCCGGCAATGACACCGTTCAACAGCAGCTGCAGATAATAGGACAAATCATGACTCCGGCACTTGTCTTAAGTGGACCTATCACTCGACGGCGGCTCAACATGCAGCGGTTCTATCGCCGGAGAAGCAACGGCTTCATCGGGTCTCGGGGGATACCGGCCGCCGGCAGGAGATCGGCGGCCGGTGCGTCGTCAGGCGGTCATTTGTAGTCCTGAATGGCCTGCTGCTTCACCGTCCAGCGGCCATACACCGCGCCGACGTCTCCGTTCGCATCAAACGTTTTGTCGCCGGTGACGCCCGCATAGCCCTTCCCCGCTTCGATCATGGCCTGCCGCAGGTCTTCCGGACTCATCGATTTGGCGAGCCTCAGGGCTTTGGCCGTCAGCTTAACCATGTCGTAGTTGTATTCCCCGAAAACGGGGATTTTCTTATCGGGATATTTTTTTTCCCAGGCGGCCTTGAACGCCTGGTATTGCGGGGTTTCCTGGGAGAACGTCGGATAGGTGCCGATAACGCCCTCGGCCGCCTCTCCGGCCAGTTCGATCAGTTTGGGGGACTTGGACGCCGACCCCATCAGCCACTGGGTTTTCACGTCGCTCTCATAGGCTTGCTTCAGAATGGTGGCGCCCTCCTTGATGTAGGTCAGGTTGACAACCGCCTTGGGGTTGCTCTTGCGGACCCGCAGCACCTCGCTGCGGTAATCGGTTTTGCCTTCATCATGGGCGAAGTCATCTAAAATTTTGCCGCCCGATTCCAGAAATTTCTTCTTGAAAATCTCGGCCAGCCCGACTCCCCAGTCGTTGTTGATGTAAGTCAGGACGACCTGATCGAATTTCAGGGCATGGGTCAGCTCGGCGACGCCGATCCCCTGCAGCGCATCGGACGGAAATACCCGGAAGTTATAAGACCCGCATTTGGAGATTTCCGCCGCGGCGCTTTCCGCGGCGATGAGAATGGTCTTGTTTTGCTGTGCGATCGGGCAAACCGCCAGATAGTTCGAGCTGGCCGCCGGGCCGAAGAGGATGGGCAGTTTGTCGATGGTGATGAGCTTCTGAATGGCCGAGACCGATCCCGCTGCGGCGGAGTTGTTGTCCTCAAACACAATCCGCATCGGGCTGCCCTTGATGCCGCCTTCGGCATTGACTTCCTCCAGGGCCAGCAGCATGGCCTGCTGGAACCCTTCCCCATACACCGATAGCTTTCCGCTCAGCGGAGTGATCGACCCCACCTTTACTTCCGCCGCTGAAACCAGGCCTGAGAGCAGCAGCCACGTGCATGCCAAAATCCCCGTCCATCTCTTCATCGTTCCGCCCTCCTTTTGGCCGAGCGCTTGAATGTTGACAACGATCCTCCCAAGGCTCTTGCGAGCCGCCTTCATAGACCAGCGACGGAGTTTACGGAAATAGGCTCAAACTGTCAACGTCCACGCCGCTCATGGACCGCAGGCTTCCTCGGGCATGGTTTGACTCGATAGGGCAGAGAGCCTATAGAGGCCAAAGCGGCCGGCAACGGCGAATGAATCGCAAGGGGTGAAAGGAAGACCGGCATGAGAAAACGGGTAATGATACTGTTCGGGATGGCTTTCTTCTCCGTGGCGGTCGCGGCTTTGGCCGATGAAGTCCGTCTGAAAAACGGCAGTCATCTGAGCGGGCATATCGTGTCGATGCAGGATGGAAAACTGACCCTGGAAACGGACTTTGCCGGAGTTTTGACCATCGATTGGGGCCAGGTCGAGGCCATCCGCGCGGACCAGCCCGTCAACGTTGTTTTGAGTGACGGGTCGGCTCGCGAGGTCGTGATCCGGCCGTCTGAATCCGACGGGCACGCGATGTTGTTCATGGACTCGGCGGGGGAGCACGAACCCCTGCCGGCCTCTGAAATCACATCCATCAATCCGCCGCAAGAGCCAGCCGTTGGGCTCAAAGGCCGCATCAATGTCGGCCTCAACAAGGCCAGCGGAAACACCGATACGGAAACCGCCCATGCCGATGCGGAGCTGATCGCCCGCACGGCTGAAAACCGCTTGACGCTGGGGGGAGCCTACAATCGTTCGTCCGAGGACAACCAAAAAACCGAAGACAACGCCATGGCCTATCTGAAGCACGATTACTTTCTCACCGAGAAGTTCTACTGGTATCTGAACGGGGGGGTCGAGCGCGACGAATTCAAGGAAATCAACCTGCGGACAACGATCGGTCCGGGCTTCGGGTATCAGTTTTTTGAAAGCGAACTGATAAACCTCTCGGTTGAGGCCGGCCCCAGCTATGTCAGCACCGACTATGACAATGCCCCTGATGAGGATTCGATCTCCGGACGCTGGGCGCTGAAGTTCGACCGATTCTTTTTCGATAAGCTGTTTCAGTACTATTTTTCGAACGAAGGCTACGTCAGTGCATCCGACTCGAGCGATGTGTTCATGTTCACGAAGACCGGCCTGCGGTTCCCGCTGCAGGTCGGGTTTTTCCTGCACGCGGGTTTCGAGTGGGATTGGGACAATACGCCCGCCGAGGATGCCGGCAAATCAGACTACCGTTACATCATGTCTCTCGGCTATGGGTTTTAAAAAAGACAGGGACGGGGACCGCTGAAGATCTTTTTCGGCCCGCCCGTCCCTGTTGAATGGGCTTGATTTAACAACGGACAGCGTCACGACTGCCGCCCGCCGTCAGGTCGGCTTAATTCGCAAACGGCTCCGTTTCCTTGTCCGGAGAGGCCTCCACGCGCTGAAGGATGTCCCCGATCTTGTCCTGGGGCAGCCAGTTCACCTTTCCGGTGCCCAGGTCGTAGATCGCGCCGGTGACCAGGACCTTGCCGGATCGATGGAGGTCGCGCACTGCCGGGCTCTTCATGAAAAGGTCCTCGACGGCCTGCCACACGTTTTCCTCGATCGCGAACGGCACGATGGCGTCGCCGTGGAGGTCCTGGTGCTGTTCCATGGCGCGCTTGACGGCCGGGACGATGTTGTCGACGAGCGGCGGGATGTTGCGCTCCAGCTTATGGGCGTGGCCGCCCATCGCCTGGGAAACAGCGGTGACCGCGCCGCAGCGGGTGTGGCCCAGGACGACCATCACGGGCGTTTTCACGTGGGCCAGGCCGTACTCGATGGAGCCGATTTCATCCGTGTCGCAGACGTTGCCGGCCACGCGGACCACGAAAAGGTCCATGATGCCGGCATCGAAGATCAGCTCCACCGGGACCCGCGAGTCGGAACACGAAAGCACGGTGGCGTAGGCATAATACCCCTGGTCCGATTGACTGGCCAGGCCGATCCGGGCCGGGTCGCAGGTCAGATAAGCCGACTTGCCGGCCGAGAACCGCTCGTTGCCGTCCTTCATCATTTGCAGGACCTGATCCGGAGCGGGCTTGGCTGAAAACCGGGGGCCGAACGGATCTTTGGCGGTGTTGCCGAAGATCAGGAATCCAACCAGAAAAACTCCGATCAGCATGACCAATACCAGCAAGACATTCCCCATCCCCGAATTCCTGTTCTCCATTTTCCAGCTCCTTGGTGTTTGAAAGTTTGCTTGACGCGCAGACCCTGACGGTTTCCCAAATCGGTTAAGCATGAATGTCGGATCAAAGTATATCAAGCCCGGGAGATATTTCAAAATGAATTATCATTTCTGACGGGAGAAAAAACTTGACAAAAAGAAAGGAAGGGCCCTATTAAATAAACAGTGTTTATTAAACTCGGTGGTGCAACGATCGAGCAATGGGCCGCCCGAAAACAAACGAACGCGAAGATATCCGCAGCCTGGTACTGGAAAAGGCCAAAGCGCTTTTTCTTAAAGAAGGCTACGCCAGCATCACCATACGCAAAATCGCCCGGGCCATCGGCTATACGCCGGCCACCATCTACCTATATTTTCAAAGCAAGGCTGAAATCCTCTATGAACTTCACAACGAAGGCTTCAGACTGCTCTATGAGTATAAAATGAAGATCGGCGAAGCCGGAACATCCGGAGCCATGGAGAGACTGCGCAACGGCGGGAAGGTTTACATCGATTTTGCATTGGAAAATCCGGATTACTACGAGCTGATGTTCAACATGCCAGAACCGAGGAATTTCATGAACATGCATCGGAAAGGCGCTGCCGAGGATTATGCGATGCGCTCTTACGAGTTTTTAAGACAGAGTGTGCAACGATGCAAAGATGAGGGTTACTTCAAGGATGTCGATGTGGATACCGCCGCCTTCACGTTCTGGTCCGTCGTCCATGGAATGGTCGCATTGATCATCCGCAAGCGAGTGCCTTATCCCCAGGCTCCGACGCGGCAACTGGCCCATGAAGCCATTGAATTCTTCGGACGATTGATGACGATGGAGCGCTTTGTATCCGATACCAGGAATAGCCTGAAGGTAATTGAAGGCTGAATGTGATCGCTGAATATTTTTTAGTTTAAACTAAACGTTGTTTATTTTTAGGAGGTCTCAATCCTTCGAGCACAAGGAGACGTCTATGCCCTCCATCAAGGTCAACGGCAAACGCTATGAGATCGAAATCGACTTGCAGACCCCCTTGCTCTGGTACCTGAGAGATCACTTGGGTTTGATGGGAGCCAAATACAGCTGCGGTATCGCTGAATGCGGGGCGTGCACCGTTCACGTAGACGGCGAGGCGGTCTTGGCTTGCGTGACCCCGCTGGAAGATGTGGTCGGGACGAGTGTCACCACCATTGAGGGCCTGGCGGGAAACATGGCCGACGCGCTTTTCGATGCCTGGACCGCAGAAGATGTGCCGCAGTGCGGCTACTGTCAGCCCGGGCAGATCATGACGGCCTCGGCGTTCCTGAGCCGCAACCCCAAACCGACCGATGCCCAGATCGACGAGGCCATGTCAGGGGTCCTGTGCCGATGCGGCACCTATTCGGCGGTTCGAAACGCAATCCATCGGGCGGCGAGGAGGCTTCAGCCATGAAGGAAGAACCGTTGGCGGGAATGAGCCGCAGGCGTTTTCTCAAGATCGGCGCTCTCGCCGGCGCCGGATTGACCGTGGGAATCTATCTGGGTACAGGGGGCGAAAGGCGAAAACCACCGACAGAGGTATGGCCGGATCGTAAGGGTTATTTGAAACCCAATGCCTGGGTTTGTGTCGGGCCGGATGAATCGGTAACGGTAAGAGTGAACCACACGGAGATGGGGCAGGGAATCACGACCGCCCTGGCGATGATCGTCGCCGAAGAACTCGATGCCGACTGGGCCAACGTTCGCGTGGACATCGCACCGGCCGAAGCGCTTTACAAGAACCCGGCGTTCAACTGCCAGATGACGGCCGCCAGCACGAGCGTCCAGACGTCCTGGGACCCCCTGCGCAGGGCCGGCGCGGCGGCCCGCCAGATGCTGATGGCGGCGGCTGCTCGAACGTGGGATGTTCCTATCGGGGAATGTCGGACCGAAAGAGGAGTGGTCCTGCACGAAGAGTCGGATCGCCGTTTACGCTACGGGGAGCTCGTTGAAGCAGCGGCAAAATTAGCCGAACCTGAGCAGGTGATTTTGAAAAAGCGCGGTTCGTTCCGAATCATCGGGCACCCGATACCCCGACTGGATACACTGGAAAAAATCAACGGCAGTGCCGTGTTCGGCATCGATGTGCGGGTGCCGGGCATGCGGAACGCCACCGTCGTCCATGCGCCGGTTTTCGGCGCACGGGTGGTTGCATTCGATGCGACGGCTGTCGGACAAATGCCGGGGGTACACAAGGTGTTTGAGATCTCAAGCGGTATCGCGGTGGTGGCCGATACGTTCTGGCAAGCCAAAACCGCTGCCGAAAACATCCGGATTCAATGGGCGGCTGAAGAAAGAGAAGGACTCAGCAGTGAGGCGCTCCGCACGCGTTGGACCGGGTTGTGCGGGACAAAGGGCAAGTCCATGTTCCGGCAGGGTGACGTGGAACAAGCCTTCGAGGGTGCGGCGAGGACGATTCAGGCTATATACGAATTGCCCTATCAGGCTCACGCCGCTGCGGAGCCCATGAACTGCACGGCGCACGTCGAAAAAGACCGCTGCGAAATCTGGGCGCCGACCCAGAACCAGGATGGTGCCCAGGAAGCGGCTGCACGGATCACGGGGTTGGGCTATGACCGCATCGTCGTGCATACGCCGTTTGTCGGAGGCGGGTTCGGTCGGCGGGTAACGGTAGATTATGTGGCTGAAGCGGTAGAGATCTCCAAGGCGGTTCGGGCGCCCGTGAAGGTGACCTGGACTCGGGAAGAAGATATGCGCAATGATTTCTACCGGCCGGCGGTCCTCGGCATGCTCGAGGCGGCGCTGGATGCGGACGGGCGTCCCATCGCCTGGAAGCATCGCATCATTGGACCGGACCATATGGCCCATCAGCTGCCGCGCTTGATTCCCACCAGCTTGCCGTATGGAATCCCCCGGGCTCTTCGAAATACAGCCGGCGCATTAGCCAGTATGATTTTGCCGCGAATCGTCCCCGGCAAGAAAGCGATTGAAGGGGCGGCACCGCTTTCCTATGCCCTCGCCAACGTGGCCGTGGAATATGTTCATGACGATCCCGGCATCCCGCTGGGATTCTGGCGGTCGGTGGCCTTTTCTCAAAACGTGTTTTTCGTGGAAAGTTTTATGGACGAAATAGCGGCGGCGGCCGGGAGGGATCCCTTGGAGTTGCGGCTGTCCCTGCTGAATCCGGCGCTGCGCTTGACGGATGTGCTCAAGCTGGCGGCTGAAAAGGCGAATTGGGGTCAACCTCCGCCGGCCAACTGGTATCGCGGGCTCGCCGCCTACGACTTCCATGGAACCCATCTGGCCGCTGTGGCCGATATCTCGGTCGGCAAAAACGACCGAATCCGCGTGCACCGTGTGGTCTGCGCAGTGAATTGCGGAGTCGTGGTCAATCCTAAGCTGGTTGCCGCTCAGATTACCGGCGGAATCGCCTTCGGGCTCACGGCGGCGTTGAAAAGCCGAATCACCGTAACGAAGGGCCGAGTGGACCAAGGCAATTTCGACGACTTTCCTCTGCTTCGAATGGATGAAATGCCCGACGTGGAGGTGCACATCGTCCCTAGCGCCAAGCCCCCCACGGGAATCGGCGAATCGGCGGTGCCGATCATCGCACCGGCCGTAGCCAACGCCTTTTTTACGGCGACGGGCCGGCGAATCCGGAAATTGCCCTTATGTCCCTGAGCTGATCCCCTGCAGAATGAATAGTACGTTAGTGGGGCTTGTTGTAGGTCCATCCTCCGGATGGTCCAACGAAAAACGTCCTGGTCGGATCAGCCTCCCAGGTAGGCCGACTTGACGCGGTCGTCGGCGATCAGCTGTGCGCCGGTGCCCTCCAGCACGATGGCGCCCACCTCCAGCACGTAGGCGTAGTCGGCGATCTTGAGGGCGGCGAAAGCGTTCTGCTCCACCAGCAGGACCGTCTTGCCCTGGCGGTTGATGGCGGCGATGATGTCGAAGACCTCCTTGACCAGCATGGGGGCCAGCCCCAGGGAGGGCTCGTCCATCATGACCACCTCGGCCGCGCTCATCAGCGCCCGGCCGAGCGCCAGCATCTGCTGCTCGCCTCCCGAAAGGGTCCCGCCCTTCTGGTCCTTGCGGTCCTTGAGCTTCGGAAACAGCTCGAAAATCCACTCGATGTCCTTGAGGATCTGGGGCTCGTCGCTGCGGCTGTAGGCTCCCAGCCGCAGGTTCTCGATCACGGTCAGATGCGGGAAGATCCGCCGGCCTTCGGGGGACATGACGATGCCGGACTTGACGATCTCGACCGGATCGCGGCTGGTGAGGTCGGCGCCGTTGTAAGTGATGCGGCCCTTCTTGTTCTTGATCAGCCCGGCGACGGCGCGCAGCGTGCTGCTCTTGCCCGCGCCGTTGCAGCCGATCAGGGTGACGACCTTGCCCTTGGGCACCTCGATCGAGATCCCCTTGAGCGCATGGATGCCGCCGTAGTAGACGTGCAGGTCCTGCACCTTAAGCATGGGCCAGGGCCTCCTCGCCCAGATACGCCTTGATGACCTTGGGATCCGACTGGATCGCCTCGGGCGGCCCGGCGGCGATCATCTCGCCGTAGTCCAGGACCCAGATGTGCTCGCAGATGCCCATGACCACCTTCATGTCGTGTTCGATCAGCAGGACGGTGAGATCGAAGCTCCGGCGGATCTCGCGGATAAAGCCCATGAGCTCCTGGGTTTCGTTGGGATTCATGCCGGCGGCGGGCTCATCCAACAGGAGGAAGGCCGGCCGCGTGGCGAGCGCCCGGGCGATCTCGAGGCGCCGCTGCGCGCCGTAGGGCAAGCTGTTGGCTTTCTCGCCAGCCAACTCCTGCAAGCCGACGACTTTCAGCAGCTCGCGCGAGCGCTCCGCGATGGCCCGCTCCTCGCGCCGGTTGGACGGCAGGCAGAGCACAGCCTGCCACCAGCCGGTTTTCTGGCGCAGGTGGCAGCCGATCATGGCGTTTTCGAGCACGGTCTCGTTGCCGAAGAGCCGGATGTTCTGAAAGGTGCGCGCGATGCCGCTGCGGCATACCCGGTGGGGAGGGGCGCCGGTGATGTCCGCTCCGTTGAAGAGCACCTGCCCCTCGCTGGGTTTGTAGAAGCCAGTGATCATGTTGAAGCAGGTCGTCTTGCCGGCGCCGTTGGGCCCGATGAGGCCCACAATGCTCCCGCGCGGAATGGCGGCGCTGAAATTCTTCACAGCCGTGAGCCCGCCGAAGCGCATGGTGAGACCTTTGGTTTCCAGAACGGCGTCAGATGCCATGGCGTCCCGCCTTTTTGAAGAAGCGCCCCACCGCCCAGCTCCAGCTAAACTCGCGCTTGCCCATGAATCCCTCGCGGCGGAAGAGGATCATGAAAATCAACGCCAGCGAGAAAACCACCATGCGCATGCCGGGAATGCCGGGCAGCTCCCAGTCGCCGAAATAGACGGGGTTTTCCACGAAGCGCAGCCACTCGAGCAGAACGGTGATGGCGATGCCCGCCAGCACTGAGCCGGTGATGGACCCGAGCCCGCCGGTCACGACGATCATCAGCACGTTGAAGGTCAGCACGAAGGTGAACATCTTCGGATCGATGGTGGCGACCAGGCTGCCCAGCAGCGCCCCGCCCACTCCGGCGAAGAAGGCCCCGAGGGCGAAGGACAAGAGCTTCTGGCGGAAGACGTCGATTCCCATGGCCTTGGCGGCGGTCTCGTCGTCCCGGATGGCCTTGAACACGTTGCCGCTGTTGCTGCGGATCAGCCGGATGATGACATACAGGGTGAAGAGGCACCAGCCGAAATTCCACCAGAGGTTGGCATGGTCCGGGATGCCCTTGAAGCCGAGGGCGCCGTTGGTGACGCGCGGCAGGTTGATGGCGAAGATCCGCACGATCTCGGCGAACCCCAGGGTGGCCATGCCGAGGTAGTCGTCGCCGAGACGCAGCAGGGGAATGCCCACCAGCACCCCGAAGAGGGCCGCGGCCAGCCCGCCGGCCACCACCGCCACGAAGAACGGGGCCTGGGCGGACTGCACCCAGTCGTAGGCCGGCTCCAGGATGAAGAGCATCTCTTTTTGCTCGGGGGCGAGGATCAGGATCGAGCAGACGTAAGCGCCGATGGCCATGAAGCCGGCGTGGCCCAGGCTGAACAGACCGGTGAAGCCGTAGATCAGGTTGAGGCTCAAGGCCAGGATGATGTTCACGGCGATGAGGTTGAGGATCTGGATCATGTAGCCGTCCAGGTTTTCTTCGGCCCACCAGATGAAAAGCCCCAGGAGGACGGCCGCCAAGATGTTGAGAATGGCGTTGGTTTTCGCACCCATCAGACCTTGTCCTCCAGCCGCGCGCCCATCAGCCCGGTCGGCTTGATCAGCAGAATAACGATGAGCAGGATGAAGGCGAATGCGTCCCGGTAGCCGGCAAGATCCGGGAAAAACGCCACGGCCATGATCTCGATCACCCCCAGCATGATGCCGCCGACGACCGCCCCGGGGATCGAACCGATGCCCCCGAACACGGCCGCGATGAAGGCCTTGAAGCCCGGAATCGACCCCATGACCGGCTGCAGCTGCGGGTAGCGCAGTGCCCACATGATGCCGGAGGCCGCCGCCAGGGCCGAGCCGATGCCGAAGGTCAGCGAGATGATGCGGTTGACCGGCACCCCCATGATATAGCTCGTTTCGATGTCCTTGGAGATGGCGCGCATGCCCAGGCCGGGTTTGGTCTTGTAGACGACCCAGACCAGACCCAGCATGAGCAGGAACGAAAGCGTCGGGACAAAGAGCGTGAGGGGCAGCACGCGCACCTCGCCCATCAGAATCGGGTTTTCCAGCCAGGCCGGCCGGTAGACCTCCCGAGGAAGGGCCCCGAAGGCCACGATGGTGAGGTTCTGCAGAAAGAACGAGACGCCGATGGCGCTGATGAGGGCCGAGATCCGGGGCGCGTCGCGCAGCGGGCGGTAGGCCACGCGGTCCACCAGGATCCCGATGGCGGCCGTGACGACAATGGCAACCACGATGGCCACGAACCAGGGCAGGTAGAACAGGGTGAGACCCCAGAGCACGAAGTAGGCGCCCAGCATGAAAATCTCGCTGTGGGCGAAGTTGATCAGCCGCAGGATGCCGTAGACCATGGTGTAGCCGATGGCGATCAGGGCGTAAAGGCTGCCCAGCGTCAGCCCGTTCAGGGCGTGCTGGACGAACATGGCCCAGGTCATTAATTCTCCTTAATCCAAATAACCCTCCCCCGGCCCCTCCCGCAGGGGGAGGGCTGTCGCTTCGGGCGGCACCCCGTTTGGAACCCTGGAGGAGCCGGTGGCGGGGGTTCGCTATCCATTCACGTTCAGGTCCGGCAAGGCCCCTGCTTCTTCCGCAAGGGGGTTGAGAAACAAGCGCCGGGCCGTCAGCCAAGGCGCATGGCGATTTGGAAAGCGCAGCCTATCGGCTGATAGGTGAGCATTTACAAGAGCCATGCAGCGCAGGATCACGGCCTGGCGCGCCGGTTACCAGCCCCCTTTTAGAGCTTGGGCGTGATGCTGCCGATATAGGTCTTCTTGCCGTCCTTGATCTGCACCAGGCCCACGGGTTTCTCGGCGTCGTGAGTGGCGTTGATGGTGGTGCTGCCGGTTACTCCCTCGAAGCCCTTGGTGGCGGCCAAGGCCTTGGTGATGGCCGCGGGTTCGGCCTTGCCGGCCCGTTTGATGGCATCGAGCACCATCAAGTAGGTGTCGTAGCCCAGGGCGGCGTTCACGTTGGGCTCCTTGGCCGGGAAGGCTTTCTTCCAGTTCTCGGTGAACTTCTTGGCAATCGGGCTCATGTCCTTCATGGAGGGGTCATACGGGAAGGTGGTGTGCACGAAACCTTCCACGGCCGCGCCGCCGATCTCGACGATCTTGGGGTTGTCCATGGCATCACCGCCCATGACGTTGAACTTGGCGCCCAGCTCCTTGACCTGCTTCATGATGATGGCGCCCTCGGCAAAGTAGGAGGGGATGAACAGCACGTCCGGCTTCTTGCTGATGATTTCGGTCAGCTGGGCCGTGAAATCTTGGTCGCCGGCCTGGTATTTCAGGTTGGCCACGACCTGGCCACCCACCTTGGTGAAGGACCGGGTGAAGAAGGTGGCCAGACCGACCGAGTAGTCGTTGGACACGTCCACCAGCAGGGCCGCCGTCTTCGCATTCAACCCGCTGTACGCGTAGGTCGCCGCGCCCGCACCCTGGAAGGGGTCGATAAAGCAGACCCGGAAGCTGTATTTCTTGCCCTGGGTGACCAGCGGGTTGGTGCAGGAGGTGCCGACCATGGGGACGCCGGCCTTCTCCGCGACTTCGCCGCCCGCCATGGCGAGCGAAGAGCCGTAGGTGCCGATGATGGCGACCACCTTCTCCTTCTCGATCAGGCGTTTGACCGCATTGGCCGCCTCGACCTTGTCGGACTTGTTGTCGACCACGAACAGCTCGACCTTTTTGCCCAGCACCGTCGGGGCTTCCTTGCTGGCCATCTGAATGCCTTCGAGCTCCAGCTGGCCGCCGTAAGCCATCTGTCCGGTCAGCGGCAGGTAGACGCCGATCTTGACCGTGTCCGCGGCGAGCGTCGTGCCAGCCAGGGCCAATACCATGAGAAACGCCAAAACAAACAGCTTTTTCATAACGCCTCCTCTTTCTTATTGATGTGCGGGTCAATGGCCTCGGGGGCCGGTATGCGAATATTTTGTGCGGTTCTTTTTCCCAGCGGCCGTACCGGCGGCTGGAGCGCTGAATCAGGAGAAAATTATTACCACAACCTTCCGAGCAAAGGGAAGCGAAAACGAGCGCCGGTGAAATCCGCGCCGCTTATGCCCACAGCTGTTGCGGAAAAAGCGGGCTTGAAGCAACGCGCTCAACCGCGTCGTCCCCCTCACGGGTTCAGGGGGCGACGCGTTTCCGCCGTTCGTTGGGAGGCCGCTACTCGGGGAAAATTTTGCCGGGGTTGAGGATTCCGTTCGGGTCGAAGAGGGTTTTGACCTGTTTCATCCATGCCAGGGCGGCGCCGTGCTGGGTGGGCATGTATTTACGCTTTCCGAGGCCCACGCCGTGCTCGCCGGTGGCGGTTCCGCCGAGAGCGATGGCCTTCATCACCAACCGTTCGGAGACCGCCTGCACCAATGCCCATTCGCTGGGATCGTCCCTGCGGCCGGCGATGTTCAGGTGCACATTGCCGTTGCCGGCGTGGCTCAGCGTGTAGTGGATCAGGCCGTGGGGGGCGACCTCGGCCTGCATGGCCGCCAGCAGTTCCGTGTAGGCGGTGATGGGCACAGCCACGTCCATGATTAGAATTTTATGTTCCGGGTGGTTGTGCTGGATCATTTCGCCGAGGGCGTGCCGTGCCTTGAAGATCCGGTCCCGCTCGGCCCGGCCCAGGCCCGGCCTGAAATCCGTGCAGCCCCGGGCTTCGCAGATGTCCCTGGCGGTGTCGAGCACTTCGGACAGCTGGCTGGTGGTAGCGCCGTGAAACTCGATGAAAAGAGTCGGCGCCACATTGAGCCCCAGGTGGTCCACCTGGTTCATCAAGGCGATGCACTCCGGCCCCAGCAGCTCGAGCGCCGCCGGGTTGAGGCCCGAGCGCTTGAGGTCATAAACCGTTTGAGCCGCCGCCTGCACGGAAGGAAAGGTGGCGACGGCGGCCGAATATTCGGCCGGAAACCCAGCCAGGCGCAGGGTCGCCTCGACCACGATGCCGAGCGTGCCTTCGGAGCCGACAAACAGATTGATGAGGTTGTAGCCCGAGGAACTCTTGCTCGCGCGGGTCCCCATTTCGAGCAGTTCGCCGTTGGCCAGAGCCACCACCAGGCGCATGACGTAGTCCCGGGTCGAGCCGTAGAGCACCGTGCGCGTGCCGCTGGCGTTGTTCGCGATCATGCCGCCGATGGTGGCCCGTGCGCCCGGATCGGGCGGAAAGAAAAGGCCGGTGTGGCGGAGCTTCTCATTCAAGTCCTGATAGATGACGCCGGGCTGCACGTCCGCCTGAAAATCCTCCTCGCGGATGACCCGGATGCGGTTCATGCGGCTGAAATCGAGCACGATCCCCCGGCACACGGGGATGGGGTTGCCCTCCAGGCTGGAGCCGGACCCCCAGCCGGTCAGCGGGATGCGGTTCCGGTTGGCATAGCTGAGGATGGCGGCCACTTCGGACGCGGTCTCCGGCCAGAGCACCACTTCCGGCCGGCAGGCCGAATGAGCGGATTGGTCTTTGGCATGCAAATCCAGAATCGACACGCCCGTGGAAAACCGGTCCGGCGAAACCATCGATTCCAATTCCTTGAGATGGTCGTTTGACAGCGGATTGAATTTCACGATGCCCTCCCGGCACTTCAGATTCGGTAAAAAACCCCTTTTTGCTTATATCACATCAGGTTCCGGCAGGGTGATTTTTTTAGGTTTAAGCGCCGCAGGCGCTTCCGGCGGCTTTTGCGCCAAACGCCCTGATGGAGCATCGGATCCTTGGCGGCATCACTGAAAAAATACCTCTTTGTCCCTGATGATAGTGCATGCTAAAGGATTCGTGTCGTTGCATCCAAAAGGACAGTCAAATGGCATCCATGGACGAAGCTGAAAAGAAAAATGCGGCCGAGCGCGCGATGAAGGAAGGCGATGCGTTCATCGAACGGGAGTGCCTCAGCCAAGCCCTGGGAGCCTTCAGCCTTGCAGCCGATCTTTTCGCTGATACCGGAGAGCGGCACCGGCAGGCCGATGCGCTCTATGCGGCGGGGAGCGCCTGCGCTCGGATGAGCCGCACCGACGAAGCGCTGGGAACTTTTTCCCGGGTCATTGAACTGCTCGGGAAGGAGAGCGATGCCTCCATGCGGGCCAGGGCCTGGGCCAACAAAGGGCTGATGCTGGCACGGGGACAGCGGTTTCAGGAAGCCCTCGGTTGCTTCGAAGAGGCCCTGGTGCTTTTCGAGCAAGGGGACGAGTTCATCCGGGTCGCCGAGCAGTATGGCAACATGGGATCCGTCCATCGGGATATGGGGCAACCGGATGAGGCGCTTCCGAACTATGAGGAGGCGCTGGCCATCTACCGTGAACTCGGCTTGCGGGAGCGCGCCGCGGACCAGTGCACGAACATTGCCTACGCGCTGTTCATGAAAACGGAGCACGAGGGGGCTCTGCGGTGGTATCGAGAGGCGCTTTCCCTCTACGACGAGACGGGCAGTGAAGAGAAGCGCACGCTCACGGCCGAGAACGTGGCCCGCCTGGCGGCGGCGATCGAGGGGCCGTCCGAATGAAGGGACTGAATCTTGCCGAGGCATACTACCGTGAGGTCGGGCGGCCGATGATCCGCGAGCGCTTTGCGGAATGCGAGGATCGGCTGGCGGTCGGGTTGGCCGGCCCCGGCTCGGAATGCTTCGGGTTCGACGACGAGATCTCGCGGGATCATGACTGGGGGCCGGCCTTCTGCCTTTGGCTCACCGATGACGACTTCCTCCAGATCGGGGACAGGTTGCAGCAGGCCTACCTGGAACTGCCGCCGACCTTCATGGGCTTCGGTCCCCGGCAGCCCAGCCTCGGCGAAGAGTGGCGCGTGGGCGCGAGCCGCACGTCGGACTTCTTCAGGCACTTCACCGGGCTCGGCCGTCCGCCCGCAACCCCCCAGGAATGGCTGCGGATACCCGAACCCAACCTGGCCGCCTGCACCAACGGCAAGGTGTTCTGCGATCCGCTGGGTGATTTTTCCCGGTGGCGGCAGATCCTGCTGGACTACTATCCCGAGGATGTCCGGCTCAAAAAAATCGCCTCCCTGTGCATCACCATCGCCCAGACCGGCCAGTACAATTTCGCCCGATCCATGCGGCGCGGGGAATTGTTTTCAGCGTCCTACTCCGTGGTGAAGTTCTGCGCGGACGCGATCGCGATGGTTTTTCTGCTCAATCGGCGTTACGCTCCGTTCTACAAGTGGCTGCACCGCGCGGTGCGGGGCCTCCCGCTGCTGGGACGTGAAGTTCACGAGCGCGTCGGCGCCCTTCTGAAAGCCGCCGAACCGGAGCAACAGGAGGAGATCATGGAGGCCGTTTCCGTTCTGCTGGCGGATGAGCTTCGGCGGCAGGGGCTGTCCGATTCGGCGAGCGATTTTCTGCTCGACCACGCCGCGCGGGTGCAGGCGAATATCACCGATGCCAGACTGAGGCAGCGCCTGAGTGCATAAAATTCAAGGGTTCAAGGGGCCGAGCGAAAGAAAGCGAAGGAAAAGGAACCAATTTTAGCCACTTTAAGCCGCGAGCCTCGAATGGCACCTGTGGGAGCGGCATTTTGCCGCGATTCCGAATCGAGGCGGGACGCCTCTCCCACTTGACCCCTCGGTCCTCTACCATTGGTGACGCCATGACCGAAAGAGAACGCATCATCGAAGCCATCCTGGAGATCGAGCTCCGGATGTTCCTCACCGTGAACCCCATGCAGACCAGCGGGTGCCAGGAATACCCTGAGAGCTTCAAGCTGCACCGCCGCGCGCAGTTCCACCCCTGGTCGGAAGAGGCGCTCGGCAGCTACCTCGAAGACCTGCACGAGGCCCAGGAGCGCGGAGACAATCTCATGCGCCGGAAGTACGCCCGCATGCAGGGCCTGCTGCCGCCCGCGGGCGGCAGCTCGATCATCGAGGAGATCGTGCGGTTGAAGATGGACTGGCAGCGCGCGATGTTCCGGGACTACCCCGCCGTCATGAGCGGCGCACGACCGCTCACGGACGAGAACACCCAGGCGCAGATGACCTCGTTCGAGACCTATGCGCGCGGGGAACTCGAAACTTACTCCGAGCGCACCCTGAAGCTGCTGCACCGCGACCTGCTGGCCATGCAGGCGCGCGGGGAGAGCCTGTCGGAAAAGGTATACGACCACCTCGTGCGGGCGAGCGGCTACGCGTCGTTGGAGGATGCGGAGACGAAGTTGAAAGTCCGGGGTTGAGGGTTACAGAGTTGAAGGATTATAGCCGGACTTATAAACGGTCTCATAATTGTCTGGACCTATCGTTCGGAAATCTCCCCCGGCCCCTCTTTTCCAAAGAGGGGAGACCTTGAAAAAGGGAGGTCAGGAGGGATTTACGGTTATCCATTCAGTTCAATTTTGAAACCGTTTGTAAGTTGCGCTTACGCAATTCAGATGCAGCTATCCCCGTTAGGGCGGCAGGTATAAAGTCCAAGATTATGATTAAATCGATCAAAATATGACTCGTATATCTGTATCATGCAGAATAAATAATTGTTACATACAGTCTGTCACAAACGCAGGAATATAGAGAATTGAGTTTCTTGGTGATACTTTCAACGGGATAGGTATGAGCGGCGGCCCATGCCTCGCTGGTCGATTCTACCTCTCGCTGTCCACTCGATGCCTTTGTTGATGGATTCTTTCGTTGCACCGCAAAATTCCATGTACCTATATGGTCTTCCCCTTAACCGGCCACTTGATCTGAAATTCCAGTTCCTCCTCAGATGATCCGCGTTCGTGTTCGATGCTGATGCTGGCAGTCGGCGGTATTGAGATTTTTTCCCCTGCCATTTGTATTTGGAAGCGCTTGCCCTTCTCAATGCAGTCAGCCAGCCGCCGTAGCTTGGCAACAAACTGTTCATTTGAATACTCTTTTTCGATATCACGCTTTGCCTTCTTCTTTCCAGTTGCCATTACGCAATCTCCTTTCATTCGGAGATAGATTGTCCCAACAGGACCATTAAGGCCGGCGTTTCATTTCTCATAATGGACTTTTTTGATCATCACCTTGGAAACCACCTCGAAACCATTCTTCTCGAAAAAATCATGAGCATCTTCGTTGGTAATCCCGCTTTCAAGAAACAGATCAACCGCCTTCATTTCTGCTGCTTGTAGTTCTACCCAGTTCAAAATCTCCTTTCCATAGCCATTCCCGCGTTTTTTTTGGTCAACCACAAGGTCTTCGATGACGACATGAGGGTTATTTGCCTTTAAATGGATTCCTATGACCACTATCCCGAGGATTAGGCCTTCATGTCTTGCCACTGCGACCCGTCGACCTTCACGGACATTTCCGCGCGTCTTTATTGCGCCCTTGAACTCATCAAGCAGCACCTCGCGGAATTTAGGGCTCCATCTGCGGGAATCGATCGCACGCCCACACTGAATTTCGCTATACGAAATATATGCAGGCGTGACGTTTACTACGAAAAAATCGGTCAATTCTTTTGCGATATCTCGGTCTGTTTCCCAGCTAATACTTAGTTTCATCGATGATTGTTTTTCTTGCATTGTTTTCTTGAATGGCATGCTTTTTCAGATGGTTTTCATGATACACTTTAATTGAGTCTACTCTTACTTTTTCTCACTTCTTTCAAAGATGGGCAAGAGCGTAAGAGTTATTCGTCATGCACAGACATCCCAAAAAAGTTCCTTTAAATTGAACAATTTCACCAATTCGGCGCTTCGGTTATTTGTCGGATTATCTGTCAGCTATCCAACAATTCAAAATCATTGCAGATTTATTTCATATATCCTATTCTTACCTCGGCCGACCCGTTCATGTCAAACCCAAATCGAACCTTCTCCCATCCCAATTGCCTGGGTTAGATGGCGTCAACCTCACGTTTTGAGAAACCAGATATGGTGCCCTTCGCTGTCAGCACATGCAGTTTGACCCGTCTATAAAAAGCGGATGATACGTTGGAGAAATAAACGATTTGGATGCTAACCTAATTTTCTGGCAATATATACACCATAGCTGTAATGTGCTTTGTATTTCTCATACATAGCGATTTCATTTTTTTCGTTATCTACTATTGCTTGTGCTTTTTCGCTTTTATCGTTCCGCTTAAGAAACGTTCCAAAACTGTCCTGTATGGGCCGATAATAATTATCCACCCAGCAGTGCTCCGGTAAAACAAAGTAGGCAACCGGAAAATAGCCGTTCTTTTCCAGAACACCTATCTTTGCGGATGCTGTGCCTATTTCTGGATATTCGTTTTGCCAATATTCCTGAAGTTCCGACGGACGTCTATCAGTTAGCCAAGTAATTTCCGATACGACCAGCATTCCACCAATTTTCAGAAAACGCTTCCAGTCTTTAACTCCCTTTTCAAAACCGATGTTATATATCGCTCCTTCAGACCAGATAACGTCATATTCCTCATCGCCAAATGGTAGCTTGTCCATTGAGCAGGCGAGAGTAGATATTTTTTCAGTCAGGCTCAGGTGTTTGGCGTTGGCTTCAAGTATTTCGAGAAATTCAGGCAGAAAGTCCACTGCTGTAATCTTGGCATTCAGCAAGCGGGCAAGCAACAGGGCGGAAGATCCCGTACCGCAGCCGATATCAGCAATCTTTAGAGGAACTGACGAGTCTATCATGGCCAGGCCGACAGCCTTTTCCGTCTCTGCATCCCCGCCGGGACCCTGCCGTTTTGCTCTTTTATGCAAATCTATTAGAAGCTGATAATCGTCCATTGATAAGCCCTTTGATAGATTGAGAGTATCTCAAAGCCCTTCGAGATGCATATATGTCGGATGAAATTACATTGCCCCGACAGTTCTAAATCATTACAGGTTTTTTCATGATATCCTAACCTAATGTTAGCCAAATTTGCCAGCTCTTTAAAGTCCAAACTGGACCGCTTTGGCAGGTTATATCGCTATTCAACTCCACGTTTTCGGAAATCTGATATGATGCCCGTCGCTGTCAGTAGCTGCGGAATATCGGCGACTCAATTCCGCTGGGTGATGAATTTTTCCCAGAACCGAACGGCGTCCGCGATCCAGCCTTCGGCGCTGGTCCCGGTGCCTGGCCCGAAGCCATGCCCCAGATTTTTATACTTATGGTACTCCACCTCTGCTCCTGCGCTGCGCAAGGCCGCAATTCGCCTTTCCATCGACGACGGCGGCGCGATTCCGTCCTGTTCGCCGACCACGACGAAGGTTGGAGGCTCAGCGGAGGAGCGATCTGAATGGGCAGTGTAGGCCATCACGATGGCTGCCGGTTTCGGTAGCATGTCGCCGCCGTGGGCGGCAACTCCGTGCGAACCGATGGCAGCCGCCATCCTCGCGCCGGCCGAGCTTCCCCATAGGGAGTAGTCCCCGGTGCCGACGCCGAGAGCCTTCGCGTTGCGGAAAATGTAGGCGATGGCTGCAGCCAGGTCCTCGGTGGCAACTGCGCCGCCAAAGCCCGCGCGATATCGCAGCACGAAAGCGTTGTAGCCCCTGGAGCTGATCTCTGTGGCATAGGGAAACCCTTCGTGGACGGAGCCGACATAGGAGAATCCGCCGCCGGGTGATATCACGGCGAAGGGGGCACCGGGCTTGCCGCAGAAGAAGAACAGTCCGGTATTTTCGCGTGCGGGTTGCGCCTGCTTCTGTTCTTCACTGTAGAACGGGTAGAACACGGCGTGACCGCTATTGACATCGTCGATCATGCGATTGAGCGCGCCGACCACCGTCTCGGGATCCACATGACTGTGATACGGCAGGAGTGAACCGATATCGCTCAGGCGCATGGCTTCGTCATATCGACGACCATCCCATGGTAACAGCAGCCTCGCGAAACCGGCGAAAGCCGGGTGGCCGAGGAGGTTGCGTAGGCTGTCATCGACGTTCAAATGTCGGCTCCGACTTCCGCTGACTGTCCCTTTCCTTATCTCATCGCCTCGGCTGCCGGCGAGAGCATGGTCCTTCCCGTTCGCCTTGGTAAGCGAGGGCGTCCACACCAACAGGAGCAAAAGGCAAGCGGTTATCATCAAGCTGGACTTCATTTGCCTCTACTTCTGTTTTTGAACGTTGACGGATAATTCTGCGGCTCAGCGCGGGCTTTAAAACCACGGTCCTTGGCATCAATTTTTTTCAGTGAGTGCGCCGCCCATATAGCCCCGAATCCCGGCAAGCCCAGGATTACGAAAGCCCATCCCCAGATAGGGTAGTATTCCTGCCCGAGTCCATGCGGGTTCGTCCAATCCAAAATGGCTCCGAAGACGACCGGCGAGACGGCGCCGGCTCCGAACCCGAAGAGGGATCTCAGTCCGAACGCGGACCCCAGGTATGAAGGCGTGACAACCTCGGTCAAGCCTACGGAAAGCACGGGGGAATCTCCCAGGGCCGTGAAGGAATAGACGGCACCGATTACCAGAATGAGCAGGAAGGGAAGTTCGATGGTCCAGCCGAAGAAAAGCGAACAAACCGTGCTGATGCCTGCCAAAACCATGATCACTCGGGCGCGTCCAACCCGATCGGACAGGGCGCCCATCGAAAACGACGCTACGAGGCCGGTTAGGTGGAATCCCGCGCTGACATAAGCTCCGAGTCCGGCTGCGCTAACGGCGCCGGACCCTTTCCAGACCAGACATGCCGTCATGAAGGCCGGCGTCCAGGCCCACATCCCGATCAGCTCCCAGCAGTGAAAGGTATAGGCCGTGATCAGCAACATGGCCGGCTTGTTTTTCAGTACCTCTTTTCCGAAGCTCTGCTGTTTTTGGCGGGCCACAACCGTCTCACGGGTGTTTAGCAGGGTGATCCACGAAAGGACGCCGCCCACCATCGTCACGACGGCGGTTGCATGGAAGGCGAGTGTATATCCACCCAGGGGCAGCGTGAACCCGCTTAGCCCCAAAGACACGACGTAGCCGAACGAGGAACTTGCAATATAGCACCCGGTAGCCATCCCCCGTCTTTCCGAAGCGTAGCGTTCGGTGATCAGGATCAACCCCGTGGTGTAGCTTCCGCCCAGCGCGAGCCCAACCAGTGTGTAAAGGATCTGAGCCGACAGATATCCCCTCGCGAAAAAGGAGAAGGCCATTGTAAGCAAGCCCCCGCCGATTGTAGAAGAGATATAAAGAAATTTTGCTCCGATTCTGTCAGCCAGTGTGGAAATGACCAGAAGCGAGACGGCGTAACCGATCTGGTAGCCGCTGGAAATGGCGCCGGCTGTGGCTGCGGACATTTCCCACTCTCTCAGCAGGATGGGAAGGGCGGCGGAATAGACCATCGTCACGGTCTGGCTCATGGCCCTTCCCAGACAAAGCCCTGCCAGCCACCAGTCAATTCTCATGGCGTGGCAACCCACCGCTTAGAGCAGACTCCGGCTATCCGCCATGAGCGATGAGCTGCCTCATCCTTGCTATCCATGGTAGCGGATCAACCCTTCCTGAGCCACCGAGGCCACCAGGATGCCCTCGCGGTTGTAGACCTTTCCGAAGGCGAGGCCTCTGGCCTTGCCGGCGTTCGGGCTCTGCATGGCGTAGAGCAGCCACTCGTCCATCCGGAACGGGCGGTGAAACCACATGGCGTGGTCCAGGCTGGCCACCTGCATGGCCGGCTGCCAGAAGCTCTGGCCGTGGGGGTTCAGCGACGTCACCATCAGGCCGTAATCCGATGCGTACGCCAGCAGGTACTGGTGGACGGCGGGGTCGTCCGGCATCGCGTCAATGGTCCTGATCCAGTTGTAGCGAACGGGGGGGCGCTTTTCCGGGGCAAACGGATTCATCGGATTGACCGGACGGACTTCGATGGGCCTCCGGCACAGGAGCTTCTGGCGAAGGGGAGCGGGGATCTGGTCGGCGATCCGGTTGGCCAGCTCCAGCTCCGATGCCAGGCCCTCGGGCCCGGGGGCGGGCGGCGCCGGGTCCTGATGGTCGAAGCCCGGCTCGTCGATCTGAAACGAAGCCGACATGGTGAAAATCGCCCGGCCCCTCTGCACGGCCACCACCCGGCGGGTGGTGAAGCTCTTGCCGTCGCGGATGCAGTCGACGTTGTAGACGATGGGCCTGGTGACGTCCCCCGGGCGCAGAAAATAGGCGTGCAGGCTGTGGGCGCGTCGTTCGGGCGGCACGGTCTGGTAGGCGGCCGAAAGCGCCTGCCCCAGCACCTGGCCGCCGTAGACATTGCCGAATCCCAAGTCCTGGCTCTGGCCCCGGAAAATGTTCTCCTCGATCGACTCCAGCTTCAAAAGCTCCAGCAGTTCCTGCAAAACGTTGCCATCGGAACAGGTATCCATCACGGTGCATTTCTCCGTCGGCAGGTATTCATCGCCCTGAAGCAAGACCGTCATGCCGGGCGTGATCCGGCATCCAGAAAGCCACTGGATTCCGGGGTCTGCCGGAACGACGACGTAAAGACCATTATGAGGCGTCTAATAAAACCCTTAAACCATCTCGGGCAGTGGGGCGCTTAGATGCTATTTGTCGGCCCTGACCAGGTGATCGGAAAAAAAATTCTGCCAAGGGCCGCATCCTCGAATAAAGGGCTGCATGATCGCCCGTTCGGCCTGGATCGTGTGGTTGAGATCATGTCCCGCCCATTCGTGCGCCATCTCTCCGAGCGTTACGATCCCCAACTCCTGGTGACGCGCTTTCCGGTCAAGTTCGTTGACCTGGATCCGGGACAGGGCCTGCAGGCTCTCGGAGCGCAGCCGTGCAAATTCAGCGGCAAGCTCCGGAGCGGACGGCTGAGTGCTCAGCTTCGTTCCCTGCTTGTTGGGGTCAAAGGCCGGAAAATCTTTTCCCTCCAAGAGGCATTGGAGCCGGAACTGAAAAATCCGCTCCGTGTCGATGAGGTGCTGTAAGCACTCCAAGGCAGACCACTGGCCCGGTGCAGGTGGCTGCGACATCAGTTCGACGGGCAGTTTTTCACTCAAACTTTGCCAATAGCCGGGGGTAGTGGTCAGCACCGAGCGAACCCATTGCATGATTTTTTCCATAGACCCACCTTCCTGATATGAGCCAGCGTAACGTTGATGGCGGAGGTTTCAGGTTTCTCGATCCTCTTTCAGTATCTTCCGGGCTGCACCCTTGGGCACCGGGATCGGCGGCGGAAGGGTTGTCAAGCGTTCGTCGGAAAGGGGCTCTATGATCGCTGGCTCCACCAGACGGTCTATCGGCAGCACCTTAATCCCCGACACATCTCGGACAACAAACGGCGTCAGCGTGCGCAGCTGCTCGGCCGTGGCCAAGCCGGAGAGAACCCCGATGGATGCCTTGAGGTCGGCATTCAGGCCCATCTGAAGGTCGGTGAGGGCGTCGCCCACCATGACGGCCCGGGAAGGTTTAATAGCGAGCGTTTTCAGGATGAGATGGAGCATGTCCGGAGCGGGCTTTGCGCGGGCGACCTGATCGGCCCCCACCACCAGGTCGATTTTACCGCCGAAGCCCATAAAATCAACCGCAAGCTGCGCGCGCCGGCTGATGTCCACCGTGGCGACGGCGACGCGGCAGCCATGGGAATGCAGCGCGTCGACCAGCGCCTCGGCTCCCGGGGTCGGCCGGACGAACCGAGCCAGGTCCCGGCTCGATTCCTCGTCGGCGCGTTCGAAGGCTGCCGCGCAGGCCGGTTTCGTCTCGAGCCGGCCGGCGCCGACCAGGTAATCGACCGCCGCCTGGATGACGATCTCCCGCTTCTTGAGTCCGACCGGCCCTTCGGGCCGCAGCCGCCCCGTCTTTTCGTCCACTCCCAGGGCCCACCGCAGGCCGGCTTCGTGTTCCGCATCCAGGCCGAGCGCTTCGCAGATGAACCGCGCGCGCAGCGCCACCATCTGCGACCAGTAGTGGTACAGCTCGATCAAGGTCCCGTCCTTGTCGAAGACCACCACGTCCACGCCGGGGATGACGCTTCGATCCACCGAAAGGGATGCCACTGAACACCTCGCCTGAAAAATCCGGCAATCCGATCAGTCCGGTGAAAATTTTCTGATGTGCACCGCTAAGCCCGGGAACGCAGATAGAATAACCTTATCGGAAGTCACCAGCTTGATTCCCAGCTCCTGCGCCAACGCCGCAAACTCGCAGTCATAGGCTGAACATCGCGATTCGGCGACCATCCTGAGAACACTATCCGAAGGAACTGCGTATTCGTTGCCGTGCAGAAGCCGCTCCGCTTCACTGGTTATCGTTAAGACATCTTTTAAATTGAAATAGCCCTGCCGCAGATAGGCGGCGACGACATTCCGGAATTCGCTTTTCCATAGCAGCGGGGCGACCCAGTCCGGATCTTTTAGAAAAATCCGCCGGGCATCAGCCGTATGTTCGCCAGGGATGAGAAAGTAGGCGATCAGGTTGGTGTCCGCGACAATCATGGGCGGCCATCGACCCTGGCATGACGCAGCATCTTGTCCGTCAGTGGCGGGGCCTGCATCTGTCGGTGCAACGCCTCGATTCGCGCAACGAAAGACTCCGGATCCATACGGCGGCTTTCCAGGGCCTCCTGAACGCAGACGATGATTTCCCTGTTCACGCTCCGGTGGTGGGCTTTGGCCCGCTGCTTGAGCTTTTCATAGAGATCATCAGGGATGTTTTTTACGGTGAGCGTCGCCATTTCGATTCTCCGGCTAATAGTAACCGTTTTGGAACCGAAAATAAACCGTTCTGCGCTGGAAGTCAATTGCCCTAAAAAAAGCAGAGGAATTCACGATCCCTCTGCTTTTATCACTGGTGCCGGCGTTCCTTGTTCCGTTGCTTCAAGCAAATTCCGCCAGAATCTCCTGATCCACGTGGAAGACATGGGCGATCAGTGCGGCGCGGATCCACATGCCGTTGCGCTCCTGGCGCCAGTAGGCCGCGCGCGGATCTTTGTCCACCGCCACTTCGATCTCGTAGCGCCGGGGCAAGGGATGCAGGATGGCGCAGTGGGGGTGGATCTTGGCGAGGTGCTCCTTCTTGAAGTGGTAGGCCGGAAACGTTTCGGTCTCGCTCTTCGGGTCGGAGGCGTATTCGTTCTGGATGCGCGTCAAGTAGATGGCATCGACCTTGGGCATGACGCTCTGGAAGTCATCGGTTTCGTGAAAGGGGATCGCATGCTTCTTCAAGAAAGACTTGATATCGTCCTTCATGCGGAAGACCTCCGGAGCCACGTAATAGAGAGTGACGTCCTTGTAGTTTTTCAGGAGATAGGAGAGCGAGCGCACCGTGCGGCCGCGTTTGAGGTCCCCCACCATGGCGATCTTCTTGCCGTCCAGGCCACCGATGGCCTGAAACTCGCGCTGCAAGGTGTAGATGTCCAGCAAGGCCTGAGTGGGGTGCTGGTCAGGTCCGGAGCCGCCGTTTAAAACCGGCACGGGGCGTTCGGTCTGGTTCAGCACCCAGGCAGTCTTTTCGGCGAAACCGGCCTCGGGGTGCCGGGAGATGATCAGGTCCACGTAGCTGGCGAAGGTGCGGATGGTGTCCTCGGGCGACTCGCCCTTGACTTCGGAGCTGGTGCTGGTGCCGCGGCTTTCGGAGACATTCAATCCCATCAGGTAGCAGGCGTTTTGAAAGGATAGAAAGGTCCGGGTGGAGGGCTGCACGAAATACAGCATGGCCCGTTTGTGCGGCAGCAGGCTGCTTAGCTTCTGGGCGCCCATCTTGGTTTTGGCGAGCAGTCGGATTTTTTCGGCGAGATCGCAGAGATCATCCAGAAACCGCCGGTCGAACTGTTGGGCGAATATCACATCGAAGATGCGCCCTTTAGATTTGAAACAAGCGAGCTTCTCGTCAACGGGCTTGCTGTAGAATTCGTCCCAGCCCTCGTAGGTCTGTTTGGTTGCCTCGGCATAGCGATCCATGGGATTCTCCTGGCGGAAATGGTTTAAGTTGCGGTTAGGAATCGGGTCAGGAAGGAATTTTTTAATTCATAATGGCAGAATTCAAGTTGTGTGTCAAGAATGCTATCAACACAGGATATAGTGTTTTTTATCGAATTAAGGTGGATTTGTTGCGGGAGCAGGCCTCAGTTACAAAGCGGAAGAACATGAATTTAAGGAGTTGACTGGAAAAGAAAGAGCGACCCCAGTCAACAGGCATGCTGGGGTCGCCTTGAGAAAAGGAGATGCGGACAGCTTTAGCGGATAGATGTTGCAACCATCTGAAGCTTCCGCAGAGAGGTTAACTATAATTCGAACTTAAAGTAGGAAATGTCAAGCATTTTTTTTAATTGTGCCAAATAATTAAATTTAATTCATAAATAATAATATCTATTAGGAGCGATTCTTGAGCACCAAATCAATGAGCAAGGGAGTGCTTGCATTCGATCGGCATATAAAATATGGTTTCCCGTCCTTGGCAAACAGCAATTCTATCCGCGATAAATTTTTTCATCAGCTACAATGATATTCACGCGATCGATAACCTTCAATCAATGCAGAAAGGAGAACCCAAAATGAATTCAGGAAAACGTGTCCCACGAACGGCCGGAACGATTATGGTCGCTGTGCTTGTCGCCGCTTTCTTGCTGAGCAGCGGCCCTGTCGTCCCGCTTCACGCGCAAGCCCCGCTCAAGGTGGCAGCGGTGTTTGAAACCCCCATCGAAGAGCCCTGGGTGAACCAGATCCATGTTGCCCTGTTGCGGGCCAAGAAAGAAATGGGAATTCAATATGATTGGTCCGAGAGTGTGAAATCAGCCGACTTTGCCCGGGTCATGCGGGAATATGCGGAAAAGGGCTACCAGTTGATTACGGGCGATGCTTTCGGCGCCGAACGGATTGCTCGTCGAGTGGCGGCGGACTATCCCAAGATCGCGTTTGTTTTTGGTTCCGGCATCGGCCCGGCAGAACCCAATTTCGGGGTTTTCGACAACTGGATCCATGAGCCTGCCTTTCTCTCCGGCATGATCGCCGGCAAGATGACCAAGAGCAACACCATCGGGGTGGTGGCGGCGATGCCCATCCCGGAAGTCAACCGCCTGGCCAACGCGTTTTACGCCGGTGCCAAAGAGACCAACCCGAAGGTCAAGTGCAAGTTCTCCTTCATCGGCTCCTTTTTCGACCCTCCCAAGGCCAAGGAGGCGGCTCTGGCGCAGATCGAAAGCGGCGTGGACGTGATCTACGCCGAGCGGTTCGGAGTCATCGAGGCCGCCAAGGAAAAGGGAATCCTGGCGATGTCGAACATGTCCGATCAATCCGCGCTCGGACCGGACACCGTTATCACCGGGCCGGTGTGGGACATGTGGCCGACGGTCAAATACATGGTCAGTCTGGTGAAGGCCGGCGTGTTCACGGCGCAGGATTTCGGCGGTTTCTCCTTCATGTCCAAAGGCGGCTCCTACCTGGCTCCATATAATAAATTTGATGCCAAGCTCCCCGCGGACGTCAAGGATCTGGTGGCCAAACGCCAGCAGGAGATCCTGGCCGGCAACTTCCGCGTTGATATCGACGAGTCGATTCCAAAATCCCAGTAAAGGGGCATTTCCCGGAATCGACGCGTCCGGGAAATCGATGGTCAAATCTCCCTTTGCCCTTTTTGCAAGCGGGGGCAAAGGGAGATTCCCTTCCGCTGTTGATCCGTATACCTGCCCCTCACTGCCAGCAGGTCGGAAAGATTCGATATGGAAAGCCCCTCATTGTTGGAGATGCGCGGCATCGCCAAGCGCTTCGGTGATGTGCAAGCCAACGATGGCGTCGATTTGACGCTGAAATGCGGCGACATCCTGGGGTTGCTCGGGGAAAACGGGGCCGGCAAAACCACCTTGATGAACATCCTGTTCGGGGTCTACGCCGCAGATGCCGGGCGGATTGCCATTGACGGTCGAATCGCCCACATTCGCAACTCCGCGGACGCTCTGGCGCACGGCGTCGGAATGGTGCACCAGCACTTCCATCTAATACCCCGCCTCACCGTCCTGGAAAATATGATGGTGGGCCAGTCCGGCCGCGGGTTGCGGCTGGACCGGGGCTTCGCGCTCGGGCGCATGCGTGAGATCGAGCGGAGCTTCGGCCTGCGCCTGCCGCCGGATGCCCGCGTCGGCGATTTGACGATCGGCGAGCAACAGCGGCTGGAGATCATAAAGGCCCTGGCGCGCGGCGCGCGCATCCTGATCCTCGATGAGCCGACGGCCGCTCTGACCCCGCAGGAAGCCGAAGGGCTGTTTATGGCCCTGCGGGCGATGGCCGGCCAGCGCATGGGCGTGATTTTCATCAGCCACAAGCTGCACGAAATACTGGCCGTCACCACGCGGGTCGTGATCATGCAGCAGGGCCGTGTAGTCGCTGAAACGGCCAACGATGACACCGTCAGCAAGAAACGGTTGGCGGAATTGATGACCGGGCATGAAATCACTCCGCCCTCCAAGGTGCCGACAACCCCCGGCCGGGTCCGGCTGCGTATCGAGAACCTGCAGACCCGGGGCGGCGCGCGTCCAAGCCTGAAAGGCGTGTGCCTGGAAGTTCGCGGGGGAGAGATTCTGGGCATCGCCGGAGTCTCCGGCAACGGCCAGGCGGAGCTGGCCGATGTCATTGCCGGGGTGCTGCCCGCATCCGGCGGCACTCTGGAGATCAACGGAACGAAAGTCTTTCGCTTTACGCCGCGGGAGGTGCAGGCGTTGGAGGCCGGGCGAATCCCCGAAGACCGCATGGGTACCGGCCTGGTCACCAGCCTGCCGCTGCGAAGCTGCATGGTGCTCTCGCGCATCCGGGAACGCCGCTTCAGCCGCTGGGGATTCCTGAAACACCGGGCGATCGGCCGCTTTGCCGACCAGCAGATCCGGAGTTTCGGGATCAGGGCCGCCGGGAACCATGTGCGCACCGGCACCCTGTCCGGCGGCAACCTTCAGAAGGCCCTGCTCGCCCGCGAACTGGCCTGGGAACCGACCCTGCTGCTGGCCGCCCAGCCGACCCGCGGCCTGGACGTCGCCGCCGCCCGCTTCGTGCACCAGCGCTTCCTTGACTTGCGCGGCCGGGACGGTGCGATCGTCCTGATCAGCGAGGACCTGGAAGAGATCTTTGCATTGTCGGACCGCATCGCCGTTATGTTCGAGGGCCGCGTCATGGATGTCCTGGACATCCGGGCGGCGACCGTGGCCAAGGTCGGCCTGCTGATGGCCGGGGTGCGGGAGGCGGCATGACCGGGATCCGCCTCGAACTTCGCGCCCAAAGCCCTTGGTGGCTCAACGTTCTTCTACCGCTGGGGGCCGTCGGTGCCACGCTGGTGCTGTGCAGCGGGCTCGTCGTGCTGGCCGGGGCTGATGTCTTCACCGCCTATTCCAAGCTTTTCCTGAGCTCCCTGAGCACGGCGTTCAACCTGGTCGAAACCGTGGTCAAGGCCGCCCCCCTCGTCTTTACCGGTCTGGCCGTGACCGTGGCCTTCCGGGCCAAGTTCTGGAACATCGGGGCGGAAGGCCAGCTTCTGGCGGGCGCCATGGCCGCGGCCTTCATCGGCGCCCGTGAGGGCCTGCCTGCCTGGAGCCTGGTCCCCCTGATGATCGCCGGCGGGGCCCTGGCCGGATCGGTCTGGGCCCTGGTCCCGGCGGTGCTGAAAACCCGTTACAAGGTGGACGACGTCGTTACGACTCTGCTGCTGAACTTCGTTCTTTTTTACGGAATGATGGCCCTGCTGGACGGGCCCTGGAAGGATCCGTTGAGCGGGTACCCGGACTCGCCGGACATCCGCATGGAAGCGGAGTTCCCGATCCTGTTGCGGGCGACCCGCCTGCACCTGGGGGTGCTGCTGGCGGCGGTGGCGGCCGCCGGGGTCTGGCTCCTGCTGCGCCACACGACGTTGGGGTTTGAGATCGACGCCGTCGGTGAAAATCCGAACGCCGCGCGCTACGCCGGCATCCATCTCGCGGCGGTGACCCTGATTGCGGCCGCTGTCTCGGGCGCGCTGGCCGGTCTGGCCGGCGTAGGGGAAGTGGCCGGCATTCACTTCCAGGTCATGGCCGGCCTGTCGCCCGGCTACGGCTACACCGGCATCGTCATCGCCATGCTCGCGCGCCTGAACCCCATCGGGGTGGTGCCGGCGGCGGTTTTTTTCGCGATCATCATCACCGGCGCCGAGGCCATGTCGCGGGCCACCGGCGTTCCGGTATTCCTGGCCGACGTCATCCAGGGCATGGCCCTGGTCACCATGCTGGCGGCCCTGATGCTGACTCAATACCGCATCCGTCTGAATCGACCCGGGCATGAATGAGATCCTTTCACAGGTGTTTCAGGTAGGGTTTTTCGCGGCGGTGATCCGCATCGCCACCCCGCTTGTTTTCGGCACGCTGGGGGAGCTGTTCGCCGAGCGCGCCGGGGTGCTCAACCTGGGCATCGAGGGCATCATGATGCTGGCTGCCATGGCCGGCTTTTCAACCGCCTTTTTCACGGGAAGCCTCTGGTTGGGCGTGCTGGCCGCGGTGCTGACCGGGGTGATGGCCGGGGCGCTGATGGGTCTCCTGACGGTCAGCCTCGGGCTCAGCCAGCATGTTTCCGGGATCGGCCTGACCCTGCTCTGCTCGGGGTTGTCGTTTTTCTTTTACCGGCTGATTTTCGGCCAGCCGTCCAGCCTGCCGAAGATCAGCTCTTTCGAACCCCTCGCCCTGCCCGGACTCGCGGACATCCCCGTGCTGGGTCCGATCCTTTTCAACCAGTTCGCCCTGGTATATCTGGCCATGGCGATCGTGCCCGCGGCCGCCTTCGTGCTCTACCAGACCCCGTGGGGCCTGAACCTGCGGGCCGTGGGCGAGAACCCGCATGCCGCCTATTCGGCCGGGGTGAGCGTCACCGCCATGCGCTACCAGGCGCTGCTGGTGTCCGGGGCATTGATGGGTCTTGCCGGCGCCTTTCTGTGCATGGCCCAATACAACGCCTATACCTTCGGGGTGATTTCCGGCCGCGGCTGGGTCTGCATCGCCCTGATCGTCTTCGGCCAGTGGAATCCCTGGAAAAGCGCGGCGGGTTCGATTCTGTTCGCCTGCATCGATGCCCTGCAACTGCGCCTGCAGGCAAGCAGCGCGGTCCATCTGCCCTACCAGGTGTTCCTGATGCTGCCGTTCGTGCTCACCATCGTGGGGATGGCCCTAGTGTCCCGCAACGCCCTGGCGCCGGCCGCCCTGCTCAAACCCTTTCGCAAGGAGGCGCGTTGATGCTGGACCTCATCGTCCGCAACGCCAACCTGCCGGATGGCCGGCGGGGCCACGACATCGCGGTCCAGGACGGCCGCGTAAAGGAATTAGCCCGGGCGATCGGCGCCCGTGCCCGCAAGGAGATCGATGCCGCCGGATGCCTGGTGACGCCGTCCTTCGTGGACAGTCATTTCCACATGGACTCGGCCTTGAGCTACGGCCGGCCGCGCGTGAACCGCAGCGGCACCCTGCTGGAGGGCATCCAGCTCTGGGGCGAGCTGAAGCCGCAGCTGACCGTGGAATCCATCCAGGCGCGCGCCCGCAAGCTGTGCCAATGGGCGATCGCCCGCGGCACGCTCGCCATCCGCAGCCACGTAGACGTGGGCGACCCGCAGATGCTGGCGGTCCAGGCCCTGCTCGCCATCCGCACGGAGTTCAAACCCTTTCTCGACCTGCAGCTTGTGGCCTTTCCCCAGGACGGCTATTTCCGCCTGCCGGCCAACCGGGACAACATGGTCCGGGCGCTCGACATGGGGGTCGACGTGGTGGGCGGCATCCCGCACTTCGAGCGCAGCATGGCGGCCGGCGCCGAATCGGTGGCGGCCCTGTGCGAGCTCGCTGCGCGGCGCGGCCTGATGGTGGACCTGCACTGCGACGAGAGCGACGACCCCCTGTCGCGCCACATCGAGACGCTGGCCTTTCAGGCCCAGCGGCTGGGGCTGCAAGGCCGCGTGACCGGATCGCACCTGACCTCCATGCACTCCATGGACAATTACTATGTCAGCAAGCTCATTCCGCTGATGGCCGAAGCCGGGGTGCACGCGGTCGCCAACCCCCTGATCAACATCACCCTGCAGGGCCGGCACGACACCTACCCCAAGCGCCGGGGCATGACCCGGGTAAAAGAGCTGATGCAGGCCGGCGTGAACGTCGCCTTCGGGCACGACTGCGTCATGGATCCCTGGTATCCGCTGGGCTCCCACGACATGCTGGAAGTGGCGCACATGGGGCTGCACGTGGCGCAGATGACCGGCACGGACGAGATGCAGCGCCTGTTCGACGCCGTCACCCTCAACGGCGCGAGGGCATTGGGGCTGGAAGGCTACGGGCTGGAGCCGGGGTGCTTCGCCGATCTGGTCGTGCTCCAGGCCGGCGACCCGGTGGAGGCGCTGCGTCTGAAGCCGGCCCGGCTGTTCGTCATCCGGCGCGGAGAGGTGATCGCCGAAACCGCCGCGGTTGAAAGCCGCCTGAACTTGGGCGGGCAGTGTTTATCCGTCGATTTCCGGCACGAAGGCGGTTCAGCCGCCTGAGAGAAAGTCAAGGGCCGCCGCAACCCCGCCTTTTAAGAACGGAATGCCCGCAAGGGAGAGGCCCATCTCGACGCCGCACAGGGTGCCGGCCAGCATCAAGTCGTTGAAGTCGCCCAAATGCCCGATGCGAAAGACCCGGCCTTTCAACTTCCCCAATCCGGTACCCAGGGCCAGGTCGAATCGTTCCAGAACGAGCTTCCGGAGCGCATCCGCATCATATCCCTCCGGCATCACCACGGTGGTAAGCGCGGGGCTGTATTCCTCCGGGTTCAGGCAGAGAATCTCGAGCCCCCACGCCCGGACGGCGCGCCGGGTGGCTTCGGCATGGCGGAGGTGCCGGTTGAAGACATGGTCGAGCCCCTCCTCGATGAGCATCCGCAGGGATTCCCGCAGGCCGTAGAGCAGGTTCGTCGCCGGGGTGTAAGGGAAAAAACCCGACCGGTTGTCACGAATCATCGCCTCCCAATCCCAGTAGGACCTGGGCAGCCGGGCCGATTGGGAGGCGTCCAATGCCTTGCGGCTGATCGCATTCAAGCCGAGCCCCGGCGGCAGCATCAGGCCCTTCTGGGAGCAGCCCACGCCCACATCGACGCCCCACTCGTCCTGCCGGTAGTCGATCGAGCCGAGCGAAGAGATCGTATCCACCATAAAGAGAGCCGGATGGCCGGCACGGTCGATCGCTTGGCGGATGTCGTCCAGGCGGCTGGTCACCCCCGTCGAGGTTTCGTTGTGGACGACAGCCACCGCTTTGATCTTCCGGGCCTTGTCGGCAGCCAGCGTCTCCTCCACGACCGCGGGGTCGACGCCGCGGCGCCAGTCGCCGGGAATGAAATCGACAACGAGGCCGAGTTTCAGGGCTACGGAGCGCCACAGGGCCGCAAAATGGCCGGTCTCAAACATGAGCACCGTATCTCCGGGGGACAGGGTGTTGACCAGGGCGGCTTCCCAGGCCCCGGTCCCGGAGGCGGGATAGACGACCACCGTGCCGGCTGTCTTGAAAATCTGCTGGAGCCCGTGGAACAGCTCCCGGGCCATTTGGGCAAATTCAGGCCCGCGGTGGTCGATCGTGGCTCGGCTCAGCGCACGGAGAACCCGCTCGGGCACGTTGGTCGGCCCGGGAATCTGCAGAAAATGCCGTCCGCTCTTAAAGCCCATTTTGTACCTCCAAAATAGAATTGTCGTATTAGCGTATTGGGGACGATGGTGAAAAGTTGACTTATCTGCTTTCGGCAGATCCGCCTATCCATGCTCCCTGAAGAGGGTGCCCGCCAGCTTTTCTGTCAATTCATCCTTACGCCCGCGTTGCAGGAGCTTGCTGACTGCCGAGGGAGACAAATTCAACCGCAGCGAGACTTCTCTGCCACTGATCCCCAAATATTCAATCGCCAGAAAAGAAATGATCGCCCGCGCACGGGCGATCGTCCTCTGCCTGCCAGAACGGCACACATCGGCCAGGGCCAATCCCAGTTGCTTCGCCACACGCTCGCTCAGCGTTTCCAGCGTCAGCCCTCTCACGCGCGCCAGGGTCTTCTTTTCATATTGCTCCCGAGCCTGCTCTATCACGGATTGGACAAATTGCCCGCTGCCCAAAATACGCTCATCTCCCATGATCCGCATCCCGGAGTTGCGCAGCGCTTTTATGGCCGACCAGCCGCCGGAAGACCGGATCAGCCCCCCGCCGACTAGATCCGGCCTTCGTCCTTGAGCCACACCTTCGGCTACAAAGCGCTCATAGGCTGTGCGTGCCTGTCGAAGCCTGCCGCCAAAAAGGCGTAGGACATAGTCAGTGTCCTGCCACTCTCGGCCCACTTTGCCCATAAGCGCGCTGTGGCCGCATCGAGAGTAAACTCTGAGCGACTTGACATCCAGGACGGCGCCGGCCCGCAACGGGTTTAAATGGATGTAACGCACCAACTCGCGCAGATAGACATCTTCCTCACACAGAATGGATTTGTAACGGTTCTGAAACAGCACACCGTGCCGCCGGTGCCGTCGGTTGAACTGCTGTGCATAGCCAGTCAGGAGCCGGCGCATGAGGGTGCTGATGGGCACACGCCCAGTCCTCATAAGCATGTGCACATGGTTGCCCATCAGTGCCCATGCCAGGCAGGGGGTAGAGGATTCTATCAGAAGCCGGCTTAAGCGGGCGAAGAAATTTTCGCAGTCGGTATCATCCCGGAAGATGGCAGTGCGATCGATCCCTCGCACGATGATATGGTGAAGGGCGCCGGGCGCGTCGATGCGGGCTCTACGGGGCATGATGTTACATTAACAAAGGTATTTTGATATGTCAATTATTCACCATCGTCCCCTTATTTGGCTTCTTTGTGAACCGCAATGATGGGGCGGTAATTCTGCTGGATCTGCTTCTCTCGCAGGGAGAGGGAGGCTATGAAAGGTACATCGAAGCCTTTTTCGATCGACATGCGCAGGTTATAGGTTTTTTCGATGGACATGCAATGCAACATGAAAATAGGGCTATGATGAAGATATCGCGGAGCGGCTGACGACGTGGCAGGCGACCCAGTGGTAGGGGGACAACTCCAGCAGGGGCGGCTCCTCCTTGCTGCAGATGCCCTCCGCATACGGGCAGCGGGTGCGGAAGTGGCAGCCGGAGGGCGGGTTGATCGGGCTGGGGACATCGCCCTTCAAGACGATCTGTTTGCGTTCGACGGTCGGGTCCGGGAGGGGGACGGCGGAGAGCAGGGCTTCGGTGTAGGGGTGCAGCGGCTGGCGGAAAAGCTCCTGGGTCCAGGCCGTTTCGACGATCTTGCCCAGGTACATCACGGCCACGCGGCTGGAGATGTGTTTGACGACGCTCAGGTCGTGGGCGATGAAGAGATAGGTCAGTTTGAATTTAGCCTGCAGGTCTTCCAGCAGATTGATCACCTGGGCCTGGATGGAGACGTCCAGGGCCGAGACCGGCTCGTCGCACACGATCAGTTTGGGGTTCAGCGCCAGCGCCCGCGCGATGCCGATGCGCTGACGCTGGCCGCCGGAGAATTCATGCGGGTAGCGGGTGCTGTAAAACGGCTCCATTCCGACGGTCTGGAGCAGGTGCGTGACGCGTTCCTCGATCTCCTTGCCTCCGGCCGCTCGATGAATCAGCAGCGGCTCGCCGATGATTTCGCCGATGGTCATGCGCGGGTTGAGCGAAGCGTAAGGGTCCTGGAAGATGATCTGCATGTTCCGACGCAGGGCGCGCAGCTCGGCGCCGGTGACGGGGGCGATGTCCCGGCCCTCGAATAGGATCTCGCCGGCCGTGGGTTCGAGCAGCTTGACGATCAAACGACCGGCCGTTGTCTTGCCGCAGCCGGATTCACCCACCAGCCCCAGGATCTCACCCTTGGCGATCGAAAAGCTGATGCCGTCGACGGCTTGCACCTGTCCGGCAACCCGGGACAGGATGCCCTTGCGGATCGGGAAGTGCTTCTTCAGATTTTTGACTTCGACCAGATTCGGCATGCAATGCTCTTGCAGAGTCAATTATTCACCGCCCGCTGCGCTTGAGGCGAACTTTCAGCTCTTAGTAAAATGACCCATTCTATCCGGATCATGCATGAAACAGCGTACCCGGTGGCGTTCCGAAATCGAGATCAGCTGCGGTTCGTCCGTGCGGCAGAAATCCAGGGCATGCTTGCAGCGCGGGTGGAACCGGCAGCCGGGCGGAAACTCCAGGGGGTTCGGCACCATGCCCGAGACCACCTCCAGGCGGCGCTTCTTGGTGTCCGTCAGGCGAGGGATCGAGTTGTAAAGCGCCTGGGTGTAGGGGTGGGCGGGCGACTTGAAGATGGTGACCACGTCCGCGTACTCGACCGCTTTGCCGGCGTAGGCCACGACCACGTCCTCGGCGGTTTCGGCGATCACCCCCAGATCGTGGGTGATCATCAGGACGGCCATGCCGATCTCCTGCTTGATGCGCTTGATCAGGGCCAGGATTTGGGCCTGGATGGTGACATCCAGGGCCGTGGTCGGCTCGTCGGCGATCAGCAGCTTGGGCCGGCAGGACAGCGCCATGGCGATCATGGCGCGCTGGCGCATCCCGCCGGAGAGTTGGTGGGGATACTCGTCCACGCGTTTGGCCGGGGATGGGATGCCTACCAGGTCGAGCATCTCAATAGCCGTCTGTCGCGCGCGCGACTTATCCACACCCTGGTGCAGCAGGATCGGCTCCATGATCTGGTCGCCGATGGTGAACACGGGGTTCAAGGAGGTCATGGGCTCCTGGAAGATCATGGAGATTTCGTTGCCGCGGATCTTCTTGATTTCCTCCTTGTTTTTCTTGAGCAGGTCTTGGCCCTCGAAGATAATCTCGCCGCTGATGATGTTGCCGGGCGGCATCGGGATCAGCTGCAGGATGGAAAGGGCGGAGACGCTTTTGCCGCAGCCGGATTCGCCGATCATCCCTAGAGTCTTGCCCTTGCGGATGATGAAATCCATGCCGTCAACCGCCTGGGACACGCCCTCGTCCAGGAAGAAGTAGGTCTTCAAGTTGTTGACTTCCAGCAGGATGTCGCTCACAGGTCAGATGCCCCTCAGGCGCGGGTCGACCATGTCCCGCACCCCGTCGCCCAGCATATTGAAGGCCAGAATCGTGACGAGGATGCAAAGCCCGGAGTAGACCGAGATCCCCGGCGCATTGATCAGCACATCCACCCCCTCACGGATCATGTTGCCCCAGGTGGGGGTCGGCGGCTGGACCCCCAGCCCGATGAACGCCAGGTTCGCTTCCAGTCGGATGGCCACGCCCACCCACAGGGTCGCGGCTACCAAAAGTTCGCCGAAAATGTTGGGGAAGATGTGCTTGAAGATGATCCGCCGGTCGCGGGCGCCGATCGATTGGGCGGCCAGCACGAATTCCCGTTCGCGCATGGAGAGCAGCGCGCTGTGGGCCATGCGCGCGAACCCCGGGGTCATGACGATGCCGAGGGTGATGACCAGGTTGACCAGGGTGGCGCCGAGCGCGGCCGTGATGGCTACGGCCAGGATCAGGTCCGGGAAGCTCATCACCACGTCGATGCCGCGCATGATCAGGGTCTCCACCCGGCCGCGGTAGTAGCCCGCGATCATGCCCAGGGCCGTTCCGGCGATCATCCCGATCAGCACGGAGGCGAACCCGATCACGAGCGAGATGCGGCTGCCCCAGATCAGGCGCGAGAGCACGTCCCGGCCGAAGTCGTCCGTTCCCAGCCAGTGTTCTTGATTGCCCGGTTCGAGCCGGAAGATCGGGTCCTGGTCCAGCGGGTCGTAGGGCGCAATCCAGGGCGCGAAGATGGCCGTCATAAAAATCAAGACGGCGATCGCCGCTCCCGCGATGGCCGTGCGGTTCCTGAGAAACGCCAGCCACATGCGCTGGCTCTGGGAGATTTCTTTACGCATGGGGTAAAGCCAAAGGGTCCAAGGGGTCGAGGGGCCAAGGGTTCAAGTGAAAAAAATCAAACCATTCCCTCTCCCAGGCCTCGATCCTTGTTGTTCGAATTAGATAAGGACAGATATTCATATTTCTCTTTGGTCTTCCGCCAAGGGCGGCTTACAGACTAACCCTCGAACCCTTGACCCCTAATTTAGTTGTACTTGATCCGCGGGTCCACCAGCCCATACGCCAGTTCCGTGATCAGGTTGAACGCCACCACCAGAAAGGCATAGAAAACCATCACCGACTGCAGGGTCGTGTAATCGCGCTGCTTGATGGCCCCGACCAGAAGTTTGCCGAGGCCCGGCCGGGAGAAAACGATCTCCACCATCACCGAGGAGCCGATCAGAACGACCACGTAAAGTCCGCCCAGGGCGACGATGGGGATCAGGGCGTTGCGCAGCACGTGCTTGTAGAGAATCTTGCGGTCGGAAAGGCCTTTTGAGTGCGCGGTGCGGACGTAATCCTCGCGCATGATGTCCAGGATCGATGAGCGGGTCATGCGCGTGACGTAGGCCGTCATCATCATGCCGAGGGCCAGCGCCGGAAGCGCCACGTGCGTCAGGTTGTCTTCCAGGTCCCAAAATTCTCCGCCCCCCACCACGGGGAAGATTCTCAATTTTACGGAAAACACCAGGATCAAAAGAATCCCCAAGTAAAAGGCCGGCACCGAAAGCCCCAAGAGAGAAAACACGCGGTTGAAATAGTCCACGAAGCTGTTGCGCCGCACGGCGGCCGAGATGCCCAGGGGGATGCCGAACAGGTAGCCTAAAAAGACCGCTAGAAACGTCAGCTCCAGGGTGAAGGGGACGACACTGGCGATCTGGGCGGCCACCGGAAAGCCGCTGATGATGGAGGTCCCCAGGTCTCCCCGGCAGAGGCTTCCCAGAAACTTCAAATACTGCAGCCAGAGGGGATCGTTCAGGCCCATCTTGGCGCGCAGGGCGTCAACGGCTTCCTTGCTGGCCTGGTCGCCTAAAGCCGCCACCGCCGGATCGCCCGGCAGGACCCGCACCACCACGAATACCAGGGTGAGCACGACCAGCAGGATGGGGACGCTGATCAGAATCCGGCGCATGGCGTATTGGAACATGGGCGGCTATCCGAATAGATCCATATTAGGGCGGCGCCGAACGTGCGCTTGAACCGCTATTCCCAGGAAAGCGCGGCTCAAGGATTCAGAGTTCAGGGTTCAAGCGCGGAGGGCTTTGACGCAGCCCTCAGACCCCCTGAACCCCGAACCCTGGGCACCTTGGACCCTTCCTTATTTATGCGCCAGAATCTTGGTCTTCTCCGTGATCTGCGGCGAATAGGTCTGCCAGGACCATTCCAGCGGATACCCCAGGTCGACGTAGGACTTCTGGGGGAAGGTGTACTTCAGCCGGATGACGGGGACCGCCACCACGTCCTTCAGGATCTGGATCTGGGCCTCCTTCCACAGGGCTTCCTGCTTCGCGGCGTTGAGCTCCAGGCGAGCCTGTTCGATCAGCGGATCGACCGAGTCAACCTTGCCGTCGCCGTTGGCATCCACGAGCCCGTAGTGTGAAAAATTGGTGATGGGCTTCTTGCCTTTCTGGACAACGGAGTCGGAATGATAGAACTGGGTCAAGAAGACATCTTCGTTCGGCCGCCAGGAGGCGTAGTAGACGATGGGGCTCGCGTTCTCGCGGATCTTGCTGTGGAACGAGGCGTGGTCCACCACCTTGAGCTGCATGTCGATGCCGGCCTTGCGCACCAGGGCCTGGATCGCCACCATCGGCTTCTGGTAGCTGCTGGACATCTCGCTGATGATCACCTCGGTCTTGAAGCCGTTCGGAAATCCGGCCTCGGCGAGCAGCTTCTTGGCCAACTCGATGTTGTTGTCAAAGACCAGGCCGGCCTTGAGCGCCTCGTCCTTGGTCAGGGCGCCCAGCGCGGGGGGGGAAAGCGCCGGGGAATAGATCGGTACTGCCAGGCTCTTGCCCATGAAGTTGGCGATGACGTCTCTTGAAAGCGCGTAGGAGAAGGCCTTGCGGACCCGCAGGTCGTTGAAGGGCGGGATGCTCATGTTGAAATAGAGCATCTGGGTTTCGCACGGGCCGAAGGTCGGCGCTTTCACCTCTTTGAAGGTGGAGACCTTTTCGATCCACTTGTCTTCCTTCAACCCTTCGATGATGTGCAGTTCGCCGGTCTGCAGCCCGAACTCGCGCGAGCTGACATCCGGCATGAAGCGTGCCGTGACTTTCTTTAGAACCGGGGCCCCGCGGAAGTATTTGGGATTGGCGGCGAACACCACTTTCTGGCGCGGTTCGTAGGATTCGAACTTGAAGGGACCGGTGCCGACCGGGTTGGTCTTGAACCAATCCTCACCCTTGCTCTCGAGCGCTTTTTTGGAAACGATGAAGCCGCCCGCGTAGTTGGCGAACTTGGCCAGGAAAAGAGGGTCGGAAATCGGCTTGTCGATGGTAATCTTGACCGTGGCGGGGTCGACCGCGTCGACGCTGATCCCGCCGTAGTCGCCGGCGTAAGCGGAGGTATCCTTGTTGGCGGCGCGCTTCAACGAGAAAACGACGTCCTCCGAAGTCAGCTCGTAGCCGTTGGGGTTCCCCGCGTAGGGATGGAAGAAAACCCCCTTGCGCAGCTTGAAGGTCCACGTCTTCTTGTCTGCGGACACGGTCCAGGACTCGGCGAGGTCCGGTTCTAGTTTGACCTGGTTGCCCGGCGGGTAGCGCACCAGGGCGTTGAACATCATGTCGACGATGGCGCGGTCGGCGGTTGCCGCGGCGCGATGGGGATCGAGGCTCTTGAGGTCACCGGCATCGAAAGCGATGCTCAATGACTGGTCCTTGGCGGGGTCTGCGGCGCCTGCCAAACCCCAGAGCAGCCCGATCATAAAAACGGACACCAACAGTACGTGCGCGAGTCTTTTCATGATGCCGACCTCCTTGAAAGCGTTTGGGTTGATTGCGCGGGCGGCCAGGCCAACGGGCAGACGGCCCTACCCCACGTGTTACCTTAAGTTAAACAGCACATCGTTTTCAAGATAGACCTTTTCCAGCTTCTCCTGGTGCAGTTTCAGATCCGCGCCGCAGCGTGCGGCCAGCTCAACGACCAATAAGTTGATCAGGCAGGAGAGCGTCGTCGGGCTGCCGATCAACGGGATATGCCGCGAGGGCGCGATGATCGACAGGTCCGCGAAAGGGATCAGCGGGCACAGAGCGCCGTCCGTAACGACCAGCAGCGTCTGGCCGAGGCGCTTGGCGAGCTTGCCCAGCCGGATCAATTCGTTGGGATAGCGCGTCGTGGCGAAGATGACCACCAACGACTCCTCGGGGGCGATGGTGAGGAAGTCGATGCAGGTCGAATCGCTGCCGCGCAGGATGTGGACCTTGGTTCGGATCTTCGTCAGCGACCACCCAAAGTAATAAGCGAAGGTATAAGACAGGCGGGAGCCGGTGACGTAGACCGCGCTGCTGCCATGCAGCAGATCCACCGTGCGGTTCACCTTGTCCAGGTCGAGGCTTTCGTGCAGTTGTTTGAGGTTGTCGATTTCGGAATAGACCACTCTGCGGAACCGTTCGGACTCGGGTGCCTTCATGTCGGTCAGCCCCACCCGATCGATCAGGGTCAGTTCCGTATCGATGACATCCCTAAGTTCCTGGAGAAAATCACCGTATCCTTTGTATCCCAACTGATTGGCGAAACGGATGACCGTCGCTTCGCTGACCCGTACCGCCCGCGAAAGCTCTCTGGTTGTCATGAAAATCACTTTGCGCGGGTTGTTGAGGATGTAGTCTCCGATGAGGCGCGCCTTGGGGGTGAGGCCCATGCGGTTGGAGGAGATCCTCTGTAGCAGCAAATTGGCGGCCATCGGCATGTCTCCGATGAAATAAATGCTACATATGATATGAATAGTCGTCAGAGGTTAAGTATAGATATCGTACCTACAATCTCGCCGCAACAGCTGTCAACTTAATTCTTAAGCCTTGCTGATATAAATAAATCCAAATAGATTAAGGATGTTATTTATTTGAATGAGTGCATTCGATTTCAGCTTAAACTATGAAACCACGTCTGAACCCAACGGTTAGAATTTTTTAGGATTGCCTTGATAAAATTGTTCTTGACAATTTTTATTTCATTAGCGAAATAAATGTTTCATCGCTGTCTCTTCTTCCAAATTAACAACCGCGAAGCCCAAGGTGAGCCTATGTTTCTCAAATTCAACCGGTTGTGGAAAGAGTCTCCCCTCAAATCCAGCTACGATGCCGTCATCATCGGCGGCGGCCTGCACAGCCTGGCCGCGGCGTATTTTCTGGCCAGCAGGCACAACATCCGCGACGTGGCCGTCATCGAAAAGAAGTTCATCGGCTGCGGGGCGGCCGGCCGCAACACGGCCATCGTGCGCGCCAACCAGCGCACGCAGGAAAACATTCCGCTCTACAAAGAAGCTCTCGATCTCTGGCCGATCCTCACCAAGGAGCTGGACTTCAACCTGATGTTCTACAACTGCGGCAACCTGAACCTGGCCCACAGCGATGCGGCCATGAAGGCTTTCCGCATGAACGTGGCAACCGCCCAGTTTCACGGCGTCAACAGCCAACTGGTCGACGCCCGGCAGTGCAAGGAGCTCGTACCGGCCTTGGACATCACCGACCGTCCGCGCTTTCCCATCTTCGGCGGCATGTTTCACCCGCCGGGCGGGATCGTGCGTCATGATGCCGTGGTCTGGGGACTGGCGAGGGGCGGTGCCAAGCTGGGGGTGCACATCCACCAGGGCACCGAAGTGACCGGGATCGGCGTCAAGAACGGCAAAGTCGCCTGGGTGGATACGGACAAGGGCCGCATCCAGACGACCAAGGTGCTCAACGCCGCCGGCGCCTATTCGGCCGGGATCGCCTTCAAATGCCTCGGCCAGCGCCTGCCGATCAGCGTGCTTACCATCCAGGCCATGGTCACCCAGCCGCTCAAGCCCCTGCTGCACCACGTGGTCTCCTCCGGCGCCTATCATGCTTACGCCAACCAGACCCTGAAAGGCGAGATCGCCACCGGCGCCCACATGGACCCCTGGCCCAACTACACCAATCAGAGCACGGCCCACTACATCAAGCACCAGGCCGAGGCCATCGGCGAGATGCTGCCCTGCCTGCGGGGGGTGAAATTCATGCGCATCTGGGGCGGGCTTGCGGACATGACGCCGGACATGGCGCCCATCCTGGACGGCAATGTCCCGGTCGAAGGCTATTACATGGACTGCGGCTGGGGCTACTTCGGTTTCAAGTCGTCCACCGTGGCCGGCAAGTACATGGCCCAGTACGTGGCGACCGGCGAGTGCCCGGAGATGCTCAAGCCCTTCCGACTGAAGCGCTTCGAGGAGCACCGGCTGATGGGAGAGACTGCGGCGCTGGTGGATTACACGGCGAATAATTGAAACAGGATTCGAGGATTCAAGGGGTCGAGGGGTCAAGTGAAAGAAGAGTTAGCACATTTCATTTTTTCCTCGAACCCTGGACTCCTCGGACCCTTGAACCCTTATCCTCGATGGAATTTAAAATAGAGACATTTCTCCTAAACTTTTAAAGGAGATTATTGACCATGGCTTTCCTTATAACCTGCCCATTATGCGGCCCGCGCGATGCCTACGAGTTCCGTTTCGGCGGCGAGGACAAGGGCCCGCGTCCGGACCCGGAAACACTCAGCCCCGAGGCCTGGTGCGACTATGTGCACATGGCCGACTCCCGCTTCGGGGTTCAGAAGGAGTGGTGGTACCACCGCAGGGGCTGCGGGACCTGGTTCACCATTTACCGGGATACGGTCAAGAACATCGAAGTCTCTTCCAACGACCGGGAGGCTGACCAATGAATCGGCTGAAGAACCTGCCGACCCTGCGTATCGACGCGGAGCGTGTACTGTCATTTACCTATCGCGGCAAGACCTGCCAGGGGCTTGAGGGCGATACTGTGGCCACGGCGCTTTACGCCAACGGCGTCCGGGTCTTCGGCCGCAGCCTGAAATACCACCGCCCGCGGGGTCTCTACAGCCTGGACGGGGAGTGCTCCAACACCATGATGGAGGTGGACGGGGTTCCGAACGTACGGGCCGAGGCCACCGTTCTCGCCTCCGGCATGACGGTCAAGCCCCAGAATATCAAGGGCAGCCCGGAGTTCGACCTGATGGGGTTCATGGACGGCCTCAGCTGGGCCATGCCGGCGGGTTTCTATTACCGGGTCTTCCACAAGCCCGCGCGCATCTGGCCGGCCGCAATCAAGCAGATCCGGCAGGCGGCTGGGCTTGGGACCCTTTCCCCGGATTTCCGGATGAAAGGCCGCTTCGACGAGATCTATCCGGCCGCAGAGGTCTGCGTGATCGGCGGCGGCCCGGCCGGGATGGCGGCAGCGCTGGCGGCGGCCGAACAGGGCCTGCGGGTGATCCTGCTCGAATCGCGGCCCTGGCTGGGCGGTGCTTTTGAATACCGCACCACAGCGGACTCGTCCGGCACGGCGCTGTTTGAAAGCGCGCGGGAGCTCGCCCGGAAAGTCGAACGCACGGCCGGCATCCGCATCTTCACGCATGCCCCGGTCGTCGGCGTCTACACGGACGGCCAGGTCACGGCCGTCCAGCGCGGCGGAGCAGACCAGAGCTTCGACGAGCGCTACATCGAGATCCGGGCCAGGAGCGTTGTGGCGGCGACCGGCTGCATCGAACGACCGCTGTTGTTCGAAAACAACGAGCGGCCCGGCATCATGCAGACCGAATGCGCGCTACGGCTGGCCCGCACCTGGGGGATCCTGCCGGGCAGCGAAGCGGTGTTCAGCATCGGGCACGACCAGGGCCTGGAGGCCGCCATCGATCTTTGCGATCTGGGCCTCAAGGTGGCCGTGGTGGCCGACACCCGTGAAGACGGCCAGGATGCGCTGCTGCTGGACGCGTTGGCCCAGCGGCGGATCCCGTTCCTGAAGGGATGGGTGGCGCAGAAGGCTCATGGAAGCCGGCAGATCTCCAGCGCAACCCTTTCTTCCTTAAACGGCCACTTCAACCGCGAGCTGCCGTGCGATCTCCTGGTGGCGTCAGCCGGGCTCACCCCCGTAACCGGCCCCCTCACCCTGGCGGAAGCAAAGCTATCCTACGACAGCCGCACCGGCTTTTTCCTGCCGAATGAGCTGCCGGCCTGGCTTTATGCGGCCGGCCGCCTGCTGGGTCTGGCCCATTTCGAGGCGATAGCGGCCTCCGGCCGTCTGGCCGGGCTCAGGGCTGCTCAGCGCTGCGGCGCCGAAGCTGCCGCCGGCATCCGGGACTGCGAAAGCCGGCTGAAAGAACTGCCGGGTCCGGTGCGCGGCTCCAAGTTTGTTTCGGCGCCGCGCGCGGGCAAGAAAGCCTTTGTTTGCTTCGACGAGGACACGACGCTCAAAAACGTGGATCAGGCCATGGACATGGGCTTCGACGTCCCGGAGCTGATCAAACGCTTCACCTCGGCCGGCACCGGGCCCGGCCAGGGCGGCATCCCCGGCCACAACCTGCCGCTTTATGTCAACCAGAGCGGCTCCTCGCCCGATTCGCAGCCGCGGCCGACGTTGACTCGTCCGCCGCTGGTCCCGACCCTGATGGCCGCCTACGCCGGCGCCGGGCACGCCATGGCCAAGCGCACCCCGCTGCACGAGCTTCAGAAGGCCGACGGCGGCCGCATGGAAACCGTGGGCGACTGGAAGCGCGCCCGGCGGTTCTCGGATGACGTCCGCTGCCGGGCGGAGATCACCAACGTCCGAACCAACGTGGGCCTGCTGGACGCCTCCACCCTGGGCAAGTTCCGGCTTTTCGGGCCGGACGCGCTGAAGGCTCTGCAGCGGGTTTACGTGAGCGACATGAGCCGGATGCACGCCGGCAAGGCCAAGTATTCGGCCATGTGCAACGATGACGGCTGCCTCACCGACGACGGCGTCATCGTTCAGACCGGGGAGAGCGAGTACTATTTCACCACCTCCACCGGTCGCGCCGGTGTCACCTCCGAGTGGATCCGCTACCACACCCGCTTCGACAACTGGGATTTTTCCCTTGTGAACCTGACCGACGCCTACGGGGTCATCAACATCGCCGGCCCCAATGCCAGGGCCGTCCTTTCCAAGGTCACCCCGGCCGCCGTGGACAACGAGGCCTTCCCCTACATGGGCTACCGGGAGTTCGACGTCGGGGGCGTGGCCGTGCGGGCGCTGCGCCTGGGTTTCGTCGGTGAGCTGTCCTACGAGCTGCACGTGCCCTCTTCGTGGATGGCCGGTGTGTGGGGAGTGCTGACGGAGGCCGGCCGCGAGTTCGGTATCCGCAACTTCGGGCTTGAGGCCCAGAACGCGCTGCGGCTGGACAAGGGCCATATCATCATCGGTTCGGAATCCGAGCAGCGCACGACCCTGCACGACCTGGGTCTCGGCTTCCTCTGGCACCGTCACAAGCCCGAGGCCAGGACCGTAGGCGATGGCGCGCTACGGCACACGGAAAAACAGTCCGGCCGCCTGAAACTGGTGGGGTTAAAGATGGAGGATGCTTCGGCCCAGCCCCCCGGGGACGGCTCGCCCATCGTGGACAAACGCATCCGGGGCTATGTGTGCACGGCGCGGTACAGCGTGGCTCTAAAAGAACCGGTGGGCATGGCCCTGGTTGAAGAAGGGCTGGCAGCCGAGGGCAGCCGGCTGGCGATTTACGAGGACGGCTGTGAGGGGCGTTTGATTTACGCAAAAGTAGCTAAAAAGCCGTTTTATGATCCGGAAGGTGAACGGCTGAGGTCCTGAGAAGGCAGGGTTCGAGGGGCCAAGGGGTCCAGGGTTCAGTGGACAACAAGGAAGAAGGACAATGAAAGGCTCAAGTATAGTAATGGAAAGGCAATCACCGGTGCACCTGCCGGGCAACCCCGGGAAAACCAAGCTGCGGGATCACTGGCCGGTGGTCCTGGAATATGCCGATGAGGGCCCCGGCCCCTGGATTGTCGACCTCAGCCACTGCCACCGGTGGGACATCCAGGGCCGGGACCTGGCCGCTGAGGCGGCGCCCGGAATATCCCTGCCCGATGCCCCTGGAGCCGTCACGCTGCCGGGCAAGATGTTGACGGGCCGCACCGGTCAGAGACAGGCGTTTCTGTGGGTCTTCGACGACAAGGCCGCCGCACCGGCAGGAGAATGCTGGACGGAGGTCACGGAGGGAACCTTTTGCCTGGCGCTGCTGGGCCGGAATGTTTTTCAGATAACCGAAAAGCTTACCAGCCTCGATCTCGGCGATCCGAAACGCAACGCTCCCTATTTGCTGCTGGGTCCGTTTTCCCACGTGACCGGCCAGATGGTGGTCCTCAGCAAAGACCCACGAAATGCTGTGGTCCTGGTCGCCGGCACGCGCGGCTTCGCGCACGACATGGTGCACGCCGTCCTGGCCGCCGGCGAGGAGTTCGGACTGCGGCCTGCCGGTGAAAGCCGGTTCTTGGAAAAGTTCAAGTCGCTGCCGCGGCCGGATGTACCCGAAAAGACGAGGTCAGCGGCCCGCAAAACGGCTGCGTCCGACAAACCAAAATCGTCCGGCCGAACCCGATCGAAGATACGAATCGGCCCGAAGTAGCGCCGTCATACCGGACTTGATAAGCCTGCCCCGTGCCGCGATGCGGGGGCATCCAGGGTTCAGAACCTGCCCCGGAGAACCCTGGACTAAAGATGTCCAGGGCCGGCGCCGGGGGGCACTGGATTCCGGCATAAAGACTGCCGGAATCCAGAGCGGTAATGGATGCCGGATCACGTCCGGCATGACGGTATTTGCGTCTTTCGCTGCCGGTCTAGTAAGCAAGCCATGGCGCGCGGCGCCACTTTATCGGCAGGAACGTTTTTTGGTGGGAGAGGCTTTCAGCCTCGATCGTCGCGGCTGGAACGCCGCTCCCACAGAAAATGACCCAACTTACTCGGAAGATGTTCCGACCGGTATCTATGTGAAGGGAACAGTCTTTATAGAGGAGATAGGACCATGGACTTAAAGGGTCTGCCCGGCGGGCAGTACAAGCCTCTTTCCGACAAGGACATCCAGACTGTCCACGAGGCGGCGCTGGCCATTCTGGGAAAAACAGGGTTTACCTACGAATCCGGCCTCGATGACACGCTCGCCATGCTGGAGGCGGCCGGCGCCCAGGTCGACCGCTCGGCCGCCCGCATCCGCTTTCCGCGTCGGGTCGTGCTTGAACATATTCGCAAGGCACCGCAAAAGGTCGTTCTCTACAGCCGCACCGGCAAGGATGATTTGGATCTGACCGAAGACCGGGTCCATCTGGGCACGGGAGGAGCCGCCATCCGCGTCATCGATCTGGAAACCGGCGAATACCGTCCCACCACCTTGAAAGATCTTTATCTTCTCGCGCGCCTGGTGGACCAACTCGACCACATCCATTTTTTCCTGCGGCCCTGCATCCCGACCGACATCCCTGAGGCGGCCTATGACGTGAACATGTTCTACGCCTGCCTGAAGGGGACGGGCAAGCACGTGATGTCCGGGGTGAACAACATCGAAGGCTTCCACAAGGTGCTGGATCTCGCTTCCACCGTGGCCGGGAGCCGCGAAAAACTCATCGAGAAGCCCTTTATCTCCATCATCACCTCGTTTGCCATCAGCCCCCTCAAGCTCTGCACGGCCTCGACGCGCATCATGCAGGAGGCCAACCGCCATCGGATTCCCGTGGCGTTGTCCTGCGCCCCCATGGCCGGGTCCACCGCGCCGATCACCATGGCGGCCAACCTGGCGCAGATCCACGCCGAACAGCTGGCCGGCATCGTCATCTGCCAGCTGACCCAGGCCGGAGCGCCGCTGCTCTACGGTGGGATTCCGGGCCGGGCCAACCTGAACACCATGGGGTATCTCGGCGGGTCCGTGGAATGCGGCATGATGAACGCCGCCATCCATCAGATGGCCCGGCACATCGGGGTGCCCAACTACAACTCCTCGGCGCTGACGGATTCGAAGATACCGGACGAACAGGCCGCCTGGGAAAAAGGGATGACGACGCTGCTGGCGGCCATGGGCGGATCCAATTTCGTGCACCATGCGGCCGGGATGATCGAGTCCATGATTGCCGTGGCCTACGAACAGTATGTCATGGACGACGAGATCATCGGCATGAGCTGCAAGGCGTTGAAAGGAATCGAGGTCGATCCGGAGCACCTGGCCCTCGAGGTGATCGACGCCGTCGGACCCGGCGGGAATTTCATGACCCATGCCCACACCCTCAAGCACATGCGCACGGAATACTTCAACGGCAACGGCGTCACCGACCGCAGGAGCCGCACCAAATGGGAGCAGGACGGGCGCCTGAACGCCCGCGAGAGGGCCCGCCGGATCGCGAAAAAAATTCTTGCCGCTCCGGAAGTTTCATATATACCGCAGAGCGTGGAGAGCGCGCTCCGCCAAAAATACAGCGAGATCATATCCCCGTAGCTACCTCTGATCGGTTGGAGAGAGCCCTGCCCTGGCGGGGCCCCAAGGCCATCACGCGGTGCATCCGACCCCGCGCATTGCGATCTTGAGCGACCCCGGCCCAGTGGCGGCATCCAGCGGCCCGGCTCGCAGGAGTCGTTTGTGACCACTTACGATTTCATTGTGAGAAACTGGCCCGAGTTGATGAGCCTGGCCTGGCAGCACACGGTCTTCGTCAGCATCGCACTGGCCATTGCGATCGCGACCGGAGTGCCCCTGGGGGTCTATCTGACTTTCAACCGCCGTTTGGCGGACACCGTGCTTTACCTTGCCGGAATCATGATGACCGTGCCGTCGGTCGCGCTCTTCGGCCTGATGATCCCCGTCCTGTCGGTCTTCGGCCACGGCATCGGCACGGTCCCGGCCGTGATTGCGCTGGTCCTGTATTCCCAGCTGCCCATCCTGCGTTCGACCTACGCCGCGATCCGCAGTGTGGACCCGGCCATCATCGAGGCGGGGCTGGGCATCGGCATGACCCGGGCGCAGGTGCTCTTCAAGGTCCAGATCCCCATGTCGCTCGGCGTCATTTTCTCCGGCGTGCGCGTGGCCGTGGTCATGTCGATCGGCATCGGTGCGATTGCAGCCTACATCGGTGCGGGCGGCTTGGGTCAGTACATCTTCAACGGCATCACGCAGACCTACGACGCCATGATCAATGCCGGCGCCGTGGCCGTTTCGGCCATGGCGATCCTGGCGGACTTTATGTTCGGACGTCTCGAACGAACGCTGGTCAGCAAAGGACTGCGACGTGATTGAGCTGAATCATGTCACCAAAACCTACCCCGGAGCCTCCCAGCCGGCCGTGGACAGCGTCAGCCTGACCATACCGGAGGGTGAAATCTGCGTCTTCATCGGGCCGTCCGGCTGCGGCAAGACCACGCTGATGCGCCTGACCAACCGGCTGATTCCGATAACTTCTGGTAGCATCTCGGTTGACGGCAAAGACATCATGGGCCTCGACCCCATCGAGCTGCGGCGGCACATCGGTTACGCCATCCAGCAGGTGGGGCTCTTCCCCCACATGACCGTCCGGGACAACATCGCTACGGTGCCGAAGCTTCTGGGCTGGGCCAGGACCAAGATCGATGCGCGCGTGGATGAGCTGCTGACGCTGGTGAACCTGGAACCCGGGACATTTCGAGACCGCTACCCGCGGCAGCTTTCCGGCGGACAGGCCCAGCGGGTCGGCGTCGCGCGGGCCATGGCCGCCGACCCGCCGATCATGCTGATGGATGAGCCCTTCGGCGCCATCGATCCCATCAACCGCGAAGTCCTGCAGGACGAGTTCCTCCGGATCCAGGACAAGCTGAAAAAAACCATCATCTTCGTCACCCACGACATCAACGAGGCCATCAAGATGGGCCAGCGCATCGCCCTGCTCAAGGAGGGCCGGCTGATCCAGACCGGATTGCCGGACGAACTGCTCAATCGTCCGGCCGACGAGTTTGTCAAAAGCTTCGTGGGGGCCGACCGGGTGCTCAAACGCCTGAACCTGCTTAAGGTCAGGGATGCCATGATGACCAATCCGGTGCATTGCCGGAGTGAAGACTCGAGCGAAAAAGTGCTTGAACAGATGGTCAAGAACGATCTGGCTTTCCTGATCGTGACCGACCGGGACCAGAGGCTCCTGGGCTACGTCAACCAGTACGACCTGCGCGGGCACAAGGGCCATGCCGGAGACGTGGCACGAAAGCTCACCCTCACCGTGTCGCCCGAGCGCAACCTGAAGGAAGCCTTAAGTCAGATGCTCAGCTACGACCTGGGCATCCTCGTGGTTGTGGGCGAAGACGGCCGAATCCAGGGGGTGCTCAACTCCACCACCTTGTGTTCCCTGGTGGGCAGCACCTATGATGAACATGGCGGCCACTGGGGCCGGATCACCGCGGCTGGGAGGATCTTGTGAAGCGCGAGCGCCCACGCGGAAACTACCTGACGCTCGCGGCGGTGATTATCGCCTTCATCCTCGGGGTGGAGGCCCAACGACGGGGCTACCTGAATTTCGCCCGCGAGAACCCCGGGGATATCTATCGATTGCTCGTTCAACATTTGCAGCTCGTGTTCTATTCGGCCTCGATCGCCATCGCGCTCGGGCTGACGATCGGCATCGTGCTCACCCGGGGCTTCATGCGACGCTACCGCGAGACGATTTTGAATCTGCTGGGGATCTGCCAGACGGTGCCCTCGCTCGCCGTGATCGCCATCGCCATGAGCTACCTGGGGATCGGCCGCAAGACGGCCGTCTTCGCTCTGGTGGTCTACAGCCTGCTGCCCATCATCCGCAGCACGGTCGCAGGCATTTTTCAGGTAGACCCGGCCCTGGTGGACGCCGGGCACGGCATGGGCATGACGCCCCGGCAGGTGCTCTTCAAGGTGGAGATCCCGAATGCCATGTACATCATTCTGACCGGCATCCGCACGGCCGTCGTCATCAACGTCGGCACCGCCGCCATGAGTTTCCTCGTGGGCGGCGGCGGCCTGGGCGATTTGATCTTCAGCGGGCTGGCCATGGTGGACGCCGGGCTCATGCTGGCCGGCGCCGTGCCCACGGCCTGCCTGGCGATTATTTTAAACTGGAGTTTCGAGCGACTGGAGAAACTGATCATATCACCAGGCATTCCGCGCGGTGATTGAGTGACCCTACTTACAACCAACCAAAGGAGGTAGGTCTATGCGTAAGATTCTATGTTTGGGAATGGTGTTGCTGTTAGCGATGGCGCTGGTGTTGCCGGCAATGGCCGCCGACAAGAAGATGGTCGTCGGCTCAAAAGCTTTCACCGAGCAGCGGCTGCTCGGTCAGATCATGATTCAGCTTTTGGAAAAAAACGGCTTCAAGGTCGATGACAAAACCGGCTTGGGCGGCACTGTGGTGGTGCGGGAGGCCCTGGTCAACAAGCAGATCGACATCGCCATGGAGTACACCGGCACCGGTCTGATCACCATCCTCAAGGCGCCTCAGCCCATCACCGACCCGGTCAAATGTTACGAGGAAGTGAAAAAGCTCGACGAAAAGAACGGTATGGTCTGGCTGCCGCTGATTCCCTTCAACAACACCTATTGCCTGATGATGCGCCGGGCGGATGCCGGAAAGCTGAACATCAAGAGCATCTCGGATCTTTCCAAGTACGCCAACGCCAACCCCGGTAAAATCGCCTTCGGTCTGAACGCCGAGTTCTACAGCCGGCCGGACGGCTACAAGCCGCTACAGACGGCCTATGACTTCAAGTTCCCCGAGGACAAGATCATCAAGATGGACCCCGGCTTGCTCTACAAGGCGCTCAAGGAAGGCCAGGTCGAGGTGTCGATGGGATTCTCCACCGACGGACGCATCAAGGAGTTCGATTTGCTCGTGCTGCAGGACGACAAGGTCTACTTTCCAGTATACAACCCTTGCGTCGTGGTGCGCAAGGAGACCCTGGATGCCCATCCGGAACTGGCCAAGATCTTCGCCCCGCTGTCGCAGAAGCTCGACACCCAGGCCATCACCGAGCTGAACTTCCAGGTGGACGGCGAGAAGAAGGCGGCCAAGGATGTAGCCAAGGAGTGGCTGACCAAGCAGGGGCTGCTGTAAAAAGAAAGGGTTCAAGGATTCAAGGGGTCGAGGGGCCAAGGGTAAAAAATGAAGCTCCTTTCCTTCACTTGAACCCTGGCCCCTTTGCACCTTGAGGTTGTTATCGCATGAATCGGAAATGGACCGAGGGCACCGACCGGGTGCTCGACTTCATCGGGTCGCTCACCTGGGACGAGCTGCCGGCGGCGGTGCGCCATCAGTCCAAGCGCTGCCTGCTGGATCTCATGGGGGCGCTCATTGCGGGCCGGCGCACGCCGGTTGGCGACATCATGGCCGGCGTCGCCTGCGATCAGTTTCCAGGGAACCAGGCGACGATCGTTGTTTCCGGTGAGCGGGTCTCGGCGATCGGAGCCGCTCTGGCCAACGGCTTTGCCCAGAACGCACTCGACATCGACGACGGCTACCGCCGGGTCAAGGGTCATCCGGGCGCGGCGTTTCTGCCGGTGCTTCTGGCAGCTTTAGAGGTCAGGGGCAGCTGCACGGGGTCAGAATTCCTGACGGCGGTCGTCCTTGGTTATGAAATCGGCATCCGCGCCGGCCTCATCCGCCACGCCGTCTACCCCACCTACCACTCGTCGGGTAGCTGGGGAGCGGTCGGCGCGGCGGCGTGCACCGGCCGGCTGTTGGGTCTGGACCGTTCACGGCTGAGAGAGGCGCTGGGCACGGCGGAATACCACGCCCCCATCGCGCCGATGATGAAGGGCATCGACGTCCCCTGCATGGGCAAGGATTCTTTAGGCTGGGGCAACATGACCGGGCTCGCCTCGGTGTTCATGGCGCGGCGCGGGTTCACGGGCGTCGAGCCCCTTTTCAGCGAAGCGCCCGAAAAAGAATGGGTGACGGGTCTGGGGCGGCAGTATGAAATTCTGAACCTTTATTTCAAACCCTATGCGGCCTGTCGCTGGGCTCAGCCCGCCGTGGCGGGCTGCTTGCAGCTGGTCCGGGAGAACCGACTGAAATTGGCAGATCTGGCGAGCGTCAAGGTGCGCACGTTCGCGGCCGCGGCTGCCCTGACCCGCGAACCGCCGTCGAACACTGAGGAGGCCCAGTACAACCTGGCCTTCCCCGTAGCCGCCGCCTTGATCGACGGTGCGGTCGGCCCGGCTCAGGTGCTGCCGCCGCGGATCTTCGATCGGGACATTCTCGATCTGGCCATGCGCCTGGAGGTCGAAGTGGCCCAGGAGTTCGAGGATCGCTTCCCGGGCAAGGCCATCGCCGCGGTCGAAATTACGACCCATGACGGCAAACATTATGAATCCGGAGCCGTCGAAGCGCGCTGGGAGCCGCCGGACACCCTGCCGAGCGACAGCGAGCTCAAGGATAAATTCATCTGGCTGGTCGCTCCTGTTTTAGGCCGGCAGCGCGCTGCTGAGCTGCTGCAACTGATCCGGGAGTTTGAAAAAGCCGCCGATGCCCGGCAACTGATCGAGCGGTCCGTTGTCGAGTAAAATATGCATAGAGGAATCAAGGAGCCGAGAATTCGGCGCGTCCATTCACACTGGAACCCTTGACCCCTTGAACCCTTTTATTGCTTAAGGAGACCTTCATGTTCGATTTCAAAGCGATTGGCGATGCCTTGATCGCCTGCGACGAAGACAAGGTGCTGGGATTGGTGAAAAGCGGCTTGGATCAGGGAGTCGCGGCAAAAGATTTGCTGAGCCGGGGGTTGATTGCGGGCATGGATGTGGTCGGCGAGCGCATGGAAAAAGAAGAGATGTTCATCCCGGAGGTTCTCGTGGCCGCCAAGGCGATGAGCGCTGCCGTGCAGATCCTGAAACCCCTGCTGGCGGAAGGCGATACGGGCGCCCAGGGCAGGGTGGTGATCGGGACGGTCAAGGGCGACCTGCACGACATCGGCAAGAACCTGGTGGCCATGATGCTGGAAAGCGCCGGGCTGGAGGTCTATAACATCGGTGTGGATGTGGCGCCGGATAAGTTCGTGAGCGAACTCAAAGCCAGGAACGCCAACATCCTCGCGCTTTCCGCCCTGCTCACCACCACCATGCCGATGATGAAGGAAACCGTGGCCGCGGTGGCCAAAGCCGGCATCCGCGACAAAGTGAGAATCCTGGTCGGCGGCGCCCCGGTGACTCAGGCCTACGCGAAAGAGATCGGCGCCGATGGCTATGCGCCGGATGCCGGGAGCGCCAGCAAGCTGGCCAAATCTCTTATGTGAAGCCTGCCGCCGGACAAGCTCTCCGTCCCACAGGGCTTGTCCGGCAAACGATCGGATAGGGGAACAAAGGGTATGTTGTTGCATTGTTGGAGGATGCGGCTGCAGGGCGTTAGCATGGGTCTATGGAAATCGACGAGTGCAAGTTGACCCGAAAGAATTCAACTAAGAAACAATGTCCCCATCAGCCAAGGCAAAATTCCTCTGGCTGGCCGGTCCTGTGTTAGGCCCGCCTCGTGCTCATGAACTTCTCGATCTGATTTGGCAGTTTGAAAAAACACCCGATGCCCGGCTCCTGATAACGCTGTCCGTTACTGATCGAGCTTAATTGTGGCAGATATAGACCGGCTTAAAGGAATAATCACAGACCTTCCTTTTCTGGCCCTTATTCGACGTATCACCAAAGCAATAACGTGGTGATATGTTGTCGATTCCGGTCTTATTCTTATAGAGAAATTATTTTTCTTCCCTGTTATGAGTGTGCGAGAATCAGATGCAATCTTATTCTCCAAACAACTTTGCAATCAGTGTCGAAAAACAATACCCAGCTGAAATTGCAAAAGCGAGCTTTCCGCTCCGCTATGGAAAATTTTCGGAAATAAGGACATCTGAATATGAATTCCTCTTCAATCTGAATGGCGAAATTAAATTTATCAGAGGCCTAAATACACGCTGGCCTCATCCAGCGGAGCAGCTGAAACGAACGGACGGCAATGATTGGGTATACTATACTGTCGGTGATAAAAGTGGCGCAGATGGCCTCATCTCATGGCTGGGCGAGTATTATTTGCCTTGCCTTCCATATCCCAGCAACCCGATTTGGGAAATTAACTATTTCGCTAATCCTGAAATCATGAATGGATTCGCAGCATGGTCTCAACTATACGCCAATCTGTACCAATCAGCGAAGGATCGGGTACATACCAAGGCTAAAGAATTGGTCAGCTCGATTTTAGCCAATCATGATGGAGTGCTACAGGAACGATCCCGAAAGTTGAATGAGATCATAGGCGAACGGGTTTCGGTTCTGCCACCAGATACAAGACATGTAGATTATGAGGTTATTCCACTTACGATTTCAGATGGATGTCTATATCACTGCAGCTTTTGTTGCGTAAAATCAGCCCTAAAATTTCAGGTTCGCTCTAAGACCAATGTTTTGGAACAAATTAGTAAACTAAAAGAGTTCTATGGTCGAAATCTTGATAGTTATAATGGGCTATTCTTGGGTAATCATGATGCTCTCGGGGCGGGCGAAGAATTGATTTGCAATTCAGCCTCAGAGGCTTATAGCGCTTTTGGATTTGAAAAGCAGCGGAAAGTGACTCCTTATCTATTTTTCTTTGGAAGCGTGCACTCCATGCTTAAGTCTGGATGCGAACTATTTAAAAATCTTGATCGCCTACCTTTTCATACCTTTATAAACATCGGATTGGAATCCTGCGACACTCCAACTCTGGCTCAAATAGGAAAACCGCTGGATAGTGAGGAAGTTATAGAGGCCTTCGAGAAAATGTTAAAAATCAATAGCACATACGAGAACATCGAAGTCACGGGCAATTTTGTCATAGGCAAGGGACTATCCGACGACCATTATCAATCTTTAAAAGAGCTGCTCCGAAACACAGTTCCGAGTTCAAACACAAAAGGAACCATATACCTATCACCTCTAAAAAACAGCCCAAAAAAGCGTGAGTTGCTACCATTAATCAAGGAAATAAAAGGACAAAGCAAAATACCTGTTTACGTCTATTTAATTCAGCGGCTGTAATGAAAAATATATAGGATCGGCACATAGGCGTTTAATCGGACTACTATCGAATTCGGTTTACTTGTCTTATAACGATATCACCATAAACATGAGTGCAAAGAAGTTATATTGACAGCCAAGGGAATCTTATCTGCTTTTTGCAAACGCGATGTTGACGAAAAGTATCACCAGCACAGGAGGCTATGCGGGTTCCGGTTTGGCGTTGACACCGGCAGCCCGACAGAGGCAATAATTGGTATACGGAATAAGCCCACAATGATTCAAGCCGGTCGGAGCATTGTAATTCCATCCAACAGATTACCCAAAAACCCTATTGGTGATATGAACTTATCTGCCTAATCTGCAAATTTTAAATTTCCACAAGAATATCAGGTGCTTTTCTATCAGGAAAAAGTCCTACCAATCAGTATTCGCCCTATAAAAATGAGGTTTTAAGCTTATAGACCTGCTTTTAATCTTGTAATATAGAAATTTCGAATTGATTCATTTTGAGAGGAGAAAACCATATCTATTTAGTGCGTTATGAAAATATTTTATGGAGGAAGATATGAAAATATCTTTCCAGAAGATCCTCAATTCAGGCCCTCAAAAGGACAATTAACAGACCTTTTGGGGGCCTTTTATATTCGATAGAGTATTTACCGTAATTTTCCCATTAATAATTATCTACATACTGGACGATAACTCGTTTCGTTTCATGGAGGCAATATGAAAACGAAAACACTTATAAAGGTCTGTTTTGTGATCATGGCATTTTTTGGCTTCCTGCTACAGGGCTCAGCCATAGAGGCAAAAGAAACCTTAAGGTACAGCAGCTCGGCTCAGGTTGCGGCCGCTGTGGGAGAAGAGGTCCTTAAACAATTTAAAGAAGATACTGGAGTTGAGGTCGATTTGTTCATTGGGACGTCTGATGCTGTAGTTCATCGTATGATGAACGGCCATGCAGATGTAGCAAGCTCTGTTGAAAGGATTGCCCATGGTAGCGTTGATTACGGGTACATCGAAACCTTCTTCGCTAGAGCGCCACTAATAGTGATTACAAATGCATCGACGACCGTTAGAGACCTGACAACCAAGCAAATTCAGTCAATTTTCAATGGCTCCATTGACAATTGGAAGGATGTCGGTGGTCCTGATAAAAAAATTGTAGTAGTTATCCCAGCTAAAAACACAGGTGCCTTCAAAAATTACAGTATGCTCGTGCTTAAGCGATTTGATGTCAAATTTGATTACATGGCATATCGATCTACAGATGTTGTTGACCTTGTTAGGCACATTCCATGGAGCATTTCATTCATAACGAAAGGGGCGCATACCGCTGGTGAGGCAATAAAGACAATTAATATTGATGGTCTAAAACCTGAAGATAAAAACTATCCATATTTTCAAGATTTTTCTTTTGTAACCAATGGGCTGCCAAAAGGCACATTAAAAATGTTTATTGATTTTTTCTTTTCTGAAAAGGCGAAATCAACATTTATAAAAAATGGGCTTATACCGTATACCGATTGATAAGAAGGCTAATTTTTTCTCCTGATTATAGAATTATTTTTGATAGAAACTTCATTTTGCCAATTTAGAGAGAATATCCGCACTAAATTTTTATGTGCGGATATTCTATAAGTAATATCTTTTTTCTAATATCATAAGTATTTTAATTAAATTTAGGCAAGGATACTGACAGCGACAGGCACCATATCAGATTTTGCAAAACGTGAAGTTGACGAGCAGCATCACCTGCACAGCTGTCCATTGGTCCGTTTTGGATTTGACACGAAATGTCCGGTAGAAGCAAAAGGAAAATATCCAGAGCTAATCTTGCATGATTTCAAACCGTTGGATTATCCGAATTCCATCCGACAAATCACCAAACGGCAAACCGGTGATATTTCCGTGCCGAAATTCATAGATTGATGTTAATAGCATCTCACCGAAGCTAAAAGGAGGGGAGCATGAGAAAAAAAATAATTGTTCTGTTGGCCGCTGTATTATTGACCGGGTGTACGTCTGTTGGAACGCTCGGAATAGTTACAAAGAGCACTGGAGATCCGGGGGCAATGCTAAAAAATGCGCAGTCCTACAAAGAACTGGGACCCGTTCATGGTGGAGCCTGTCGTTTCTTTCTAGCCGGTGTTATACCATGGGGAGATGCAACTTTATCAACCGCAGTGGAAAATGCCCTTTTAAGTGTTGGAGGAGACGCTTTAATCAATGTCTCCGTATCAAACAGTTTGTATGGGTTCATACCGATTTACAACGTTTTTTCCTATACCTGCACTGATGTTCAAGGGATCGCAATTAAGTTTGAAAAAAACTAAGGTTTATATAGAACCGACATTTGGACCGTGGCGAAACCAACCATCTCTTTAGCGTGATCACTTAGGTGATACAAAACGTCAGTCCAACGGCTACCGGGACAAGGATTTTATCAAACTCAAAATCATAGCGATTCGTTTGGAAAAGTATGCATCAGTCGGATGAACATTTTTATTTTAACCACCGGCGTTGATAGTTTTTTTGTTTTTCCGCTTTTATTCTTCTTGAATTTAATTTCGATTTTGATCTGTTATCTCTTCAGTTTGTCAGTATCATTTTCGGATTCATTATTGGGATAGCTTAATATAAATAGGAGGATTATATGATTAGAATCCGAAAGAAAGGACAATCAAATTTCGCTCTTATGATCCTCCTTACATTGTCCATTTCAATCCCTTTTCACCCCGCGAATGCTGGATTGACCGATACCCAAGCATTCACATCGGAGCTCGACCCTGACCAAGTCAAGATACGATTACTAAATGTTATTGCCCGTGAAGATGTCAGGGTTGTCCTTCTCCAGTCCGGGATCAATCCCACTGAAGTTGAGGCGCGGATCACTGCCCTGACAGACCAAGTGATCGCGCAGAGTTGCGGGTCGACAGATGAAGCCCCCGCAGGTGGAATGGCGGCCGTAGCTCTTCCAATAGGGCTCGTCATCCTCATCCTTTTAGGATATGTCCTTGTGGTGACAGGAGTCATTAGGTTCGGCGCTTATGCTGGTTCGAAGATTGCCGAGCAACAAAGGGAAGAATACGCCAAGTCAACTCCTTTTCCCGCCCCGCCCCGTGTAGGACCAGTCCCGAGCGTCGATCCAAATAAACCTTGGACTGGCAAATGGAAGGTCACAAAAGGTCAATTCACTAGTGTCTATGCTTTC
>JAUQXK010000101.1 GCA_030834695.1 Desulfobacterales bacterium
CCGCTGGATTCGTCGCGCGAGCCGGAAAAGCCGGCCTTCAAACCGGTTCCGCCGGGATCCTATCCGTCCGCCGCCATCATTCTGCTCACCGACGGCCAGTCGAACGTCGGCCCCAACCCCATCGAGGCCGCCCGAATGGCATCCGAGCGCGGCGTGCGGGTCTTCACCGTCGGATTCGGTACGGCCGAAGGCGAGATCCTGCGGTTTGAGGGCTGGTCCATGCGCGTGCGGTTGGACGAAGAGACCCTCAAAAGCATAGCCGACCTTACCCGGGGAGAGTATTTTTATGCGGGCAGCGCGTCGGACCTGAAAAAGGTCTATCAGACCTTGAGCTCCCGGCTGGTCCTGGAAACCAAGGAAACCGAGATCACCGCGTTGTTCTGCGCGGCGGCGGCCGTGATGGTGCTTTGCGCGGGCCTGCTGTCCATCCTTTGGTTTAATCGGATTTTTTGACCGCACGCCGGAGCCGTGCGGGCGCAATGAACCCTTCAATGGAGAAACCATCATGAGCCGGAAAATTCTAGTTGCGTTCGACGACTCGGAAAACGCCATGCGGGCCGTCGAGTACGTTGCCGGGCTGTTGAGCAAGGACTGTCGGATCACGCTGTTCTCCGTGGTTCAGGACACCGCCTCCATCTGCGACATGCAGAGCCCGGAACTGACGCCCTATTTCAAATCCCAACAGGATTCGTTCTGCGTGCTGGAGGAAAAGAAGAAGCAGATTCTCAGCGCCGCTCAGGTGAAAGCCAAAGCGATTCTGACGGCCGGCGGATTCCCGGACGATCGGATTCGCCTCAAATCCGAGCCGAAGAAGAAGGGCATTGCGCGGGATATCGTGACCGAGGCGCAGACGGGCTACGACCTGGTCGTCTTGGGCCGCCGCGGGCTGGCGGGGATCCGGGAATTCTTCATGGGCAGCGTTTCCCAGAAGGTTCTGAGTCTGGCTCAGGAACTTCCGATTCTGATCGTCAGCTGATCCTCCCATACCGTCTATCAACGGTTTTGGGCCGCCAGCATCCGGTAGAGGATCACGGCAAGGAGAACCAACCAGACGATCAGCCATCCGACCGGGACGGCGGCGTGCGGCTGCAGTGCTTTCTCGAGATTGAGGCGAAAGGGTGAATCGCCGATTAAAAAGGTCAGGTCCACAGCACCAGCCCTGGTCGCTGACGGCAGTTTCAGCCGGCGGCTGTAAGTACCGTCCAGGTGGTCGATGGCCGGCTGCGTGAACTCACCGGCCGTTGCTTCCCAGAGAATGAGGTGCTGCCGGCCCGGCCCCAAGAGGTTGCCGTAGTCGTCGGTCGGGCGCAAGGTGATCTCAAACGTATCAAACCCCTTTTCCCCGGCGGGCAGCCGGATCACGCCGGCATGGACGGCATCGGCCTTCATCGGGATGTGCCGTTCGAGGCGTTGATTCCGATCGAAGGGGAGCCCTCTCGCGGTTCTGCCCGAAGCGTTGAACTCGAAAGCATAAGTGCCAGCCACCGTCGCCCCCTCGTACCGGCCGGTGTAGACCCCGTCTCCCGCTGCCGAATCTCCGTGGGTGCCGTCGTCGTAGAGCCGCACGGTATCCAGAACGGTGCCTCCGGCAAACGGCTGCTTCCTGAACTCCGTCAGGTATATGATTTTGCGCAACAACGGTGAGAGCGCCTCGCCGTTGCGCGTTTCCGCCACTTGACCGAGTTCCTCCATGCCGACCCGCGACTCCCCCAGCCAGTTTCCAAGCGCCAGCTGCGGCCGGGCCACGCGGGCCCAGACCGTTGCCGGCAGGGCCGGCGGCCGCCCGTTTTGAGTGAGTTGGGCCGTCAGGGTGAGGGTCGCGCCGGTGCGGGCCGCCTGCACGGCAACGCTGCCCCTGAGGGCGAGTGCCGAGTCGGTCACCACGCTCCACTGATAGGGCACCGCCTTTTTGGAAGGCCCCTCCGGTTCCAAGGCCAGCTCCAGCGACCATGGTTGACCGGAAACCCGGCCGGGCAGGTTCAAGAAGGCTGAATCGATTTTGACCAGCGCAAAGGTCGGCCCGTCGCGGAAACTGACGCCGGGAAGGGTTTGGCGGAAGGCGACTTCACGGCCGTCGGAGGCCCGGATGACGAGGTCGGGCCGCTGTTTCAGGGGGCCGGCCCAGCTTACGAACACGGCCACCTTGCGGTCCAGATCCGAGACGAAGAATTCGTGGCGGTTGCGCTCGCCGGGAAGAATCCGACCGGCCGGGTCGGCGGCGGCTTCCAGCTGCAAAGCATCCACCAGGATCGATTTATAGGCGGCCTGCAACGCCGTGGCCGGATCCCAGGCCAGCGGGTCGAACCCCGCTGCGGCGGTTACATCGTAATATCCTCCCTGGGTTTGCGCAGCCAGCTGCCCCAGCGCATCGTTTGGGACTTCACCGGCCTGGCCGAAGCCGATCGCATAGGTCCGGACGGCGTTCGCCGCGAGGGTGTCGATCGCATGATCGATGTCATCGAGATCGGAATCGATCGGGCAATTATGGAACCCGTCGCTCAAAAGCACGAGCGCTTTGCGGTCTTCGGAGCCGAACATGCCGGCGGCGGTGCCGAGCGCCGCCAGCAGAGGGGTGTTGCCGGCGGCCGTCAATCCGGGGATGGTGCTTTCGATCGCGGCTGAGATGGAGTCCTCTCGCACGGGGGCCATCGGGGTGATGACCTCGCCGGCGCAGCCCTGGTAGAGTTGGCGCGGGAACCGAGCGATCCCGAAGACCGCCCGGCACGGATTGAAAAACTGCAGCATGTCCAGGAACGGTACGGCCGCCTGGCGCGCCAGCGTCAAGCGCTGCTGGGCGGCATCCACGCCGGGAACTCCCTCGTGGTTCCAGGTCATGCTGCCGGACGTGTCGAACAGCAGGGCGACGGCGGTGTCGGGCGGTTGGGTGACGGGCGGCGGGATCACGGGCACGCCGCCGACCAGGCTGAAGCCGGTGCCGGGTGCCGGGGCCTGATGATGAGCCGCGGTAAAGAGCGCCCTGAAAATCACCTCCGGGTGGTGAACCGTGTTTTGGTGCCGGGCGAATTTATCGCGGGTCTCCTGACCGATGAGAGGTTCGAGCCAGTCGGGGATGGAGAGGGCGGCCGGCTGGGTGGGAATCACGATATCGTCCAGGTTGACGGCATCCGGTGCCAGATTCTTAGCCAGCACCCGTCCCTGGCAATCACCGGACGGGCCGCTGCCCCCGACAAAATCTCCGTTCTCGGCGGCATAGATGGTCGTATAAAGAACCCCTTGATCCGCTGCGGTTCCATTCGAGCGGCTGCCGGGCGCTTCGCTGGGGTAAAATCCGGGCAGGGAATCGCTGTCTTCGATGGGATGGCCGTTGAGGTTCGCGATGTAATTCAAGGTCGCGTCCCCGAACGGAGTGCACAGGGAGCTGTAGCCGTTGTTGAGCTGGCGTGCCGACGGGTAGCCTGACGACCCGCTCAGCCCCGGCCAGTTGAGACCGTGGTTGGGGGGCGCGATCGCGATGAACTCCGAAACCGGGATCGGTTCTCCCGCATCGTGGAGCTGCTTCAGATAGCGGCGCGTGCTGATGGTGCCCTTGCTGTAGGCGATGATGGCCAATTTGAGGTCGGGGTTGTTGGGGTCTTTCAGCCGCTGCCGGGCGCGGATCAGATCCACCGCTTCCTGGATCTGGGCTGCGTCCTCGTCGACAGAGCGCTCATGGTCGGCCTCCGCATCGCCGAAGTGCAGGTAGTAGGGCTCGATGCCCAGGCAGAGGTTTTCCGGCAGATCCAAGGCGCTCTTGAACGAGGTCAGACCGTCGATGCTGTCGTGGAAATTCTTCCGGTAGTTGGGATGCTGGGGGTCCGGGCTCGGATCATGGCCGTGCACGAAGAGAACCGCGAGGCGATGGCGGGGCGGTGTCAGATCGCTCTCGATCAGTTCGGTGCCGTCGGCCGAAAAAACCGTCACGGCACCCGCCCAAAAGGGAAGTGCCAGGCCGACGGTCAACCCAGCAACCAACATCAACGAAACTCTCCGTGCATGGTTCGTCATGGCATGCCTCCGCGGAGGAGTTGTGAATGAAGGCCGAAAAGGATCTCTCGCATTCATAACCAAATTTGACTGAATTTGCTACATTGGGATTGCGCGCCGGCTGGCGGTCATGGCCGGGTGTTGAAAAAAGGCGTTTCAGGCCGTGGTCCCTATTTAGGACAGCGGCCCGATCAAGGGTGAGGCGGGGTAAAATTTCAGGGGCTTCAAAGGGCCGCCCCCCATGTCGGCAAAACGGCCGGTCGGGCGGATCATGCGGGGAAAAGCGCTGGGATCGGACGCACGTCGGGCGTTCGGTCCCAACGCTTTTTTTCGGCCTTCACGGACAAAGGGCGGGGGAATTGAATCTGCGGGTTGCGGTCAAGGTCCAGGCGGACCTCAACCGTCCGTCACGGATGCCGTTGACCTCCACCCGGACATGGGGCGGCAGCTTTGCCGACAGTTTCTCCATCACATCCCATGCCTGCTCGCGCGAGCCGTCCAAGAGGTCGATCGCCACCGAGCCCTTGCCCATGGATCGACTCGCGACGTTTATGGAATACAAACCCCGCAATTCCGGAGTGTTCAACTCCCGCAGAACGGCCAAGGTCAGCGCGGCTTCACGGCGATCACGTACGCGTCGGAGCGCCATAACAAAGACGATCGGGCCAAGCATGCAAAGAAACCCGAGCGCCAATTTGGCCATATTCAACAGCAACGCATCCATTCCATGTCTCCTTTCGCAGGATCAAGGAATCCGAACCGGCTCCGGAGCGCTTTCCCGGCTGTCGCCGCCGGAATTCATCTCCAGCAAGCGCGATCGGAGCATGGCGATCCCCGCCTGGTCGATTCGTTTGTTGTCAACGACGAGCTCTTTGTTTTTTGGAACGAGGGTCCGGAGTCGGCTTTCAACCAGGCTCGAGCAGACAATCACGGACGCTTCGGCGATCATTTTCTCTATGCTGCCCTTCTTTTCAGCGCACCCGGTCATCACCTGCAGGTGCTTCAAACCCGCCCGCTGGATCGAAAGCTTCATGTTTTCCGACCCCGGCTTCGTGGTGCAGGCAACCCCGACCTTGGTACCATCGGGCAGCGCCGTCAGCCGCATCAGCGTGTCGAGGCTGGTATCCACCATGAGAGCGACCACTTCCATCCCGGACCCTTCCAGAAGGCTCTGGACCTCCCGAATATGGTAGAAGGTGGTGATGATCAGGCCATAGCGTTTCAGACTGGCCGGATCTTTTTTGACGGTCTTCTCGAAATCTTCAACCAGAATGGAATCCACCTGGATGGAGAGCTCTTTGGAAAGCTCGGAGCTGAAGAGATCAAGCTCGGGCCGACTGCATTCGATAAAAAGGGCGCTGACCCGTCGGGCCGGGCTGGTTCGCGAGGGGGCAGCCTGGGTTCGGGCATAAAGCGTGAGAAACACTTCCTCGGCGCTGAAGCCTAGCCTTTCGGCTTTTTCGAGGGCGTCGTCCACCACTTCCAGCAGCTTGTTCATGTGTTCCACCTTCGTTTTGGACTTCAGGGGCGTCGACGACACGAAAGTTCCCCGCCCCGGTTCGCAGGAAAGCAGCCCTTCCCGCTGCATGTCCGCAAACACCTTGGCCACCGTGTTCCGGTTGACCCGCAGAAAGCCGGCCAGCTGCCGTACGGTGGGCAGCTGGGTGCCGGAAGCCAATTGCCCCGACTGAATCAGATAAACCAGCTGTGCCTTGAGCTGGGTGTGGACGGGGAGCTGATTTTTTCGGTTGAGTTTGAGATCCATCCGTATTGTCCTAATGACATAGGACAATAGGACAATGCGGACGAGATGTCAAGATGTCGTTCGAAGCGCTGTCCTATTGCAATCATCCGAACTGAAATTATTGTGGCATATACCCCCAGCCCTGAGGCCGGGCCTGATCGGATCATACGATTGAAGACGGGCCTTCATGGGGACAATGTCATTGCTATGGTACCCGACGTTGACACGCGCGAAGAGGAGGTCCATCGCCATGAAAAAATGGGCGATCATCATTGCGGTTGCGTTAATGGCGTCCAGCGGCCTGGTGGCAGCCGGGGCGCTCGCTGCCGAGGCGGCGCGCATGGACAAGGATGAACTGCGGGCGAAACTCGGAGATCTGGATGTGGTGATCATCGACGTGAGATCCCACACGGACTGGCTTTTCAGCGGGGACAAGATCAAGGGCGCCCTGAGGGAAAACTACCGCGACTTCGAGGGATGGTACGCCAAATACCCCAAGGACAAGACCATCGCCCTGTACTGTGCCTGAAAGAACGAAGGCTCAAGCGCAAGTCTTGCGCTCAAATTCATCGAGAAGGGCTATCCCGCCGTCTTCGCGCTCAAGGGCGGCTGGGATGAATGGAAGAGAAGCGGGTATCCGATTGAACCCAAGTAGCTCATGAATTTTGGCGGGCGGCCTCGAGCCGGACCAGGTACGGCGGATCGATATCGCCGGTCACATACTTCCCGTCGAACATGGAACAATCGAATCCGGTCAAAGCCGGGTTCTCCGCGGTGACGCTGGCGATCAGATCCTCCAGGGACTGGTAGATCAGGCCATCGGCGCCGACGATCGCTTCCACTTCTCTTTCGCTGCGGGAGGACGCTATCAGCTCCTTCGACGACGGCATGTCAATGCCGTAAACGTTGGGATAACGCACCGGCGGGGCGGCGGAGGCAAAGTAGACCCTGCGCGCCCCGGCGCGGCGGGCCATTCGGATGATTTGCCTCGCGGTCGTCCCGCGCACGATGGAATCATCCACCAGGAGCACATTCTTGCCCCTAAGCTCCATGCTGATGGGGTTAAGCTTCATTTTCACGGCGGTTTCACGCGTCGTTTGGCCGCTCATGATGAAGGTGCGCCCGACAAAGCGGTTCTTCATGAATCCTTCATGGTAATCCACTCCCAGTCGCGAAGCCAACTGCAACGCCGACGTGCGGCTGGTGTCTGGGATGGGGATCACCACTTCGATATCGTGGTCCGGCCGCTCCCTCAGGATTTTGCGGGCCAAACGATCGCCCATGCGCGAACGGGCCCGGTAGATCGATACCCCGTTCATGATCGAGTCCGGCCGGGCGAAGTAGACGTACTCGAAAATGCAGGGGGCCATCCGGGCACTGTCGCTGCAGGCCTGGGCTTTCCAGCTCCCGGCGGCATCAACGAATATCGCCTCCCCCGGGGCGAGGTCGCGAATCAGAGTGAACCCGAGAACATCCAGCGCCGCGCTTTCCGAGGCAATCATATAGTCCGCGCCGGCGGACGAACGGCGTTCGCCGAGCACCGCCGGCCGAATGCCGTGCGGATCGCGGAACCCCAGCAGTCCGTAGCCGTTGATCAGGGCCACCACGGCGTACCCGCCGCGACATCGCCGGTGGAGGGCTTGAACCGCTGCGAAGACGTCCCCCGGCTCGGGCCTCCGCCGGGCGATTTTCTGCAGCTCGTTTGCCAAGACGTTCAACACCACCTCGGAGTCCGAGTCCGTGTTGATGTGGCGCAGATCGGTCTCGAACAACTCGCGTTTCAACATTTCGGAGTTGGTCAGGTTTCCGTTGTGGGCGAGTGCGATCCCGTAGGGCGAGTTCACGTAGAACGGCTGGGCTTCCGCCGCCGATGAGGACCCCGCCGTGGGGTAGCGCACGTGGCCGATGCCGACATTGCCGGACATTTGCTCCATGTGGCGCGCCTGGAACACGTCGCGCACCAGGCCCCTGGCTTTTCGCAGACGAAACTTTCCGTTGCGGCACGTGGCCATGCCAGCGGCGTCCTGTCCGCGGTGCTGAAGCACCAGCAAGGCGTTGTAGATATCCTGGCTGACATCCGTCTGGGAGACGATGCCGACAATGCCGCACATCGGGGTCCTCCCGCATTTCGGCGCGGTCGAAAAAATCGTGGCGGTATCCGTCCACACAGATACCGCCAGCGCCAAAACAACTCTGATTGTATTGGCGAGTCGGCCTCAGCCTTTCGCCCGACCTAATTCGCGTGCGGGCTGGAGGATGATTCCGGCATCGCCTCCATCGGCGTTTCCGTCATCGGCATTGCCCGGTGCATTTCGGAGGCGGGTTCTTCACCGTAGTAGGCCCGGACCCTTTCCTCGTATTCGCCTTCCCTGAAATCCGCCCAACTCTCAAACGACGGCGCCGACGCGAACCGCTCCTGGCTGATGTTCACCACGAGCGCATCCTCCCGGAGCCGCGGGCTGGACTCTCGCCAGGGAATTGCGCAGAGCCTTTCGCCGAATCCAAGAACCCCGCCACTGGCAATAACGAGATAAGCAACCCGCCCGTCGCCGCTGAGGATGAGGTCGCTCACTTTGCCCAAGAACTGATTCTGGTCGTTTGTCACCGAGCGGCCGATGATAACGCTGGCGCGGGGTATCGCCAGGCTAGTGCCGGCCCCCTGCATCGCTCCTTCGCCGCTCTTTTTTCCCATTTCCCCGGCGAGGAGCTCGGAACCGAACCCACCAAGAATCAGCATCATGACTGCCATCAAAGCGAACAGTCTCTTCATGGCCCATTCCTCCGGTTACCATGTGAATACGCTCCCCCTGCAGATCGGGAAGCAAGATCGGGCGGATGCGGGCATCCGCCCGAGACAAAAGGATAAGATGAGGCGCAGGGGTTGGCAATGGGGGGCGTGTTTTCCGGGCCCGGCGCTCCGCGCCGCGTCATCGGCCGGGTGGCTGGGTTTTCGCGCCGGCAGGCTACCGGCTATCGGTGGATAACACCGCACGGGTCTGGGCCAACCGCAAAGCCAATTGCGCAGCCGCTTCGGCCCCGGAAAAGCCGTTGCGCCGCGCCTCGTTGAGGCTGCCCGCCATCGCGTCAATGGTGAGGGTGTAGTGGGTCTTGAGCGCTTGGCGGCCCCCCTCGGTCAGGTCCCGCGATCGAGAGGACCCGAGGTTGAGCGGTCGCCGGAGCGCTTCTTCCAACCGGTCGCTATGCATCAGCGAGTGCAGGAAGGAGGTGCAAAACTCCTCCAGATCCGCATCGGCGTGGCCGCCTCGGGCGCCTTCGAGAAAATTCTTTTCGCTGATGAAGGCCAGCAGCGGGCTGGGCGAGGTTTGGCCGGCGCCCGACCGAGCCCTCGCCACCCGTCCGAAGGTGAGCAGCTCCAGACGTTCCAGCGACAAGTCGTCATAGCCCTTCAGGTCGGCAAACAGTTCTCGCAGGGCCGTGCTTTGGGTCAGCTGCAGCAGGTCGACCAGAATATGCAGGCTCTCATGCTCCGCAATGACGACCAGCTCATCCAGCGGTTCTCCAAGCAAGGCGGCGCTGTAAAACCAGATCCGGCGCGACCCGCTGCACGTGACCGCGTTGTGCCGCCCGGGACTTTCGATGATCGTCACGCCGTCGATCAATGTGCCGGAAAAAGCCGATTCGACGGCTTCGATGCCCTTGGCCACCGCCTTCAAGCGCGCGTCGAGGTCGGCCGCGGTGCGGCCGCCAAACCGGTCGGTCGGTTCCCCGGCGTAGAAAAACGGGATCGGCTCGCGCGCCAGGAGCTTTTCAGGCGCGATCGAACAGATGAGGCTGTAGCCCTGCTGCTGCACGGCCAGATTCAATTGCTGCGTGCCGGCCCGGAATCGGATGGTGAACCGCTCGGCGGTTGCAACGGCATCTCCGGCAACCGCCGGGAAGTAGGCGTAGCCTCCATCCAGAACGGCAGAGCGGCGAGCCGCGGCGAGATTTCCCGCCTCGGCCCGTTCGAGCGGCTGCTCCCGATTCGGAGCGAGAAGTTCGCCTTCCGCCACCCGGCCGAAATTTTTCAGCCACAGAGCTCCGTCGGCTCCGACCCTTATCGGCGCCATCGGCCGGCCGTCGACGCTGACCGCCATTTCATCCGCGCACAGGGCCACGACGCCCGATACATATCCGTCGATCGTCAGATGCGATCGGGTCTGCAGATCAGAGGATGACAGTACGGTCTTTCCCGGCTTGCCCCGGTCCACGAAGTTCAGTTGCAAGAGGTTGACACGCGATGCCACCCGGCGATGCTCCGTAGTCGGCGTGTCGGGCGACGAGGAATCGGAATTTTCCAGCCTGATGCCTTCAACCGGACCGGCGCGGGCAGGGCCGAGGGGCTGTAAACCCGCCAGAAGGCCTGCAACCAACATCAGAAGGGACCAAATCATTTGCGACATGTTCCAACGCTGCTGCGTGCCGCGCCTTGACCCCTTTCCTGCGTCATGGAAACCGATAGAAAAGAGCGCAGGCAGGAGTCAACTTCGGTTCACTGAAAAGCGGATTTGACTCTGGAAAAACCGGAAGTCGGAAGGAAAGCAGGGAAATTGCCGACCCGTCCATTCTCCAGTGCTTCAAGGCCGGGGCACGGTTGAATCCGCGAGCTCCGTCAAATTACCGGATGGGGGCGGGCCTGTCAATCGATTTCGGCCGCAGGCGACGCGCGATTAGGAGCATCCGGGAGTGGCTGGCAGCTACAGGATGCTCTTCGACCCGATTTCAAACACCTTTCGGTGGCAACGGGTGCAGACTTTCAGTTATAGACTCGGCCCGCGCACGATGGCCCTGCAGCACGAAACCATGTCCTTCACAAAGGCAGCGCCCGATTCCTTTTCGGTTGACGGCATCAGCGGTCTTCTTTATAGTCGCGCCTGAACCGGACCGGTATCCGTGACGTGCGCAATCCATTCAGGCAATGACAATCCCTTGACTTTGCTGCAAATCGACAACTTGAAAACGTTCTTTCACTCCCGCCGGGGGCTCGCCAAGGCCGTGGATGGCGTCTCCCTCCAGGTGGATGAGGGCGAGGTGGTGGGCATCGTCGGGGAGTCGGGGTGCGGCAAGAGCGTTCTGGCGCTGTCCATCCTGAAGCTGCTGCCGATGCCCCCGGCGTTCTTCGAAGACGGCCGGATCCTGTTCATGGGACAGGACCTGCTCGCTTCCAGCCGCGAAGCGCTCATGGGAATTCGCGGCAACCGCATCAGCATGATCTTTCAGGAGCCCATGACGGCCCTCAATCCGGTCTTTACGGTGGGCAACCAGCTGGCGGAAGTCTTTCGGGTCCATCGCGGCCTGGAGCGGACCGAAGCGCTGCGGAAAGCCGTCGACATGCTGGCCCGGGTGGGGGTGCCGGCTCCGGAACGACGGGTCAAGGAGTATCCCTACCAGCTCTCCGGCGGCATGCGCCAGCGGGTCATGATCGCCATGGCCCTGGCCTGCCGGCCGGCCCTGCTGCTGGCCGACGAACCCACCACGGCCCTGGACGTCAGCATCCAGGCCCAGATCCTCGAACTCATGATGGAGCTGAAAGCGGAGCTGAACACCGCCATTTTGCTCATCACCCACGATCTCGGCGTGGTGGCCGAAGCCACGCGCCGCGTGGCCGTCATGTACACCGGCCGGATCATGGAGGAGGCGTTGACGGTCGATCTCTTCGACCGGCCCCTGCACCCTTACACGCGCGGCTTGATGGCATCCATCCCGCGCGCCGACGCCGGCTTCGAATCCGGCAGCCTGAATGAGATCAAGGGGGGCGTGCCGAGCGTGGCCGCGCTTCCGGCGGGCTGCCATTTCGAGCCGCGCTGCCCGGAGGCGATGGACATCTGCCGCACCCGCCCGCCGCGCCTGGAAACCGTGGACGACGGGCATCGGGTGGCCTGCTGGCGGGTGGGCCATGCCTGAGTTGCTCGAGGTGCGCCGCCTGGTCAAGCACTTTCCCGTGCGCCGGGGCCTCCTGGGCCGGCGCAGCGCCAAGGTGCACGCCGTGGACGACGTCTCGTTCAGCCTGGCGGAGAACGAAACCCTCGGGCTGGTCGGGGAGTCCGGCTGCGGCAAGTCCACCACAGGCTTCAGCATTTTGCGGCTGATCGAGCCGACCGGCGGCGAAGTCCGGTTCCAGGGCGAAAACATTCTGACGCTCGCCCCGGAGCCGCTGCGCCGGCTGCGGCGCAAGATGCAGATTGTTTTCCAGGACCCCTTCGGTTCGCTCAACCCCCGGATGACCGTGGAGCGGGTCGTCGAGGAACCGCTGCTCAACCACGAGGCGCTCAGCGGGGCCGCGCGCCGGGCGCGGGTGAAGGAAACCCTCGAGATGGTCGGTCTGTTGCCGGAGCACCTGACGCGCTTCCCGCACGAATTCTCCGGCGGCCAGCGCCAGCGCGTCTGTGTGGCCCGGGCGCTCGTGCTGCGGCCGAAGCTCGTGGTGGGCGACGAACCCGTATCAGCCCTGGACGTTTCGGTGCGCGCCCAGGTGCTGAACCTCCTGGTCGAGCTGCAGCGCCGGCTCAATCTGTCCTATCTCTTCATCTCCCACGATCTGGCCGTGATCCGCTACGTGAGCCATCGCGTGGGGGTGATGTACCTGGGCCAGATCGTGGAGCTCGCCGATGTGAAGGCAATCTATGCGCGGCCCCTGCATCCCTACACCCGGGCCCTGCTTTCCGCCGTGCCCGTGCCCGACCCGCGGCGGTCCCGTCAGCGCATTCTCATCAAGGGCGACGTGCCCTCACCGATCGACCCGCCGCCGGGATGCCGCTTCCATCCGCGCTGCCCGGAGGTGATGCCGGTCTGCCGGGAGCAGGCCCCGCTCACGCGGGCGGCGGAGCCGAACCATCTGGTGCGGTGCCATCTCTATGACCACCATGACGTCTGGGACCCATCCTTTCAGGCATCGGCAAGCGATGCCCTCAACCGCTCAACCCAAGGAGGCAGTGCATGAAAACGAGAATCGCAGCAGTCGTTCTGGGAATCGTCCTGGCGGCGGTCCTGGCCGCCGCGCCGGCCCAGGCCAAGGACAAGGACACCCTGGTGGTGGTGCAGGAGGCCGAACCGGTCGGCCTGGACATCATGCAGAGCTCGATCCAGACCACCATGAGCGTGGGTTACAACCTGCACGACACCATTCTCAAGCCGCAGGAAGACGCCACCGTCAAGCCCGGCATGGTGGAGAAATGGGAAAAGGTCGACGATCTCACCTGGAAGTTCACCCTCGTCAAGGGGGCGACCTTCCACAACGGCGAGCCGATCAACTCGGCGGCCGTCAAGTTTTCCTTCGAGCGCCTGATGAGCGACGCGCTCAAGAGCCCCCACAAGGGCAAGCTGACCCTTTTCAAGGGCGTCGAAGTCGTGGACGACCTGAACTTCAAGATCGCGACCTCCCAGCCTTACGCGCCCGGGCTTTACATGCTGGCCCAGTACCTGTTCGTGGTCCCGCCCGAGTACGTCAAGAAGGTGGGCGACGCCGAGTACAACCTCAACCCGGTGGGCTCCGGCCCCTACAAGCTGGACAAGTGGGTCAAGGGCCAGGAAATCATCATGTCGGCCTACGACAAGTACTACGGGCCCAAGCCGGCCTACAAGAAGCTGGTCTTCAAGGGCGTGCCCGAGGAGGCCTCGCGTATCGCGTCGCTGTTGACCGGCGAGGCGGACGTGATCAGCGGGGTGCCGGTGCACCAGCGCAAGAAGATCCTGGATTCCGGCAAGGCCTATCTCACCGACCAGATGGGCTCCATGAACTACCTGGGCCTCAACACCTATGAGAAACCCTTCAGCGACGTGAAGGTGCGGCAGGCGGTCAACCATGCCGTCAACCGGCCGCTGATCAACAAGGCTCTGTTCAACGACAAGGCCATCCTGTGCGCCGGCCCGATCAGCCCGCGCACTTTCGGCGCCGACCCGGGCCTGAAGCCCTACGCCTACGACCCGGCCAAGGCCAAGCAGCTGCTGGCCGAGGCGGGCTACCCGAACGGCTTCGAGATGCGGCTGGCTTTCGGCACGTACATGCCCCAAGTCCAGGAGCAGGCCGAGGCCATCGCCGCGGACCTCGCCAAGGTGGGCATCAAGGTCACCCTGGAGCCCTGGGAGCGAGCCGTCCAATGGGACCGCTACAAGAACAAGCTGCACCAGACTTACATCTACTTCTGGGACGACGCGCCCGAGCCCGACCGCTACGTTTACTCGCTCTTCCATTCCAAGAGCCGGGACTACTACTACAAGAACGAGCAGGTGGACGCGCTGCTGGACAAGGGGCGCATCACCATGGATCCGGCCGCCCGGGCCAAGGTCTACAACGAGATCGACCGCTTCCTTTACCAGGACGCGCCGTGGCTTTACCTTTACGTGATTCCGGAGGTGTTCGGCGTGGCCAACTCCGTGGACTACAAGGGCCTGCGGGACGGGTATCTGATCATGAATACGGCGAAACCGAAGTGAACTAAAGGGAAGGGTGCGAGGGTTCAAGGGGTCGAGGGGTCGAGTGAAAAAAGCACCGATGTGCATTTTTTTCCACTCGACCCCCCTGTCCCGCAAACCTTCAACCCCCTTGGTTGTACGAACTTATTGACCGGGGGATCGATATGGCTTAAGGGCCGGGGGAGACGCCTTCTTCTCCCTCGGACCCTTGACCCCTCGACCCCTTGAACCCTGTTTCTTTATGGCCCGTTATATTCTAAAGCGACTCTGGCACACGGTCTACGTGGTCGTGGGCATCTCGATCATCAGCTTTTTCTTCATCCACCTGTCCGGGGACCCGGTGATGCTCATGCTGCCGCCGGACGCCACCAAGGCCGAGGTCGAGGCCCTGCGGGAGCAGCTCGGGTTCAACGACCCGCTGTACGTTCAGTACTGGCGCTTCGCCAGCCGGGCGGCAATGGGTGACCTGGGGTCATCCCTTTACCATCGTGTGCCCGCGATCGATCTCATCCTGGAGCGACTGCCGGCGAGCCTGGAGCTCGCCGGTGCGGCCATGCTCATCGCCCTGGTGGTTTCCATCCCCCTTGGGGTTGTTTCGGCGGTCAAGCGCGGTTCGATTTGGGACATCGGCTCGATGCTGGGGGCGCTCTTCGGGCTGTCCATGCCCCATTTCTGGCTGGGGATCATGTTGATCCTGCTGTTTTCCGTAACCTTGGGCTGGCTGCCCACCTCGGGCCGCGGGACCCTGGCGCAGCTCGTCATGCCTTCTCTGGCGCTCGGCCTGAGCCTGATGGCCATGTTCGCGCGTCTGACCCGTTCGGTGATGCTCGAAGTCCTCAGCCAGGACTACGTGCGGACGGCCCGCTCCAAGGGGTTGCGCGAAAAGATCGTCATCGGCAAGCACGCCCTCAAGAACGCCTTGATCCCGCTGGTGACCGTGGCGGGCATGCAGTTCGGCTTCCTGATCGGGGGGACCGTCATCATCGAAACGGTGTTCGCCTGGCCGGGCGTGGGCCGCCTGGTGGTGCAGGCCATTTTCAGCCGGGACTATCCGCTGGTGCAGGCGGCTGTGCTGGTCCTGGCCGTGATCTTCGTTGCGGTCAACCTTCTGGTGGATCTCATCTATCTTTATCTCGATCCCCAGATCAGTTATCTGGAGCAGACATGAGCGCGCCGGCGCGACCGGGCGAATCTCCGGAACGGTTCCGGAATCTGCGGGCCACCCTGCGGCTGTGGGGGGAAACCCTGAAAGCGTTGGGCCGCTCGCCCGGCGGCGTGGCCGGAGGGATCCTGCTGGCGCTCATCCTCGCCACCAGCCTGGGCTTTCACGTCGTTTATCCGGTGGACCCCCTGGCCCAGGACCTTCTGGCGCGGTTGACCCCGCCGTTCTGGGAGGAGGGCGGCAGCCTGGCCCATCCCCTGGGCACCGACAACCTCGGCCGGGATGTGCTGGTGCGCATCCTTTACGGCAGCCGCGTCAGCCTGGCGGTGGGGTTCGCCGCCGTGCTCGTGGCCTGCGGGGCGGGGATTCTGCTGGGGCTGATCTCCGGCTACTACGGCGGCCGGACCGACAGCGTGATCATGCGGGTCGCCGACATCTTCATGGCCTACCCCTTCATGCTGCTGACCATTTCGGTCATCGCCGTGCTGGGCAATTCCATCTTCAACCTGATTCTGGTGCTGGGCCTCTCGGACTGGGTGACCTACGCCCGCACCATCCGCGGCAGCGTGCTCAGCATCAAGGAGAAGGAGTTCGTGCTGGCGGCGCGCAGCGTGGGCACCCGGCACCGCGTCATTCTCCTGCGGCACATCTTCCCCAACGTGCTGTCGCCCATTTTGGTGCTCGCCACCGTGCGGGTGGCCAACATCATCATCTGGGAAAGCGGGCTGTCGTTCCTCGGCATGGGGGTGCCGCCGCCGATGCCGACCTGGGGACGGATGCTGGCGGAGGGCCGGGTCTACATCACCGATGCCTGGTGGCTGGTGACCCTGCCAGGGCTGGCCATCATGCTCACCATTCTTTCAATCAATCTTCTGGGGGACGGGCTGCGGGACGCGCTGGACCCCCGGTTGCGCAACATCTGAGGGAGGCGTCGTGAAAGCGCTGGTTCTGGGGATGGGGCTGCAGGGCAAGGCCGTGGTGCACGATCTGGAGCAGAGCGAGATGATCACCGCGGTCATCGCCGCCGACATCGAAGCCGAGCAGGCCAAGGCCTACATCGGCCGAAAGGGCTATCGCAAGGTCCAGGCGGTCGCTCTGGATGCCGTGCGGCCGGAGGGGGTCGAACAACTGCTGCGGGACACAAAACCCCAGGTGCTGATCTGTATGCTGCCGCCGGATTTCCAGCCGACGATGGCCCGGGCCGCGATCCGCGCAGGGGTGCACTATGCCAGCTCGAGCTATACCGGCGCGTTGACCGAACTCGACCAGCCCGCCCGGGAAGCGGGCGTGACCCTTCTGCCGGAGATGGGCATGGACCCCGGGATCGACCTGATCCTGGGCCGGTTGGCCGTGGACGAACTCGACGTGGTGCACGGCCTGCGATCCTACGGCGCGGGTCTGCCCGAACCCGCCTGCGCCGGCGACAACCCCATTCACTACAAGATCACCTGGACCTTCGAAGGGGTGCTCAAAGCCTACATGCGGCCGGCCCGGCTGCTTCTGGACGGAAAAGAAATCGCGATCCCCGGCGGGCGGATCTTCCGTCCGGAGTACGGCCACTCTTTCGACGTGCCGGGGGTCGGCGTGATGGACGCCTATCCCAACGGCGACGCCCTGCGCTACATCGATGTCTTCGGCCTCGGTCCGGAGCTGCGCGAGATGGGGCGGTACGCCATGCGCTGGCCCGGCCACAACCCGTTCTGGAACGCGATGGCCGAGCTGGGGTTTCTGGACGAGACGCCCGAGCGGATCGACGGGATCGATCTGCCGCCGCGACGTTTCGTCGTCGAGCACCTGTCGCCGCGGCTTCAGTTCGCGGACGGCGAGCGCGACATGGTCGTCATCCGGGTCGAGGCCTGGGGCCTCAAGGACCAAAAATCGCTGCGGGTGACCTACGAGCTGGTCGACTACCGGGATCTGACGACCGACCTCTTCGCCATGAACCGCACCGTCGGCTTCACCACGAGCATCGCGGCCCAGTTGATTCTTTCCGGCCGGGTCCGGAACACCGGCCTGCTCAATCCGGCGGCCGACCTGCCGGCGGCGGCGGTGGCCGATGAGTTGAAGAAGCGGGGGATGAACATCGAGCGTCGGGTGGTGATGGCTTCGTAAAAGGGCCAATCTCTGCGTTGCGCTTCACCCCGCGCTCACTGCGGCGTACGCAAAGTACGCCTCGTTCGGCGGGGTTCGCGCGCCTTGACCTTGGCCCTTTTACGAAGCCATCAGGGTGGAAGTTTCTTCAGAGTCCAAAATCAGGAGCGGAAAGCGATGAAGTTCGGAATTCGAAGCGAGGACAAGAGCCAATGGGAGCGCCGCGTGCCGCTGGTTCCCGCCGACCTGAAAGACCTGCGGGATACCGGCATCCCCGCAGTGGTTCAAGCCAGCCCCCGGCGCGCCTTCGCCGATGCGGAGTTTACCTCGGCCGGCGTCCCGGTTCAGGAGGACCTGTCCGACTGCGACGTCATCATCGGCATCAAGGAGATCCCGCCCGCCAAACTCGATGCCGGCAAGGTCTATCTCTTCTTCCCCCATGTGATCAAGGGCCAGCCGGCCAACATGCCCATGCTGCGTCGCCTGATGGAACTGAAGGCCACCCTGATCGACTACGAACGCATCGTGGACGAGAAGAACCGGCGCCTGATTTTTTTCGGCCGGCATGCCGGGCTGGCGGGCATGATCAACACGCTCTGGGCGCTGGGCAAGCGCCTGGACGCCGAAGGGGTTCCGTCGCCCTTCAGCCGACTGAAGCAGGCCCGCAGCTATGCCGACCTGTCCGGGGCCCGCGAGGACCTGCAGCGGATCGCCGCGGCCGTCCAAAAGGACGGGGTGCCGGAGGCGGTCCATCCGCTGGTGGTGGGCTTAACCGGCACCGGCAACGTCTCCCGCGGCGCCCAGGAAATCCTGGGCCTGCTGCCGCTGGAGACGGTTTCCCCGGCGGCGCTGGGGGCGGTTGCGCATGGCCGCTCGCGATCCCGCAAGATGGTTTATCAGGTGGTATTTGCGGAGAGCGATCTGGCGGAATCCCTGACGGAGGGGGCCGCGTTCGATCTCGACGATTATTACCGCCGCGGCAAGGACGGCTACCGCGGCGTCTTCGAGCGCTATGTCGACCATCTGACCGTGCTGGTCAACGGCATCTACTGGGATTATCGCTATCCGCGGCTCCTCACCATCGATCAATGCCGCCGGCTCTGGGCCGCCGGCCGGCACCCCCGCCTCAAGATCATCGGCGATATCAGCTGCGACGTCAACGGGTCGATCGAATGCACGGTCAAGGCCACCGAGCCGGGCAATCCGGTGTATGTGTACGACCCGGCCACCGGCCGGGCAACGGACGGGTTCGAGGGCCATGGTCCCGTGATGATGGCGGTCGACATTCTGCCGGCCGAGATCCCGCGGGATGCTTCGGTCGATTTCAGCCGGGTCTTGAAGCGCTTCCTGCCGGAATTGGACCAGGCTGATTTTTCGAGGGGCTTCGAAACGCTTTCACTGCCGGCCGAGCTCAAGCGAGCCGTGATCGTCTACCGGGGCGAGCTGACGCCGGACTATGCCTACCTTCAATCTTTCCTTGAACCAGAGGCGGGTTGATCCGGGAAGGGATGGAAGACCGGGCGACGGCGCCAAACGGATCCGTCGCCCGGCGGGGTCAATCTTAAAAATCGCTTAATTCCGAATCGTTCAAGGGAATGATCTGCTCCGGAGAGGCGCCGGCCGTCCCCGGGCGGGCCGATCGCCGCTTGGGCTGCGGCGACGGTCCGGACGGCGCGGTGCGGCGCGAGGGCTTGCGGACCGGCTCCGGCGCGGCTTCCACGGACGGATGAGCTTCGGCGGCCGCTTCTTTCCGCTTGCCGCCCTCGACCAGCACGACGAGCTCCTGCACCATGGCTTTCATCTGTTCCGCCTGAGCGCTCATCTCCTCGGCGGCCGAGGCGGACTCCTCGGCGGTGGCGGCATTGTGCTGGGTGACCTTGTCGATGTCGGTCACCGCCGTGTTCACCTGGGTGATGCCCTGGGATTGTTCGCCGGAGGCGGCGGCGATCTCGGCCACCAGTTCCGACACCTTGGCGGTCTGACCCGATACCGTTGAAAAGGCGCCCGATGTCTCTGCGACCGTCTGCGATCCGGCCTTGATTTTTTTCACCGTTCCGTCGATCAGGTCAGCCGTGTTCTTGGCGGCGTCCGCAGCGCGTTTGGCCAGGTTGCGAACTTCTTCGGCGACCACGGCAAATCCGGCTCCGACCTCACCGGCGCGGGCCGCTTCGACGGCGGCGTTGAGCGCCAGCAAGTTGGTCTGGAAGGCGATCTCGTCGATGGTCTTGATGATCTTGGAGGTCTCTTCGCTCGCCGAGGAGATCTCCTGCATGGAGGTGGTGAGCGCCTGCACGGAATGATCGGCCTTATCCACGACGGCCAGCGTTTCCTTCATCAGCCGGTCGGCCTGACCGGCGTTGTCCGCATTTTGGCGGGTCATGCTGGACATCTCCTCCAGCGACGAGGAGGTCTCCTCGATCCCGGCGGCTTGCTGCGATGAGCCGGCAGCCAGCGACTGGCTCGCGGCCGAAACTTGTCCGGCGGCCGAGGCAACCTGCTCGGCGCCCTCAGCCAAGCCGGTGATGATGTGTCGCAGGGAACGGCTAATGGAGAAGCTGAGCAGAATCCCGAAAGATAGGGCGATGCCGAAGCCTGCCAGCGCTCCGGCCAGTGCGATGATTTTGGCCCAACCGGCCATGCCTTCGGCTGCCTTGGCCGACTCCGCCGCGAGGTCCTTGTTGATCTTGACGACCTTGCTCAAAAGCCCCAGGGCGAAGCGCTGTTTCTCGACGCAGGGGCCCATGGCCTGCCGGTTCATTTGATCATAGATGGCTTCCGCCCGCCGCGCTTCGTCGCTCACGATTTGGAACTGAGCAAATACCTGGCCCGCCATCGGGTGAACATCCGAGGAAAAAGTGATGAGGGAGCTGTCTTGTTCGCCCTTGGCCATCAAGGATTTGATTTGGCTCACTCCCGAATGGAACCTGTTGTGCATGCTGCTCGTGCGCTCGAGGGCCTCCTGGATCTTGGGGTTTTTGATGGAGGCCGTCACAAGCCATTTTCCGAACGCGCAGCTATTTGCGTCGTCTCCGCCCTCGAAAGGCGTGCCCGCGGCGATCAGGTCCTGGGTTTCGGACATCAGTTTGTAATGATCCGCACGGTATCTTTCCAGGTCTTTCAGAAGGTCTTTCGGGTTGGTGACCCCTGTCGCTTCCAGCTCTTTGGCCAGGCGCAAGAATTCATTATTTTCCTTGGCCCAGGCATCGACGGCCTGCGTGAACTGCTTCCAAAGTTCGGCTTCCTCCGGGGTCTGCGGCAGCGGTTCATAGATGTCCCAGGCGGCGCGATACTCCCTGCGGGCGGTCTCGATGTTGCTGAACTGGCGGGCGCGGTCCTCCGCTTTCAGGTCGGGATTGAGCAAGGTGCGTATGGCCACCCGCAGCGACTCCATGCTCTTCTCGATCACTATCAGGTTGGCGACGCTCGGCAGCCGCACGTCGGCGATTTCGTGAATGTGGCCGGAAAGGCCGGTGACGCCGAACCATCCTGAAAAGCCGACTCCCAGGGTGATCAGGGCCACCATCACGAACCCGGCAATCAACTTGTAACTAAGCTTGGTCTTTCTGAACATGGATCTTTTCCCCTTCCACATGGGTTTTTCGGGGTCGGCAGACGGAGGCATCGCCCCCGCGAAGCATTCAGGATCTTTCGAATAACCAGTTGCGCCAGAGAGATTGGATGCCGAGTCCCCGGGCCAATGCAATTTTGCCCGTCATACGCCTTATCGGCCGCCGAGGTCCGATACTTTACCTAAAGATGGGCTGACTCCCAGCGGTCGTCGGATTTTGCCAGAAAAGGTCATGCATCCCGGCGGGTGGGGCGCAAACGACGGCGGGCAGGCAGAATGGGGTGATACGGTGCGCCACGCCGGATTTCGTCTGGCGGTGCACCGGGGTCTACTATCGCGTGGCTGCTTCCAGTCGTGCGACGGGGTTGCCGAAGCTGCAAGGCATCATAGCGGCGCACTTGCCGCAGACATGGGTGGTCTCGGGCAGATCGGCAAAATAATCCAGCCCGGCCCGGTTGTCCTTGAGGCGCTGCCAGCAGTTCCGTCGCTCGAAGCCGTTGGTTTTGATCGCTTTCACCGGGCAAACCTCGATGCACAGGCCGCAGGCCTTGCCGGCCTTGAGCAGGCAGGCTTCGCGGGTTCCGATCAGCGGATGGGCGCCGAGTTCCGCCTCGGTTACCAAGCTCCCCAGCCGGCCGGTGCAGCCGGCCGGTGTGATCAGCATGTGGTGCGTGCCGAAGCGCCCCAAATTTACCAGGTGACCCAGGTGCTTGTGGGACCAGCGGGCCATGAGCTTGGTTTCGTTGAAGTTGTGGGTCGCCGGCGTCAGTCCGCAGCGAAAGCCCCGTTCGCCCAGACGATCGCCCAAAAACTGGCTGAGGCGGTTGATCAGGTCGTTGGTCTGCACGTAGGCCAGTCCCCAGTCGCGGCAGGGAAGCTCGCCCTCACGGTTTTCGCGGACCAGGTCTTTGCGGAAGGGAATGAAGAAGACGATCACCGATCGGGCGTTCGGCAGCAGGTCGCGAGGGTGCAGGTGGTCGTCGGCGGCGATCTGCGGGAGCATTTCAAAGCGTTCATCCACCGGCGCCGTTGCCAACAGCGGCGGACGCCACCATCCCTCGGCACCCAACCGAGCAGGCTCGTCCGCCACGAAGGTTTCAGCCATTCGCCGCAGATCCTCCACACCGATAGGTTGCATGGGTTTCTCCGATTTCATTTCCAATTTTCCTCCGGCCAGGCCCGACATGCGCCCAAGGCGCACCCCATATCCTTACTCCCAAGTAAGTTAGGTCTTTTTCTGTGGGAGCGGCTTTCCAGCCGCGATGATCGAGGCTGAAAGCCTCTCCCATAAACAAAAACTTTTTTGCCGATAAAGTGGTCCCGCCGGACCCTGGCTCAAGTTGCTCTTATTCACTGGTCGGAGTAATAAATGAACGGCAGCGGCTCGTCAACGTTTCTTCGATGCCATCCGGGCTGCAGAGGGAGGGCGGCAGTCGAAAGGGGAGCGAAAGCGGCCGGCCTCCCGATCGGATCAATAACGCTTGGCGAATCCAAGAGAATGGTTTAAAGTGGCTGCAGTCGTTATTCGGCCGGCAAATGATGAAGAGGTGGATCGCCATGAGACGAACCTATCTGATCGTTTTAACGGCGGCGCTGCTCTCGGCCGCCTGCGCAGCGACCTTCGACTTCAGGAGGGAGGAGCTCTTCGAGGACATGTCCAAGCGATACGGCAGGCTCATCCGCTGGTCCGAGTTCGACACGGCCCGGCCTTACCTGGCCGCCGACGCCCCTGCCGAAAGGGCGTCCGTGCCCGCCAGCGTGCGCGTTGCCGATTATGAAGTCAAGCAGGTCGCTTATGCCGATGACATGCGACGGACTTTGCAAACCGTCAGGATCACCTATTTCAAGCTGGACAACCCCAGGCTGCGGACGTTGGATGACCTGCAGGTCTGGGAATTCAGCGCGGACAAGGGCGCGTGGTTCTTGAAGAGCGGGTTTCCGGATTTCCAGCAACCAAGCGAATGAAGATCTGTTTCTACGCGCCCTTCAAGCCCCTTGACCATCCTCAGCCCTCCGGGGATGTGGTGACGGCCCGCGGCATCGTCGATTTTTTAAGGTCCCGCGGACATGAAGTCGTTCCGGCCAGCTCGCTGCGCTGCCGCTGGATCTATTGGAGGCCTTGGCTTTGGCCGCGGCTTCTGCAGGAGCGGCGGCGAGTGGTCCGACGGCTGAGCGGAAGGGGCTTTGACATCTGGTTCAGCTACCACTCCTATTACAAGGCTCCGGATTTGCTGGGCCCATACGCCGCCGGCCGCATGGGCCTTCCCTTTGTCCTGTTTCAGGGCGTCTTTTCCACCAAGCGCCGGCGCGACTGGAAGACGCTGCCCGGGTTCCATCTCAACCGCAGAATCCTGCTGGCTGCGCGACAGGTTTTTACCAACAAGCAGGTCGATCGACGCAACCTGGAGCGGCTGCTGCCGGCGAGCCGCATCCGTTACGTGGCGCCCGGGATTCATCCGGGCGACTTCCGCTTTGACTCCGAAGCCCGCCAGCGGCTGCGGGGCGCCTGGCCGGCCGGCGACGAGCCCGTGGTGCTGGCGGTCGCCATGTTTCGGCCGGGCGTCAAGACCGAGGGGCTTGCCTGGGTCATCCGCGCCTGCGGGGAACTGCGGCGGCGCGGGCAGCGGCTGCGCCTGGTCATCGTCGGCGACGGTCGGGAGCGGGCGCGGCTCATGCGCCTCGCCCAAGCCGAGCTTCCGGGCCGGGCGCTGTTCGCCGGGCGGATCGACCGCAGTGAACTGTACCGGTACTACAGCGCCGCCGACCTTTTCGTCTTTCCGGGCATTCAGGAATCCCTGGGCATGGTCTACCTGGAGGCCCAATCCTGCGGGCTGCCGGTGGTCGCGTTTGAAAACGCGGGGGTCCCGGAAGCCGTTCAAAACGGCGCAACCGGCCTGCTGGTACCGATGTACGACGGCCGGCAGTTCGTCGCGGCCATCGAGCGGCTGCTACAGGACCAAGATCTGCGGCGGCGGATGGGTGCAAACGCCAAGGCCCATGTGCGTCAGTTCCACGATATCCGCAAGAACTACCGCGACATGGAATCGGTGCTTCAGGAAATGGTCCGGCGATGAAACGACCTTCCGCCCCACACCCGAACCCGATCGACCGCAGCCGGGAGCCGATGCAGCCGGAACCGGCCGCTACCCGCTTCGGGCTCATTCGACATGCCGAGACGGTCTGGAACCGCGAACGGCGGGTCCAGGGGCAGATGGACTCCCCCCTGACCCCAGATGGCGAGCAGCAGGCCGGGCGCTGGGGCCGAGCGCTCCAATCATTTTCCTGGAACCGCATCCTGGCGAGCGACACCGGACGGGCCGTCGCCACCGCCGCGATCATCAACGCGCATTTGAACCTCCCGATCGAAACCGACCCCCGCCTGCGGGAGTTGGACTGGGGCCGTTGGACCACCCGGACGATCGCCCGGATCCGGGCCGAGGACCTGGATGCCGTGGCGGCCCAGGAGGCGGCCGGATGGGAGTTCCGTCCGCCGGGAGGGGAGTCGCGCCGCCAGCAACTGGAGCGCAGCCGGCAGGCGCTCATCGATGCCGCCGGCCGCCGGCCGGGCGATAGCATTCTGGTCGTTACCCACGAGGGGGTGATCAAAGGCCTGGCCCATCACCTCTGCGGGCAGGCGTACACCGCCGGCGAATCGGTCTGCCTGCGGCCCTATCACCTGCACTGGCTGACGGTCGCGGGCGGGCATATCGCGCTCACGGGGCTGAACGCCTTATCGCTGGGTTGATGCGGTCCCAACGGTGTAAGGAGGCCTTCGGATGGATGTGGTGATGTTTCACGATCTGCGTCGGGAGCACTTCGAGCTTCCCCTCGATCGGTACCGCTTGACATTCGACGACGGGCTTTTTTCCCACTATTACTACCTCGACCTTTTTGAAAGCCACCCGAACGCCCTGACGTTTTTCATCACGACCTCTTTTATCCGGGACGGAAAGGCCCGGCCGGTTTTCGACGGCGGCTACCTCGAGTACCGGGAGGCATCTTTCCATACCCAGCGGGCCATGATCGATGGGGACCTCAGCGGGTTTATGACCGTTGAGGAAGTCCAGCATCTGGCTGTGCGTCCGAACGTGCGAATCGGCGCCCACAGCCACTTTCACGATGTGACCCTGACCGACGTGCATCCGAAAAGAAGCCGGCCGGCCAGCTCCTGGCGTTTCAAACGTTTTCCGCAGGTGCCCGCCGGCCAGCTCCGGACCATGAGCATCCGCTCGCGGCTGGCCTTCCAGGGCTTTGAGTTCAGGGACGGCCGGCTTAAGACGCGGCCCGAGGCCGACTGGGAGGATTTCATCCGGCGCGACACCGAGCTCTGTCTGGAATGGTTCGCCCGGCATATAAACCGTCAGCCGGACCTCTACGGGTTTCCCTTCAATGAATATTCGCCCAAGCTGATCGCGATTCTCAAGAGTTACGGTTTCAAGGAATTTTATGCTGGGTCCTCCGTGAAGCATGCGGAGGTGATTGGGCGAAAGGACGTGGAGGGGCTTTCGCCCGCGCCGCCATGAAAATTCTATTCTACTGCCAGCATGTGCTCGGGATCGGGCATTTCTTTCGCAGCCTGGAGATCTGCCGGGCGCTTTGCCGCCACCGGGTGGTCCTGGTGACGGGAGGGCCGAGCGTTGCGGCCGAATTGCCCGCCCACGTACGGGAGTTCCGGCTGCCGACGCTGGAAATGGACCATGAGTTCAAGGAATTGCGCACGGCCGCCGGAGGCGATATCGACACGATCCGGAACGTTCGCCGGAAGCAGTTAAGGGAGTTGTTCGAAGCGGAAGAACCGGACCTGCTTCTGGTCGAGCTCTATCCCTTCGGCCGCAAGGCATTCCGGTTCGAGATCGACCCGCTGCTCGAAGACATGGCCAACGGCCGCCTGCACCGCTGCCGCGTGGCATGCAGCGTGCGCGACATCCTGGTGGAGAAGGATCGCCCCCAGAAACACGAAACCCGGGCCGTCGAATTGCTGAACCGGCACTTCGAGGCCGTGTTAGTGCATGCGGACCCGAATATCGTGCGGCTGGAGGAGACGTTCAGCCGCTGCCATGAAATCACCATTCCGCTGATCTACACCGGTTTCGTCACGCCGGGCCCGGTGCCGGGAGCGCGACAGCGGCTGCGCGCGGAGCTGGGCTTGGCCGAAGAAGACCGGCTGATCGTGGCCAGCGCCGGAGGCGGCAGCGTCGGCGCCCCTCTGATGGAGGCCGTCATCGGCGCTTTCCGCCTCCTGCCGCGCCGGTGCGCAGCCAGGTTGCAGGTCTTCACGGGCCCGTTTCTGCCGACCGAAGATTTCGCAAGACTGCAGAGCGCCGCCGGGGAAGAAAGTCGTGTCACCCGGTTCACGGCGGACTTCCTGTCCTATCTGGCAGCGGCCGATCTGTCGATCAGCATGGGCGGCTACAACACCACCATGAACCTGCTGGCGGCCCGCGCGCCGGCCCTGGTATGGCCCTTCGGCCAAAACAGCGAGCAGCGGTTGCGCACGCAACGTCTCCAGGCGCTGGGGGCGCTGCGGTTGCTGGAAGACAGCGAATTGGAGCCGTCGCGGCTGGCCGCTTTGGCAGAGCCGATGCTGAAGGCCGGCAGACGCCCTGTTCCCGGGGTCGACCTTGCGGGGGCGGCCGCCACCGCGGCCTGGGTTGATGCCGGCCCGCCGCCAACCGAGGGAGAGCGCATGCCGTGACGATCGTGCTCTACTGCCAGTACGTGTGGGGGATGGGGCATCTGTTCCGCAGCCTCGAGCTGGCTCGCGCGATGGCTGGCCATCGCGTCATCCTTGTCGCCGGCGGGCAAGAGGTCTCAGTGGACCTGCCCGCCCACGTCGAACGGGTCCGCCTTCCCGAGCTGCACATGGACGAGCATTTCACGACCCTGATGACCGAGAACCCGGAGGCATCGGTGACGGCGGTTCAGCGCGAGCGAGCAAATGTCCTCGCAGCACTTTTCGATCGCGTCCGTCCGCAGGTCTTCATCGTCGAACTGTTCCCCTTCGGCCGCACGGCCTTCGGATTCGAGCTCGAACCGATCTTGGACGGGATCCGGCGGGGAGACTACGGCCGGGTCCGCACGGTGTGCAGCCTGCGGGACGTCCTGGTTGAAAAGCGCGACCCCGCCGCCTATGAGACCCGGGTGCTGGATGCCCTCCACCGCTATTTCGACCTGCTTCTGATCCATTCCGACGAGCGTTTACTGCCGCTGCGTGACACCTTCGGTCGGTTCGAAGACATTCGGATACCGAAGATCCACACCGGGTTCGTGGCTTCCCGCCCGGATTTGGAAAACGGCCGCCTGCTGCGCCGTGATCTGGGATTGAGTCCCGGCGAAAAACTGGTGGTCGCCAGCTGCGGCGGGGGGCGCTCGGGATATCGACTGATCAAGGCGGTGTTGGAGGCCTGCGGCCGGCCCGCCGGGCTGCCGCTGCGCCTGGAGGCCTTCTGCGGCCCATTCATGAGCGCTGCGGAATTCGGCGAGCTGGAAGCCATGCGCGCGGCCGGCTTGCGCGTTCACCGGTTCACGCCGCGGCTGATCGACTATCTGGCGGTCGCCGATCTTTCGATCAGCCTGGCCGGCTACAATACGTGCATGAACCTGCTGGCGACGGGCGTTCCGGCGCTGGTGCTGCCGTACTCCCGCCAGCGGGAGCAACCGTGGCGGGTGCAAAAGCTCTTGGGCTGCCTGCCAATGATCGTGCTGAGCGAGGATGACCTCGAAGCGGAGCGGATGGCTGCGTTCATCCAGAAGGGGTTGGCGCTTCCCCGCCACATAGACCCCTGCGCCGTCAACTTGGATGGTGCGGCCGCCACCGCCCGTCTCCTGGCCGATCCATGAAATCCATTGGTTCTCCCTCCCCGCCCGTCTCGCGGACCGCGCTAGGCCCCGATCACGTGATGATCCAGACGGTAACGGGATGCAACGCGAACTGCATCTTTTGCCCGAACCGGAAGACCGCGCTGCATATTCCGCTGGGGCTCCGAATGAGTTGGGACCTCTATCGATCCTTGGTTGACCAGTGCCTGGAACTGGGCGTCCGGCGCTACACCCTTTATTTGATGAACGAACCGATGTTGGATCGCGAACTCCCTCAGCGGGTCGCTTGCATCAGCCGGCGCATCCGCAAACCCCAATCCGTCAAAACGACCAGCCACGGTGGGCTTTTGACCGCGCGAATGGCGCAAGGCCTATTGGACTCCGGCCTCGACAAACTTAAAATTTCGGTTCAAAGCCTGGCCCCTGACCGGTATTGGGACATCATGCACCTTCGGCTCGAGAAGACCCTGCGGAACATCGATCGCTTTCTCGATCTCAAAGCGCGGGGAGGGTACCGGCGGCCCAAGGTGGAAATCGTCGTGGTCGACTCCGTTCACAACCATGACGAAATTCCGGCTCTTCGAAACTACTGGGAGGCAAGGGATGTCAAGCTGGTGGTTGCCACCATGGAAAATCGCGCCGATCATGGCACCATTCGCGAGACCGCTCTGGCCGTCCAGGAACTCCGACCGTTTGGATGGTGTCGGCGACTGCTGGACCAACTGCATGTCCTTTACGATGGGCGGACGCTCAGCTGTTGTGTGGACTGGGAGCAAAAGGAGGTGATGGGAGATTTGAGGACCACTGCTCTGGCCGATATCTGGTATGGCCCGGATTACCTGGAATTGAGGCGTCGCTTTGCCGCAGGGGATGTAGCGGGTACGCTCTGCCAAAGCTGCCGTAAGCAGAGCTGATACACAGAGGCCGGGCCGGCCAAATGCCTCGTGCAACACCATGGCTCCAGGTCGAAGCCGGTCCGCGCGGGCGGATCCCATTAAAGCGCACCCGGTCGGATATCCAAGGCTTATTAAGAACCGCTATTATTTACTTCTCAAAACCGTTGTGTTATCGGATTTGAAACCGGAGGCCGGGTTTTTCAATCATGCCAGATCGCATCTTTTCAGATCGGACTGCGGCGTCTGCGCCGAGCAACCGCTTAGTGGTTTTGCCGTTCGGCAAGTCCGTGGAAATCGCCTACAAGAGCATCCGGGTGCGTTTTTTCCGATCCCTGATCACCACCCTGAGCCTGGTCCTGGCCGTGTCCTTTTTAAGCTTTACCGATGTCAGCAACGATGTCGCCAACGGCATGCTGGCGAGCGATTCGGCCGGGCTGCGCCAGGCGCTCGTGCGCGCCGGCTACGATCTCGGCCCGGAGGCGAAGAACGTGGCTTCCAGTCCGAAGCAGCGCTGGATCCTTATTTTATCGCTGCTCGTCTGCACGGTGGGGATCGTCAATGCGCAGCTGATGGCGGTCACCGAGCGGTTTCGTGAAATCGGCACCATGAAATGTCTGGGGGCGCTCGACCGCTTCGTATTGAGGCTGTTCATCCTGGAAGCCGGGATGCAGGGCCTGGTCGGATCCGTCGCCGGGGCGCTGCTCGGAGCCGTCTTCGCCCTCTTGGCCGGCGGGCTCCGTTTCGGGGGTGCGGCCCTCCAGCAGGTGGCGATGGCGCACGTGGGGGCGTCGATAGCGGCCGCCACGGGAATCGGCGTCGCTTTAAGCCTCCTGGGAGTTCTGTACCCGGCCCTGGTGGCGGCGCGGATGCAGCCCGTGGAGGCCATGCGGGTGGAGACATGAGCAACGTCGTACGGGTATCCGGCGTCACCAAAAGCTTCAAGCTCGGCAAGATCGAGGTCCAGGCGCTGAAGGGCGTCGATCTGCGGATCGACCGGGGCGAATACCTTTCCATCATGGGGCCTTCGGGCTCCGGCAAGAGCACGCTCTTCAATATGATCGGCGGGCTGGACAAGCCCAGCACCGGCAAAGTCTTTATCGACGAGGTCGACATCGCCCAGCTCGACGCCTACGAGCTGGCCTGGCTGCGTTGCCGTAAGATCGGCTACATTTTCCAGACCTTCAACATCATCCAGGTCATGACGGCCCTGGAGAACGTCACCCTGCCGATGATCTTCGCCGGATTGGCCAACGATGCCGCCGTGCAAAAGGGCATGAAGCTGCTGGAGCAGGTGGGGCTCGGCGACCGCCACAGCCACAAGCCCTTCGAGATGTCCGGCGGCCAGCAGCAGCGCGTGGCCATTGCGCGTGCGCTGGCGAACGACCCCGCCATTATCCTGGCCGACGAGCCCACGGGCAACCTGGATCTGACCACCGGCGAAGAAATCATCGCCCTGTTGAAGCGTATGAGCCAGGAGCGCGGCGTTACGGTCATCTCCGCCACCCACGACTTCAAGATGCTCAACGTATCCGACCGGGTGGTCTGGATTCGGGACGGACGGATCGACAAGATCGAAAACCGCGAGGAGCTTTCGATTTCCATCGGGCGGATCGGGGCGCGCGAGTGAGCACAGGAATCGAACCGGTGAAGCCGCATCCGCCAGCCCCTGCTGTACGATGGGCCCGATGGGTCGTGTGGGCGCTCGTGAGCGGGGTCCTTTTCCCGGTGGCCTCCCGCACGGCGACGGCCCAGGATACCGGCTCCTTCATGCAGGCGCTGCACGCCTTTGCGTCCGTCGGGGACCGGAGTACGGGGACACCGGGAAACACCCGGGTTGCGGACATCATCAAGAACGAGCTCGAACGGCTGGCGCTGGGGCCGGTGGCCTCCCAGCCATTTGCCGTGCCGGTCGTCCGCCACGGGGCCAGTGAGCTCGATGTCCCGGCGCGCGGAATTTCGCTGCCGCTGCATCCGCTGTCCGGCAATGCCGTCAGCCCCCCGGCCATCGCCCCGCCCGGGTTGGCGGGTCCGCTGATCTATGTCGGCAACGGCGAGTTCGGTTGGTTGAACGGCAAACGCATCGAGGGCGCCGTTCTGCTGATGGAGATCGATTCGGCCCGAAACTGGCTGAAGGCCGCGGATTTAGGTGCCCAGGCCCTGATCTACGTGGACCGGGGGCCGTCGCCGCGGTCCTTCTTTGAAGACAAGTTCGAGCTTTCCCCTGTACAGTTTCCGCGTTTTTGGATATCGGCGGAGACCCTGCGCCGGGCCTTCGGCGATTTCGAGTCGGCCCCGGCCGGTCGGGTGGCCGATGACGTGCGGCTGCGCTCGGCGGCGCGGTGGGAAAACGTTCTCACCGAGAACGTTTACTGCCTGATCCCCGGGACCTCTCCCGAACGCAAAAAGGAACTCCTGCTGGTTGAAGCCTTTTACGACAGCACCGCCCGGGTGGCGGGTCGTTCTCCCGGAGCGGACGAGGCTCTCGGCGCGGCCACGCTGCTTCAACTGGCCCGGTTTTTCCAGGAGCATCCGCCCGAACGGTCCGTTCTGCTGGCGGCAACTTCCGGTCATGCCCAGGCCCTGGCCGGTATGCGCGAGATGACCTGGACGTTTTCGACACGATCCAGGGACCTGCGCGATGAAAGAAACCAGCTGCGCCGGTTCGTTCAACAGGCCCGGCTGGCCCTGCGGGCACTTAAAGACGCCCGCTTCGGCGATGCCGACTCCGCCGAAAAAGCGGCGGTGGGGGTCGACTCGCCCGAGGATGCGGTCGAGACGGACAGCGGCAGCGGTGCCCCGGAGGATCTGCTCCGGGCGGCGCTGCAAGAGCGCCTCAAAACCGACACGGACCTGGTGTCCCGGCGGTTGATGCAGCTGCGCATGATCGAACACGGCCGCGACGCGAACCTCATTCAGGAACTCACCGCGGAGCGACAGGTCCTGCGGCGCCTGACGTGGCGCACCTCCTTCGAGCGTTTGGGCGCCGACGAGGAGCGCCTGCTGCGGCAGGTGGCCGAGCGCGCCCGGAAAGATCAGGAGTTCATATTATCCGACGCGCGGACGCAACTGCGCCTCGTGGAGGGCGCCTACGCCCTGCGCAACGCCGTCCAGGATTACGAAATCGTGACCGCCGTGTCTCTGCACCTCTCCAGCCACGGCGACGGGTTCGGCGCCTTCAATGCCGGCTGGCTGTATCCGCTGCGGCCGCGAATCAACCGGGTTCCGGCCTACGCCGCGTTGGCGGAAGCGCTGAAGGAAGGCGCCCAACGAATGGAACCCGCGCTCGGCGCACCCGGGATGTTCAAGGACACCCTGCGGCCGAGCCGGCTGCGGTCCTGGCAGAGTTATTTCATCGACCGGCCGGCGCTCGGCGGCGAGGTCGCGGCGTTGGCGGGCTATCATGGCATCACCTTCGCCACGACGGGCGACGCCCGTTCGGCGTGGGGAACCCCGGGAGACACTCCGGAGCGGGTCGACGTCGAATTCGCCGTGAGGCAAAGCCATGCGGTCTGCGGTCTCATCGGCCATTTGACGCGGGCGCCGAGGCTGCGCGAGGAAAACGCACCGCTCAACGGATTTTCGACCATCACCGGTCGGGCCGCGTTCCTGCGCCACGGCGAGCTTTTTGCCGACAAGCCGGCTCCCGGCACGGTTCTGCTCTGCTATCAGGGGGCTTCGCGGTTCTATGCCATGGTGGACGCCAAGGGCCGCTTTCGGCTGAAAGGAGTGGCGGACAAGACCCACAGCCTGTTCAAGGTCGTGATTGAGGGCTACCGGTTCGACGACCGGACCGGTCAGGCAATCTGGGCCATCGACAAAAAGCTCACCGGCAAGGACGCCTACCGCGTGAAAATGAACCGCCGCTTCATGGAGACCGATCTGGTCATGTTCGCCGCCAGCGGGACCACGGTGTTCAACCTGCTGGAGCCTCGCACCTTTCGCCACTTGACCAAAGCCGATGTGCTCGACGGCCGCCGGGAGGCGGAGCCGGCGCATTGGTATATGAGCCGGCTGGATACCTGGTCGTCGATCATCACCACCGTTTTTCTGGAGCCGGGGACGCCGTTTAAGATGATGCTGTCGGATACCGTGCTGCGGCGCAAGTTGATTCTGCTTAACGCTTCCGAGCAGCGGCCGACCGGCAGCGGTTATGAGGTGGAGGACGTCCCCCGGCTGCTGCGCTCCGAATATCAGGTGGCGCGCGACATGTGGGCGCTGCTGGCTCCGCGCATCGACCATCTCGAGCAGCGCGGCGTTTACAACGAGCGCATCCGCGCGCTCGAACAGGAAGGACGGGCCGCATTGAAGACGGCCGAAGCGGCGCTCGGCGCTCACGCCTACGACCGGTTCGCCGCGGCCAGCTCCCGTGCCTGGGCACTGGCTGCGCGGGTTTACGAAGACGTGGAACGAACGCAGAAGGACATTCTCTACGGCGTGCTCTTCTATATCGCGCTGTTTGTGCCGTTCGCCTTCTGCCTGGAGCGGCTCCTGTTCGCGTATGCGAACATCTACAAACGCATCCTCGCCTTCAGCCTCATTCTCGCCGTGCTCGTCGCCGTTATTTACAACGTCCACCCGGCGTTTCAACTGGCCTACAGCCCCATGGTGGTCATTCTGGCCTTTTTTATCATGGGGCTGTCGCTGGTCGTAACCCTGATCATTTTCTTCCGATTCGAACAGGAAATGGCCGGACTGCAGTCCCGCGCGCGCCTGTCGCAGGCCGGAGAGATCAGCCGGTGGCGGGCCTTCGTGGCGGCCTTTCTGCTCGGCGTGAGCAACCTGCGCCGCCGCCCGGTGCGCACGGCGCTCACGTGCGTCACCCTGGTGCTGCTGACATTTACCATCATGAGCTTCACGTCGGCCAAGTCCATGCGCCGGCACGCCCGCATCCTCTACAGCCCGCAGGCCACCTACCAGGGTTTCCTGCTCAAGAACACGAATTGGACGACCCTGCCGGCCGAGGCGTTTGAGGCCATCGCCAACGCCTTCTCCGGCACCGGCCTGGCCGTGCCGCGGGCCTGGCTGGAGGAGGAAGACGCGACCCGCACCGGCGTGGTGCCGCTGCGGACCGGCGGCCGCAACGCCGAGGCCCAGGGCTTGATGGGATTGAGTTATGCGGAGCCGCAGGTTTCGGGGCTGGATGCGATCCTGATCGGCGGCCGGTGGTTTGCCGAAACGGAGCGATTCGCCGCGCTGCTTCCCGAGCGTCTGGCGGTCAGCCTCGGCATCGATCCGCGGCGGCCGGACGGGCAGCGCGTCAGCTTATGGGGGATGGACTTCGCCGTAGCGGGGGTGTTTTCCGGCAAGCGCCTGCAGGAACGGCTGGACCTCGACGGCGAGCCGCTGACTCCGGTCAGTTTTTCGCGGGAAGTCTCCGGGGAAATGACCGAGGAGGAAGTCGAGGCGCTCGAAACCGGCGAGGACGTGCGCGAGTTTCAAAGCCGCTACCAGCACGCCACCGGGGATCAGACCGTCATTGTCCCGTACCCGACCCTGATGGCCGCCGGCGGCAGCCTCAAGGCGGTGGCGGTACGCAACGACGCACCGCAGTCCGTCCGCATGGCCGCGCAGGATCTCATCGACCGCTTCGGGCTGGCGCTGCTCAGCGGCGAGCCGGAGGGGACGTTTCTCTACCACGCCAGCGACACCATGAGCTACAGCGGCGTGCCCAACATCATCATCCCGCTGGGCATCTCGATTTTCATCGTGCTGAACACCATGATCAGCAGCGTCTACGAACGCAAACGCGAGATCGCCGTTTACACGTCCGTGGGCCTGGCCCCGTCCCACGTGTCCTTTCTCTTTATCGCCGAGGCCCTGGCCTTCGGTGTCCTCAGCGTGGTGTTCGGCTATCTTCTGGCTCAGACCACGGCCAAGTTGTTTGCCGAAACGGCGCTCTGGTCGGGGATTACCGTAAACTATTCGTCGTTGTCCGGCGTGGCGGCCATGGGGCTCGTCATCGCCGTGGTGCTGCTGTCCGCGATTTATCCGTCAAAGGTCGCCGGAGACATCGCCATTCCGGATGTGAATCGATCCTGGACGCTGCCGGAGGCGCGCGGCAACACGCTGGCGCTCGTCCTGCCCTTCCTGATGACCTACCGGGAGCAGGCCAGCGTCGGCGGCTTTCTTTTCGATTATTTCGAAGGGCATTTCGATGTCTCCCACGGAACGTTTTCGACCTCGCACATCGACCTGGAATTTGTCTGCGAAACCCTTCCGGGCATGGCCGGGGGCGACCCGGACTGCCCGCAGGCGGCGTGCGAGCTCCCCGAGTGCCTGCATCTCACCTGCCGCGTCTGGCTGGCGCCGTTTGATTTCGGCATCATGCAGCGAGTGGAGTTGCGCTTCACCCCGGCACGGGAGGAGCCGGGCTTTCTGGAAATTCACGTGCGGCTGACCCGGGAATCCGGCGAATCCAACGCCTGGCGGCGGATCAACCACGGTTTTCTGCTGGCTGTCCGGCGCCAGCTTCTGATCTGGCGCTCTCTGGACCCGACGGCCAAGCGGCACTACGAGCAACCGTTGACGACGGCGCGCGCACGGCGGATGGGAACCGACGAACCGGAGCGGCCGGCGGGGGCCGAAGCGCCGCCGCCGGCGCGCGGTCGGGAGGGGTGAAGCGATGACCGACACACCCCGGCACAGCGTCCGTCCGGTCCCGGCCGCGGGAACGGGCGAACCCGAACGCGGCGATCGAGTCCGCCTGCGGGCCGTGCTCATCGGCGCGCTGTTGGCCCTCGCGATCTGCCTGATCACCCCCTTCAACAACGCTTACCTCAAAGGAACGCCGCTGGGCGGAGGCCAGTTCCCGCTGGCACCGTTCTACCTCCTCATCTGGATGATGATCCTGACGGCCGCGCTGCGCGCGGTTTTCCGGACCCGGCGCTTTTTGAGCGGCCGGGAGCTGCTGGTCGTGTGGGCGCTCATGGTGCTGCTTTCGGGGGTTGCGTGGACGGGGCTGGCGCGCACCTTTTTCATCAACCTGACCGCTCCCTACCACTTCGCCACCATGGAAAACCGCTGGGAGGAAGTCCTGCAGCCCCTGTTGCCGAAGGGCTGGTACCCGGCCGACCGCGCCGCCGTGGACAGCTTCTACAACGGGATTTCCGGCGCCCGACAGATGGACTGGCTCGAGGTGGTGAAGCGGGTCCCCTGGTCCGCCTGGGCCGGGCCGCTGCTGGAGTGGACCGGGTTCATCCTGCTCTGCTATTTCCTGATGATCTGCATCGTCAGCCTGTTGAGCCGGCAGCCGCTTTACAACGAACGCATGAATTTTCCCTTGTTGCGCGTGCCGATTCTGATGCAGGAAGCACTCGACGAGGACCGGCTCGGGGCGTTCCTGACGCACCGCTATCTGCTGGCCGGCCTGCTCGTGCCGGTCGTCCTGCACCTGATCAACGGGCTGAGTTTCTATAACCCGTCCATTCCCTCGATCCCCACCCTGGTTCTCGCTGGGAAGTTTTTCCCTAAAACCGGCCTGTTTTCCGGTTTCTACAAGCTGAAGATTTACATTTATCCGGCTTTCATCGGCTTTGCGTTTATGACCGCCAAACCGGTTTCGTTTTCGCTCTGGTTCTTTTTCCTCGCGGGGGCGCTGCTGACCGGCCTGCTGAGCATCCTGGGGATCAACATCCCGGCGGCGGCCCTGGGGGTGACCTTCGGTTCGACGCTCGCACGCCCCGAGGAAATGCAGACCGTCGGCGCCTATCTGGTGTTTTTTCTTTTTCTCGCCTGGCTGGCGCGGTTTCACTTTCTGGACATCTTCCTGAAAGCCTTCGGCCGTCGCCAGGACGAGGACCCGCAAACCGAGTGGATCACCAGCCAGCCCGCGTTTTGGGGATTCGTGGCCGGCAGCGTCGGGCTCGTCGGCTGGTGCCATCATTACGGACTTTCCATCGCCGCGGCGGTCCTGGTGCTGGTCGCTTTTTTCGTGTTCACCCTGGTGGCCGTCCGGATCATCTGCCAGGGCGGAATCACGTATTTTACGCTCACCGCCGCCCCCCTGGACGCCCTGACCGCGTTTTTTGGCTCGCGCTTTTTGACCCCGGTCGGGCTGGTGGTCGCCGCCGTGACCCAGAAAGTGCTTTTTCTGGATCTGCGCGAGGCGCTGATGCCCGCGTTGCTGCACGCGCGCAAGGTGACGGACGGTGTGCGCAACAACCGGCGGATTGCGCTCGCCATCGCGCTCACCCTGGTGGCCGGAGTCGGCGTGTCCTTAGCGGCGATGCTGACGGTTGCTTATAAATTCGGCCTGCGCGAGCTGGAAATGGAATGGGCGACGCGCACCTCCGTCGCGGTCTACGAGAACATCTTCGACCTGGTGGAATCCCCGGCGGAGGCCCGGAACTGGGTGCTGATTTTCATGGCCTGCGGCGCGGCCGTCATGCTGGCCCTGGTGGTGTGTTACCATCGCTTCTACTGGTGGCCGATCCACCCCATCGGATACTTGACGACGTACAGCTCCGCCATGTGGACGCTGTGGTTCAGCTTCTTCCTGGGCTGGGGCTGCAATGCCCTGTGCATGCGCTACGGCGGGACGGCGCTGTTCAAGAACCTGCGGTTTTTCTTCATCGGCTTGATCATCGGCGATTTCTTCATGGCCGGCAGCTGGGCCATCTACGGGCTGTTCAGCTATGCGAGCTACGCGGTGTTGCCGGATTAGAATATGAAAGAAGATCGTGAGCTCCAAGAATACCGGGACCTGCTGAAGACCCCGACGCACTTCGAGGAAGGCTTCGACTGGAAGACGGTCGTCGGGGCGATCTTCATCGGCTTCCTGATGATGCCCGGCAGCATGTACCTGCAGCTGGTGATCGGTACCGGCATCGGGCCGGCGGCGCGCTGGGTGACCATCATCCTCTTCGCCGAGTTGGCCAAGCGTTCCTACAGCGACCTGAAACAACAGGAGATCTTTCTGCTTTATTACATGGCCGGTGCGGCGCTGCACACGCCGTTCCAGGGCCTTTTGTGGAACCAGTATCTGGTGCAGTCCGATGCGGCGCGCATGCTGGGGGTGGCCGAATTCATTCCGGCCTGGGTGGCGCCCCCGCTGGAATCCTCCGCCCTGGTCGAGCGCACGCTCTTTCACCGCGACTGGCTGATTCCGATCCTGCTGCTGATCGGCACCCAGATCATCACCCGCGTGGACCAGTTCGGCCTGGGGTATGCACTCTACCGGATCACCTCCGACGTCGAGAAACTGCCGTTTCCCATGGCACCGGTGGCCGCCCTGGGGACCATGGCGCTGGCCGAGTCGGCCGAAGAGCGCGAAAAGAGCTGGAAGTGGCGGGTGTTTTCCATCGGGGGCGTCATCGGCCTGGTGTTCGGCGCGGTCTATGTGCTGCTGCCGGCGCTGTCCGGCCTGGTTTTGATGGAGCCGATCCGCCCGATTCCAATTCCGTGGGTCGAGCTCACCGTGCACACCGAGGACTGGCTTCCGGCCGTGGCCACGGGCATCCAGCTCGACCTCGGCCTGGTGTTCATCGGCATGGTCCTGCCCTTTTGGGCGGTGATGGGCGGCCTGGGGGGGCTCATCATCACCCTCATCGCCAACCCCATCCTTTACCGGCACGGGATTCTCCACCGCTGGCACCCCGGGATGCGGACCGTGGAAACGGTTTTCGCCAACAACTTCGATTTTTACTTGAGCTTCAGCATCGGCCTGGGGCTGGCCATCGGCTTGGTCGGCATCTGGCATGTGGCCCGATCCTTCGGTGGCGGGCGGGCGGACGAACGCGGCCGTCTGCGCGACCTTTTCCGGCCGCCGCCGGGCCGGGGCGACATCAACTTCTGGCTGTCGATCGGCATCTACGTTTTTTCGACGGTTTCCTATGTGCTGCTCTGCGTCTGGCTGGTGCCCAATTTCCCGGTGGTCTTCTTCCTGATCTACGGCTTCCTCTACACCCCGGTCATTTCCTACATCACCGCGCGGATGGAGGGCATCGCCGGCCAGTTCGTGAGCCTGCCGCTCGTGCGCGAGGCGAGTTTCATCGCCGGGGCGAAATACTTCGGCTACCAGGGGATCGAAATCTGGTACGCTCCCATTCCCATCCACAACTACGGCAGCGCCACGGTGAGCTTCCGGGAAATCGAACTGACCGGCACCAGCATCCGGGGCATCATCAAGTCCGAAATCGTGGTCTTCCCGGTGGTGATGATCGCCAGCCTGCTGTTCTCGCAATTCATCTGGCAGCTGGCGCCGATCCCCTCCAGCGCCTATCCGTTCGCCCAGGAGTTGTGGCACCTGCAGGCCTTGAACACCCTGCTGATGCAGACCTCCACCCTGGAGGGCAACTCGCTGTTCTTCCAGGCGCTGAACTGGATTTACGTGGGGTCCGGGACCCTGCTCGGGGTCGTCACCTACATCCTGCTCACCCTGTTCGGGCTGCCGGTGATGCTGGTCTACGGCCTGGTGCGCGGCCTGGGCCAGAGCACGCCCCACGGGCTCCTGCTGGAGGTGATCGGAGCGCTGCTCGGCCGCTATATTTTCCGACGGCGGTACGGCGCCATGTGGGGGCAGTACAGCCCGGTGCTGCTGGCCGGATTTTCCTGCGGCATGGGATTGATGGGCATGTTCGCCATGGGGTTGACGCTCATCCTGAAGTCGCTCGCCCGACTGCCGTATTGATGGGATTGCATTGGCACGGTTTACGCTTTAGTTTGGAGGCAGACCACTCACCTTTCTCGGCACACGCCACGAGGGACGGATATGCACAAGCTGATATTGGCAGCGGTATTGGCGGCCGCCGTGGCGGCGGCGGCCCCCGGCCCGGCCGCGGAGGTTCCGCTGTCGGTCGCCGGTTTCACCCTGGGGCGGCCGATCGAATCGGTCGCAGACCGCGTGATCATGGAAACCGCTCTGCCGGTGCGCTACATGGAAAACCTGCACGAGGTGGAAATTCTGCCGACGCAGGGCTTCAAGAGCGGACTGGTCGCCTTCGGCACCTGCCGTGAGCCCCGCCCCATCGTCCGCATCAAACTCAAATACGAGGACGGCCGCATCGAGTTTTTCGAGGAACTGCTGCAGCGGTTCAAGATTCGTTTCGGCGATCCGGCCGAATACCAGGGCGATCCCTTCCGCGTCTTTATCAGCTGGAAGTGGTCCTTCTCCGACGCCCACGCGAATCGCATCAGCCTCACCCTGCAGCATAACGCCCAGGATGAGGAGGAGAAGATCGGCAACGCCGTCAAGCTCACCTTGCACAATCGACTGGAGGAGGATGCGCGTTGCTTCAAGGAGAATCGGCCGGAGGGGCGCGAGGCCCTGCGGCAAGGCCGGACCCCGGCCGATCGGTCCGGAGCGCCGGCATGGGATCTGTTCGTTCCGAAGTAAATCCGGGCCGGTGCGCGGTGAGTGCGCGGAACTGGAAAACCATTGCATGGAACGGCGTGCGTTTCACGGTTCCCGGCGATTGGGATCCGGCTCGGGTGGGTCGGCGGCATCTGCTGCTGGAGTCCGCGCCGGGGCCGGTGATGGAAGTCAAATGGGCGGCGGTGAAGGGGCGATTTTCGGGAGGCCGCCACCTGCGGAAGCTGGCCCGCCGAGTGGGGCGAAACGGCGGGGTGTTCCGGGAAACGGCGCTGCCCGCTAAATGGCGAACGTCCGTGGCGGGGTTTGAAGCCGAAGGCTTTCAGTGGGATGCCGGCACCGAACGGTCGTCGGGGGTTCTGCTCTATTGTCCGGCCTGCCGTATCGCCAGCATGATCCAGTTCCTGGAGCGGCCCGGAGCGGACATCACCACCTCCAACGCCGCCCGCGTCCTTGCGTCGTTCCAGGACCACCGCAGCGACGATCGGACTGCCTGGGCGCTGTACGACATGGTTGCGCTCTTGCCCGATTCTTTTGCTCTCGAACGCTGCCGCTTCGAGGCCGGCCGATTCGTCCTGGAGTTCAACGGGCCGGTAGGGCGGCTGACCCTCTACCGATGGGCGCCCGCCGAGGTGCTGCTTCAGAACCGGAACCTCGCCGATTTTGCGCAGACGGTCGCGGGCGGAAAAGGACTATCCTTCCGGTCGTTCACGGTCCACGGCCATCCGGCCGTCGACGGGGGCGATCCGCTGCCGGTCGGGCCGGGAGGGCGGTTGCGGGCGCGGCTGGGGTTGGGGCGTTTCCGTCGGCTGCGCCTGTGGCGCGTGGCGGGGCGCAACCGCATCCTCGGCGTTCGGCTGGAGGGCCGCCGGCCGATCGAAGATCCGGAAATGCAGGTCGTGAGCGACGCCTATGGGATGGCTGACGAAAGACCGTGCGACACCGCTTCCGCCGACCCGCGGTGAGGCGCTCGACTGCATCCCGGTCAAGAACCGGTATGTGCGGGAGGAGCGCCTGGAAAACGGCGATGTGCTGGTCCGATACCCCGTGACGGTGCGACCCTGGATGGGAGTATTGGCGCGCTGGCTCGGCGCCGGTGCCGCGCCGCCGCGGACGGCCAAACTGCAGCTCGACCGGCTGGGATCCGGCGTCTGGGCCATGTTGGACGGGCAGACCTCCCTGCGACGGATTGCGGCCGCCTTCGCCGAAACTCACCGGCTGGAACGGAAAGAAGCCGAAGTTGCGGTGACGCAGTTTGTCCGCCAATTGGGCCGGAGAGGCTTAATCGGATTGCGGAGGGATTCGACGCCCGGATGCCGCCGCGACGGTTCGCCGCCGGGCGGCCGGCAGCACACCAGCCGCGAAGAGCGGCGCCCGCCGGTCAAAAGGCCTTGAAGGCGTCGTCCAGGCTGGCGACGATCGGAAGGAAGGAATCAAAGCCCGCAATCTCGAAGACCTCTTTGACGTAATCCTGCATCGCGCAGAGCATGATCTTGCCGTCCTGTCTTTTCAGGGTCTTGGTGGCCTTCAGGATCACGCGCAGCCCGGCACTGGATATGTAGTCGAGCTCCTTGAAGTCGATGATCACGTTCTTGGTGCCGTCGGAAATAGCGTCCAGAAGCCGTTTTTCAAAAGACTGGGATGTATTGGAATCCAGCCGTCCCTGAAGTTTAAAGGTGCTGACCCCGCCTTGTTTTACTTCGACGATGTCCATGCCAATCCTCCCGTTTCACTTTCGCAAACCAAACCGTTCAGCTCTTTTCAATGGATTTCTTCAGCGTTAGAACGTTCGTGCCCGCACGGCGTTCGTAACTGACTTCATCCATGAGGTTTTTGACCAAATGAATCCCCAGCCCTCCCACTTTGCATTCGTCCAGCGTGCAGGGCACCTCCGGAGGAATGCGGTCGATCGGGTTGAAGGCAATGCCGTCGTCTTCCAGCACCACGGTCAACACGTCGTGGTCCGCGGATATATGCACCCGGATGAAATGCTCGGACTGATCCCGAAACCCGTAGGAGATGATGTTGGTGAAGAGCTCATCCAGCGCCAAGTTCATCTCGAACAAGCATCTTCGCGACAGGCTCAACGTCTGGCCGACGCCCTCCATTTTTTCGCAGAGGGTCGCCAGTTCGGACAGATTGTTCCGCAGCTCGAACGAAACCGAACCTGTCGTGCTCATGACCCTTGCGTCCTTGGCGGCTCGAACCGCGGAATGTTCACAGCAGGCTGACTCCCAATTTCGACGCGCATTCTCCGCACGCCTCGGTCATGCCTTCCAGAAAGCGCTCTTCCCAGTCGTTGATGGCAGCGACCACCGCTCTGAAGATTCGATGCCGTTGCTCCGGGAATTGATCCAGTGTCTTGGCGAACTTGTCGCGGCCCAGAACGAGGCAGGTCGTTTCCTGCAACGCCCTCAACGAATACAATCGGCGGGTTTGGCCGATCAAGGTCAGGCCGCCGACGAATTCGCCCGCTCCCACCGTGCGGATCGGCAGGGTTGCGCCCTCCACGGTTCGTTCCAACCGGGCCGAGCCGGAGAGGATGCAGAGCGCATCGCCGTCATCTTCGCCCTGTTGGAAAAGAAAATCACCTTCCCTGAATTTTTCCCGAGTGCAAAGATAGGCGAAAATTTTTAGCGATTCAAGGGGAAGCCCAGAAAAAAAATAGGTCTGGCGCAGAATGTCCAGGTTCTCCTGGTATTCGCACGAGGGAGTCGGGCTACTTTCGTCCAACGAGCTCATACAAAGCTCCTTTCCGGGCGATCAGCTCATCGTAGCTGCCCATTTCGACGACTTTTCCAGCTTTCATGACCGCAATGCGGTCGAACTTGCGGATGGTGTCCAGGCGGTGAACGACGGCCACCAGGGTGCTCTTGCGCTTCCAGCGGGTCTCGAGCAGGTTTTGAATGCGCGCCTGGGAGGTGTTGTCCAGGGCCGAGGTCGCTTCGTCCATGATCAGCAGTCGCGGCGATTTCAGGAAAACGCGCGCGATGGCCAGCTTCTGACGCTGGCCGCCGGAGAGTTTTTCGCCCTTGCTGCCGACATTGTAATGCATGCCGATGTCGACGATGGTCTCCAGCAGGTCCCTTTCAATCAGCACCTGGATGATGTTCTGGGCAATGACCTCTTGGGCTTGGGGGGTCGTGGTTTTGGCTTTTCCGAAAAAGATGTTGTTCAGGATGGTCTGGGAGAAAATATAATCGTTCTTGCTGTAGAACGTGAAAGCGCCGGGCCGGTCGCGGGAGACGCGCTCCCGGAAGCTGGCGCGGGCTGCAAGCAGCAGGCGCTGCATCTCGGCCGGCAGCGCCGCCATTTTGTGCAGGCCCGGCGTGAAGCGCAGGCCCAGAGTGAGCAGGCGGTGGCGATCCGGCTGATCGAGATCGTCGAGTCGGCGACGGCGAAGATGCTCCGCCACGGCCTTGTAGTCGGGCAGCTCGTCGGCGTTCATGGGGCTTTGTTCGAAGAAGACCGCTTCCGGCGGCAGGTTGCCCAGAATGTCCACCGTCTGCCGCGTGAGTTGAGCCCCCAGGCGAAGCAGCAGCCGGTGCAATCCCGACTGCTCCAGGAAGGCCAGGAAGTAGTCGTTGCGGGACAGTTCGGCTTGGGTGAAGTCGTCCCGGTTGGCGGCCCCGAACGTCAGGTTTTCGGCGATGCTGGAGTGGGAGAGATAGGCGTTCTCGTCGAAGAACTCGACGTAGTCGGCCAGTTTTTCACCGTGCTTTTCCTGGAACTTCCGGCGGATGCGGATGATGTCTTTCACCAGGTCTGCATGCATTTCCGCCGTGAGCATCGTATTTAATCCGAAGCGCAGCACGTCCACGAACAGACCGGTCTGGTGCAGGACGGCGATGACGTCGTCCAGCGAGGGTCGTCGGCCGTCTTCGCCGGCCACGGCGTCGCAGGCGTAAAGCAGGTTTTCCGCGATGGAGCCCTCGAAGATGAAGGGACTTTGGGCCACGATGCCGACGTTGGCGGCCAAATCCTGCTTGGTCAGCTGCGAGACTTCCTGACCGCCGATGAGGACGCTGCCGTTGCTGTATTTGTTGAGCTGGCCGATGCAAAGCGCGAGCGTGCTCTTGCCGCTGCCCGAGAAGCCTACCAGGGCCAGATGCTCGCCGGGTTCCAGGTGCAGGTTGATATCGTCGAGCAGGCGGATCCCGCCGTCGGTGAAGAACGAAAGGCTCTTGACCTCCAGGCGGGGCTCTAGGTCGAAGGCGGGCCGGTCCGTGGGGGCCAGAGGGTAATCCGGCTCGATGTCGAAGAATTCCATGGTGCGGTCATACGTCACGCGACCGTCCTGGTAGACCTGATAGAACTCGATCAACTCCTTCCACGGGTCGTAGAGCTTTTCCTGGGCCGAAAGGAAGGCCACCAGGGACCCCAGCTCCAGCTGGCCCTTGATGGTCATATAGCCGCCGAGGATGAATACCAGAAAAGGCCCGAGGCTGGTGAAAAAATTGTTCGTGGATTTGACGGCAAACCGATAAAGGCTCCAGACCACCCGGACCTTGCGCAGCTGTTCCACCAGCCGGTTGAACTTGCCCGTTTCGATCCGGTAGGCGCCGTTGCCGTGAATTTCGTGGACGCCGCCGATGGATTCGGCGATCCGGCCCGCAAACGTGCGCGCCAGGTCGACCCGCTGCTGGTTGGCCTTATTGGCACGCCTCTGCAGGAACGGCAGCACGATCATGGCGGCCGGGTAGATGCTGAGGGACACCACGGCCAGCAGAGGGTTCAACCAGAGCAGGAAGCCGGCGAAGGCGAGCAGGGTCAACACGTTCGATACCGGCGTGGACACGGCCGAGCCCACGAAGTTGGACGGCACGGCCAGCTCGTTGGCGATGGCGTTGACGACGGTGCCGGGCTGGGTGTTGCGGAAAAAACTCAGCGGCAAGGTGATGATGTGATCGTAGAGTGCGATGCGCATGCGCGCGAGCGACTGCTGCGCGATGTGCGTTTCCAGAACGTTGATCAGGTACTTGCAGGCGCTGGACAGCAGAACGGCGGCGAGGTAGTAGGCGCAGTACGTCAAGAGCAGGTCCACCTTGCGCAGGCTGACGGCCTGGTTGACGATGCGCTTCTGCATCTCCAGGGGCAACACCCGGGTGAACACCGCAACCGCGATGATGGCCAACAGCAGAACCTGCCAGCGCAGGTTGCCGTCGAACACCCATGAAAACAGGGACCGTTTGACGATCGGTCGATCCACCCTATGCATACGGCTCTCCCCGCCCTCGGCAGGTTGGCGTTTGGGAGCAGGCTCCCTGCCGATTCCCCGCTGAACATGAAGAATGCCCCATTCGGGTCAACCTGTCAAACCCGCGACAGCGACCGGGAATGGTTCCGCCGCCAGCGCTGCCGGGCGCAAGTTGCAGCTTGACTCCAAGCTGCAGACATTCTATGGGATACCAGTATTTTCAGGCGTTGCGGGCCGCTTCCTATCCGTCTCAGCTTCGAGGCGTGTGCCTCGAGGCTGCGTTGCATGCACTTTTTCCCAACAATCGTTCAGCCGAGAGGAGGATTCGACCATGAAAAGATGGAGCGTGCTGGGTATCCTTGCCGTGGGGTTGTGCGCGTGGGCGTTCCTGGCTCCGGCCGTTCAGGCCGGAGAGACCATGGACAAGATTGAGAAGACCGGCAAGATCAAGGTCGGTTTCCGCGAGGACTCCACTCCGTTTGCCTTCATCGACCCTAAGGTGGGCAAGCAGGTCGGGTTTTCGGTGGACATGACCGCCCTGCTCGCGGAAAATCTATCCAAGTATTTTGGCAAGAAAATCGAGATCGAGCCCGTGACCATCACCACCAAGACCCGCATCCCGATGCTCTTGAACGGGACGACCGATGCCGAGATGGGCTCCACCACTTACACCCAGGAGCGGGAGGATGTGGTCGACTTCAGTCTGACGTTCTTTTTTTCGGAGACCAGCTTCCTGGTGGCCAAGGACAGCCCCATTAAAACCAAAGCGGACCTGAACGGCAAGCGCCTCGGCGGCGCGCGCGGGACCACCAACCTGAAGGCCATCGAAGACCAGGCCGCCGCCGGTGAATACAAACCGAAAGAAATCGTCACCATTGAAGGCCATGCTCAGGGTTTTTTAGCGCTCAAGACCGGCAAGATCGACGCCTATGCCACCGACCGCAGCCTGCTCGAAGGCTTGCGCATGAAGGACGAGAAACCGGACGCCTGGCGGACGGTGGATTTTGCCATTGCCTATGAACCTTATGGCTACATGATGCGCGAAAACGATTCCGATTTCCGTGACTTCGTCAACAATACCATCTTGTGGGCGATCAAGACCGGAAAGTTTTATGAGCTTTACGACAAGTGGATGGGGCCGAAAGGCATGGTGCCCATCCCCATGTCGCAGGCTTACAAGGATTACCTCCAGCTGATCGTCTATCCCATGGACGAGGGGTGGCTGAAGAAGAAATAGGGTTCAAGGTTTCGAGGGTTCAAGGGAAAAACAAACGACACTTCCTGTTCCTCCTATTGAACCCTCGTCCCCTGGACACTCTGAACCCTCGATGAGCGATTGCGAATGCTAACTTATAAATTCGACTGGGGCGTGCTGTGGCGCCAGCCATACGGGGAGTGGTTGCTGCAGGGCCTGTGGCTGACGATCCAACTGGGGGCTCTGGCGTGGGTCATCGCTCTCTCCCTGGGCATCCTCTTCGGCACGCTCCGTTCGGTCCGGTTCTGGCCCCTGCGGATTATAGGTGCGCTATACGTCGAGATTTTCCGCAACATCCCTTTCCTGGTCCAGTTGTTTTTCTGGTTCTACGCCGGCCCCATGCTGCTGGGAAAGACCCTGCAGTTCAAGATCAACCAGATTTCCGGGCTCAATTACTACATCGCCATTTTCGGGTTGGGGCTCTACACCGCTTCGCGCGTGGCCGAGCATGTCCGTGCCGGTTTCGCCTCCATCGGGCACGGGCAGTACGACGCGGTCCTGTCCACGGGCATGACCCGCCTGCAGATGTACTGGTACGTCATGATCCCGCATGCCCTGCGGCTGATCATCCCGCCGCTCACCACCGAATTCCTGACCATCTTCAAAAACTCCGCGGTGGCCATGACCATCGGCGTGGCCGAGACCACCTTTATGAGCTACAAGATCGACGAGCAGACCTTTCATGGTCTTGAGGCCACCACCGGCGCCATGGCCATCTACCTGGTGCTGGGGATGACCGTGGTCAAGCTGATGGATAGGATTGAATCCCGGTTCCGGATTCCCGGGTTGATGAGCCGATAGCCATGGATGCCGTTCTGGAAAACCTGCCCTACCTGCTCGGCGGGTTTCTCACCAATCTGCAACTGGCGGCATTCGCGCTGGCGGGGGGAATTTTCCTGGGGACCCTGGTTGGACTCGGCCGGATTTCCAAGAGGCCCTGGGTGTACTACCCCGTTACCCTGTACGTGAATTTTCTGCGCAACATCCCTCTGATCCTGGTCATCTTCTGGTTCTTCTTCGTGATGCCCATCCTGATCGGCAAGACCCTGGACCCGTTCGTATCCGCCGCGGTTTCCTTCGTCGTTTTCGAGGCCACCTATTTCGGGGAAATATTCCGCGCCGGTTTTCAATCCATCAGCAAGGACCTGGTGAGCGCGGCTTATTCCACCGGGCTCACCTACCGCCAGACGGCGGCCTACATCCTGGTGCCCATCGCGGTCAGGCGCATGCTGCCCAGCCTGATCACGCAGAGCATCATCACCTTCCAGGACACGAGCCTGGCATACGTTATCGGGCTTCAGGAAATGGTCCGCCGCACCACGATCGTAGACGGCCTGGAGGTGCGCTCCGTACAGCTTTACACCTTCGTGGCGATTCTCTTTTTCGTCATCTGTTTCGTCGGCTCGCGCATCAGCCTGCATTACGAGGAGAAGAGCCGGAAAGCCAAGGTCTTGTGATGCCATGATCGAGATCAAGAATGTCAGCAAGTGGTTCGGCGAGTTCCAGGTTCTGGCCGATGTCAACGAGGTGGTCCAGCGGGGGCAGAAGGTCGTCATCTGCGGCCCGAGCGGCTCCGGCAAAAGCACACTCCTGCGCTGCATCAACGGACTGGAGCCCTATCAAAAAGGAGAGATCGTCGTCGACGGCGTCTCGCTCAGCGACCCCAAGACCAATTTATACAAGCTGCGGGAGAAGCTCGGCATGGTCTTCCAGCGTTTCGAGCTCTACCCGCACATGACGGTCCTGCGCAACATCACGCTCGCGCCCATGAAGGTCCGGAAAAAATCCCGGCCGGAGGCCGAGAAAAAGGCCATGGAGCTGCTCGAACGCGTGGGGATTCCGGACAAGGCCGGCGCCTACCCCGCCAATCTTTCGGGCGGCCAACAGCAGCGGGTGGCCATCGCGCGGGCGCTGGCCATGGAACCGGCCTGCATGATGTTCGACGAGCCCACGTCGGCCCTGGACCCGGAGATGATCCAAGAGGTTCTGGAGGTCATGATCGGCCTGGCCAAAGAGGGTATGACCATGCTGGTGGTGACCCACGAGATGGGCTTCGCGCGCGAAGTTGCCGACGAGATCATCTTCATGGACGCCGGGCGCATCGTGGAACGCGGCCGCGGTGACGACTTCTTCAAGAACCCGAAGAGCCAGCGGACGAAAGACTTCCTGGGGCAGATTTTAAAGTAGCGATACTGGATACGGGATGCTTGATGCTCGGACGAGACTCGCTTCCAGCGGGTATCGAGCATCCAGAATCGAGCATCGCCCTCCAATTCCTTCTTGAGCCCTAGAAACCTTGTATCCTGCGAAGAGGTTATGGCGGAAAAAACAATCGGCATCCTCGGCGGCATGGGACCGGAGGCCACCCTGGATCTTTTCGGCAAGATCATCGCCAATACTCCGGCTGCCCGGGACCAGGACCACCTGCGCGTGGTGATCGATTCCAACCCCCAGGTGCCGGACCGCACGGCTGCCATCTTTAAGGAGGGGGAGTCGCCGGTGCCGGCGATGAAGGCGGGCATCGCGGCCTTGAAAAGGGCCGGCGCGGACTTCGTGGTCATCCCCTGCGTGTCGGCGCATTTCTTTCTGGACGAGCTCCAGCGCGAAGCCGGGCTGCCCATCCTGTCCATGTTCGACGTCACGGCCGAACACATCCGGCAGCACCATGCGCACATCCGCACGGTCGCCATGCTGGCCACCACCGGAACCATAAAGGGCGGGCGCTTCCGCGCCAAGCTGGAGCAATCGGGAATTGCCACCCTGACACCGGAGGGGCCGGACCAGGAACGCGTCATGGCGGCCATTTACGCGATCAAAGGGGCTGCGGGCGCCCGGGACCGGGAGGCGATCGGAGCCGAGATCCGGGCCATCGCCGGCCGGCTGGTCCGGCGCGGCGCGCAGGGAGTGGTGGCCGGGTGCACCGAGATTCCATTGGTGCTGCAACCCGGAGACCTCGATGTTCCCGTGTTCGATACGCTGCTGCTCCTGGCCAGGGCGGCCATCGCCGCCGCCGGCAAAGGCCTCGTCTAAGACCCAAGGGCGGAGTTGTCCCTTCGGTTTGAAATGCTCACGTACGATTTGTACGCTGCGCTTTCAAGCCTTGGGACGCCTTGCCCTTGGGCCTGATCCGAGGCTTTAACATGATCTTGTCATAGACTTATCAAGGAGGGTGAAAAATGAATCTGGCACGATTTCCACGACGGCGGTATGCCGACGGCCCGACGCCGCTTCAGCCTATGACACGGCTTTCCAAGGTGCTCAACGGGCCGAATCTCTTCATCAAACGCGACGACCAGCTCGGTTTCGCCGCCGGCGGCAACAAGGTCCGCAAGCTGGAGTTCGTGATGGCCGACGCCCTTGAAAAAGGGGCGGATTTTATCATTACCTGCGGGGCCGTGCAGTCCAATCACTGCCGTCTGGCCCTGGCCGCTGCGGTCCGCGAAGGGCTCAAGTGCGGTCTGGTGCTGGAGGAACGCGTGCCGGGCAGCTACAAGCCCCGGGCGAGCGGCAACAACTTTCTCTACCGCCTCATGGGCGTGGACCGGATTCAGGTGGTTCCAGGGGGCTCCGACATGGTGGGTGCCATGAACATCATGGCGGATGAGGTTCGGTCGCAGGGCGGCCGCCCCTACCTGATCCCCGGTGGCGCTTCGAACCCCTTGGGCGCGCTGGGGTATGCGGCCTGCGCCCAGGAACTCCTCTCCCAGGCGTTCGACATGGGACTGCGGATCGACCGGGTGGTTTGCGCCAGCGGCAGCGCCGGAACCCACGCGGGGCTGCTCACCGGGTTCTGGGGGACCCGCAGCGGCATCCCGGTCGTCGGGATGAACGTGAGCCGGACCAAGGCCCAGCAGGAAGAGATCGTCTTTAAACTGGCCAGGGAAACGGCAGCCCTGGCGGCCATCGACGGCGAGCTGCCGCGGGATGCGGTGGTGTGCTTCGGGGATTATGTCGGGCCGGGCTATTCGCTGCCGACGCCCGGCATGGTCGAGGCCGTCAAGCTGCTCGCGCGCACCGAGGCGGTGCTGCTCGACCCGGTCTATACCGGCAAAGCCATGGCCGGCCTCATCGATCAGGCGCGCAAAGGCTTTTTCAAAAAAGATGAGAACGTTCTCTTTGTGCACACCGGCGGCTCGCCGGCGCTGTATGCCTATCTGGAGAGTTTTTGGGAATAGGGCGGGCTGCTGTTGCGGAGATCGCCGACGGCGTCAAAGCGAAAGGGATACTGGATGGGCGCTTCGCGCGATACCGGATACTCGACAAAAACCCAAGCCTGCCGCCTCGCCTTTCATCGAGCATCCAGTACCCAGCATCCAGAATCGAGCTGTCACATCAGCTTCGCCACCACCAGCGTGACGTCATCCTCCTGGGACGCTTCCCCGCGAAAGTTTTGAACCGCTTCGATGACGGCGGACTGGATGCCGGCGGCCGACCGGGACGCGTTGGCGCGGACGACCTGGCGGACGCGCTCGGCCCCGAAAAATTCGTCGGCTGTGTTGCGGGTCTCGGTGATCCCGTCGGTGCCGATGACGACCACCGAACCAGGCTCCCAGCCCTGCTGGGTGTAGTCCCGGTATTCGGCCGTGTCCACCACGCCCATCGCCATTCCCTCGCCGCCCAGTTCGCGGAAGGCCGCACGGACCGGGTCGTAAACCATGGCCGGCTCGTGTCCGGCGCGGACCCAGCGCAGCGTTTTCGCCCGTGCGTCGATTTCGAGGAAGAACATGCTCATGAAGCGGCCCGTGGGGGCGCTGTCGCGCGTCAGGTAGCGGTTGACGTCCCGTGCCAGCAGGGCCGGTGTTTTGAAGCTCTGGGCCTCCGCGAGCAGATAGGCCCTTGCGGAGGCCATGAAGAGCGCCGCGTCGATCCCGTGGCCGGAAACATCGGCCACCACCACCCCCAGCCGGTTTTCGGGCAGCACGACGTAATCATAATAATCCCCGCCGGTTTCCTGACAGTAAATGCTCGTGCCGGAAAGGTCCAGCCCAGGGACCACGGGGGGGTGGGACGGAAGCAACGTGCGTTGCACTTCTTCGGCCAGCTGGAGCGCCGTAAGGAGTTCGATGCGGTGGCGCAGGCCTTCGATCATGGTGTTGGTGTGTCCGGCAATCAGGCCGAACTCGTCGCGGGTGGCGACCGGCACCATCCGGCTCAAATCCCCGTTGGTTACGCGCTCCAGCACCACGGTCTCGTTTTTGAATAGAAGCTTCAGGTTGCGGGAATAGGAAATGATCAGGTTGATGGCCAGCCCCAGCAGCACGGCCATGATAAAAAGGACTTCGTAGGCAATTGACAGGACGGCCATTTGGATGGCGCCCGGATCGGTCCCGACCGTGGTCAGCCACGCCATGTCGCGGGCCAGGACCATCAGGTTGACAACCGTGACACAGAGAGCGGTTGCGACGGCCACCAAGGTGAATCGTCGCGTCATGGAGTAGAGGCGTTTGGGCGGTGCACGGAAGGAATCCCGGGCGAGGGCTTTCTGGATGACCGATCGCTCGCGGGATAGGGACATATCCAGCGCGATGAAGAAGCCGTAAATAAAAGCACCGGCGATCAGACTGAGCAAGCTTCCCGTTGGGAATTCGAAGAAGATGCGGTTCAGCATGGCTGCTAGCAAGCCGGCACTCAGCCCCGCTGTCAGGTCGAAGAAGAATTGCCGCACCGGTTGCGAGACATTTTCGGCGGACGTCACCCAGCGGGCTTCCAACGGCCGGCGTAGAACCAGAACGGCCCCGTACGCTAAGAAGATGTGCACCCCCAGCCTCACGGGGGGTAGCTCGGCCATGAAGGGTCAGACCTGGCCCCCATAGACGGTCAGGATGACGACAGCCAAGATATAGTGAATGACAATTCGCATGACGGCAGCCTTTGTATACGGTTTCAGCTTGCGACAGGTGATGGCCGGTGTTTGGATGAGTATTAAGACACGAACCTTCCGTGTCAACCAGGGCGCCCGACTGACGGCAAATGCGCTCAGCGGCCCACTGGAATGTTTTTGACAAACAATCTCCGCGAACGGTATATACAACGACTCTCGCCGGCAGCGTACCTTCGGCGACCCGGCCGCCTGGGATGAGCCGGGAGCGGGATCGGAACATGAAATATTTCCTGTGCGTTCTCGGAATGGTCTTGATTGTCGAAGGGCTTCCGTATTTTGCTTTTCCCGCCCGGATGAAGAGCTGGATCGCCCATATTGCCGCGACGTCTGAAAGGCATCTGCGGCGGGTCGGGCTGGCTCTCATGGCGGTCGGGCTTTGGCTGGTCTACCTGGGGCGATCCTGAGTGACGGCCGTGGATGCGATGGCAGAAAAGAGGTAGAAACGGGCGGGCAGGGGCATGTACTCCCTCGGGGATTACGACTACGAGCTTCCACCGGATCTGATCGCCCAGCAGCCGGCCGAGCGCCGGGATCATTCGCGCCTGCTGAAGCTCGATCGCGTCACGGGTGCGGTGTCCCATCACCGGTTCGACGCCCTGTCGCGCTTTCTGTCCGCCGGGGATGTCCTGGTGGTGAATGACACCGCCGTGATCAAGGCGCGGTTGCTGGGCAGGAAGGCGAGCGGCGGGCGGGTCGAGGTGTTTCTGCTGGATTTTGCAGGAGGCCGTCGTTCGGGCGACTCCGGCCGGTTCACCTGTGAATGTCTGGTTAAATCTTCGAAGCCCTCGAGGGTGGGAACCCGGTTTGTTTTCGGTGAGGGCTTGGCCGGTCGGGTGACCGCCGTGAGCGACAGGACCTGCCAGGTCGAATTCTCGGGAGACGAGGATTTCGACGCGGCCCTCGATCGGGTCGGGCACGTGCCGCTTCCGCCCTACATCCGGCGAGCCGATGAACCGGAGGACCGAACCGCGTATCAGACCGTGTACGCTTCCGTGCGAGGGGCGGTGGCCGCCCCCACGGCCGGCCTGCACTTTACCCCTGAGCTTTTGCGCGGGCTGCAGGCTATTGGAGTTGTGATGGCGCCCATCACGCTCCACGTCGGTTATGGAACGTTTGCGCCGGTGCGGGCCGTGGACATCCGCGAACACCGGATGCACGCCGAGCGCTTCTCAGTCCCGGCGGAAACGGCCGCCGCCGGTCAGGCCGCCCGTAACAACGGCCAGCGGGTGGTGGCCGTCGGCACCACGGCGGTGCGCACCTTGGAGTTCGCAGCCGATGCGCAGGGGCGGCTGGCAGCCGATAGCGGGACTTGCGACCTCTTCATCTACCCCGGCTTCCGGTTTAAAGCGGTCGATGCCATGATCACCAACTTCCACTTGCCGAAATCGACCCTGCTGATGCTGGTCTCGGCCTTTGCCGGCCGCGAGCATGTCCTGAATGCCTACCGAGAAGCGGTGGCCGAGCGCTACCGGTTTTACAGCTACGGGGACGCGATGCTGATTCTGTAAGAAAGGGGCATAGCGCAAAGGGCATAGGGCATAGAGTAAAGGCCAGAGCGGTTTGGGCTCTTACCCTCTGCTATCTGCCCGATGCTGGGCCAGACGGGTATGGAAGAGAAAAAGTTTAAATTTGAAATTGTCGCCGAATCGACAAAGACCCGCGCGCGGGCCGGCGTGATGCAGACGGCCCACGGCCCGGTGGAAACCCCGGTGTTCATGCCGGTGGGCACGCTGGGATCGGTGAAGTCCGTCACGCCCGAAGAGTTGGTCGCCTGCGGCGCCCAGATCATCCTCGGCAATACCTACCACCTCTATCTGCGGCCGGGCCGTGAGGTGATCAGCCGGTTTCATGGCCTGCACCGCTTCATGAACTGGCGCGGCCCCATCCTGACCGACAGCGGCGGTTTCCAAGTGTTCTCGCTCGCCAAGCTGGCCCGGGTCACCGCGGAGGGGGTCGCCTTTCAGTCGCACATCGACGGATCGAGCCACTTGTTGAGCCCGGAAAAGGCCGTCGAGATCCAGGGCTGGCTGGACGCAGACATCATGATGTGTTTGGACCAGTGCACGGCCTATCCCGCCTCCTTCGAAGCGGCGCGCCACGCCGCCGACATGACGGCCGAATGGGCCCGGCGCAGCAAAGACGCCTGGAATTCCGCCGGAAACGGGCATCAGGCGCTGTTCGGCATCGTGCAGGGGGGCATGCATCCCGAACTGCGGCGCACGTCGGCGGAACGTCTGGCCGAGCTTGATTTCAGCGGCTACGCCCTCGGCGGACTGAGCGTCGGCGAGCCCCTTGACCTCATGCTGGATACGGCGGCTGCGGCGCTGCCGCTGCTGCCGGAGGGAAAGCCCAAGTATGTCATGGGCGTCGGCCGGCCGGAAGACCTGATCGATCTGGTTTGCCTGGGGGCGGACATGTTCGACTGCGTGCTGCCGACCCGCAACGCCCGCAACGGGCAGCTTTTCACCGCCCGAGGCGTTCTCACCATCACCAACGCCGGGTACCGCCAGGATCCAGATCCGCCAGACAAGGCCTGCACCTGCTATACCTGCCGGAACTATTCCCTTGCCTACCTGCGTCACTTGTTTCTTTCCAGGGAGCTGCTGGCCTACCGCCTGAACACGATTCACAACGTGCATTATTTCATCCACTTCGTGAGGCGGATTCGCGAGGCGATTCTGAAGGATGAATTCGAGAGCTTCAAAAAGCGGTTTTATGAAAACCGCGAAATTTGATATAGCCTGATAAGCCGTAAGATACCGGATGCGGGATGAGGCCCCCGCGCACCAGAGGTTTTCTTCCTCATCCAGGATCGAGTATCGCGCGAAGCGCCTATCCAGCATCGTTCGGCATCCACGAGAATACGTGTCGTTCGAATGTCTCTGGATGAAAGGAGATACCCATGAAAGAAAAGGTACAGGCCGCCATCGACAAGATTCGGCCGATGCTCCAGCGGGACGGAGGGGATGTGGAGCTGGTGGACGTGCAGGACGGCGTTGTCACCGTGCGCCTGCGGGGAGCGTGTGCGGGCTGTCCCATGTCCCAGATGACCCTCAAGAACGGGATCGAGAAGTTACTGAAGAGAGAGATTCCGGAGGTCGTTGCGGTTCAGGCGGCGGAGTAGGAAGATGTAAAATCGGAGATTCGAAATTTCAAATCTGAAATTTGAAATCCTAAGGGAGGCGGGCATGAAGATTTTGAAGATCGACCATCTGGGGATTGCCGTAAAGAGCATCGAGGGCGGGAAGAATTTCTGGACGGACGCGCTGGGCCTCAAATTCGAAGGGACCGAGACCGTGGCCGAGCAGAAGGTGACGACCGCGTTCCTGCCGGTCGGGGAGAGCGAGGTCGAACTGCTGGAGTCCACCGCACCCGACGGCCCCATTGCCAAGTATCTGGAAAAAAAAGGCGAGGGGATCCAACACATCGCCTTCCGCGTGGAGAACATCGAAGAAGCCCTGGCCGAGCTCAAGGCCAAGGGAATCCAGCTGATCGACGAGAAGCCGCGCAAGGGCGCCGGCGGGGCGCGGATCGCGTTCCTGCACCCCAGGGCGACCAGCGGCGTGCTGGTCGAGCTGTGCGAGCGTTGAAAGACGGATGCTGGATACGGGATACTCGAAACTGGAAACTGGATGCTCGATAGTGGAAAGGGATTTTGCTTTTATCGAGCATCCAGTATCACGCGAAGCGCTGATCGGGTATCGCCCGATAATTAAACTTGGCGTCTGAACAGCCTGAACGATTCGACCATCACCAACGGAGGAGACCATGGCCCAACACCCCGACACCCTGAAATGGAGAGAGCTCGCTTCCAAGGAGCTGCGCGGCAAATCGCCGGAGTCGCTGAACTGGAAGACCCCGGAGGGCATCCTGGTCAAGCCGCTCTACACGGCCGAGGACCTTGAGGCGCTCGAACACCTCAACAGTCTGCCGGGGCTGCCGCCGTACGTGCGCGGACCGCGGGCCACCATGTTCGCGCACCGGCCGTGGACCATCCGCCAGTATGCCGGTTTCTCCACGGCCAAGGACTCCAACGCCTTCTACCGCCGCAACCTGGCCGCCGGCCAGATGGGCCTTTCGGTCGCCTTCGACCTGGCCACCCACCGCGGCTACGATTCGGACCATCCGCGGGTGTCGGGCGATGTGGGCAAGGCCGGGGTCGCGGTCGACAGCGTCGAAGACATGAAGATTCTATTCGACCAGATCCCGCTCGACAAGATGTCGGTTTCCATGACCATGAACGGCGCGGTGCTGCCGATCCTGGCCGGCTACATCGTGGCGGCCGAGGAGCAGGGGGTGAGTCAGAGCCAGCTCACCGGCACCATCCAGAACGACATCCTCAAGGAGTAACTCACGCGCAACACCTACATCTACCCGCCCGAGCCTTCCATGCGGATCGTTTCGGACATCATCGCTTACTGCTCCACGCACATGCCCAAATTCAACACCATCAGCATCAGCGGCTACCACATGATGGAAGCCGGCGCCAGCTCGGTGCTGCAGTGCGCCTTCACGCTCGCCGACGGCCTGGAATATGTTCAGGCCGCGCTCCGGGCCGGGCTCGGCATCGACCAGTTCGCGCCGCGGCTGTCCTTCTTCTTCGGCATCGGCATGAATTTCTTCATGGACATCGCCATGCTGCGCGCGGCGCGGTTCCTGTGGCACAAGCTCATGAGCCGGTTCAACCCCAAGGACCCGCAGTCCTCCATGCTGCGCACCCACTGTCAGACCTCCGGGTGGAGCCTGACGGCCCAGGACCCTTACAACAACATCATCCGCACCACCCTGGAATGCCTTTCGGCGGTGCTGGGCGGCACGCAGTCCTTGCACACCAACTCCTTCGACGAGGCGGTCGGCCTGCCCACCGACCTCTCGGCGCGGGTCGCCCGCAACACCCAGCTCATCGTGCAGGAGGAGTCCCAGGTTTGCCGGGTCGTCGATCCGCTGGCCGGCTCCTACTATGTCGAAGCGCTGACCGACGGTATGATCCGCGAGTCCTGGAAGATCATCCAGGAGGTTGAGACGCTGGGAGGAATGTCCAAGGCCATCGAGACCGGCATGCCCAAACTGCGGATCGAAGAGGCCGCCGCCCGGCGCCAGGCACGCATCGACCAGGGTTTGGACGTCATTGTCGGCGTGAACAAGTACCAGATCAAGGAGGATGTGAGCCTGGATGTCCTGGAGGTGTCGGCGAGCGTGCGCGACGAGCAGATCGCGCGGCTCAAGGAGATCAAGGCGCGGCGCGACCCGGCGGCCGTCCGGCAGGCGCTGGAGGCGCTCGCCCGGGGCGCCGAAAGCGGTGCGAACCTGCTCGATCTCACCATCCCCGCCATCCGCGCGCGGGCCACGGCAGGCGAAGTCTCCGATGCCCTGGAAAAGGCCTTCGGACGCTTCGTGGCGACCACCCGCTGCGTGTCCGGGATATACTCGTCCGAATATGGAGACAGCGAAATCATTAAGACCCTCCGCACGCGCACCGATCGGTTCAAGGACCGCGAGGGGCGCCGGCCGCGGATCCTGGTCACGAAAATGGGCCAGGACGGCCACGACCGGGGTATGAAAGTGATCGCCACCGGATTCGCCGATCTGGGGTTCGACGTGGACATCGGCCCGATGTTCCAGACGCCGGCGGAAGCCGCCCGCATGGCGGTTGAAAACGACGTGCACGTCGTCGGCATTTCCACTCTGGCAGCGGGCCACAAGACCCTCGTCCCCGAGCTGGTGCGGGCCCTCAAGCAGGAGGGCGGCGAGGACATCCTGGTGGTCGTGGGCGGAATCATTCCGCCCAAGGACTACGATCCTCTTTACGCCGCCGGGGCAACCTGCGTCTTCGGCCCCGGCACGCCCGTGACCGATTCGGCCAACCAGGTGCTTAACGCGCTTGAGAAACGTTAACCCGTCAGCCCGTTGGCCCGTTGCAGGGAAAACCGCGTTCTTTAACGGGTCAACGGGCGCACAGGCCAACCCGTCGCCCTGTATAAATGAAACCGGTTGACCCGCAAACATACATCGCCGGTGTGCTGTCCGGCGACCGCCGCATGCTGTCCAAGGCCATCACGCTGATCGAAAGCGCGCTGACCACCCATCAGGAAGCGGCGCGCCGGATGTTGAGCGCGCTCCTGCCCAAGACCGGTGCGGCCGTGCGACTGGGGATCACCGGGGTCCCGGGCGTGGGCAAGAGCACCTTCATCGAGAGCTTCGGAACGATGCTCGTCCGCGAAGGCCACCGGGTGGCCGTGCTGGCCGTCGATCCCAGCAGCGCCCGCAGCGGGGGCAGCGTCATGGCCGACAAGACCCGCATGGAGAAGCTTTCGATCGAGCCTCGGGCCTTCATCCGGCCGTCGCCCTCCGGGGGTACCCTGGGCGGGGTGGCGCGCAAGACCCGGGAGACCATGCTGCTCTGCGAGGCGGCGGGCTACGATGTAATCATCGTGGAAACCGTGGGGGTCGGCCAGTCCGAGACCGCCGTGGCATCGATGGTGGATTTCTTTTTGGTGCTTCTTCTGGCGGGGGCCGGCGACGAACTGCAGGGGCTCAAGAAGGGCATCCTCGAGCTGGCCGACGCGCTGGCGATCAATAAGGCGGACGGCGAAAACATCGACCCGGCTCGGAAGGCCGCCAACGTCTTCGAGCTGGCGCTGCACCTGGTGCAGCCCGCCTCTCCGCGCTGGACGCCGCCGGTGCTCACCTGCAGCGCCCGCGAAATGACCGGCATCGATACGATCTGGAAAACCGTCCTCCGGCACCGCGAGGTCTTCTCCGCGTCGCATGAGCTGGAGGAGAAGCGCCGGCGTCAGGCCGTGGACTGGATGTGGTCGCTGATCGATGAGGGCCTCAAGGAGCGCTTTGTCCACCAGCCGGAGATCAAGAAACAGTTGCCGCGCATCCTGCGCGAGGTCGACCGGGGCACCCTTGCTCCCACCGCCGCCGCCGACAAGCTGCTTTTTTTGCTTGACAACGAAAGCTATCAATAGGATTTAATTAAACTTTTAAACAGCCTGCAGGAAAGGAACAACGAGTATGGGCACCACCGAGGACAAAATCAAGGACCTGAAGGCCCGCGAGGCTGAGCTGCTCAAGATGGGCGGCGACAAGGCCGTGGCCCAGCATAAGGAAAAAGGCAAGCTCACCGCCCGCGAGCGACTGAACCTGCTCTTCGACACTGGCACCTTCCGCGAACTCGACATGTTCGTCAGTCACCGTTGCGCCAATTTCGGTATGGAAAAAGTTCAAATCCCCTCCGACGGGGTCATCACCGGCCACGGACGGGTCGACGGCCGGCCGGTGTTCGCCTTCTCCCAGGATTTCACCGCGCGCGCCGGCAGCCTCGGCGAGATGCATTCCAAAAAGATCTGCAAGGCCATGGACCTGGCGCTCAAGGCCGGTGTGCCTTTCGTCGGCATGAACGACTCCGGCGGGGCCCGCATCCAGGAGGGGGTCGACGCCCTGTCCGGTTACGGCCAGATTTTTTTCCGCAACTCGGCATGCTCCGGCGTCATCCCGCAGATCTCGGCCATCATGGGACCGACGGCGGGCGGAGCGGTCTACTCGCCGGCCATGACCGACTACGTCTTCATGGTCAAGAACACGAGCTACATGTTCATCACCGGTCCCGAAGTCATCAAGGCGGTAACGGGCGAAGAGATCAGCTTCGAGGCCCTGGGCGGCGCCAAGACCCACAACGAAAAGAGCGGGGTGGCGCACTTCGCCTGCGAGAGCGATGCCGACTGCATCGCGCAGATCCAGCGGCTGCTCTCCTTCCTGCCATCGAACAACATGGAGGACCCGCCCGTTGTCGCCGGCGACGACCCGCACCGCACGGCGCCGGCCCTGGACCGCATCATCCCCGATCAGCCCGGCAAGGCCTACGACATGAAAGAGGTGATCAGGGCCATCGTGGACAACGGCGACTTCTTCGAGCCGCATCAGTTTTTCGCCCCGAACATCATCGTATGCTTTGCGCGGCTGAACGGCCGTACCATCGGGATCATCGCCAACCAGCCCAAGAATCTGGCCGGGTGCCTGGACATCAACGCCTCGGACAAGGCGACCCGTTTCATCCGCTTCTGCGACGCCTTTAACATTCCGATGCTCACCATCGCCGATGTCCCCGGCTACCTGCCCGGCAGCAACCAGGAGTGGGGCGGCATCATCCGCCACGGCGCCAAGCTGCTGTGGTGCTATTCCGAGGCCACGGTGCCCAAGCTCCTGCTGGTGACGCGCAAGGACTACGGCGGCTCCTACCTCGCCATGTGCTCCAGAGACCTGGGCGCGGACATGGCGTTCGCCTGGCCGACGGCGGAGATCGCCGTCATGGGGGCCGAGGGAGCGGCCAACATCATCCACCGCAAGGAGATCACCGAGGCCGTCGATCCGGGCGCCAAGCGCAAGGAGAAAATTCAGGAATACGAGAAGCTGTTCTCCAACCCGTATGTCGCCGCCAGCCGCGGCTATATCGATGCCGTCATCGTGCCGAGCGAAACCCGGCCGCGGTTGATCGATGCGCTGGAAACGATGTGCGCCAAACGCGAGCTGCGGCCGCCCAAGAAGCACGGCAACATTCCCATGTGAAGACGGTTGGCCCGTGGACCCGTTAACCCGTCAGCCCGTTGAAAGCGAAAAGCGTTTTTTCCGGGCCAACGGACGCACGGGCCAACGGGTAAACGGATAGAGAGGAACGTATGACCGACACCCAGAAAAAATTCGCCGCCGCCATCGCTGCGGTGATGCAGGTTTTGCAGGAGGAAGAGCTGGCGGCGTCGCAGGTTGCGACGATGGACGCGGCGCCGGCAGCGCCCGCCGGGCCGAAGCTGTGGGCCCTGAACGGGCGCCAGGCCCAGATGCAGCTGCGCAACCTGATGCAGCTGCGCACCTTCACCCGCATGGCATGAACCGACCGCTTTATGCGAAATCATAAAAGGAGACCCTGGAAATGAATAAAGAGACCGCCGTGAAAATGACCAAGATGAACTACGACCCCAAGCGCCCCAAGGCGGAGAACCCCGTCAAGATCGAAGACCTCTCTCTGCGGGACGGCCACCAGTCGCTTTTTGCCACACGCGGCCGCACCGAGGACATGCTGCCGGTGGCCGAGATGATGGACCAGGTGGGATTCTGGGCCATGGAGGTCTGGGGCGGGGCGACGTTCGACACCATGCACCGCTTCCTGAACGAGGACCCCTGGGAGCGCATTCGGACCCTGAAAAAGTACATCAAGAAGACCCCTTTTTCGATGCTGCTGCGCGGCCAGAACCTGGTCGGCTACCGCAATTACGCCGATGACGTGGCCAAGGTTTTCGTCGAGCGTGCGGCCGCCAACGGGATGGATATCTTCCGGACCTTCGACGCGCTGAACGACTACCGCAACTTCGAAATCGTCGTACCGGCCATCAAGGCCGCGGGCAAGCACTTCCAGGGCTGCATCTGCTACACCCTGACCGAGCCGCGCCTGGGCGGGGAGGTCTACAACATCGACTACTACGTGAAGAAGGCCAAGGATCTGGAGGCCATGGGGGCTGATACGATCTGCATCAAGGACATGGCCGGTCTGATCGCGCCCTACGACGCCTTCGAGCTGGTCGCGGCCCTGAAGAAAGCCGTCAAGCCGCCGATCCATCTCCACAGCCACTTCACCTCGGGCATGTCGGCCCTGTCCATGCTCAAAGCGGTCGAGGCCGGGGTCGATATCATCGACACGGTGATGGCGCCCTACGCTTACCGCACGGCCCACGCCGCCATCGAGCCGCTGGTCATGGCGCTGCTCGGCACCAACCGCGACACCGGCTTCGATATCAAGCTGCTGGCCAAGATCAACGACGTGCTCGAGAAGGAAGTCATGCCCAAGTACAAGCACCTGCTCGACGACACCAAGGTGTCCATCATCGACATCAACGTTCTGCTGCACCAGACTCCGGGCGGCATGCTCTCCAACTTGGTCAACCAGCTCAAGGAGATGGACGCCGTGGAGCGCATCGACGACGTGTTCGCCGAGCTGCCGAAGGTGCGCAAGGACCTCGGCCAGATCCCGCTCGTCACCCCCACCAGCCAGATCGTGGGGGTCCAGACCGTCATGAACGTGCTCTTCGACACCAAGGAGGAGCGCTACAAGCGGATCACCGACCAGGTCAAGGACCTGTGCTACGGCCTGTACGGCAAGACGGCCGTTCCCATCAACTCGGACGTTCAGAAGAAGGCCCTCAAGGGCTATGCGCGCGGGGAGAAGCCCATTACGGCTCGCGCGGCCTCGGTGCTCGATCCCGAGCTGGAGAAGGCCAAGGAGGCCACCAAGGGCCTTGCCAAGGACATCGACGACGTTCTGATTTACGCGTTGTATCCGGTCACCGGCCTGAAGTTTCTCAAGTGGAAGTACGGCAAGGAGGCCCCGCCGGTCGAGACCAAGGCGCGCACGATGGAAGAGGTCCGCGCCGAGGACGACCTCGTCCGCAAGGCCAAGGCGGGCCTGCTGGCGGAAAAGCCTCAGAAGAAGGCGCCGGCGCCGAGCGACCTTCTGCGCAAGTTCAATGTGTTCGTGGACGGCGAGTATTTCGAAGTCGGGGTGGACGCCATCGGCGGCGCCCCCATGGTGAACTATGCGCGTCCGATGGCGGCGCCGGTGGCTGCGCCGACGGCCGCCCAGACTCCCGCTCCGGCCCCCGCGCCCGCCGCGGCCCCGGAGGCCCCCAAGGCCGAGGCGCCCAAAGCGGCAGCCGACACCAAGGGGACTCCTCTGACAGCGCCCATGCCGGGCATGATCGTCAAATACCTGAAGAATGTCGGCGATTCGGTGAAGGAGGGCGAGACCCTGCTGGTCCTGGAAGCCATGAAGATGGAAAACGCGCTGCCGGCGCCGGCGACCGGCACCGTCAAAGCCCTGGGCTTCAGCAGCGGCGATTCGGTGAAGAAGGGTGACGTTCTGGCGGTGGTGGGATAGAAAAATGAAAATCCACGAATACCAGGCAAAGGAGCTGTTCAAGAAATACCGCATCCCCGTGCCCAGGGGCGGGGTTGCCTTCAGCGTCGACGAGGCCCAAAAGGCCGCGGCCGGGCTGGACGGTTGGCCGGTGGTCGTCAAGGCCCAAATCCATGCCGGCGGGCGTGGCAAGGGCGGCGGAGTTAAACTGGCACGCTCGGCAGAGGAAGTGAAGCAGACGGCCGGCCAGATCCTCGGCATGACCCTCGTCACCCACCAGACCGGCCCCGATGGGCGCCTGGTGCGCAAGCTGCTGGTGGAGCAGGGGTTGGACATCGCCAAGGAACTTTACCTCAGCATCATTCCCGACCGATCGACGGCCAAAATCGTGATCATGGCCAGCGAGGCCGGCGGCATGGACATCGAGGAAGTGGCCGCCAAGACCCCGGAGAAGATCATCAAGGTTTTCGTCAATCCGCTGCTCGGACTTCAAGGCTACCACTGCCGGCAGCTCGCCTTCGGCCTCAATCTGCCGCCGGCAGCCATCAAGGGCTTCACGCCCATGATCCAGAACCTCTATCGGCTGTTCGTGGAATACGATTGTTCGCTCGTGGAGATCAACCCGCTCGTCATCACCGCCGAAGAGGCGGTCATCGCTCTCGACGCCAAGGTCAACTTTGACGACAACGCGCTCTTCCGGCACAAGGACATCCTCGAGTTCCGCGATCTTGACGAGGAGGACCCGCTGGAGGTCGAAGCATCCAAGTTCAATCTGAATTACATCAACTTGGACGGCAATGTCGGCAACATGGTGAACGGCGCAGGTCTCGCCATGGCGACCATGGACATCATCAAGCTCGCCGGGGCCGAACCGGCCAATTTTCTGGACGTAGGCGGCGGCGCCAGCGCCGAGATGGTTGAAAACGGGTTCCGCATCATTCTTTCCGACCCGAACGTGAAAGGGATCCTGATCAACATTTTCGGCGGCATCCTGCGCTGCGACACTCTGGCCAAGGGAGTGGTCGAGGCGGCCACAAAGACGGGGATCCAGGTGCCGGTGGTGGTGCGGATGGAAGGCACCAACGTCGAGGAGGGCCGGCGCATTCTGGCCGAGTCGGGCCTGAACCTGATCACGGCCGCCGACCTCAAGGATGCGGCGAAGAAGGTGGCGGAGATCGTGAAGTAAGGAGAGAAACGTGGCCATATTCGTGAACAAAGACACACGGGTCGTCGTGCAGGGCATCACCGGCAAAGAGGGTCAGTTCCATACCCGGCAGTGCGTGGCGTACGGCACCCAGGTTGTCGCGGGAGTCACTCCGGGCAAGGCCGGCCAGGATATGGACGGCATCCCGGTTTTCAACACGGTGCTCGATGCCGTGCAAAAAACCGGTGCGGACTGCAGCCTGATCTTCGTGCCGCCCGCTTTTGCCGCCGATGCCATCATGGAATCGGCCGATGCCGGTATCCGCCTGATCGTGGCGATCACGGAAGGCATTCCGGTGCTCGACATGATGAAGGTCAAGAACACCATCGAGGGCCGGCCGGTGCGGCTGATCGGACCCAACTGCCCGGGCATCATCACCCCCGGCGAAGCCAAGATCGGCATCATGCCGGCCCCGATCCACAAACCCGGGGGGCCCATCGGGGTCGTGTCCCGCTCCGGGACCTTGACCTATGAGGTGGTGCACCAATTGACCAACCAGGGGATCGGCCAGACGACCTGCATCGGCATCGGCGGGGACCCGGTCAACGGCACCAACTTTGTCGACTGCCTGGCGGCCTTCGAAAAAGACCCCGCCACCCGCGGAGTCGTCATGGTCGGCGAGATCGGCGGCAGCGCCGAGGAGACGGCCGCGGAGTTCATCAAGACCCAAATGACCAAGCCCGTGATCGGATTCATCGCCGGGCTGACGGCGCCTCCGGGCCGCCGGATGGGCCATGCGGGTGCCATCATCAGCGGCGGATCCGGCACCGCTCAGGCCAAAATCGCCGTCATGAAGGCGGCCGGCATCCATGTGTGCGAGAACCTCGGCACGTTCGGGGAGCTTTGCAAGAAAGTGTTCAGCTAATAGGTCCTATAAGACCTATAGGACCTACTGTTATGCACGAAATGGGCATCGCCCTGCAGATCATCGACATCGCCACAGCATCGATCCCGCCGGACATGCGTTCCGCCCGGGTGGAGCGCGTCAATTTGAAAATCGGCAAGCTCGCGGCGGTGGTGGCGGACAGCCTGCGGTTCTGCTTCGACATCGTTTCCAAGGACACCCCGCTGGCCGGCGCCGAACTCGCCATCGAGGAGACCCCCGTGGTCGCGCGCTGCAAGGACTGCGACGCGCGGTGGACCATCGTCGAGCCGGTTTTTACCTGCACGGCCTGCCAAAGCGGCGCACTGGAGATCCTTTCCGGCCGAGAGTTGGACATCGTTTCGATTGAAATCGCTCAAGAGGAAAGCCATGAAACCGGTGGAGGGCAATAAATCTACCCGAGAGGTCAAGGTCGTCACCCGCGTGCTGGCCGTCAACGAGCGCATGGCGGAACAGAACCGGCGGCGTTTTGCCGAGAAGGGGGTCTTCGTCATCAATGTGATGAGCTCCCCGGGATCCGGCAAGACCACGACGCTGCAAAAAACGCTCGAGCGCATCATGCCAGGGATTCGGGCGGCGGTGATCGTGGGCGACGTGTCCACCACCCACGATGCCGATCGGCTGGCGGTCACCGGCGCTCCGGTGGTGCAGGTCAATACCGACGCTTTCGGCGGCGATTGCCATCTGGCGGCCCATGTGATCGAGAAAGCTGCGGATGCCATCGATCTGGATGCCATCGATCTGTTGATCATCGAGAACGTGGGCAACCTGGTGTGCCCGGCGGAGTTCGACATCGGCGAGGATGCACGGGTGGTGGTTTTAAGCGTGACCGAAGGCGAGGACAAGCCGGTGAAGTACCCGACCATGTTCCGGCTGTGCGATGCGGCCCTGCTCAATAAAATCGATCTGCTGCCCCACCTCGATTACGACAAGGCCCAGGCTGTCGGTTACATCCAACAGGTGCATCCCGGCATGCCGATTTTCGAAATCTCTGCCCGCAGCGGCGAAGGCCTGGAGGCATGGATCAACTGGCTGAGAGAAAAGATTCGCGTGAAGCTCGCCGCTCGCAGCAAATAACCATTCGAAGCTCAAACTAAAACAGAGGGCCAGGGTCCAAACGGATGGACCCTGGCCCTCTGTTTTGCCGTTGCACTCAGCTGACAGCTTCGAGCTTCGCGCCCTTCCAGAACGGAGACATTTCTCTCAGCCGTGCGATGATCGGAGGCAGTTTCTCGAGAACCAGGTCGATTTCCGGACCGGAGGTGTACCGGCTCAGGCTGAAACGGATCGAGCCGTGGGCCGCGGTGAACGGCACCCCCATGGCGCGCCGCACGTGGGACGGCTCGAGCGAACCCGAGGTGCAGGCCGACCCGGAAGAAGCGCAGATTCCGTGCTCATTCAGCATGAGCAGGATGGACTCGCCTTCCACGTACTCGAAGGCGAGACTGGTGGTGTTCGGCAGGCGACTGGCCCGGTCTCCGTTGACCAGTGTGCTGGGAACCCGCTTGAGGATCTCGCATTCCAGGCGATCGCGCAGTTCGTCCACGCAGCGGTAGGATCCGTCGTCGAGGTGCTGCTTGGCCAACTCGGCCGCCTTGCCCAGCCCGATGATGGCGGCCGTGTTCTCGGTCCCGCCGCGCCGTCCCTTTTCCTGATGCCCGCCGATCATGAACGGCGTGAACCGGGTTCCCTTGCGCAGATAGAGCACGCCGATGCCTTTGGGAGCGTGGATCTTGTGGCCGGACAGCGAGAGCATGTCCACTCCGGTGTCTCCCACATGGATGGGGATCTTGCCGGCCGCCTGCACCGCATCGGTGTGAAAGACGATGCCGCGTTCCCTGACCTTGCGCGATATTTCCTCGATGGGGAAGATCACTCCGGTCTCGTTGTTCGCCCACATCAGGCTCACGACGGCCGTGTCGTCGGTCAGGCTGTCATAAAGAACATCGAGATCCAGGCGGCCCTCGCGGTCTACCGGGACAAACGTCGTCCGGTAGCCTTTCTTGGAGAGCGTTTCAAACAGGTTCTTGATGGCCGGATGCTCCACGCGCGATGCCACAATATGCCGCTTGGCCGGATAGGACTCGATGGCCGCCCGAATCGCCGTGCCGTCGCTCTCGGTGCCGCAGCTGGTGAAAATAACTTCATCCGGCAACGCGCCGATCAGACGGGCGACCTGCTCGCGGGCGTGTTGGATTTTGGCGGCGACTCCTCCGCCGAAGGCGTGCATGCTGGACGGGTTGCCGTAGTATTCGGAGAAATACGGCAGCATGGCTTCAAGGACCCCGGGGTCCACTTTAGTGGTCGCGTTGTTGTCCAGATAGGTCACGCGCATCACTGCACCTCCTCCACCACCAGATCGGGGGTCACGAGTTCCCGCAGTTTGGACTCCACATAGTGTTTGAGCGTGACGTGCGACCGGGCGCAGGTGGCGCAGGTGCCCTTCATGCGCACGATCACGCGGTTGCCGTCCACATCCACCAATTCCAGGTGGCCGGCGTCCTTCTTGAGTGTGGGATTGATCTCACGCTCGATGCTGTCCTCGATCAGCTTGATCTTCTGGAGGTTGGTGAGGACCCTCGGCTTGATCGGCTCCAGCCGTTTCCCGCCGAGGACCTGATCGATGATTTCCTGAATGCGTTCGTGGCACTTGCCGCAGCCGCCGCCGGCCTTGATGTAGTCGGTCACGTCCTCGATGGTCTTGAGCTGGTTTTCGCGGACCACGCGTTCGATATCCCGGTCCGTCACCCCGAAGCACTCGCAGACGATTTCGCCCTCGATGATCTTGGCGGCCTGTCCGCGGTGGCAGGAGATGGCCTTCTCGAGCGCCTCGCGGCCCATGACCGAACAGTGCATCTTCTCTTTGGGTAATCCGCCCAGGTAGCGGGCGATATCGTCGTTGGTGATCCGGGCGGCCTCGTCGAGCGTCTTGCCGATCACCATCTCGGTCAGGGCCGAGGAAGAGGCGATGGCGCTGGCACAACCGAAGGTCTGGAACTTGGCATCTTTGATCGTGCCATTGTCATCCAGCTTGAAATAAAAGGTCAGGGCGTCTCCGCAGGCGATGGAACCGACCTCGCCCACGCCGTCGGCATCTTCGATCACCCCGACGTTGCGCGGGTTCAAAAAATGATCCTTTACTTTATCCGTGTATTCCCACATGAGGTCCTCCCGGTGTTGGCGGTTGCAGAACAACATTAACCATCATGGTGGCAATTTAAAGGTCTCACGCTCGCGCGGAGCCTGTTGACTTGATCTCGGGTCTGGTCTAGTATGAATGGCATTCTCCGGCAGCCCAAACACTCCCTTCAGCCGGTCGAGCGGCCGCTATCCTTGGGCAGCTGACATCGCCAGGCAGCAGGCCTTTGAAATCGCCGGAGCCAGCATAAGGACATTCCGATGGCTTCCAAGGTCAGGCGTGCGGTTTTTGCGGGCAGTTGGTATCCCGCCCGTGCTCCGGAATGCGAGCGCGAGATCCGGGCGTTTGTCGAAAGGGGCGGAATCCAGCCGCCGCGCCGCCGCCGACTCGTGGGCGGCATCCTGCCGCATGCCGGATGGTATTTTTCCGGCAACATCGCCTGCAACGTTATACACGCCCTGAAGACGGCCGGCGGTCCGGCACCGGATGTGTTGGTGCTGTTCGGCATGCACCTTTCTTCATCATCTCCAAACATCATGATGCCAACGGGTGCGTGGGACACTCCCTTCGGCTCCATCCCCGTCGCCGAGGACTTGGCCGAGGCGTTGAGCCATCAATTCCCCTTTCGTTTGGAAACCCCGGACCGATTCACTCAGGACAACACGATCGAGCTGCAGCTGCCGTTCCTGAAGTATTTTTTCCCTCAGGCGAAAATTCTGGCGATGGGGGTTCCGCCCACCGATGCCTCGCTGACCATCGGGCGGGCGGTGATCGACGCAGCTCAGCAGCTGGGCCTCACTCTCAACGTCATCGGTTCAACCGACCTCACCCATTACGGCAGCAGCTATGGGTTCACCGGACACGGGAGCGGACCTTCAGCGGTCGCCTGGGTGAAGGAGGAAAATGACCGGCGGATAATCGAGGCCATGCTGGACCTGGACCCCAAACGCCTGATGGCCGAGGCGCGAGTGAACCAGAATGCCTGCTGCCCCGGGGCGGCGGCAACCGCCATCGAAGCCGGCCGGCGCCTCGGAGCCAACGAGGCGGAGTCGATCGACTATGCAACCAGCCACGACCGCAGCCCGGGTGAAAGCTTTGTCGGATATGTGGGCATCGTTTTTTGAGGACTCAGAGTGGCGTGGCGAGCCAGGGGCTGCAGAGTGAAAACCGGCAAGATCCGAGGGGCTGGCAACAACGCATGGTTTTTGTTGGTCCGGCAAAAAAACAGGTTCGACTGGAGCCGATGGGTGATATGGCCGCAATTGAATATATTTTATTGCCGGAGCAAAAAAACGAAATCGGGGCGGCTTTGACCGGCTTTTTGAATTCCCGCTGCTGCGAGGCGACCGTGACGTTTTCAGGATCGGTGGCTCCAAAAACCCGCCGGAGTCCTTCGCCACCGCTTTAAATCCGCAATAGTCCGATGTGCCCCTTTTAACGCGCGCAGGAAGTTCGAAATCACCCCTTTTAGATCCCGGTATCTGTTCTCCTCCATAGCGACGTAGCAAAAAATCCAAACCGGAATAACGCCGCATACCGCGATGGGATGCACCGAGCTTTTCGGCCCGAAGCCGAAAACGTCAGGGTGCCGGTGATTTCGAAGCAAGCCGGCTCGACATTCATTGCTGAACGCAAACCGCCCCGATTTCGATAAGCTACCTTGTCGCTAATTTTCCAATATAAATCAAGAAAAAAGTGCAATTTCCCGGAAACAGGCTTTGCGAGCGGTTGGCAATTTGCGCCTTTAGCTGGTATGATAAAAAATTATATTCTGCGCTGGTCGAGCCGCTTCTTGCCTCAAACCGGAGTACCGAGCGAACGGAAGGGGAGTAATGAACATCTGCATTGTGGGAACAGGGTATGTCGGTCTTGTGACAGCGGCCTGCCTGGCCGAGATGGGTAACAACATCGTCTGCGTGGACAGCAATCCGACAATCGTTGACGGCCTGCAGAGAGGCGTTGTGCATATTTTTGAACCCGGCCTTGAGCCGCTGGTCAAACGCAACATCGCCGAAAGTCGGCTGGCGTTCTCCGTGGATCTGAAGGAAAGCATGGAGAACGCCCTTTTTATTTTCAACTGCGTGGGGACCCCGCCGCTGGACGACGGTTCCTGCGACCTTGCCCAGGTGCGGGAAGTGGCCCGCCAGATCGGGGCGGTTATTACGGAATACAAGATTATCGTGAACAAATCGACCGTGCCGGTGGGCACCGCCGACGAAGTCCACCGGATCATCCGCGAGCAGACCGAACAACGCGGGATGCGTCTTGAGTTCGACGTCGTTTCAAACCCCGAATTCCTCAAGGAAGGCGATGCGGTCAATGATTTCATGAAACCCGATCGCATCATCGTGGGAACCGATAACGTGCGCACAGCCAAGCTGTTGGAAACCCTCTATGCTCCGTTTGCGCGCAGCCGCGACAAGATGATCGTGATGGATGTGCGCAGTGCCGAGATGACCAAGTATGCGGCCAACTGCATGCTTGCCACCAAAATATCGTTTATCAACGAAATCGCAAACATATGCGAGCGGGTCGGGGCTAATGTGGGAGCAGTCCGCCGGGGGATCGGAGCCGACCACCGCATCGGCCACCACTTCATCTACCCGGGGATGGGCTATGGCGGATCGTGCTTCCCCAAGGATGTCCAGGCGCTGATCACCACGGCGCGCAGCAGCGACTACGAGCCTGAACTCATCGCCGCCGTGGATGCAGTCAACCGGCGGCAGAAGCAAATTCTGGGTCGGAAGGTCATCGATTATTTTGCAAAACTTGGCGGAGTCGCCGATCGGGTGCTGGGGCTCTGGGGCCTCGCCTTCAAAGCCAACACGGATGACATGCGCGAAGCCTCTTCGCTGGAAATCATCCGGGAACTGACGGCCGCGGGCATGGCGGTGAAGGCGTTCGATCCGGTCTCCGGCAGCCGAGCAAAGGGCCTTTTCTCGGCCAATCCGCTGGTCCATATCTGCGAGAATCAATACGAGGCCCTGGAAGGGGCGGACGCGCTGGCCGTCGCGACCGACTGGAACCAATTTCGCAATCCGGATTTCAGCCGGATGCGGAACCTCCTGAAAATACCGGTGATATTCGACGGCCGCAACCTGTATGACCCTGAATTCACCGTCAGCCTGGGATTTGACTACTTCAGCATCGGCCGGGCCGGTGTTGTATCTTCACTTAAAAAATCTGCGTGAGAAAAGGAAAGGGTATGCCGCGTTCAACATCCAAATCGTCTCCAAAAACCAGGACCGGATCTCCCGCTGCGCCGGTGTCCGTGTGTCCGAACAACGAAAAGTTTTCCCTTCCGTCGGATGCCGACTATTCGAAGGAACTCAAACGGCTGCAGCGTGCAGTGGATCAACAGCGTCGAATGGGCCGGGAAATCGTCGTCGTGATGGGGGTCGGCTTCGTCGGTGCGGTCATGGCCGGAGTCGTTGCAGATGCCGTCGACGCCCAGGGGCAGCCGAGCAAATTCGTCATCGGCATGCAGCGGCCCTCATCGCGTTCTTTCTGGAAGATCGCCTATCTCAACCGAGGCGTTGCACCGGTTGAGGCCGATGATCCCGAGGTGGCGCGGATGATCCGGCGCTGCGTCCAGGAGAAAAAAACGCTGACGGCCACCTTTACCTACGAGGTACTCGGGCTGGCGGATACGGTCATCGTGGACATCCAGTGCGATTACCACAAGGACACCTTCGGCAACGTCCGCCAGGGGCATGCGGACATCAAGGCCCTGGAGGATTGTCTCAAAGTCGTGGGCGAAAAGATCCGCCCCGAGTGTCTGGTCCTGATCGAGACCACCGTTCCGCCGGGTACGACCGAGTATGTGGCCTATCCCATCATCAAGAACGAATTCGACCGCCGCGGCTTGGCTGGCCGGGAACCGCTCCTGGCCCATTCCTTCGAGCGGGTAATGCCCGGGCGCAACTATGTGGCCTCGGTCAGGGATTTCTGGCGAGTGTGCAGCGGCATCAACCCCGAGGCCCGCGAGCGGGCGGTCGCTTTCTTGTCCAGCGTCTTGAATGTCGCCAAGTTCCCGATGACTGTTCTGGACCGGCCGATCGAGAGCGAGACCTGTAAAATCATAGAGAATTCTTATCGGGCCGCCATCCTGGCGTTCATGAACGAGTGGAGCCTTTTTGCCGAACGCAACGGCGTGGATCTGCTCAAGGTGCTCCAGGCCATCAAGGTCCGGCCCACCCACTCCAACCTCATGTTCCCGGGTCCGGGGATCGGCGGCTATTGCCTGCCCAAGGACGGGGGGCTCGGATTCTGGGCCTACCACACCCTCATGGGGTTCGAAGACGATATCTTCAAGCTGACCCCCAGCGCCATCGACATCAACGATACGCGTGCGCTGCGGGTGCCGCAGCTGGTGCGCGACGGTTTGTTCGAGATGGGCAAGATCGTGGCGGCCTCCAAAGTGGCCATTCTCGGTGCCTCCTATCGCGAAGACGTCGGCGACACCCGCTACAGCGGCTCGGAGGTCATCGTCCGCAAGCTGACCGAGATGGGAGCGGACCTTACGGCCCACGATCCATATGTCAGCCACTGGTGGGAGTTCGAAAAACAGGATACCTACCCGGCCCCCGGCCATTCGCTGGCGCGTTTTTTCCGGAACCAGCAGAAATTGGCCGACCTGCGCATGCAGACGGATCTATCCGGCGCGCTCAAAAACGCCGATGCGGTGGTCTTGGCGGTCCGGCACAAAGCCTATGTCGATCTCGAACCGGACGAGGTGGTCCGGATGATCGGCCGGCCGGCGGCGGTGACCGACTGTTTCGGTTTGCTGGATGATTGCAAAATCCGCCGCTATCTCGAACTCGGCTGTGAAGTCAACGGACTCGGGCGCGGGCACGTCAAGCGCATCAAGGACGAAGTGCGCGGCTGTCCAGCCCGATGACCCCGATACCGACGGCAGCGGGCGATTCCATGCCGGAACAGCAGGGATTAAGGGGATCGGCCGCATGGCCGCATCGCATTGCCACTCCGCCGCTTGCCGGAACGCCTGAGCCTATGCTATAGCCTGAAGCGAATGGGCATCTTGAGTGAGACGGATTCCAGTATGCAGCGGGTGTGAAGGTTCAGCATGTATCGGTGGGTGGTCGGGGGCGTTGGCTTGGTGCTGGCAGGCCTGGTCGGCTTCCTGGTCTGGGGAAACGATTTTCTCAGCATGGAGCCGGGTCAGATCGGCGAAAAGGCTGATCTGGCAGTGGTCTTGGCCGGTGCGCCGCCGGAAGACCGCGAGCGGGTGCTGGTCGCCGTCGACCTGGTGCAGGCTGAAGAATCCCGCGTGCTGCTGCTGCCGGTCCGGCACCGTGCCATCGACTGGCCCTGGTTTGTGCGTCGATACCGCATCAAGGCCCATCTGTCCGAAGACCGGGTTCTGATCGGCCGTGAGGAAAGCCCCAAGCCGGAATCCTGGCCGGACCTCGGCGGTACGTTCGCCGAGGCCCGCAAGACCCTCGAGATCATGCGGCAGCACCATTTTTCCTCGGCCATCATCGTCAGCTCCAACTACCACATGCGCCGGGCGCGGCTGGCTTTCGCGCGCGCCAACCAGGACCCGACGCTGGTCTTTTATTTTCACCCCGTGGATTACCGCGACCCCGAGGACTCCGATCCGTGGTGGTGGGACAGCACTTACGTAATGAAAGTGGTCGATGAATACGTCAAGCTGCTGGCCGGTTATATTTTCTACCGATAGACCGGATACGACTATTTTCCTGCCCCTTTTGTCCCCCCGGTTTCTTTTTTGACGATTTTGGCCCAGGTGTCGCGCAGGGTCACGGAGCGGTTGAAGACCAAGCGATCCGGCCGCGAATCCCCTGCGTCTGCGCAGAAATAGCCCAGGCGCTCGAACTGGTAAGGACTTCCGGGCGCCGCGGCTGCGAGGCCGGGTTCGAGGCGGCAGCCCGTCAGCACCTCAAGGGATGCGGGGTTGATGTGGTCGGTGAAGTGCCCGCCCGTCGCCACATCGCCCGGATTCTCCTGGGTGAAGAGATGGTTGTAGAGCCGCACCTCAGCCGGCACGGCGTGGGCCACCGACACCCAATGCAGGGTGCCCTGGACCTTGCGGCCGTCGGGGGCGTCCCCGCCGCGGGTGGCCGGGTCATAGGTGCAGCGCAGCTCGGTCACCTCGCCGGTTAAGGGGTCCTTGACGACCTCCTGGCAGGTGATGAAGTAGGCGTAGCGCAGGCGCACCTCCCGTCCCGGCGCCAGACGGAAGAACTTCTTGGGAGGGGCTTCCAGGAAGTCCTCACGCTCGATGAAGATCTCGCGGCTGAAGGGCACCCTGCGCGAACCCATGGTGGGATCCTCGGGGTTGTTGATTGCATCGAGCTCCTCGATTCGGCCCTCCGGGTAGTTCACCAGGGTGACCTTGAGCGGCCGCAGCACCGCCATCACCCGGGGTGCACGCCGGTTCAAGTCCTCCCGCAGACAGTGTTCCATGAGGCCGATGTCCACGGTGCTGTCGGCGCGGGCGACCCCGATCCGTTCGCAGAAATTGCGGATGGCTTCGGGCGTGTAGCCGCGCCGGCGGTAGCCCGAGATAGTGGGCATGCGCGGATCGTCCCAGCCGGTCACGATCCCCTTTTCCACCAGCTCGATGAGCTTGCGCTTGGAGAGCACCGTGTAGTTCAGGTTCAGGCGTGCGAACTCGATCTGCTGGGGGTGGCAGGGCGTTCGGAGGGTATCCAAGACCCAGTCGTAAAGCTCCCGGTTGTTTTCGAATTCGAGCGTGCAGATGGAGTGGGTGATGCCCTCGAGCATGTCCGACAGGCAGTGGGTGAAGTCATACATCGGGTAGATGCACCAGCGTTCGCCGGTGCGGTAGTGGGAGACCCGCTTGATCCGATAGAGGGTCGGGTCGCGCATGACGATGTTGGGCGCCGCCATATCGATCTTGGCCCGCAGCACGCACTCTCCGTCTTTGAACTCGCCGGCCCGCATCCGCCGGAACAAGTCCAGGTTTTCCTCCACACTGCGGTTGCGGCAGGGGCTGTCCTTGCCGGGCTGGGTGAGGGTGCCGCGGTATTCGCGGATTTCATCGGCGGTCAGGTGATCGACGTAGGCCTTGCCGATCCGGATGAGCTGCACGGCGAAATCGTAGAGCTGTTCGAAATAGTCTGATGCAAAGAAGACCTTGTCCTGCCAGTCGAATCCCAGCCAGCGTACATCTTCCTTGATGGACTCCACGTATTCCATGGACTCCTTGGCCGGGTCGGTGTCGTCGAAACGCAGGTGGGTGAAGCCGCCGACTTCCGCCGATAGTCCGAAGTTCAGACAGATGGACTTGGCGTGGCCGATGTGCAAGTAGCCGTTCGGCTCCGGCGGGAAGCGGGTGACGACGCGTCCGTCATTCTTGCCGGCGGCGAGGTCGGCAGCGACGATCTGCTTGATGAAATTGGTGGGGGCGCTGGGTTCCCCGACCCTGCTGTCGAGCTTGGTCATGGTCGTTCTTTCCAGTATCAATTCATTCTGTAAAAAACATCATAGCGTAGAATAGGCCGATTCCACACACAAAGCAACCGTTGCGGTCTCTTTCGGGCGATGACCGTAGGCACGACCAAAAAAAGGCTTACGGTTGCCCGTAAGCCTTTTTTAGCATGGAATTGGCTGAGGGACTAGGATTCGAACCTAGGTTAACGGGGCCAGAACCCGTCGTCCTGCCGCTAGACGATCCCTCAGAAATTCGATCTAAAATAGCCGACCCGATTGATTCAGTCAAGAGAGAATTGGTTGTCTGGATAGCCGGATGTCTGGATATGCGGTTGGTTCAAGCATCCTTAGCAAGACACCTAACTACCCAAATACCATTCACTTTTTTTCTATATGCTCGATGGCCCTGCGCAGGCGCAGAAGGGTCTTCTCCTTGCCGATGATGGCGGTGATTTCGAAGATGCCCGGACTGGCTGCGCGGCCGCTCAAGGCGACTCGGACCGGCTGGGCAATCTTGCCGAGCTTCAAGCCGGTCTCGGCCATCACGGCTTTAAAGACTTCTTCAAGGGCCGGTTCGGTGTAATCTTCCAGTGGGTCGAGCTTCGCCGTCAAGGTTTTGAGTGCGGGGAGGGCCTCTGCCGTCAAAAATTTTCGCGCCGCGTCCGGATCGTAGGCGATCTCGTCCTGGTAGTAAAAGAGGGCCTGATCGGCCATCTCCACCAGTGTCTTGCTGCGGGGTGCCAGCGAGACGATCATCTTTTCGGCCGTGGGGCTTTCAACCAGCTCCACGCCGCGGGCTGCCATGAACGGCCGCAGGCGGTTGATCAGCGCCGCAGGCGGCGTCGCCTTGATGTGGTTCGCGTTGAGCGCCGACAGTTTTTCCGGGTCGAAGACGCCGGCTGCCCGGCCGATGTTTTCCAGGTTGAAGACCTCTACCAACTCCTGCCGGGTGAAGAATTCCTGATCGCCGTGGGACCACCCCAACCGCACGAGATAATTCAGCATGGCCTCGGGCAGGAACCCCATCTCCCGGTAGGCGGTGACCGAGGTGGCGCCGTGGCGCTTGCTCAGGCGCGCGCGGTCCTTGCCGAGCACCATGGGCACGTGGCCGAAAACGGGCAGAGGGCATCCCAAGGCTTTGTAGAGCTGGATCTGCTTGGGGGTGTTCATCACATGGTCATCGCCGCGGATGATGGTGTTGACGCCCATGGTGATGTCGTCCACCACCACCGCGAAATTGTAAGTGGGCGTGCCGTCGCTGCGGCAGATGATGAAATCGTCCAACTCCTCGTTCTGGAAGACGATGCCGCCCTTGATCACGTCGTCCAGCACGGTGGCGCCGGCCAGCGGCGCCTTGAAGCGCACGGCCGCACCCGGTCCGGCCGATAGTCCTATGTTGCGGCAGGTGCCGTCGTATTTGGGCTTGCCGCCGGTGGCCATGGCCTTCTGGCGCATGGCGTCGAGACGCTCCGGCGGACAGGTGCAGTAGTAAGCGTTGCCGGAGTCGAGCAGTTTCTGGATATATTGCCGATAGACGGGGAAGCGCTGGGTCTGGAAATAGGGCCCTTCGTCCCAGTCGATCCCGAGCCATTCCAGAGACTCCAGGATGGCATCCACATATTCCTGCGAGGAGCGCTCGATGTCCGTGTCCTCAAAGCGCAGCACGAAACGCCCTTTCATTCGGCGGGCGTAAAGCCAGTTGAAAATAGCCGTGCGGGCACCACCGAGATGCAGATATCCAGTGGGGCTGGGTGGAAAACGCGTGATGATTCCGGACATAACACTCTCCTCGGGTGACCCCGCGTAGGCGGTGCGGACGGGATGCGAGTGCCCCCGTTCCGATGGGTTTATCTAATAGTTTTATCTAGACGATCGGGGCCGTTGCCGTCTATGCAGTTTTACAATTAACTAATTAAAACTAAACAACAAGACAACCATTTTATTTCTTAACGATTATCTAATGCCACCAAGTAATCCGGTGGAGCCGACCGGTCTGAGCCTTCGATGCCGGCCGGCCTTCGCGACGAACGGAGCTGGGGTTTCAGCGAACGCCGCATTCCCGCAGGCGGTGGGCCGGATTTTTTGCTTGTCTATTAAATAATAACTATATCAAAATGTTAAAACAAAAAACGCCCGGCGCCGCAGCGAATGTAGGTTCATACCATAGATCGCAAGGCTTCTCAAGGAATCCTTCATCGAGCGTTTTTTTGGAAAAAGGCTTGACAGGCCGACCGAATTAAATTACTTAACGCAGGACTTTAAATTAGATAGTCGGTAAGTCTTTATCCAATTCAACTCAATTAGTTAGGAGATTGCTCATGGGCCTGCCTAAGAGAAAAGTGTCCAAATCCCGGAGGGACAAGCGCCGGACCGGAAAGCGCCTGACGGCGCCGTCTATTTCCACCTGCCCGGATTGCGGAGAGCCCGTCCTTCCCCATCACGTCTGCTCCAGCTGCGGCTCCTACAAGGGCCGTAAAGTGGTCAAAACCAAAGAAGACGAATAAGGATCGACGGCATGGCATCCCAGGATACAGCGCAGAGCCGGCCCCTGGCCGGATTGGACCCTGAGTCCAGGCAGATGGTCCTGGACACGGTGGCCCAGTTGAAGAAGCGGCTGCTGACCAAAGAACGGATTCTCGAATTCGACCGCAAGGAGATCTTCCCCGAGGATGTGATCCGGGAGATGCTGGGGCACGAGATCGGCCTGCAGCTGCTGATGATCCCGGAGGCTTACGGCGGCTTGGGCGGCGGGGCGCGGGACAGTTGCGCGATCACCCGTGAAATGGCCAAGATCTGCCTGGGCATCACCACCGCCTTCTTCGCCATCCAGCTCGGAGCCGACCCGATCATCGTCGGGGCGACCGAGGAGCAGAAGCGCAAATGGCTCGGCAAGATCGCCGCGGGGGAGGCCCTCGTGGCCTACGCGGTCACCGAACCGGATGCCGGCAGCAACGTCGCCGCTCTCAAAACCAAGGCCGATCCGGTTACGGACGCTTCCGGCCGGATCACCGGCTACCGCATCAACGGCAACAAGCAGTTCATCTCCACGGGCGGCTATGCGGATTTCATCACCGTGCTGGCCGATGCGCCGGAGGGTCCGACCTTCTTCATCATGGAGAAGGACACGGCCGGTTACCAGCGCGGCAAGGGCGAAGAGAAGCACGGGATCCGGGCCTCCAACACCTCTCCGCTGACCTTCAGTGACGCCTTCGTCCCGCTGGAAAACCTGATCGGCGGGGTTCCCGGGCAGGGCTTGAAGCAGGCCAATGCGGTCTTCGGCTACACCCGATTGATGGTGGCTTCCATGGCCCTGGGCGCGGGCGAGGCGGCGCTTGAAATCGCCGTCCCCTACGCCAAGGAACGCATCCAGTTCAAGACGCCGCTCTCCGAGAAGCAGGGGTACACCCATAAGCTGATCGTTCCCAACGTGGTGCGCCTGGCGGCGGCCGAGGCTTATATCGACGAGGTGGCCGAGCGGCTCGATGCCGGCGAGAGCGACCTCGAGGTGGAAGGCTCCATTGCCAAGTGGTTTGCCACCGAGGCCGGCAACCGGTCGGCGGAGGATTGCGTCCAGGCTCTGGGCGGCTACGGCTACATTGCCGAGTACGGGGTGGAGAAGATCAAGCGCGACGTCCGCATCACCACCATCTACGAGGGTACGAGCGAAATCCAGCAGAACATCATCAGCACCTTCCGCTGGAAGAAGAGCCGTAAGACCAAGGGCGGTTTCTACGGATCCATGGCCGCCGAGATGGAGCAGTTGGAGAAAACCTGCCCGGGCTGCAGCGGCGGCTTCTATGCCCTGGCCGCCCGGGCGCTGAACCACCTGATCGTGGTCGCCGATACCAGCCGCCTCACCCGGCAGCAGATACTCATGTTCGACCTGGCGGACCTGATGGCCCACGTAGAGGTCGGGGTGGCGGTCGCGCGCAAGGCGTCGGCCCTGGCGGTCGCCGGAGACCCCCTTGCCGGACGCGCTGCGCTTGTGGCGCGGATCTTCGCCTGGGAGGTGTGCCAGCTCTTCGAACGCAACAGCCTGCGGATTCTCACCGGCACCGGCGAGATCGACGCGGCGGCCGTGGTCGGCTCTCTGGCCGAGATGCGTTTCAGCGAATTCGCCGGCAGCTGCCGCAACGTGATCAAAGATATGGACCGCCTGGCGGACCTTGTCTTCGGACGGTGATCGGCCGGGCGGTTTCCGAAGATGGGGCGGTTTGACTGAAGGAGAAAATGATGCGTTTCAATGAAAAAGTGGTGATGGTTACCGGAGGGGCTGCCGGGATCGGACGGGTGACGGCCGAAGCCTTTGCTTGCGAGGGGGCCAAGCTGGCCATCTGCGACCTCAATCCCGAAGCCGGAGCAGAGGCGCTGAAGGCGCTGGGACCGGAGGCTTCCTTCGAGAAGGTGAACGTGGCCGACGAGGCGGACGTGTCCAAGTGGACCGATCAGGTGGCCCAGCGCTACGGCCGCATCGACATCCTGGTGAACAACGCCGGGATCACGCGCGACGCCCTGTTGCTGCGTATGAAGGAGTCGGATTGGGATCTGGTTCTAAGCGTCAACCTCAAGGGCGCGTTTCTGTGCACCAAGGCGGTAGTGCGTCACATGGCCCAGCAGCGGTCGGGGCGTATCATCAACGTGGCTTCGGTGGTCGGGGTGGTCGGCAACGCCGGCCAGGCCAACTATGTCGCCTCCAAGGCCGGTCTCATCGGCCTGACCAAGACCGTGGCCCGAGAGTTCGCCGGCCGCGGCATCACGGTGAATGCGGTCGCGCCCGGGTTCATCGAAACCCAGATGACCGCGGTTTTGAGCGACAAGATCAAGGAAGGTTTTTTGGCCCAGATCCCGATGGGGCGCGCCGGGTCTCCTGAAGACGTGGCCGGCGCAGTGACGTTTCTCGCCTCCGATCAGGCGGCCTATCTGACCGGCCAGGTGCTGCACGTGAGCGGCGGTATGTATATGTAGGAGAACGGATTCAGGGTTCAGGGCCAAGGGTTTGAGGGATCCTGCCGGGAGTTGAAGCGATCGCCAAACACCAACCCCAAATACTCAACTATCGACTCATCGAACATTACGGAGGAAATCACGATGTCCAACAAAGAAATTCAAGAAAAGGTAAAGAAAATCATTGCTGAGAAGCTGAGCGTGGATATTGCGGAAGTCAAGCCCGAAGCCTCTTTCGTCGACGACTTGGGCGCCGACTCCCTGGATCTCGTCGAGTTGATCATGTCCATGGAAGAGGAATTCGGGGTCGACATTTCCGACGAGGACGCGGAGAAGATCGTGACCGTCAAGGATGCGATGGACTACGTCACCAAGAAGCAGTAATTTCAATCGCGTGCGATGAACGATCGAGGAGGCCTTTTGACGAAGCGGGTGGTTATCACGGGTGTGGGGCTGGTCTGCCCGGTGGGAATCGGAGTCGAGGAGAGCTGGAAAGCCATATGCGCCGGACAATCCGGCGTGACGCGGATCACCCGGTTTGATCCGACGCTCTACGAAACCCAAATTGCGGCTGAAGTCAAGGGATTCAAGGCGGAAGACTTCATGAGCAAGAAAGAGGCCAGGCGGTTTGAGCTGTTCATTTCTTACGCGGTGGCGGCCACCCGCATGGCGGTCGATGATTCCAAACTGCAGATCACGGAAGAAAACGGCAACCGGGTGGGCGTCATCACGGGCTGCGGGCTGGGCGGGTTGCGCTTCATGGAGGACACCATTCTGAATATTCACAGCAGCGGTCCCAAACGGGTCAGCCCCTTTTTCATCCCGATGATGATCGGAAACATGGCGCCGGGCATGATCTCGATTCTTTTCGGGGCGAAGGGGCCCAATCTGTCCCTGGCGACGGCCTGCGCCGCCGGGGCCCACGCCGTGGGCGACTCATTCAAGATCATTCAGGAGGGCCGCGCCGACGCCATGATCACCGGCGGGACCGAGGCCGTGATCTCGCCTTCCTGCGTCGCCGGTTTCAATGCCATGAAGGCGCTGTCCACGCGCAACGCGGAGCCGGAGCGGGCGTCGCGGCCGTTTGAACGCGACCGCGACGGGTTCGTGCCCGGCGAGGGCTCGGGCATCCTAGTGCTCGAAGAACTGGAGCATGCCCGCCGCCGGGGTGCCGCCATTTATGCGGAAGTGGTGGGCTACGGTCTCACCGGCGACGGGTTTCACATGACCGCGCCGCCGCCCGACGGGAACGGTGCCAGCCGCTGCATGCAAATGGCGTTGGACGATGCCGGCCTGCGGCCGGAGGAGGTGGACTACATCAACGCCCACGGCACGTCGACGGAGCTGAACGATCTCTACGAGACCCGCGCGATCAAGACGGTTTTCAAACAACACGCCCACAAGGTGGCGGTCAGCTCCACCAAATCCATGACCGGGCACCTTCTCGGGGGCGCCGGCGGCGTTGAGGCCGTTTTCTCGGTTCTATCCATTCGCGACGGCATTATTCCACCCACCATCAATTACGACAACCCGGCGGAGGAATTGGATCTGGACTATGTGCCCAACACGGCCCGCAGAGCCTCGGTTAATGTGGTCATGTCCAACTCCTTCGGCTTCGGCGGAACCAATGCGGCGCTGGTTTTCAGGAAGTGCAACCCGAACCGAGTGTAGCGGCCAGGCGGTTCCTATCTTCATTGGCAGTACCATAACCAGTTGTGAGAGAGCATAGAGGAAAACACGCGGTGACTTCCGTGCGTTTGGGACTATGCTCTTTGTTTTTGGGCGAGATGGCCGGCGGACGTCCAAAACCGGGATTGTGATTCGGACTTGTGATTCGGACTATTGATAGATACAATATTTTGTTATAATTGAAATCGTTTCCATCAAGCGCCGATTCGGCGTGCGGTATTCTAACCCGTTCATCCGGACCGTTTATGAAAAACCCTGACCGTCCATCCTGGGAAACCTATTTCATGGACATCACCGCGCTGGTCGCCAAGCGCACCACTTGCCTGCGACGCGCCGTGGGCGCGGTGATCGTCAAGGACAAACGCATTCTGTCCACCGGATACAACGGAGCTCCCTCCGGAATCCGTCATTGCGCCGAAGTGGGATGCCTGCGGGAGCAGCTCAAGGTCGAATCCGGCATGCGCCATGAACTGTGCCGCGGTATTCACGCCGAACAGAATGCCATCATCCAGGCGGCCTATCACGGGGTGTCCGTCAAGGGCGCCAGTCTGTTCTGCACCAACCAGCCCTGTTCGATCTGCGCCAAGATGATCGTCAATGCCGGCATCGTCGCTATCTACTACCGATCCAGTTATGCCGATGAACTGGCGCGGGACATGCTGTCGGAAGCCGGCGTTCCCATGATTCAGGTCGCTGGATCTGAAATGCAGCCGCAGCCGGAGTCCTAACCGGTCTACACTGTTGGCCAAAAGGAGAGAGGGCATGAAATGTCCGTACTGCAGCGAGATCGAGAACAAGGTCATCGACTCCAGATTGAGCAAAGACGCCAGTGTGATTCGCCGGCGGCGCGAATGTCTGACCTGCAGCCGGCGCTTCACGACGTACGAGCATATCGAAGAAATTCCGATCATGATCATCAAGAAGGACGGACGGCGCGAGCTTTTCAACCGTGACAAGGTGCGCTCGGGCATGCTCAAGGCTTGCGAGAAGCGTAACATCAGCATGAACAGCATCGAGGAGTTCATCGACGACATGGAACGCGACCTGCGCGAGGCGGAAGAGAAGGAGATCCCTGCCGCGGTCATCGGCGAGAAGATCATGGGCAAGCTCCACGAACTGGACGACGTGGCGTATGTGCGTTTCGCCTCCGTATACCGAGAATTCAAGGACGTGAACGATTTCGTTTCCGAGCTCAAAAAGCTATTGAGCACCGATCCGGCCGGCAAAGCGTCCGATTCTGCGGAATCCTGAGTTGCCGAGGTCGGCGGGGTCGTTCGGCCGGCCGTTGCTCCGCTGCACCGGTGAGCGCCATGGCCGAATCCGGCATATTTTATGGCCGGAGTGATTATTGTTGTCGCAATAACTCATGAACGACGAACATTACATGCAGATGGCCCTCGATCTGGCGGTGCAGGGCCGTGGCTGCACATCCCCCAACCCTTTGGTGGGGGCCGTGGTGGTCAAGAACGGGATCGTGGTCGGCCGGGGATTCCATCAATTCGCCGGCGGAGCGCATGCCGAGGTGCACGCCATTGACGCGGCTGGTGACGCCGCGCGCGGTGCCACGCTTTATGTCAACCTGGAGCCCTGCAATCATACCGGCCGAACCCCTCCGTGCACCCACAAAATCGTGGCGGCCGGGCTTCAGCGCGTGGTCATGGCCATGCGCGACCCCAACCCGCAGGTCGCGGGCGGCGGGGCCGGGTTTTTGGAAGCCCAAGGGGTCGAGACCACGTGCGGCGTATGCGAGGAGCAGGCTCTGGGGCTCAACGAAGTTTTCATCAAATATATCCGCACCGGCCGTCCGTTCGTCACGGCCAAGTGCGCCGCCACCCTCGATGGCCGCATGGCGACCCGCACCGGGGATTCCAAATGGGTCACCGGGGAGGAATCCCGGGCGTTCGTGCATGAGTTGCGCCATGCGGTGGATGCGATTATGGTAGGGGTCGGGACCATTGCAGCGGACGATCCCCTGTTGACCACGCGCTTGCAAGGCCGACCTTCCAAGGACCCGATTCGGGTCATTCTGGATACCCGGCTGCAAATCGCTCCGACGGCCAGGGTGCTGAACCACTGCTCTGAAGCGGAAACGATTCTGGTGGTGGGACAGGAGACGTCTGCGTCGGTCCGCACCCGGCTGCCTCTGAAAGGGGTACGGGTGATCGAGGGCGAGATCCGGGATGGTCTCCTCGATCTGGATCGGCTGATGAATCAGTTGGGGCGGATGGGCGTGACCAGCATTCTGATCGAAGGGGGAGGCCGGACGCTGGGGTCGGCCTTCCGAGCGGGCATTGTGGACAAGATCTGTTTTTTTTATGCCCCTTTGCTGTCGGGCGGCGACGACGGGGTGCCGATCTGCAGCGGTGCCGGAGCGGAAACCATGCAGGACTGCATTCGACTGGACCGCATCCATACCCGGCGCTTCGGCGACGATGTGATGATCGAGGGGTATGTCATCCGGAATTAAAAACCGAACGGTTGGTCTTCCGCTCGGTGCTGCGGCGAGCGCTTATGTTTACGGGCATCATAGAGGGATTGGGAACGGTCACTGCGGTTCGCCCGGCAGGCCCCGGGAAACGGCTGGCCGTTGCGGCGGGCTTCGACCTGGCCGGCACCCGGATCGGTGACAGCATTTCGGTCAGCGGGGCCTGCCTGACGGCGGTCGCCATCGCCGGGCGGCAGTTTGAGGTCGACGTCTCGCCGGAAACCCTCGCCCGGACGACCCTCGGGTCCGCCCGGGTCGGCGAACGCGTGAACCTCGAGCGCGCCTTGCGCCTGTCGGACCGGATCGACGGCCATTTGGTGTCCGGCCATACGGACGGCACAGGGGCCATCGACGCCCGCGAGGCCGCCGGCAATGCCGTCATCGTGACGGTGGCCGTGGCGGAAGCCCTCACCCGCTATATGATCGTCAAGGGGTCGGTCGCCGTCGACGGGGTCAGCCTGACCATCAATCGTCTCGAGGCCGGCCGCTTCTCGGTGAGCATCATTCCCCATACCGCCGCGCTGACCACCATCGGTTTCAAACAGAAGGGCGAACCGGTCAACATCGAAGTCGACCTGATTGGCAAGTACGTGGAAAAATTTTTATCCACCCCGTCGGGCCGGCCGGCGGCTCCGCCTTCAAGCGTGAGCATGGAATTGCTCGCCAAGGCGGGGTATGTAAAGTAGGTTTAAGGTTAAAAGTTTAAAGTTTAAAGAGGGAAAGCCAGGGATTATATTCTTTGAACCTTAAACCTTAACCCTTAAACTTTAAACGGTTTTTGGAGCCTTTTATGCCTCATATTTCCATCGAACAAGCCATCGAAGACATTCGGGCCGGCAGGATGGTGATTCTGGCCGACGGAAACGACCCGGAAAGCGAGGCGGATTTCTGCCTGGCAGGCGAGAAGGTCACGCCGCAGGGCATCAACTTCATGGCCAAGCACGGGCGCGGTCTCATCTGTCTGTCGCTTTCAGCCCAGAAAGCCCAAGCCCTGGAACTGCCGCCCATGGTGGACAACAATACCTCACGCTACGGCACTGGATTTACCGTTTCGATCGACGCTCGTCAGGGGGTGACCAGCGGGGTGTCCGCCGCCGACCGGGCCACGACGATCCTGACGGCCCTAGCGGACACGACTCGGCCGGGTGACCTGGTGCGGCCGGGCCACGTGTTTCCGCTGCGCGCGCGCGAGGGCGGTGTGATCGTCCGAACCGGACAGACCGAAGGGTCCGTGGACCTGGCGCGCCTGGCGGGACTGAAGCCAGCCGGCGTCATCTGCGGGATCATGGATGAAGACGGAGCCATGGCCAACATCGCCGCTTTGGAAAAGGTCAGCGTCACGCACGGGATCGGGATCTGCACGATTCCCGATCTGATCGAATACCGCATGCGCACCGAGGCGTTCGTGCACCGGGCGGCCGAAGCCGTCGTTCCCACCGTCATTGCGGGGGAATTCAAGGCGATCGTCTACGAAAACGACATCGACGACCTGCTGCACTTCGCCATGGTCAAGGGGGCGATCGACCCCGAGAAACCGGTCCTGGTGCGCGTGCATTCCGAATGCCTTACCGGCGATATCTTCGGCTCGATGCGATGCGACTGCGGGCCGCAGCTGCACCGGGCGATGGCGATGATGGAAGCGGAAGGCTGTGGCGTGCTGTTGTACATCCGTCAGGAAGGCCGGGGCATCGGATTGGTGAACAAGATCAGGGCGTACGCGCTTCAAGAAAAAGGGTTGGACACCGTTCAGGCCAACGTGGAGCTGGGGTTTCAGCCGGACATGCGCAATTACGGCATCGGCGCTCAGATTCTGGCGGACCTCGGGGTTCGCAAGATGCGGCTGATGACCAACAATCCCAAGAAAATGGTCGGCCTTCAGGGGTACGGCCTGAGCATTGTCGACCAGGTCCCGATTGAAATCGAGGCCAACGAGTTCAACAAGTGCTATCTCGAATGCAAAAAGGTCAAAATGGGGCATATGCTGTCGCTGAAGAAGACACCGTAAGGAATGAAAAGGGTTAACCATCAAAAAAGGTAGCTGCCCAGGCGGCGAGGATGCAGGGTTCGGGGTTCACAAGAGTGGCCAGCGCCGGGCTTTGGCCCATGCGGGCCAGATTTTTCCGCGCCGGATGCGGTTGAGGATCATGGCCCCGGCTGTGCGGACTTCCTGAACCCAGAACCCCGGGACTTGAGCAGTTACGAGAAGAGGAGTCGGGATGCCGAAGATCGTCGAGGGAAAATTAAACGCGGAAGGCAGGAAGTTCGCCATCGTGGCGAGCCGCTATAACGATTTCATCACGGAGAAGCTCGTGGGTGGCGCGTTGGACGCCCTGAACCGCTGCGGCGCCAATGACAAGGACGTCGAGGTGTTCAAGGTTCCGGGCGCTTTCGAGATTCCTCTGGTGGCCAAGCGGGTGGCCATGACCCAGCGCTTCGACGCCATCATCTGCCTGGGGGCCGTGATCCGCGGGGCGACGCCGCACTTCGACTTCGTGGCGGCCGAGGCCTCCAAGGGCATCGCCCAGGTGATGATGGAAACGGGGCTGCCGGTGATCTTCGGGGTGATCACGGTGGACACCATTGAACAGGCCATCGAGCGGGCCGGCACCAAGCTGGACAACAAAGGCTTCTCCGCGGCCATAGCGGCCGTGGAAATGGTCAGCCTCTTCCAGGCGGTGTGAACGGCGTATGGGATCCAGGCGCAAGGCGCGCGAGACGGCCATGCAGGCCCTATTTTTCATGGACGAACGCCGGGACTTCTCGGATGAGATGTTCGAACGGTTCTGCGCGAATTTCGCTCCCAAACCGGACGTACGTCCCTACTTCCTGCGTTTGGTGCAGGGCGTGCTCAAATACAAGACCGATCTGGATGCGCTGATCGAGCGTTTCTCCGAGAACTGGAGCTTGAGCCGTATGTCGGGCATCGACCGTAACCTGATGCGCATCGCCGTATTCGAAATCCTGTGTTGCCGGGACATCCCGGCCAAAGTGAGCATCAACGAGGCGGTGGACATCGGCAAGAAGTTCGGAAGCGAGGAATCCGGAGCGTTCATCAACGGGATCGTGGACGGTATTCGGGCGGCGCTCGATAAAGGGGAAATCCAGACTTCCATCTTCGTGCCGGAGGAGCCCGGTGCAGAAGCCGGTGTTTAGCAAGCCATGGCGCGCGGCGCCACTTTATCGGCAAGAAAGTTTTTTTGTGGGAGAGGCTTTCAGCCTCGATCGTCGCTGCTGGAAAGCCGCTCCCACAGAAAATGACCCAACTTACCTGGAAGGTGTTGTTGTATTTCGGTATGTTACTTCCCAGGGATTTGGCCAGACACCCTGACACCCAAATATCTAAATACTAACTGCTGAGGAATCATATGATCATCAAGAAACTATCGGTGGGGCCGATCATGGCCAACTGCTTTATCGTCGGATGCAAGCAGACGCACGAGGCGGCGGTGATCGACCCGGGCGACGAGGCTGACCGGATCCTCTTCGCCCTAGCCGAGGTGAAGCTGACCGTAAAACAAATTATCAACACCCACGGACATTTCGACCATGTCGGGGCCAACAAGCGCATGAAAGCCGCGACCGGAGCGCCGATCCTCATTCATGCCCTGGATGCGCCCATGCTGAGCATGCTCGCCCGCAGCGCGGCGGCCTGGGGCATGTCGGCCGAGAACTCTCCTCCTCCGGACCGGTTTCTCGAAGAAGGGGATACCATTGAAGTCGGCTCGCTCCGATTCCAGATCATCCACACTCCCGGGCACACCCCCGGGGGCGTTTCTCTGCTTGCGGACGGCCGCCTGTTCGTGGGCGATACGCTGTTTGCGGGTTCGGTGGGCCGGACGGACTTTCCGGGCGGCGACTTCGAGGCTTTGAAATCCAGCATCCAGAAGAAGCTCTTCACGCTGGGCGACGAGGTGGAAGTCTTCACCGGGCACGGGCCGGAGACCACCATCGGCGAGGAGAAACGGCACAACCCATTTGTTGGGCTGGGCGGGAGGGGTTGAAAAGCCGTAGGTCCTATAGGACCTATTTCCCGCTCGCCTCAATCGACAACGGTTTCGCCGCCGGGCCCAGAAACCATCTTCGCCAAAGCGGTATCCAGCTCCTGACGCTTGAGGATGTCATAGTAGATCATGATGTGTTTGACATAAGCGACGGTGACATCCCCACGGCAAAAACCCAGTTCAGCCTCCTGGTAGTACTTGCGGAAGCGCAGCAGCGGCAAGGTTTTGGCCAGTGACTCCCAGCGGTTGGGGTCAAGCCCCATTTTCAAAGCAAGCCGCCGGGCATCCTGGATATGTCCCAAGCCGGCGTTATAGGCCGCCAGCGACGTCAGCAGTCGATCATCCTCATCCATTCCCTCGAGCTGGTCATAGACCCATTTCAGGTATTGGACCCCTGCTTTGATGTTTGCGACCGGATCGAGCAGATCGGTGACTTTCAGGCTGCGCCCGGTGGCCGGCAACACCTGCAGCAGGCCCCGGGCGTCGTTGGCGCCGCGTGCCAGCGGGTCCAAATGGGATTCCCGGTAGGCCTGGGCGGCGATCAAGCACCAGTCGAAACCGTTCCGTTGAGCCGCATCCTTGATGAAGGGACGGTAACGGGGCAGGCGCGTGCGCGTTCGTTCGTGAAACGTCTTCAGGTCGATGTAATCAAAGTCGCCGATATTCCAGTGGTATTTTTCGTAAATATCTTCCAGGCGTCCGGTTTGGCTCATGATGCGGAAAAACTCGTTGACTTTTTCCAGCAGATGTTGGGCATCGTGGCGTACGGCCCAGCCGAGCGGAATGGTATCGCGGCTGAGGGGTCGGACGGCTGCTGATGGATAATATCGCCGGATCATGAGGGCGACGTTGCTGTTGGCGACGGTGAAATCGGCCTCGCCCCGGACCACTCTCTGGATCAACTGGTCCTCCACCAGGTTGTCATGAACACGGATGGTGACATCGATGCCCTGGCTTTTCAGTTCCTCCAGGCGTTCGTGATGCGGCGATCCCCGGCCGACATCCACCGTTTTGCCGGCAAGATCATGAAGTGCGCTGATGGGAGCCAGGCGGCGGTGTGAAATGAGGTGCGGCTGCACCTCGCGGTAGCTTTCGGAAAATGCGACCCGGCGGGCACGGGTTCTCGTGATCTCGATGCCGGTGGCAATCACATCGCCCCGTCCGCGGTCCAGCGCCGTCAGCATCTCCTCCCACGTACGGCACGGCACGACCCGTAATCGAACGCCGATGCGGTCGGCGAACTCTCTGGCCAACTCGTAATCGAATCCTCGCGATTCGTTGCGATAGACGTAATAGCTGTGCGGCGAGCTGCCCATAATAACCCGCAACTCGCCTGTCGCCAGGATCCGATCCAGGCTGAGATCCTGAAAACCGTCCGCTGGAATCGAACCGGCATGAAATGTGGCCACTGCTCCGGCAGCCATCAAAACGGTCGGCACCCCAATTCGCAACATTTTATTTCGTTTGATTATTTTTCGCATCATCGGATTTCGCTCCTTTGCCGTTTGGCACCCGTCGCAATCTACCGATTGCTAAAAGGCACCGAGCTGACAGGGCTTGATCTTGATACCCAGCGCCTCGCAGACGGCGCTGACCCCCATGCGCGGCATCTTAAAAGCCTGTGCCAGGTCCCAGGCTGTCCGGCATGGAAGCCTCCCATTTTCCAACCCGCGTCGGATGGCCTCTTCAAGACCGGGGTCAACCGCCGAGGCGGCTTTGACGATTTTTTTTTCGGGAGTGTAGCCGAAAAGCCCCAGCTGACACTTCACTAGACGGATGGCGAGCAGATCTGCGGCCTCACCGATGGCAGCCGGCGGCTTCTGAAGCTCGTCGGCCAGTCGGAAAGCCACCGCACAGGCGAGTTCGCCCTTTTCGGTGTTTCGCTCCAGGGACTCGCGGACGACCGGATCGATCTGATCGGGGTTGCTCTGGCTATGTTTGGAGGCAAAAGGCCTCCTTGCTTTTTCGGTCATGGGCAACTCCTCGCTTGATGTCGGCTAACGTGTCTGATAAATGACGATTTTAGATGTTCAGCTTACTCTTTACACCCAGCTCAGATCGCATTACATAACTGGATCTCGGAAGATGCGACGGGGTGATGACCTATCTGAACCGCAGTGGACCGCCGGAGGAAAACCTTTTCGCGGACCATACCACAGACGGGGAGGGGTCGCAACCCCGGCCACAAAATCAGGGCGTTCCAGAGCGAAAATGATTGCAGGCAGGCGATGGTCCAGCGACGAATGACACGGCAGATCAAGGTCGGCGGCGTTCCCATAGGGGGCGGTGCTCCGATTCCGGTGCAGTCCATGACCAACACCCCGACTCAGGATGTGCCCGCGACGGTTGCTCAGATCCGGCGGTTGGAGAAGGCGGGCTGCGACATCGTACGTGTGGCGGTGCCGGATGTCGCTGCCGCTCAGGCGATCAGCGCCATCAAAGCTCAGGTCCGGATCCCGGTTATCGCCGACGTTCACTTCGATCACCGTCTGGCCATCGCTGCAGCGCATTCGGGGGCCGACGGGCTGCGGATCAATCCCGGCAACATCGGAAGCTCCAAAAAGGTCAAAGCGGTGGTCGATTGTGCCAGGAGCTATGGAATTCCGATCCGCATCGGTGTCAATTCCGGCTCGCTTGAAAAGGATCTGCTCAAAAAATATAATGGAGCCACTCCGGAGGGCATGGCGGCAAGCGCTCTGCGGCATATCGAGTTGCTGCGTGCGCTGGACTTTCATGATATCAAGGTGTCGTTGAAAGCCTCGGACGTGCGGCGCACGGTGGCCGCTTACCGTAGGCTGTCCGCCGTGACCGATCTGCCGCTGCATCTCGGAGTGACCGAAGCCGGCACGCTTTTTTCCGGTCTGGTCAAATCCGCCCTGGGCATCGGGATGCTGCTGGCCGAAGGCATCGGCGATACGCTGCGGGTCTCTCTGACCCGGGATCCGGTCGAAGAGGTGCGGGCCGGGTACGAGATCCTGGCGGCCCTGGATATCCGGCGACGGGGTCCTGAAATCATCGCTTGCCCCACCTGCGGCCGCACCCGGATCGACCTGTTTGGAATCGTGGAGCGGATCGAAAAAGCGCTCGCAACCAGCGTCGCTCCGATCAAAATCGCCGTGATGGGCTGTGTCGTCAACGGACCGGGCGAAGCCCGCGAGGCCGACATCGGGATCGCGGGGGGGGACGGCATCGGCGCCCTTTTTCGGAAGGGGAAGGTGATCCGGACGTTTCCCGAAGAACAACTGGTAGAGGTGTTGCTAAAAGAGGTGGCGAAGCTCGAAAAAAGCCGTCGGCCGAAAACCGGCGGCTTGACGGGTGGGACGACCACCGCCGCTAATCGTCCCGGGCTTGCCGATCGGAAGCGCAGGGTTCAGAGGGATGAGGATCGTTGAACGTTTTCATTTTTCATTTTGAGCACTGAGCGTTCCGGTCGCCGGCAAGTGCTCAACGCTCACAGAGAGGACATGCGAAAAAGATGGGTAAGCAGCCGAAATCCGCTATATCGCCAACACGAAACGAAGACTATCCGGAATGGTACCAGCAGGTGATCAAAGCCTCCGATCTGGCCGAGCGATCGCCGGTAAGGGGCTGCATGGTGATCAAGCCCTGGGGCTACGCTCTTTGGGAAAACATCATGCAGGCCATGGACGCCATGTTCAAGGAAACGGGGGTTAAAAACGCTTATTTCCCGCTCTTCATCCCGCTGAGCTTCATGCAGAAAGAGGCGGACCATGTCGAGGGGTTTGCCAAGGAGTGCGCGGTCGTGACCCACCACCGGCTGGAGAAGAACGAGCGCGGCGAGCTCGTACCGGCCGGGCCGCTGGCCGAGCCGCTAGTGGTCCGGCCCACCTCCGAGACCATTATCGCCGATGCGTTATCGAAATGGATCAACAGCTACCGCGATCTGCCGGTCCTGCTCAATCAGTGGGGCAACGTGGTGCGCTGGGAGATGCGCACCCGCATTTTCCTCCGCACCAGCGAATTTTTATGGCAGGAGGGCCACACGGCGCATGCCAGTCGGGAAGAAGCGTGGGAGCGCACCGTCATGATGCTCGACATCTATGCCCGCCTGGCCGAGGAGTATCTGGCGATACCGGTCCTCAAAGGCCGCAAGACCGCGGCCGAGCGATTCCCAGGGGCGGTGGACACCCTTTGCATCGAGGCCATGATGCAGGATCGCAAGGCGCTTCAGGCCGGCACATCCCACTTTCTAGGCCAGAACTTCGCGCGGGCCTCCGAAATCAAGTTCCAATCGGCGGAGGAGCGCGAGGAATACGTATGGACCACCTCCTGGGGCGCATCCACCCGCCTGATCGGAGGGGTGATCATGACCCACGGGGATGACGACGGCATCATTCTGCCGCCGCGAGTGGCTTCCGCGCAGGTCGTTCTGCTGCCTATTTTCAAAAAAGAGGAGGAACGCCAAGCCGTGATGGCCTATACGGACAGCCTGGCGAAGGAGCTGAAAGCCGTGCGGTACAAGGACCGGCCGATTACGGTCGAGGTCGACCCGCGGGACATCGGCGGGGCCAGGGGCTGGGAGTGGATCAAGAAAGGCATCCCCCTGCGCATCGAAATCGGCTCCCGGGAGATTAAAGAGAATGCCGTGTTCCTGGGGCGGCGGGACAAGCCGCACCACGAGCGGGTGTCGCTGAAGCGGGAGGCGTTCGTCGCCGAAATTTCCGGCATTTTGGACGACATCCAGAACAATCTGTTTGCGCGCGCGCTCAGCTATCGCACCGAAAACACCGTGACGATAGAGGACAAAGGGGATTTCTACGATTATTTCACGCCCCGCAACCTCGAGAAACCCGAGATCCACGGCGGCTTTGCGCTGTCCGCCTGGTGCGGCGACGCCGACTGTGAGGCCCGCATCAAGGAGGATCTGACGGTGACCATCCGCTGCCTGCCTTTCGACGCCAAGGAGCCGGCCGGCCGGTGCATCAGCTGCGGGAAACCCGGTCAGCATCGAGCCGTGTTCGCGAAGGCATACTAATGATCGATGCCGGATGCTCGATACTGGGAAAAGCTGACACCGCATCCTCTCGTTATTCAGGTGTCCCGCAGCCACGATCCAGTATCGCTCCCGCTGTGGCCGGGTTCATCCTATTCAAGAGAGATAGCGCCGCAAGCTATCTGCGGACTTGCTGAAAAGAAATGATCCGAATCAACAACATCCTCGACAAGCTCGCCGATGGCAGTCCAGGTGCGGATGTGGATGTGGTTGAACGCGCGTATGTCTATTCCGCGCAGGTCCACGCCGGGCAGGTGCGGCTTTCCGGCGAGCCCTACCTGATGCATCCCCTCGAGGTGGCCAACATCCTGGCGGATATGCGCTTGGATCCCGTCAGCGTGGCCGCGGGCCTGCTGCATGACGTTCTGGAAGACACGCGCGCCCAGCCCGAAGACGTGGAGGCGTTTTTCGGCTCGGACGTTCTGCGCATCGTCTCGGGCGTCACCAAGCTGAGCCTGATGCCGACCTCCAGCTCGCAGGAGCGGCAGGCCGAGAACATCCGCAAGATGTTTCTGGCCATGGCCGACGACATCCGCGTGATTCTCATCAAGCTCGCCGATCGCCTGCACAACATGCGGACCCTGCGTTTCCATTCGCCGGAAAAACGCAAAGCCATCGCCCGGGAAACCTTGGACATCTACGCACCGCTCGCCGCCCGCCTCGGCATTTACTGGATCAAGAACGAACTGGAGGAGAACTCCTTCAAATATCTGAATCCGGAAGAATACGCGCGCATCGAGCTGCTCGTGGCCAAGTCCAGGGCCGAGCGCGAACAGTACATCGACACCGTCAGGGCCACCATCCGCGCCAAACTGGAAGAAGCCGACCTGAAGGCTGAAGTTTTGGGCCGCAGCAAGAATTTTTTCAGCATCTACTCGAAGATGAAGACTCAGAATCTCACTTTCGAGCAGATTTACGATCTCATCGCCTTTCGCATCATCTTGGACAGCCTGCCGCAGTGCTACGAGGCGCTGGGGTTGATCCACTCCATGTGGAAGCCCATCGACTACAAGTTCAAGGATTATATCGGGCGGCCCAAGCCCAACATGTATCAGTCGCTGCACACCACCGTCATCGGCCCCGTCGGCGAGCGCATCGAAATCCAGATCCGGACCTGGGAGATGGACCGCGTGGCCAAGTCCGGGATTGCCGCGCATTGGAGTTATAAGGAAGGCCGGCGCATCGACGAGAACATCAGCAAGAAATTCGCCTGGATCCAGGACATGGTGGAGAACCAGGAAACGTTTCGGGACCCCGGCGAGTTTCTCGAAAACGTGCGCCTCGACCTTTTTCCCGACGAGGTTTATGTTTTCACGCCCAAGGGCGATATTCGGTCTCTGCCGAAGGGATCCACGCCGGTGGACTTTGCCTACCTCATTCACACGGAAATCGGCCATAAATGCGTCGGTGCCAAGGTCAACGGTCAAATGGTCAGCCTGCCGTATGTGCTCCAGACCGGCGACATCGTCGAGGTGGTAACTTCGAAGAACCATACCCCGAGCAAAGACTGGCTCAAGTTCGTCAAGACCATCAAAGCGCGCGCCAAGATCCGCCAGTGGGTCAAGACCCAGGAAAAGGAGCGCAGCATCAGTCTCGGACGGGAGATGCTGGACAAGGCCTTTCGCAAGGAACGGCTGAACTTCGTCACGTTGTCCAAAACGGAAAAAATGGACGAGGTGGTCGCCTCGCTGGGGGTGAAGAATCTCGACGATCTGATCGCCAATGTCGGCTATGGAAAGGTGACGCCCCTGCAGGTGCTCAGGCCATTCACGGCCAAGCCGGTATCGCCGGACAGCCGAGAGTCGCTCCTGGAAAAACTGATGAGCCGGGTGCGCAAGAAAAAGCCTCGGGCGGGGGTACTCGTCAAGGGACTGGAGGATATTTTAATCAAGTTCGGCAGATGCTGCCAGCCGGTTCCCGGAGATCCGATCATCGGATATATCACCCAGGGCTACGGGGTGACGATTCACCGGGCGAGTTGCGTGAACGCGCTGCGCAGCAGCCCGGAGCGGCAAATTGAAGTCCAATGGAACACCGATTCGGCCGAATCCTACCCGGTCAAAATCCAGATTATTTCGTATGACCGAATGGGATTATTGGCCGATCTGGTGGGCAGCATCAGCAAGTTGGGTGCCAACATCCTCAACGCCAGTTCGGACACCAAGGAAAACAAGACGGTGGAAAGCCTTTTCACCATCAGCGTTGCGGACACCGGGCATCTCGATAAGATCCTTGCCGACATTCGGATGGTCAAGCAGGTTCAGTACGCCAAACGGGTCGGATAGCTCCATGCAACCTGCACCGGCCGGCGTCCGAGCAGGCCAGATGCCGCCGGAATTAAGGGGCTTTTTGAACACGGCCGGACTTCAAGCATGCCGTGCATACCAGCAGGGTCTTGGCGCGGCCGGCGTCAATCGCGCGCACGCGCTGGAGGTTGGGGTTGAAACGGCGTTTGGTGACATTGTGGGCATGGCTGATATGGCTGCCCACCATTGGTTTCTTGCCACAGATATCACACATCTTGGACACGGTTAACACCCTCCTGAATATCAACGCCTCCGCATAACGTTCAACTTCTGCATTGCGGATAATTTTAAAATCATTTTGATACACCAAGCGCGCACGGGAATCAATAGATTTTATTGCTCCGGCCAGTGCGCCTTCCGCCGATAAGTGCCGTAATCGAATTAGACATATTTTATTGCCGGAGCGATAACGAGGCTATCCGTTGTCGGGAAGGATCAGCGATGGCTCGGGGACCGGGGCGTCGGCGCCGTCTTTCGATAGAGGCGTTTCTTCGGTCATCTTCTTTTCACATGCTGCGATCAGGCTTAATGCCGGTTGATGATAGCCGACATCCGGGTAATCGGACACCACCGTGCGGAAACGGGTTAAGGCGGCCTTGAAATGCTTGCTCTTGAAATAGAACTCGCCGACGATAAACTCGTGGCCGGACAGGCTCTTATAGCACGCCACCATGTGCTCGGCGGCACTACGGGAATAAGGATCGTTCGGGAACTGCTTCTGAAGCCGGGTAAAACTTTCGAGCGCCTTGCGGGCCGAAGTTTGGTCCCGATCGGGGGTGGTGACGCGATCGAAATGGCAGCGCCCGATCTGATAAATCACATAGGGAATCGCTTCGTTGCGCGGATGAAGTTTCTCAAACTCCTCGTAAGCGAATAAGGCATCCTCATACTGTTCCAGCCGATAATGAGCATCCCCCAGTTTCAACTCGGCCAGCATGGCATATCGGGAAAACGGGTAGATGTCCTTCAGTCGCTGGAAGTGTTCGACCGCTTTGTGATAATTCCCGTTTTCGAACTGATCCATCCCGCTGATCGCCAATTCCTCGGCGGTGAGATTCTCCTCGGTCCCCCAGAAAAGGGTGACAAAGGATTTCTTGAAATCGGTCGCGGTCTCCTTGATCGTGCTGCAGCCGGTGCTCAGCAGGGCAATCAACACGGCCAAGACCGAGAGCCGGGAGATCATGGCTTTCATCATCATTCAGCTTCACTGCGGGGGTTAAAAGAAGCCGGACAGCAGCAATGCAACCGATTTCTATAAGAAATTCATTCGGGTGCTCCATCGCCGCCCCATCCAAGGATCGGTCCGGCGGTCTGCTCGGCAGCGGGTCTCCGGGAGTCGAACCTACACCAACTTGGTGAGTGCCTCCTCCAGTTTTGACTTGGCCACCATTCCAGTGATCTGATTGGCCACGTTGCCCGCCTTGAAAAAAATCAGGGTGGGAATCGCTTTGATTCCGTATTTGGCAGGGGTGACGGGATTGTTGTCGACATTGCATTTGGCGAACTTGATCTTGTCCCCGTAGCTTTTGGAAAGCTCTTCTACCAGCGGAGCGATCGCTTTGCAGGGCCCGCACCACGGCGCCCAGAAATCGACCAGTACCGGCTTGTCGCTTTTCAGCACTTCCGCCTCGAAATTGCCGTCTTCAACTTCCATCATGCCTTCCGCCATTTCACCGAATTCCTTTCTTGAAAATTAAACACGGGGTGATAATAGAGTCAAAGCCTATCGATGTCAACCCGGGCGGGCCGGCACCCGCCCTCCGAGCGGTCAGACGGAAACGTAATCGGGCATAATTCGAGTTTGCTCCTGCCGGCGGAGCAGGGTGACGGACGCGGTGCGTCTCAACCAATTTTTTTGCAACCAGCCATGCCAGCGGAGGCGCCCATGAAGAAAAAAATCCGTGTCGGGGCTTTGATTTCAGGGGGCGGCACCAACCTTCAGGCGATCATCGATGCCAGCCGCACGGGTGCGATCGATGCCGACATGGTCTTCGTCGGCGCGGACAACCCAGCCGCCAAGGGGTTGGAGAGGGCCCGGCGGCATGGCATATCCGAGTTTGTGGTAGACTATGCGGCGGTTATTCGCGCCAGCCGCCAAGACGGCGGCAAGGTCCGGCCGCCGGGGGATTTCCAATTGGAGGACGTTCGCGCCAAGCAGGCTATTTTTCCGCCATCGGCCGACCGCAAAACCGTGGATGCTTATCTCACCTCCCGGGCCGTGGCCGAGGCGCTTCTGCTGAAGGCCATGCCGCCCGGCTCTTTTGACCTGCTGGTCCTGGCCGGGTTCATGCGCAATTTGACGCCGTATTTTATCGACCGTGTGAACACGGATCGCGCTCGGCCGCGCATCATGAACATTCATCCGGCACTGCTGCCGGCCTTTCCGGGCACCGATGGATACGGCGACACCTTTCGTTACGGCTGCAAGGTCGCCGGCTGTACCGTGCACTTTGTCGACTACGGCGAGGATTCGGGACCGATTATCGGGCAGCGCGCCTTTGCGGTTCACGAGGACGACACGCTGGAAGCCGTCCGCCAACGCGGGCTGGAGCAGGAGTGGCAGCTTTACCCGGAATGCATCCAACTGTTTGCGCAAGGTCGTCTGAAAACCGAGCGCATGCGCTACGAGAGGCCGGGCGGAAGGGCGTATGAGCGCACCATCGTCAAGATCCGCTCTGAATCCGGGTCCTCACGCTCTGAAGCCGGGTCCTCATAAATAGGATCGCGCGCCGACGTATCGCGCTCTGAAGTAGTCGCTGGACAACGAGGCCGTCTGAATCGTGCTGCCCCGTCCCGGCGCGTGCAGAAAGAGGTCTCCGCCGAGATAGATCCCCACATGGGAGATGTTCCGGCTGCCGCGCGTGGCGAAAAAAACCAGGTCGCCTTGAGCGATTTCATGCGGGTCGACCGGCCGCCCGGTCCGCCACTGGTCCGCGGATGTCCGCGGCAACTCCAGTCCGTTCAACTGATAAACGACCATGGTGAGTCCGCTGCAGTCGAAGCCGTCCGTCGTGGACTCTCCGCCCCACCGGTAAGGCACTCCGATGAAGCGCTCCGCCGTTCGGAGGATCTCGCGCCGCAGCCGGGAATCGCCCGCGCCTTCGTACCGGGCGGCGGCGTAGTCTCCGGGTGCCAGAATGAAGTAGTCTTCGATGACGCGTGCGGATTTCAGGCTCTCGGCTTTTTCGAGCGCCTCTTCACGGGACGGAAAATTGCCGATACGCACCTTGTAAAAGCCCGACTCGTCAATGAAATGGTAGGCCAGCAGCTTGTGCGCGAGCAGCTTGCCGGTCAAGCGCACGGCGTTGTCGATGTTTTTGAAAGCGCCGGCTTGAATGGCATAGCGCAGCTGGGGCAGGGCCGTCTTCGGTCGGACCGCGGGCCGCTCGCCTTCCGGCCGAGTCTGCTTGGCACAACTGCACAGCGCCAGCAGGGTCAGGCATACGGCCAGGGCCATCCGGCCGCCGGCCGCCGCCCGCTTCAAGGCGGTTGGATGCGCCGGGAGCAGGGGCGAGGCCTTGCATCGACCACACGCCGGGGGGACAGAGATCGATTTGCGCATTTCCGTTGCGTTGAGCCTTCAGCCTTGAGCCCGGTCTGGCGGCCTCAACCCAGCAGCATCTTCACGATCACGGGGAAGGCGACCAGGGTGCCGACCGATGCGCCGATATTGGTGAAGGCCACCACCAGCAGGATGCGGGTGACCTTGTTGCGCCAGAACCCTTTGAACGAAAGAATGTCGTCCGGGAGGCTTTCCAGGTCTTTAACCTTCGGCTTGCGGGAAAAGGCCTCCACCATCCCCGAAATCCAGCCTGCGGCGATCATGGGATGCAGGGTGGTAAACGGGGCGACGATGACCGAGGAAAGGACGGTGGCCGGATGCGCGAGCGCCAGCGCGGCACCCAGCCCGGCCAGCGCACCGGTGCAGGCGCTCCAGAGGACCACCATGTCGGTGCCGGCGTCTTGACCGCCGTAAAAGAAGCCGGCAATGAACAGAGCGACGATGCTCCCGGGGAGCCCCCACTTCAGCAGGGCGCCCATTTTGCCCGGCGGCGGCAGTTGTTCCAGGGCGGGCAGATCGATGGCCTCGTTCCAGTGCTGCTTGATTCCCGGCACATGGCCGGCGCCGACCACGGCGACGATCTTGTTCCCGGGAGCCTGACGGATCTTGGCGGCCAGGAACCGGTCGCGTTCGTCGATCAGGATCGTTTTCAGCATCGGCAGGGAGCGGCCGACTTCCGAGAGCAGGGCTTCGAGCACGTCCTGCTGCTTCATGCGCTCGATTTCCTCCTCGGTGATGTCTTCCGCCTGGCCCATGGAGACCACCAGCTGAAAGAGGAGCTTGGCCCTGTTCCACAGGCCCATGGAATGCCAGGCCCGTGACAGGGTCGTGCGGATATCGCGATCCGCCAGCCAAAGCTGAGCGCCGGAAGCCTCTGCCATTTCGATGGCCTTCAGCATTTCGGCTCCGGGCGTTACGTCGATTTTTTTGGCAATGCGCTTTTGAAATGAAGCCAGCAGGAGGTTGGAGAGCAGCAAAAAGGCTTTCTTTTCTTTGATGACCTTGATGATGTCCATATCCCGCCAGCGGTCTTTCTGGCGAAGGGCCTGATGGCGCGAGGCGCAGAGTTCCACACAGACGGTGTCCGGCGTCTCGGCCCGAATCACCTCCTCGACCAGGCGCACGCTGTCTCGGGAAACATGGGCGGTGCCGACCAGGACGATCTCCCGGCCCTCAGCGCTCAGGCGATGGACCATTACATTAGAGTTGTCTGTCATAGGGCTCCAGGTATATAAGGAAAACCCAGGGTTCAGTGGGCCATGGGTTCAGGGTCGCCAAAAACGCCCGACCCGAGTGGCGGATTAGAAGAGTTTATTACATCCCGGCGTATATGGCAACTTGGATGGCTCCGGGAATAGGCCAAGCGGGAGCGCCCGCTTGACGCGATGCGAACCCGGCGGCAAGTCGTTCCGCCAGCGTGACCCGACATGGGCGCTACGGTTGACGCACAGAGAGAGGGAGGCGCATGGCGCTGGAAAGCTATCTTATCGAGCGGGAGCCTTATTATTTGCCGGCGGGAGGCGAGATCGCCGTTTTTGAGGCCGCCTACGCCTCCCAACTCCCGGTTCTGCTCAAGGGCCCGACCGGCTGCGGCAAGAGCCGTTTCGTTGAGCACATGGCCTTTCGCCTTCGGCGCCCGCTGATCACCGTGGCCTGTCATGAGGACTTGTTCGCCTCCGACCTGCTGGGGCGCTATCTGATTCAAAACGACGAAACCGTGTGGATGGACGGGCCGTTGACGCTGGCCGTGCGGTCCGGCGCCATCTGCTACCTGGACGAGGTCGTCGAAGCCCGCAAGGACACGACCGTCGTCATCCATCCGCTCACGGACCACCGCCGGCGGTTGGTGGTTGACAAGACCGGGGAATACGTCAGCGCGCATCCGGATTTCATGATGGTGATCTCTTACAACCCGGGGTATCAGTCGATCCTCAAAGACCTCAAACAAAGCACCCGCCAACGGTTTGTTTCCATTGAATTCGATTACCCCGAGAAGGAGACGGAAGCGCAGATTGTGGCGCGTGAGGGCCAGGTATCGATGGAGTCGGCGTTGAATTTGGTGAGCCTGGCCGTCAAGATCCGCAGCCTGCGGGAGCAGGGCCTGACCGAAGGCGCCAGCACGCGACTGCTCATTCATGCGGCCCGCCTGATCGGGAATGGCATTCCCGAGCGGGAGGCCCTGCGCACCGCCGTATGCCTGCCGCTCACCGACGATGAGCGTCTGATCGAGACGCTTTACGACCTGATCGAGGATGTTTTCTGAATCCTTTGAAATGCTTCTGCGGGTGAATCCCGGCGTGGCGGAATTCGTAGCGTCCCGGCTGGCTGAAAAGCCGGAAGCGTTCGAGCCGGCGATGATCCAGCTGCTGGCGTCGGAAACCCTCTGGGCGCTGGCCATCGCAGCCCCCTTCGGTCGTAGCGTGGCCGCGGGATATGCGGACCTGGCCGGTGCGGTCGGGCCCGAAAAGGTGGAGGCCTATCGCCGGTTGGTCCGCGAGGCGGGCCGTGCCGGCGCCACTCAGGGCGGCCTGATGGCCGAATGCCTGCTGCCGGTTCTGGTATACGGCGATGGCGACCTTCTCCGGCGATTTCGCTTGGCCTGGGACGCCCTGGCGGGCAAGGGAACTTATGCGCTGAAAGCGCCGTTGCAGGCCCTCGAGCACCTGCTGAAAAGCGACGATACGGTCGGGGCAGCCGCCTATCTGGATTTACTGAGGGATGCCTTCCGCCGAGACCTCACGTATGAGGAAGCCCGCTATTTCACCGCCGCGCTGCCTCTGGCGGCGCTGAGACGGAAGCCCCCGCACCGGTGCTGGCAGTTGACGGCGTTGAGCCGTCTGCTGCGGGTCGATCATCGGTTGGTCGAGCCCTTTTTGACGGGGCTTGAAAAGGGGCTCGATCTGTTGGGGGAACCGGCTCTGACGGCATTTATCGATGCGGCGTTGCGGGTGCACGCCCGCCACGGCGACCTTGCCGCGCGGTTTCTGGCACTGGAATCGCGCTCCAGCCAGAATCTCTTCGCCGGTTTGCAGGTTTGCGTCGGGGTCGCCCAGGTTCAGGATCGCCTGAGGCGTTACCTGCAGATCCGTACCGGTCGGGCGTTTGCCATACGGCCGTTATCCGCTCTTCCCGCCTTTTTCGTCAAAGCCATCGGCCGGGGCCGGATGGTTTGCTCCGACGGTGCGGCCATTTATGTCCCGGATGAAATCGGCCGGTTCGCCCGCAAAGAGGAGAACCTGGCCCTCTATGCGGCCCTGGTGCGGCTGGAAGCGTCCTTTCACGAGTTCGGTACGACCGATTTCGATCTGGAAAAAGCGATCGACCACTACCCTTCGGTGGGCGCTCGCTTGGAGTCGGACACGGGGGGAGCGCCTCCGGGCGGCGAATCCAGGCCTGCGGCCGAAAGCGATCGATCCGCCGCCGGGCTGCAGGGCTCCGATCTCGACCGGTTTTTCAACCGGTTCCCGGACATAGAACTGGCCGCCGATCTTTTTACGGTATTCGAACTGGGTCGCATCCGGCATTGCCTTCAGCGTCGTTATCCCGGCCTCGTGCGCCGTTTCTACCCCCTGCTGCGTCAGACGGCGCTGGCGACATTGGATCGGAAGCGCTTCGTCACGCTCTGCGACGGCCTGCTGATTCGGGCCGCCCTGGCGGTGTCGGCGCAGGAGTGGGTTCATCCGGATCCCGCAATCGATGAGATGCTGCAGACGCTATCCGATGCCTTCGAAGGCGAGATCTCCGCGGAGAGCCCCGTAGAGGCGAGCGCCGAACTGGCCGCACGGTTTTTTGAAACGGCCCATGCGTCCGGCTCCGATCGCCCGGGTGCCGATCGCGGACACCTTCCGGGAAGGCTAACGCCCCCGTTCGGCTGGCGGCCCTGGCCGAACCCGGCCGCGGACGGGGCCGCGGCGTTCACACCGGCGGCGCGCCGGCTCAAGGGGTTGTTCGCGGCGGCCGGGCATACGGCTTACACGGCAGACATCCGGCAACGGCTGGCGGCGAATGCCGGGGTCCTGACGCCGGCGGATGTTCACGCGCTGTTCGGGAGCGATCGCGTGAGCGCAACGCGGTTGGAAGAACTGCTGCGGATGGCGGACCCGGATACGGCGGCGCCGGGCGATGTTCCCCTGGAGAACGAGCCGGCTCGGTTTTACCCCGAATGGGATGCGCGCCTGGGAGATTACCTTCAGGCGCATGTGCACTTGCGGGAGAAAGCCTTTGCACCGGATGGAGGGAATTTCTATGAAGCGGTCCTGCAACGGCACCGTGATCTCGTCCGTCGCACCCGGGCCGCATTCGAGCGCCTGCGGCCCGAGGGTCTGAAGCGCCTGAGGCGCTGGCGCGACGGCGACGAGTTCGACTATCGCGGGCTGATCGAGGCCTGTATCGACCGCCGCAGGGGCGACGCGCCGTCGGATCGGCTGTTTGTCAAGCGTGTAAAAGACCGGCGCGACGTGGCCGTTCTGCTGCTGGCCGATGTGTCCCGATCGACGGCGAACATCGTGCCGGGGACGGATGCCTCCGTTTTGGACATCGAAAAGGAAGCCATCGTCGTTTTGTGCGAAGCTCTGTCTATCCTCGGGGATGACTTTGCCGCCGCCGGTTTCTCCGGAAGCGGCCGGCATGGAGTCGATTATTTCCATATCAAGAAATTCGGTGAACCGCTTTCGGAGGCCGTGCGCGGACGGATCGGCGCACTCCGGCCCCAGCGCAACACGCGCATGGGAGCGGCCATACGCCACGCGGCCGATCAACTGGCGCGCGCGCCTGCCCGCGTGCGGCTCCTGATCGTTCTCAGCGACGGCTTTCCAAACGACTCCGGTTACAAGGGCGCATACGCCGTTGCCGACACGCGCCAGGCACTGGCCGAGCTGAGCGCCCGGCATATCCGGTTTCATGCCCTGACGGTCAATCTGCCGGCCGATCCCAAACTGGATGAACTTTACGGCAAGGCGCGACACCACGTCATCTCCGATGTGGGTGAACTGCCGGAACGGTTGCTGCGGGTGTACAGCGCGCTGACGCGCTGAGGCGGCTTCGCCGAAAGCCCGACTTCGGCGTTGCGCGGCGCTTCGCGAGCCCTGCGGCGTGCCGGAAGCACGCCTCGGGCTGCGAGGCTGGCGCGCCTTGAATTCGGGCTTTGGGCGAAGCCGCCCCGGCGGCGGAGGAAAACCTGCTGCGGTGCTTCCGGCGCACGACATAAAAACGGTAGAAAAGCAGTATGCTGATTTACGACGGCATCTATTCTTGGGAAGGGTTTGGAGGGCGGCTGAAGCTCTCCAGCGGGAGCTGCCGGCTGCGGCTTTACGATCTGAGCCAAGCCCCCTCCGGCGGCATGGCCTATCTGAGGCCTTTCATCGCCATCGTCTCCGATGTCCCGGAGAGCCGGATGTCGGTGCGCAGCTGCGCCGGCCACGTCGTCACCTCGGTGGCCCGATACTTCCAGATCGACCCCCAGCGCATGCTCTACATCGAATATTACCCGGAGAGCATTTACGGCGAGCGCGGGGAGCGCCGGATTCCAGAGAAATACGATGTCGTCGATTTCAACTGGACCGTGGGGGGGGCGATCCAGCCCCGTTGGCGGACCCTCCAGCCGCCGCTGCTGGAGGTCATCCGGAAGATGGTGGACGCAGCGGGGAAGTAGAACCGGTGCGGGCGATGTTTCAGGGCATCGGTGCAACGGCGAAAATCACCGTGCTCCATACGGCGTGCGAGATGATAACCGGCGCCAGGCTGCCTGTGCGAGCATACATGGCTCCCCAAAAGGCTCCGGCGACCGCGGCGGCGCCGACCAGCATGAAATTGAACGACCAGATGTGTACGCCGGCGTAGATGGCTGTGGCGGCCGCCCATCCCGGCCAGCGGCCGAAGCGTTCCATCAGGCTGCGTTGGAGATACCCTCTCCAGTAAATTTCCTCGCTGGGTCCCGTGACGAAAAAAAGCAGCGTCGCGATGACGCCCATGGGCATCCCGGCGCCTTTGTGGTAAATGCCTCCGATCTGGCGGCCGGCAAAATCAAAAATGGCGATGGAAATCGTTCGCCCGGTCCAGAAAATGAGGTAAAGCAGTGCGGCCGACGCCAGTCCGAGCGCCACGGCCCGGCCGCCCCAGCCGAATTCATGACGTGCCCGCGGGTCCAAGACGATGGCGATGCCCGCCAGCAGCGCGGCGGACAGCGAAATCTTGATCCAAAAGGAGGCCCACTCCAGCGCGAATGTGATAAACCACAATGCAGCGGCCAGAAGCACGGTCGCCGCCAGCGGCAGGAAACGCAGGTGTGCGGGCGTCACCACCAGACCTTTACGACCAGCGAGAAAACCAACAGCAGACCGAACGCGGTATCGAGCTTGGCGGTCTGCGCATCGGCGTCGAGCGGAATGTTGTGGGCCATCTGACGCAGCAGCTTGACCGCCAACGGGGTGGACAGCAAGACGATCAGCGACCAGATGGTCAACGGGCCGAACACCGCCATGATCACAACCGCCAGATAGGCCGCCACAATCAGCCCCAAATACAACGAAACGCCCCTGCGTTCGCCCAGCACGATGGCCAGGGTTTGAATGCCCTTGCTGCGGTCATAGCGGACGTCGCGGATGTTGTTGGCGAGCAGAACCAGCGCCACGAGCACGCCGAAGGGAATCGAGATGAGCAATGCGTCGGCGCTGACGGCCTGCTGTTGAACGTAATAAGCACCGGTGACCATCAGCGGACCCCACATCAGAAACACCGAGAACTCGCCCAGCGCCTTGTATTTGTAATTCAGCGGTGCAGCCGTATACGTGATTCCGGCCGCCGTTCCGATGATCCCCAGGACGAGCACCAGCATGCCGCGGGTGGCGGTCAGGAAGACACCGATCAGTGCAGCGAGGAGATAGAGCAGGTAGGCCGCGATGCGAACCTGATCCAGTTGGAGTCGCCCCTCCATCAAGGGGTGTGGGCGGTAGCGCGCCGTCGGGACGTCCGGGCTGTCCACGCCGTGCCGCACATCGTCATAGTCGTTGATGAGGTTGCTGGCCGCGTGCATCAGGACCGCTGCGATCAGGGTCAAGAGGTACAGCGGCCAGGAGAAAGCCCCCTCCACCGCGGCGACGGCGCTGCCGACACTGACGGAAATGGCGGTCATGGTGAAGGACCACGGCCGAGCCGCCAAGAACCAGTTGCGATACGCGGTATCTATCATTCCAGTTTTCTAGTTTCTAGGGCTTGCCCGGTTGCGGTGGGTTGAGAGCCGTGCGAGCTTCTTCTGATGCGGCCCGCGCCGTATCGATGGCTCGCTGTGCTTCGGCCCGGGCCGCTTCGGCCTTTTCTTCCTCGGCCCGGATCTTGTATTTGAACTGCTCCCGGCGTGACGGCGTGTTGCCGAAGCGTTTGCGGTACTCCAACGCGTGCTGGGTTTGTTCATCCGCTTTCTGGACAGCTTCCTGCGCTTGTTCGTCCGCTTCGCGTGCGCGGCGGAGGATGCCCTCAAGATCGGAACGGCGCTTGTCATCCAGCCGCGCCTCGTCGCGCTGCAGACGTTGCTGCTGACGCTGCCTGGCTTCGGCCGGCGTCACCGCCGAATCCTCGACGACGTCTTTGACGCTGGCGTCCACCGGCGGGGGATCGTCGGTGATATACAGTTTCCCGCGGGAGTCGGTCCAGGTATACACTTTGCTCTGCGCCTGAGCACCGGTGTCCGCCACCAATGCAATGACCAACGACGCCAAGAGGATCATCGATTTCATCGCAGCCCTCCTTGAAAGCCATCGGGTAGCTATGAGGATGGCATAAAATTATCTGAAAAGGCCTGATATGTCAATTTCAGCGGGCTGCGGCGGTTTTTGGGGCGGCTGCCGACGAATACCGGAAACCGCTTGCCGTGGTGGACGTATCCCTGCCGGATGGACCCGGCTCCACAGCCGGGTCGGAAACCTATCCGATTTTCGGCGGGACGGACATCTCGGTCCAGAATCTCAGCAGACCGCCGGCGAAATCGTCAGGATTCCTTATCGGTCGCGGCCGCCATCCCTCGGGCAACAGCGCCCGGTAGTGCTCTGAACCGTAGCGCTGGTCGATCAGCAGAACGACCCCGCGGTCGGTTTCGGAGCGGATGACCCGGCCGGCGGCCTGCAGCACGCGGTTGATGCCGGGGTACAGGTAGGCGTATTCGAAGCCCTGCTCCAGGCGGTCCGCGAAGTAGCTGCGGATCAGCTCCCGCTCCAGGCCGACGGCCGGCAGCCCCACGCCGACGACCGCCGCTCCGGAAAGCCGCGTCCCAACCAAATCGATCCCTTCGCCGAAGATGCCGCCCATGACGGCAAAGCCGACCAGGGTGCGCGGGTTGTCGGTTTCGAAACGCTCCAGAAAGGCCTCGCGTTGCCGCTCGCCCATGCCCGGCTGCTGGACGATCACGCCGATATCCGGGCGTGCCGCCTGAAATGCCTCCAGCACCAACCGCAGGTACTGGTAGGACGGGAAAAAGAGGAGGTAATTGCCCGCCCGAGTTTCCACCATGCAGTGAAGGATTCGGGCCACCTCGGACTTGGTGCGGTCGCGGTGCCGATAGTAGGTCGACAGCCGGTCGGCGACGAACACGGCCAAGTTCTCGGACGGAAACGGCGAGGGCAGGGACAAGGTTTCGGCGGATGTGCTGGCGAGCATCGTCTGGAAGTAATCCAGCGGGGTCAGCGTCGCCGAGAAAAATACGGCCGAACCACAGCGAGCCAAGGCCGCGCCGATCTGCCGCGACGGGTCGATGCAAAAGAGCTTGAGCCGTACATCGGGAGATAGGGTCTCATAGCAGGCCGCATAGCTTTCATCGAATTGTTCGGCCACGCGCAGGAAGCCGCCGGTTTCGAAATAGCGCTCCAGAAGCTCCTCCCGAAAAACGGATTTAAGATTCTTCTCAAGCCATTTCTCGGCGGCGGCCATGAAATCGCGCAGCAAGGGATAGAGCTCGTCCGGTGCGCTGCGGTCGGCGATCGGTGCGCCGGCCGCTTCGACGCGCTGGCGGGCCGCCAGCATCCAGCGGTTGATCTTTCCCAGGCAGCGGTAAACCGCCGGAAGGCTGCCCTTCACCGCCCGGCGCAGTTCCAGGAACGGCTGCTTGCGGAGTTCGGCCGAGAACATTTCGCGGGACCGATCCACCAGGTTGTGGGCCTCGTCAACCAGAAAAACATGGTCGCCGGTTCGCTCTAAAAAGAAATGGCGCAAATAGGCCTTGGGATCGAAGGCGTAGTTGTAGTCACCGATGATCAGGTCGGCCCAACGAGAGAGATCAAGGGAGAACTCAAAGGGGCACACCCGAAATTTCTGTGCGGTTGCGGCTACGGCCTCGCGCGTCCAGGCATCCTCATCAAACAGGGCGCGGCGGGCCGCCGGCAGTCGATCATAGTGGCCGCGGGCGAAGTCGCATTCCTCGGGGCGGCAGGCATGGTCGGGGTTGAAGCAGGCCTTTTCCTTGGCGGTCAGGGCGAGCGTCTTCAAGCGCAAGCCCCTCGCCCGCAGCTCGTCCAGGGCTTTTTCAGCCGCCATGCGGGTCGTGGTGCGGGCGGTCAAATAGAAGACCTTTGAGCCGGCGCGCTCGGCGACGGAGCATACGGCAGGGAAGAGCACGGCCATGGTCTTGCCGATGCCGGTAGCGGCCTGGATAAAAATCCGGCCGGCCTCCTGGATGGTCCGGCCGACCGCGTCCACCATTTCGCGCTGGCCGGGACGATAGTCCTCGAACGGAAACGCAAGCTGCCGGCCGGCAGCATCCCGTCGACGCTGCCAATGGGTGATGAGCATTGCCCATTGCAGATACCGCCCGACGAGGTCCTCGAAAAACGACTGCAGTTCGCTCCGGGTAAAAAAACGGCGGATGTCCCGGGAGGCGCCTGTCTCCAACCGCGCATAGGTCAATTGAACACCGGCTTCGGTCAGGTCGTGTTCCGCGGCGTAAAGAAAGGCATAGACTTTGGCCTGCCCCCAATGGAGGGGGTTATCCTCGCGCAGGCATTCTTCCGGGTTGCGGCGGGTGGTCTTGATCTCGTCGATGACCGGAACGGCGCCGCTTTCAAATACGCCGTCTATCCGACCGGTGATGTCCAGCACCAGGTCCGGTGTTTCCACTTGGTGGGCGATGGTGACTTCCGCTGCGTACCCGACCGGCCGCGAATATTGAATCCTCTGGTGCAGCTTGATGGCGTCGGCCGCGCGGGAGGCCCCGGAAAACTCGACGTTCAGATCGCCGCTGCGCAGCACAAACTCGACCAGTTCGCGCACGCCGATGGTCAGATGGGGTTTCATTAAAGGTGTCCAAATCCTCGATTGCGATTTTTAAGAAAAACTGCTATCAAAAAAACGCCGGCAAATCTACCGACAGCTCGATGGACAGCTATCTCGGGAAGAATTCCATGAGTGGTTCCAACCTTACGTCCAACAAGATCATCCCTATCGCGAGCTCCCCACCAACGGCCTTCAAGGACATCATCGGGCAAAGCCCGCCGATGAAGAGTATTTTTCGCATGGTCGAGAAGGTGGCCGGAAGCGACACCACCATCATGCTCAATGGCGAAACCGGCACCGGCAAGGGAGTGATCGCCCGGGCCATCCATGAGTGCTCGCCGCGCCGCAGCAAGCCGCTGATCCAGATCAATTGCGGGGCTACGCCGGAGGGCCTGCTGGAGAGTGAATTCTTCGGCTACCGCCGCGGCGCTTTCACGGGAGCGGTGGCGGACAAACCCGGAAAGTTCGAGATGGCCAACGGCGGCACCATCTTCCTGGACGAGATCGGCGACATGAGCGCCGATCTCCAAGTGAAGGTGCTGCGCGTGCTGGAAGAGGGGGAGTTCGAGCGCGTCGGCGGCCGCGAGACCATCAAGGTGGATGCGCGCATCATCGCGGCGACGCACCGCGACCTGGAGGAAGAGGTTCAGAAGGGCCATTTCCGAGAAGATCTTTTTTATCGGCTTTACGTGATTCCCATCATGCTGCCTGCGCTGCGGGAGCACAAAAGCGATATTCCGTTTCTCGTGCATCACTTCCTCGAAGAGTTCGCCCGCAAAAACCAGAAGAACGTCATGAAAGTTGCGCCGGAAGCCATGCAACTATTGATGAACTATCCATGGTACGGCAACGTGCGCGAGCTAAAAAACACGATCGAACGCATCGTGGTCCTCAAGGACGGAAATACCCTGGGAGCGGACGATTTGCCGGAAAAGGTCCGGATGGACGAAGCGCCGGCCGGCCGGCGAAGGGGCGCGAGCGGGGGAGAGGAAGGCATTTCGTTTCAAACAGCGGTTTCGGAGTTCGAAAAGGCGCTGATTCTGAGCGCGCTTGAAAAAACCAACTGGGTCAAGAACCGCGCTGCGGATCTGCTCCAAATCAAGCGCACCACGCTGGTGGAAAAGATCAAGCGGTATCAGCTCGAAAAACCCGCGGGGGATATCTAATGTCGACGAGCGATGCGGAAATTCTGTTTGTGGACGACGACCGTACGATTCTGGAGCTGGTCCGGGAGTACCTGTCGGAAATCGGATACCGGGTGGAGGTGGTCGACAACGGCATGCAGGCCCTGGAGCGGATCAAGGCTCAACCCTACGCCATTGTTTTCACGGACATCAAGATGCCCGACATCGACGGGCTGGATCTGCTGTCGGCCATCAAGGAATACCGGCCGGAGACCGAGGTGATCATCGTTACCGGCCACGGCTCGATGGAATCGGCCATCAAGGCCATGAAGTTCGGAAGCTATGACTATCTTCAGAAACCCTTCAAGCTGAATGTGCTGAAGATCATCATCGACCGCATCCTCGACGCCAAAAAACTCAAGCAGGAAAAGATCGTTCTGAAAACGCGAGTTAAGGAACGGCACCGGTACGAAGGACTGGTCGGCATCAGCCTCAAGATGCAGGAGATTTACGACATCGTCGACCGCATCCGGCGGACTGGTGCGAACGTCCTGATCGAGGGCGAAAGCGGCACGGGCAAGGAGTTGACGGCTCACATGATCCATCGCACCAGCGACCGCAACCCCAAACCTTTTGTGGCCGTGTCCTGCAAGAGCCTGTTTCGGGGCGCAGCGGCGGAGGCTTCGGCGGAGCGTGTGCACGAAATGCTCCAAGGCGCGGCGGAAGGCTCCTTGTTTCTGGATGACATCTGCGAACTGCCGGAATCCGCCCAGGCCGCCCTGGCCGAGCTTTTGCGTGAACGCCATGCGGACGCCGCGTCCGGGGCCGGACCCCGGCTCATCGCCTCCACCAACAGGGTCGTTAAAGAGGCACTGGCGAAAGGCATCCTGGACAAAGGCCTGCACGCCTGCCTGTCCGAGGTTTTTATCCAGATGCCGCCGCTAAGGGACCGCAAGGAGGACATCTGCCTGCTCATCAATCACTTTTTGGATCAGTTCAACGCCAAGAGCGGAAAAAAGGTCCTGGCCGTGGCACCCGAGGCCATGGACTACTTGTTGAGCTACAACTGGCCGGGCAACGTCATTCAATTGGAAAACGTGATTGAGCGGGCGTTTGCTCTCGGCGTGGAACTGGTAATCCAAATTGATGATCTGCCGGCAGAGATCAAGACCGCCGGTGAGATCGCGCGGATGCACTGATCATTAAACGCTCGCCGGCCGAATCCGTTACTCGGTTCGGCCGGCGAGCGTTTTCCGATTCAGGACCTGGGGAGGTCCGGCCACCGTAGAATCAAGTTGCCTTTATGGCAATCCTGCGGGGGGTGGCCTTTTCGACCTTGGGAAGGGTGAGGCGAAGAACGCCGTCTCCCAGTTTGGCGTCGATCTTGTTCTGGTCGATCACCTCCGAAAGGGTGAACTGCCGATAGAATCGCCCGGTATCGTACTCGATGAGCACGCCCTCCTCTGCAACGGACCCCACCGCTTCGATGTCTCCGGTGATGGTCAGGATGTTGTCGCGCAGGTCGATGTTAAGCTTCTCGGATTTGACTCCGGGGATATCGGCCAGCAACGTGATCTCCTTCTCGGTTTCAAAAATGTCCACCTGAGGAGTGAACACCGCACCCGGGGTCGTCTGTTCGGCCGGAGTCGTCAGCTCCTGTTTTTCTTTGACTGTGATATCCTTGCCGTCTGCCATTTTGTTCACCTCCTTTCATTCCTATCGCACAGCGATCTGGCGCGGCTTGGCAACTTCCGCCTTGGGAACCACGACGGTGAGAATGCCGTTGACCAGGCTGGCATCCACCTTGTTCGGATCGATCTCGCCGGGCATGGCGATCATTCGGGAAAACTTTCCGGCTTCGCGCTCCCGGCGATGCCAGCGGGCGTCCTTGTTTTCCGCAGGGATCTTGCGTTCGCCGCTAACCGCAACGCTATTGGCGGTCGCCTGGATGTCGAGTTCTCCGGCAACCACGCCGGGGAGTTCCGCCCGGATGAAATAACTGTCTTTGCTTTCGGTCAGGTTGATCAGCGGAAACACGCCGGCGTAAGGCCTTTGATAGGCGCCGCCAAAGCCTTCCATCAATCGGTCCATTTGACGTTTCATGCGCTCGAGTTCGGCAAATGGACTCTTGAATTCCCAGCTCGGAAATCCTAGAAGTCTTCTGTAAATCATATTGAATTCTCCTTTCATGATTTTGGTTTTAGGATTTTCCTTTACTGGCGAAAATTTAAAATCGATAATCAATATGTCAAGATAAAAAATTTATTATTTGCTTAATTACGAAAAAATAATTAATTGATTAGTAATGAATATGAGTCGGTTTGATTCTAAAGCCGCGGCGATAGCAGGTGTCGGAATGGCGGTAAGCGCTTATCGAAAAAAACGAAAACCTGCAGATCCGTTGGGCTCTGCAGGTTTTCGGGAAACTAAAACGCTCCGGCTCTTTTCGAAAACGGAACCGGAGCGTTACGATGAAAAGTGAGTGAAATCGACGCGGGGGGTCCTATCCTTAGCCAGACTTGGCCGGGCCCAGCATCAACTGCTGGCCCGGTTTGATCGGATCATTGGGATTTAGCTTGTTCAATTTCATTAACTGATCAGCGGGAATCCCATACTTGCGGCTTATTCCGTAAATGGTCTCGCCTTTTTGAACCGCGTGCATCCTGGCCTTTGGGTCTTTTTCAACCTTGGCCGGTGCAGCGGGTTTCTGGACCACCGGGTCCGGCTTGTGCGCCGCACTTTCGGGCTTGGGAGCAGCGGGTTCCGTCGGTTTGACCGCAGGTTTGCTCATATCCCTGGACAGTTGGTCGACCTTTTTGGTCAACGTGCTATCGAGCTGGGCCATGCGCTCGGAGATGGAGGCCATTTCTTTTTCCTTGCGCTCCAGCCGGGCCATGCCGGTATCGATCCATTCCAGCTTAGCAAGTTTTTCTTCAATGTTCTTCAGCCGGGTTTCAAGGCTCTTGATTAGATCTCTTTCGGCGGTTTTCGGGGCGCTGGAAAGAAACATCAAAATGACGATGACGGCCACGAGGAGAATGCCGCCGCCGATCAAAACGGGTTTCATGGACTTCGGCCGGCGGCTGTCTTCATTCTGGGAATAACCGTAGGATTCCTCGCGATCGTCGCTGCCCGCCTGCTTTCCGCTCATGACAAAGTCGTCTTTGGGGTTGCCGTCGTGGTCGTGCATTTTTCAGCCTCTTTGCTGGCTTGAAGAAAAAGCTCGGCTTCTAATAAAGCCGATATATGAACCCCCAAATAGGGGACGCATGATAGACTATACACAATATATAGACGCTTTTTAGATTAAACGCAATGGAAAAATTAGGGTGTTTTTGAACGTGGTTTGATATTGCCTTCGAAGGGTTCGGGATTGTTGAAATAATCCTCGGGGTTCGTCAGGAGGGTCTCCAGCCGATATTGATAGTAGCCGATGCGGATGCGTTTATTTTTCTGTGAACCGAAGTGATCAAGGGGCAACGCTTCAAGCTCGTTGATCTTTTTTTCGAGATTCGCTTTTTCGACCGCAATCATTTCTTCCTGCTTCAGCGGCGCACTCGGTTTTGTCGACTCGGCTTCCTGGCGGGCCTGCTCCTCGCGTTGCACTTCTTCGTCGAGGCCGCGAACGATCGCTTCCACGCTGCTGGAATCGTCCTGCGGAGCAAGGGGTTTGGTTCCGGGGCCTCCAGGCGCCTCCCGAAACATCAGCTTCACGTTGCTGGCGTCCGAAGGGGGCAGGTTGCCGTAGGCGACATTGCCTTTCGAATCCGTCCACCGGTAGATGTCCGCGTTGAGGTAGGACAGGCCGGGGATGACAAAAAAAAGCGCTGCGATGATGATACGGTATTTCATTTGGTTCCAATCCCCGATCGCGACGCGTTTCAAGCGTTGCGTGCGGCCGGTCCGCTACTCTTTTTCGACATATTTTTTAATGGCGCTTCCATGAGGTTTGGGGATGCCCTCAAATTTGACACCGAACCCCTGAGGGCCGCTCCAAGCGATTTTTCCCGCCATGGTGAAAGGCTGCGACAGGCTGGGCAGCGTGAAGTTGAGGACGATATTTTCACCCACCGGGACCCGTTCGCTGGTCTCGATGAAAACGCCTCCGATGCTGATATCCAATATGTAGCTCCGAAAGCTGCTTCCCTGGATTCGGTAGTTGGCGTTGATGAGACAGGATTTGCGGGGGTTTTCACGCATGGACGGCTCGGTGCCCTCCAAGCTGATAGTCGTCTCGGGGGCCTCGATTTCCAGAGGGTGGCCCATCTGTTCCAGCAGGAGCAGTTGCTGGTCCTCGGACATTTCGACGATCAGCTTAAAGAGGTATTCGGTGACCCTGTCGCCAACCAGCTGTTTCATCAGGATAAGCTGCTGATCCTTGGGCAGGAGACCGATCAGGTTGAAGAGCCTCACAGTGATGCCGTATTTTCCCGCCTGGGGGTCAGCGGTAAGCATGAATGACCTCTCTTCGGTGGTGGTCTTAAGGATTGGCGAAGACATGCGTCCATGTGACGCCTCGTTTGGAACCACACCAAATGAAGATATTCTATCAGCATCGGTTAAAATAGTCAAATCCATACTTAAATTAGGTGGTTATAGAAAAAAATGGACGGTTTTGGACATCGGTTATCCGACAAGGCCCGGTTGGAGCGCATGAATCCGGCTGCCGATGGCGATCAATGGCCGGAAAACGAATCCGGCAGGCTTGGATTACGGTGTAGAGATGATTTCATATTCGGTAGTGATCCTGGCCACCCCGCGGACCGTAGCGGCTACCGAACAATACTTTTCCTGGGAAAGATTGATGGCCTGTTCGACGGCCTTCGGCGTAAGCCCATGTCCGGCCAGGCGATATTTCAAGTGAATGCTGCGGTAGGGCCATGGCGGTTCCGGGTCGCGCTCGCCGGTAGTCACCACCTCAAGCAGCGTCAGCTTCAGGCGCTTTTTGGCGAGAATTTCGACCACATCCACGGATGAGCAGGACGCCAATGCGATCAGAAGCATTTCCGAAGGCTTGACGCCGATGCCATCGGCCTGCCCCGATAAAACCACCGAGTGGTTGCCGGAGTCGATACCCACAAAATGTTTGTCGTTGAGCCAATGCAAGGTTGTCGTTACGGCCATCAGCGGACCTCCTATTTAAGCGGGGTGTAGGATGCATGTTGCCAGGTCTTCCGGGGTAACAGCATGAAATCCATTAACTCACCTGCCGCTAAAAGTCGAGATCGGAGAACCGATTGACACTCATGGGTCTTTCAGGGTTAAATGCACACACACTCGGCGCGCGGCCCGCTGCCGCCGGCCATTCATTCGGAAGGAGGAGCCATGGGAGAACTTATGCGGACCGTGTTGCATGATCGTCATGCCCGCCTCGGAGCCACCCTGGTGGAATTCGGAGGCTGGGAAATGCCCGTGCAGTATCCCGCGGGCATCGTCCAGGAGCACCTGGCGACCCGCCGCCGGTCCGGGCTTTTCGATGTTTCCCACATGGGGCGTTTCCGACTGCGCGGCGGAGACGCGCTGCCTCTGCTGCAGCACGCGCTCAGCAACAATGCCGCAGCGCTGGAGGTCGGCGAGGCTCAGTACACCATGATCCCGGCCTCCGACGGCGGAGCCCTGGACGACGCCTATCTTTACCGGTTTGTGGCCGAGGAGTACCTGCTGGTGGTGAACGCCTCCAACCGTCAGAAGGATTGGGAGCACTTGAATGCGCTGGCCCGGAGCTATCCATCGGCAGAGCTGACGGACCTCACCGCGGAGCTTGCCATGCTCAGCCTTCAGGGCCCGGCCGCAAGAGACATCCTGGCTGCGATCCTGGAATCCGGCCGCCTACCGGAGCCGCTGCGCAATCGCCTGGGAAGCGCAGCCTTCGACCGCACCCCGCTGCTGCTGGCCCGCACCGGATACACCGGTGAGCCGATCGGCTTTGAGCTTTTCATCGACGCTTCCACGGCGCCGGCGCTTTGGGACCGGCTGATCGCCGAAGGGGCTCAGCCGGTCGGTCTGGGGGCGCGAGATACGCTGCGCCTGGAGGCCGGTCTGCCGCTTTACGGGCACGAGCTGGGGCGGGATCCCGAGGGCCGCGACATTCCGATCTTCGCCTGCGGCCTGGCGCGCTTTGCCGTCAGCTTTTCCGAGCTGAAAGGCGACTTTGTCGGCCGGGAGGCACTGGGCCGGCAATTCGATGCCTATCGACGCATCCTGGGCCGCGACTTCAGCCGCCGCGCCGATCTCCCCCGCCTGGTTCAACCCATCGCTATTGTTGAAAAGGGAATTGCCAGGGCCGGTGCACGGGTGCTGCGCGGCGGCCAGCCGGTCGGCACCGTCACCAGCGGCACGATGGTGCCGTACTGGCTGAGTGCGGGAGAGGGTATCGACTCGGTGCAAACCGAGGAGAAGGGCATGCGCGCGATCGGCCTGGCGCTCGTGGACAGCGATTTGCGGGAAGACGACGAGGTCGAGGTCGACATCCGCGGCAAGCGGACCCGTGCGGTCATCGTGCCCTATCACCTGCGCAACGAAGCCCCGCCGCGGGCCTGGCCGATTGCATGGAACGAACAGCGCCGCAGCCGGCGGGCGGCCGCGGCGAGTGCCGATCCACTGCCCAGGGTTCGCGCGCTGGTGGAAAAGGCCGCGCGCAACCACACCTGGCGTCAAGGTGAATGCATCAATCTCATTCCCTCCGAGCAGACCGCTTCGCCCATGGTACGGTTGCTGTCGATCACGGACCCGGCCGGGCGCTATGCCGAACACAAGGCCGTCAAGGCGTTCAAGGAGGCCGATGTCTTCTATTACCAGGGGACCGACTTCATCGCCGAGGTCGAGCAGTCGCTGGCGGCGGAGCTCAAAGCCTATCTGGGTTGCAGCGAAGTGGAGGCCCGGACCATTTCCGGCCAGATGGCCAACACGGCGGTCTTCAGCGCCATGGTGGATCATCTCAACCGCGCCGACCGCAAGCGCGAGCAGGGCCGCCTGCGCAAAGTGATGAATCACCACATCATCCGGGGCGGCCATCTCAGCGCCCAGCCCATGGGCGCGCTGCGGGATTTCGTCATGCGCGACAGCCGGTGGGAGAAACCGGCCGTCGTGAATTTTCCGGTGCTGCCGGAAAATCCTTACCAGATCGACATCGCAGGAACCCGCGTGCTACTGGCCGAGCACCGGCCGGAGCTGATCATTCTCGGAAAGAGCATGACACTGCATCGCGAGCCGGTTGCCGCGATCCGCGCGGCGCTGACCGAGCTGAACCTCGACGCGGTCTTGATGTACGATATGGCCCACGTGCTCGGGCTGGTGGGACGGCATTTCCAGCGTCCCTTCCAGGAAGGCGCGGACCTCGTGACCGGCTCGACGCATAAAACCTATTTCGGGACCCAGCGCGGCATCATCTCGGCGAACGTCACCCCCGAGCATCCGCGCTATCCGCTCTGGGAGGCCATCCAGCGCCGGACTTTCCCGGGCAGTCTCAGCAATCACCACCTCGGCACCCTGCTCGGCCTGCTGCTGGCGGCCTATGAAATGAACCACTTCAAGGAGAGCTATCAGCCGGCCGTCATCGCGAACGCCAAGGCCTTCGCGCGGTCCCTGGCGGACGCCGGGCTGGATGTGGCCGGCGATCCGGCGATCGGCTTCACCGAGACCCACCAGGTCATCGTGCGGGTCGGCTACGCCAAAGGCGCCGAAGTCGCCCGGCGGCTTGAGGACAACCACATTGTGTTGAACTACCAGGCCGCACCGGATGAAGAAGGCTTCACCGCCTCCGGCGCACTGCGGATGGGTGTGCAGGAGATGACGCGCTTCGGCATGCAGCCGGCCGACTTCGCCGAACTGGCGCAGCTCATGGCCGACTGCACCCTGAAACGCACTCCCGTGAAGGATGCGGCCATCCGTCTGCGCCGGCGTTTCCTGGAGATGCGCTATTGCTTCACGGGCAGCGCGGCCGACGAGTTGATGGCGAAGCTGCATGCCTTGATTTAGCCCTATCAAAAACAGGAGAGGGTCATGTCCGAAATCAGGATGACCGGAGAACTACGAACGGACTACGACTGCGAAGCCACCGGGCTGCCGGCCGAACGCTGGGCCGAGGCGGTCTTCAAGGTGGGCGGCGAGGAGATCGTCCTGGAGATCAGCGTGGAAAAAGACGTGATCGTGGCAATCATGGCCGGCGAGGATACCGCCTGGAAAGGCACGCTGGCAGGATTAAAACAAATCCTGCGCGGCGAGATCAAGGCGAAATAGCGGCCTCCAATGGTTGATCGCACCGTCACCACCGTCATCGACCGCGAGCGCTGCATCGGCTGCGGCGAGTGCGTGCGCGTCTGCCCGTCGCAGACCATCTCCATGCAGGACGGCAAGGCCGCGGTGACGGGCGCTCGCTCGCTGGGTTGCGGCCACTGTGCGGCGGTCTGTCCGGTGGAAGCGGTGCGGGTGGAGGCCCTCGATCCGCACAGTTACCGGTTCCATTCATTTGACTGCCGTACGGATTGGCTGCCCTACGGCGCCTTCAACACGGGCGAACTGGTGCGGCTGATGGCCTCGCGGCGCTCCTGCCGTTGTTTCGATTCCAAAGCGGTGGACCGCACGCTTTTGGAGGATCTTGTCAGGATCGGCGCCGCCGCGCCGTCCGGAACGAACAGCCAGAGCTGGACCTTTACCATCCTGCCCACCCGCGCTGCGGTACTGGCGCTCGGTCATGCCGTGGGCGCATTCTTCAATCGCCTCAACCGCATGGCCCGGAACCCGTTGCTGCGGCACGGCCTGCGTCTGGTCGGCCGGCCGGAGCTTGCGGATTACTACCGGGATTACCACCCGAGCGTAGCGGAAGGCCTGGCCGATTGGGAGGAGCGCGGCTTGGATCGGCTGACCCACGGGGCTCCCGCCGGCATCATCGTCGGCTCAAGGCCCGGGGGAAGCTGCCCGGCCGAAGACGCCCTGCTCGCCGCCCAGAACATCCTGCTCGGTGCGCACGCGCTGGGTCTGGGTACCTGTCTGATCGGGTTCGCCGTCAGCGCCATTCAGAAAGACGTCCGGATAAAGGAACTGCTGAAAATTCCCCGGGAGGAAAGCGTGCACGCCGTCATTGCCGTCGGCCATCCGGCGGTGACCTACCAGCGGCTGACGGGCCGTAAGAAGACCGTGTGGAGAGTCATCGAGCCTTGAAGATGCAAGGTGAGCCCGGAAACAGGGCCTTCAGTTCCGGTACGAGCGGCCCGCTCGGCCCATCCGCAGAGATGGTGGCCAGGATCGTGGGCAGATGATTTCTGCTGGGTTTCAGGCCCTCGGTATTGCCTGTTGAAGCCTTCATTTTCGCGATAGGCTGACTTAAGAAAGAAGCTTCTTGATGGCCCGATCCAGCTCCTCCATTTCGAACGGCTTATCCAATATCAAATCGGCTTTCGCCTCCGATGCGAGCGCTTTGGGATGATGGCCCCAACCGGTCATCGCGATAATGGGTATTTTCGGGTATTTTTGCTTGATGGCCCCTATCAGGGAGACACCGCTGAATGAAGGCATCACCAAATCGGTTATGATCAGGTGAATGCCATCCTTGTCGTTTTCAAACGCCTGGATGCCCTCTGCGCCGTCATGAGCCATCACGATGTCGTATTTTCCGTCGAGGAAGCCCTTTAGACCGGCAACGGTTTCCTGGCTATCGTCGATTATGAGAATTTTGTGCTTCGCGTCCATGTCGGTCCTCCTGCAAAAGGCGGAATATCACAAAGAGACCCTGACAGGGTCCGTCTCAACATAGCCTGCAATCGTATCCTCGAGCGTCCTGAAATGTCCAGTGTAAAAGTGGTCCGCGTCGGGGAGCACCTCGAAGGCGGCGGCGGGATTCCAGTGGTCCCGATAGGTCGAGATCGTACGAGCCGGCGCGATCTCGTCCCGGCCTCCGGTGACGATCAGTTGCAGGGCCGGGATGGGGGCCGGCGGATCGAAGCTGATGAAGGCAACGGGCGGTGAGACCATCACCATGCGCTGGAAGCCGCCGCCCGTGCCGGCATTGACCCAGGCTCCGAACGAATAGCCCGCAAGGTCGACGGCCGTGACGCCCCGGCCGGCCAAAAAGGCCAGGGCCGCGCCGACATCCCGGCGTTCGCCGGCACCGTTTTCATAGCGGCCCTCGCTCTCGCCCACTCCCCGGAAATTAAAACGCAGGGTACTGAACCCCTGACGCAGATAAGCGTGCCGCACGGCGATGACCACGGGGTTGTCCATGTCGCCGCCGTAGAGCGGGTGGGGGTGGGTGATGACCGCTCCGCGCGTGGGCGATGCGGTTTCGAGCATCCCTTCGATGCGCAGGTTGCCGGATGTGAAGAATACCCGTTCTTCCATGCACGCCTCAGCGCTCTTTCGGAAGGGCGGCGAGGATGTCTCTGCCGAAGCTCTTGCGCTGCCAGGCGCGCAGCTCGGGGATTTCGGCAAGGTCCTCCGGTTTCATGGGCCGGCGTTCGGCGATGGCGGCCATGGCCGCCTTGGAGCAGATCAGGGAAGGCTCTATTTTCAGCCGGCGCGCCTGGGTTTCGCGCCAGCGCCGCAGGACGCGAATGCGATCCGACACGGCCGCGGGCATCGTTTTCGGCTTCCTGAACGGGTAGCGCGGCAGTTCGGCGGCCGGCAGGTGCAGGGCCTTTTGGATGGCGGCCAGGATGTCGCTGCCGTGGCGTTCGATCTGGGATGGGCTTAGGGCGCCCGTCTTTTCCAGCTCGCCGAGGTCAGCCGGCCGAACCTCGGCCAGCCGCAGCAGGGCGTCGTGGTTGAAGACCTTGAACAACGGACGGTCCTTGTGCCGGGCGATCTTGCGGCGCAGCCTCAGCAACAGCTCGAGCACCGCCAGACTGCTGGGGTCCAGCTTCCCGGCGCCTTTGCAGTGCAAAAACAAGGGGCCGTCTTCGCCGGCCGATGGCCTCACTTTGCTCAACAGCCGGCACTCCTCCCCCAGCCAGGCCAGGCGGTCCTTGGCGACCAGCTCGGCTTCCAGGGCCTGCGCCAACGGCAGCAGGTAACACACATCGGTGGCGGCGTAAGCCAGCATCTCTTTCGGCAGGGGCCGTCTCGACCAGTCCTTGCGCTGGTATTTCTTGTCCAACGCCACGCCGAAGAGCTGCTTGACAACGGCTTCGAGGCTGGTCTCCTTGAACCCGAGGAAACGGCAGGCGCATTGGGTGTCGAAAAGATTGCTGACGCGGATATCGAAGTCCCGGTAAAGGCAGCGTACGTCGTAGTCGGCGCCATGGAACACTTTGCGGATGTCGGAACTACGGAAGGCGGCTTTCAGGGGCGACAGATCGGTGAGCGCGATGGTGTCCACCACCACATTGCGCCGGCTGCTGGCCAGCTGCAGCAGGCAGACCTTTTCCTGGAAATGATACATGGAATCGGCTTCCAGGTCGACGCCGAAGACGGTTTCAGTTTCAAGTTCTGCGGCCAGGGATTGGAGATCCGCCGGAGTCGCAACAATGTCATAGCGAAGAGATCCATCGGAAGGCATTTTTTCTACTTGACCCGCTCGTTCCTTTTTCTTAAGGGTTTAATTTCGTCGAGTGCCTGCACCGACCCGTCGGCGGCCGTTGTGCCATCCGTCGAATGGGTGTAACATTGAAAAAAAGCGCTTAGGAGAACATCCTACTATGATTAGCATAACACTTCCGGATGGGAACATAAAGGCTTTTGATCAGGCCGTTTCCGGCCTGGAGGTGGCCGCCAGCATCTCCGACGGGCTGGCCCGCAACTGTGTCGCCATGGAGCTGGACCATCGCCTGGTCGACCTGAACACGCGCATCGAGCGTGATGCGACCGTGCGGCTGGTCACCACCAAAGACCCCGAGGCGCTCGAGATCATGCGCCATAGCGCGGCCCATGTCATGGCCCAGGCCATCCTGCGCCTTTACAAGGGGGCCAAATTGACCATCGGTCCCGTGGTTGAAGAGGGTTTCTACTACGATATCGACATGCCGCCGGTGTCCGAAGAAGACTTTCCGAAAATCGAAGCCGAGATCCAGAAAATCGTCAAGGCCAAGATCCCCATCCGCCGGCGCGAGGTGACCAAGGCCGAGGCGCTGGAGGCCTACCGGGAAGAGCCCTACAAGCTGGAGATGATCCAGGACCTGGCGGAAGGCACCATTTCGGTCTACGAGCAAGGGGAGTTCGCCGACCTGTGCCGCGGACCGCACGTGCCCCACACGGGCTTGGTCAAGGCCATCAAGCTGCTCAAGGTTTCCGGCGCCTACTGGCGCGCCGATCCGACCCGCGCCCAGCTGCAGCGCATTTACGGCACGGCCTACTTCGATAAAAAGGAGCTGGAGGCCTACCTGCATTTCCTGGAGGAGGCCAAGCGCCGCAACCACCGCAAGATCGGCCAGGCCCTGGATCTGTTCAGTTTCCATGACGAGGCGCCCGGCATGCCGTTCTTTCATCCCAGGGGCATGGTCGTCTGGAACGCCCTCTTGGACTACTGGCGCAGTGAGCATCGCGCGGCCGGTTACGTGGAGACCAAGACGCCGATCATTCTCAACCGTGCGCTCTGGGAGCGCTCCGGCCACTGGGCGAACTACCGCGAGAACATGTACACGACCTCCATCGACGAGACCGAGTACGCCATCAAGCCCATGAATTGCCCCGGCGGGATGCTGCTGTACAACCGTAAACCGCATTCCTACCGCGACCTGCCCCTGCGGGCCTCCGAAATCGGCCTGGTGCACCGCCACGAGCTGTCCGGGGTGCTCTCCGGGCTGTTCCGGGTGCGGGCTTTCCATCAGGACGACGCCCACATCTTCATGACCCCGGAGCAGATCGAGCAGGAAATCCTCGGTGTGCTGCGGCTGGTGGAGCGAATCTACGGCACCTTCGGCCTGGGATTTCATTTGGAGCTCTCGACGCGGCCGAAGAAGTCCATCGGGACGGACGAACAATGGGAGCTCGCCACCGGCGGATTGAAATCGGCCCTGACCGCCTACGGCCGGGGCTACCAGCTGAACGAAGGCGACGGCGCCTTCTACGGGCCGAAAATCGATGTGCACATCAAGGACGCGCTCAACCGGACCTGGCAGTGCGGCACCATCCAGCTGGACATGTCGCTGCCCGAGCGCTTCAACCTGCATTTCGTCGACAAGGACAACGAGCGCAAGCGGCCGATCATGATCCACCGCGTGATCTACGGTTCCATCGAGCGGTTCCTGGGGATCCTCGTCGAGCATTTCGCCGGACGATTCCCGCTGTGGATGGCTCCGGTTCAGGGCATCCTGCTGCCCATGAACGACGATCTGGCAGCCTATGCCGAGGGGGTCCAGGTGCGCTTCGAAGCCGCCGGCCTGCGCACCGAGGTGGACAGCCGCACCGAGAGCCTGAATCGCAAGGTGCGGGAGGCCCAGCTGAACCAGATCCCGCTCACCCTCACTATCGGGCCGAAGGAAAAGGAAGCCGGGACGCTGGCCGTGCGAACCCTCGATGGGAAAGTCGCTTACGGTGTTTCGCAGGAGCGCTTCGTCCATGCGGTGCGCGACAATGTGCAGCGCCGCGCGCTGGTCTTCGAAGGGTTCGGCGCGGAGGACGGTCAATGAAGGCCCGGGTCGCGCGCACACCCCTGAAACCGCCGGCCAACGCCGGTGTTTCGACCAGCCGGATCACTTTCTGCGACCTGCGCTGCGATCGCGCGGACTTTGCCAAAACCGCCGCGCTCGACGGCAGCTGCCGCACTTTCATGTCGGTCTGGTGCCGCAAACTGCGGCGGCATGTCACCAAGAACGCCCCCTGCGAGGCGCGTTATGGACGCCGTCGGCCGACAACGGGGTTTTGAAAGCGGAATTCGGAAGGCGGAAGGGGGAAGTCAGAGGTGGGAAAGTGGCGAAAATGAAGTTGGAAAGGGGAATGCGGAATGCGGAAGAGCTACCGCTGCGGACATCCGCGAAACATTTTTTTTCCCCTTTCCCCTTCCGCCTTTTCCTCTATTACTGGCTGCCACTGATCGCCTACAGCGCCCTCATCGTATTTCAATCACACTATCCTGCTCCCGAGTCGATCCCGCGCCTGCCGTATTTCGACAAACTGCTGCATACCGGCGGGTATGGCCTCTTGGGCCTGCTCTTCTGCCGCGCCTACCGGTCGGGTTGGCCGACGGCTTCGGGTCCGTCCCTGGCCCGCTGCGCAGTCCTGTCGGCCGCTCTTTTCGGTCTGAGCGATGAGATCCACCAATCTTTTGTCGTGTTCCGCACGGCGGATGCGTGGGATGTTCTGGCCGATGCGGTCGGCGGCGCTCTCGGCGTCGGCTTCTATTTTGTGCTGTTATCGATCTCCGCCCTTCGCTCCGCCTCGAAGCGGATTGACAAAGTGCGTGTGTTCGGATAAGAAATTCTCTGTATTTGCCCATTTGGCGATTGTGCCAAAAATAGTTATTAATATAAGAATGTTACACTCATTCTAACCAAAATAGCCATCCGAAGGACCTATGACCACTGCAGCCCATCCGATCGTCATCGACGGCCAGGAGTTCACGTTTGAGCCGGGTGAAACCATTCTCGATGCGGCCCGGCGCAACGGCATCGACATCCCCACCCTTTGCCACCTCAAGGGGACCGCGCCGACCGGCGCCTGCCGCGTCTGCGTGGTCGAAGTCCAGGGCGCCCGGTCGCTCGTGGCGTCCTGCGTCATGCCGGCCGCCCCCAAGATGGTGGTGAGCACGGAAAGTCCCAAGGTGATGGCCGCCCGACGCATGGTCATCCAGCTCTTGCTGGCATCCGGCAATCACAATTGTCTGGTGAAGGGGTCCGACGGCCGCAGCTACGAAGAGTATGCGAGCCGGCTGAAACGCGCCGGGGGAGACCTGGAGCCCTGCCCGGCGTGGGGGGACTGCCGGCTTCAAGAGCTGGCCTGGCGCTATAACGTCACTGGCGGCCGGTTCAGCCCCACCCCGCCGCGCTACCCGATCGAGGACGTGAATCCATTCATCGTGCGCGATTTCGCCCGCTGCATCCTGTGCGGCCGCTGCGTGCAGGCCTGCAACGAAGTGCAGGTCAACCAGGCGATCTACCAGGGGTTCCGGGGTGCTCGCAGCAAGATCGTGGCCGCCGGCGACCGGCCTTACCGTGAATCGGACTGCGTGTTCTGCGGCGAGTGCGTGCAGGCCTGCCCGACCGGAGCGCTGGTGGAGAAGGATGTCCGCCATCGGGTGCGGCCCTGGGAAACCCGCAAGGTGCGCACCACTTGCAGCTATTGCGGGGTGGGCTGCCAGCAGGAGATTCACGTGAAGGACAACCGCGTGGTCCAGGTCACCGGCGTCGAAAACGTGCCGCCCAACCTCGGGAGCCTCTGCGTGAAGGGTCGGTTCGGCTTCGATTTCGTCGGTTCGTCCGAGCGCCTAACAAAGCCGCTGATCCGCGAAAACGGCGCCCTGCGGGAAGCTTCCTGGGACGAAGCGCTGGACCGGGTCGCCCGCCGCCTGAGCGAGGTCAAGGCCGGCTCGGGCCCCGACAGCATCGGGGTGCTGACATCGGCGCGCATCACCAACGAGGAAAACTATATCGCCCAGAAATTCACGCGGGCGGTGCTGCAGACCAACAACATTGACCACTGCGCCCGTCTCTGACATTCCTCGACCGTGGCCGGTCTGGCCGCGGCGTTCGGAAGCGGGGCGATGACCAACACCATCGCCGACATCGAGCAGGCGGACGTGATTCTGATCACCGGGTCCAACACCAGCGAAAATCATCCGGTCATCTCCAGCGTCGTCAAGCGCGCCGTGCACTTGAAGGGCAAGCAGTTGATCGTGGTCGACCCCCGCCGGATCAACATGGCGCGGTACGCCCGCAAGTGGCTGCGGCCGAACCTCGGCACCGACGTGGCCTGGATCAACGGACTGATGCACGTGATCGTCAGCGAGGGCCTGCATGACCAGACGTTCGTGGGCGCCCGCACCACGGGCTTCGAGGCGTTGCGCAAAACCGTGGAAAGATACACTCCCGAGTATGTCGAAAAAATCACCGGCATCCGCGCCGCCGATCTGATCGAGGCGGCCCGCATGTATGCCGGCGCGGGGCGTGCCAGCATCCTTTATTGCATGGGCATCACCCAGCACACCACCGGCACCGACAACGTCAAATCGCTCGCCAACCTGGCCATGCTCTGCGGCCATATCGGCCAACCGGGCACCGGAGTGAACCCGCTGCGCGGCCAGAACAACGTGCAGGGCGCCTGTGACATGGGCGGGCTGCCGGATGTCTTCTCCGGGTATCAGAAGGTGACCGACGAAGGCGCCCGCCGACGGATGGCGGCGGCCTGGAAGGTGGACAACCTGCCGGCCTTTGCCGGCCTCAAGGTCACCCAGATGCTGCCGGCGGCTCACGACGGCCAGCTCAAGGCCATGTACATCATCGGCGAGAATCCGCTCGTGTCCGATGCCGACCTGAACCATGCCGAACAAAGTCTGCGCAAGCTCGACTTTCTGGTGGTCCAGGACATTTTTCTGACCGAGACCGCCAAACTGGCGGACGTGGTGCTGCCCTCGGCGTGTTTCGCCGAAAAGGACGGGACCTTCTCCAACACCGAACGCCGGGTGCAGCGGGTGCGCAAGGCGGTCGAGCCGCCGGGGGAGGCGCGCGAGGACTGGCGCATCGTCTGCGAGGTGGCCACGCGGATGGGCTATCCCATGTCCTACGCGGATAGCCGTCAGATCATGGACGAACTGCGCAGTGTGACCCCTTCCTATGCCGGGATCAGCTACGAGCGGATCGAACAGCAGGGCATCCACTGGCCATGCCCCAACGAGGAGCATCCGGGCACACCGATCCTGCACCGTGAGCAATTCACCATCGGCAAGGGCGTTTTCAACGCCATCGACTACCTGCCGCCGGCAGAGGCGATCGACCGCGACTACCCGCTGTATCTGACCACCGGCCGCCTGCTCTACCAGTATCATACCGGCACCATGACCATGAAGACCGAGGGGCTGAACGAGATCGCTCCGGAATGCTTCGTCGAGATTTCGCCGGCTGACGCGAGATCCTTCGCCATGCCGGACGGGGCGCTGGTGAGCATCGCCTCCCGCCGCGGCCGCATCCAGGCGCGGCTCAAGATCTCGCCCAAGGCGGTCCAGGGGACCGTGTTCCTGCCCTTCCATTACGCCCAGGCCGCCGCGAACCGGCTGACGAACGCGGCCCTGGATCCGGTCTGCGGGATTCCCGAGTTCAAGGTCTGCGCGGTCAAACTGGAGAAGGCGGCTTGATGGCAACGGACAACGAGCAGAGCGCATAAGGTTTAAAATAAAAAAAAGCAGCGCCGGGTTTCCGGCGCTGCTTTTTTTTAAGTCGTTGCGCTATGCGCTAGGCTGCATTTTATTCGTCGGCTTCCTTTATTTCCGGGATCAGCAGCTCGGCCAGGTCCGGACCGAGATACGTGCGTTCGTTCGGCCCGAGGATTCCCATGGCAAGGCAGATGATGGTCCACAGGTGGACCGTGTGGTAGCCGCCGTCGTAGTGTTCGCTCAGGTCGTGCACCTGCGCGTGGCAGTTGTGGCAGGGGGTGATGGCGTAGGTGGCGCCGGTCGCCATGATTTGGTCGAACTTGAGCTTGCCGTACGCCCGCCGGGCCTCCGGCATGCCGGACTGCAGGAACCCGCCGCCGCCGCCGCAGCAGTAGTTGTTGGAGCGGTTGGGCGTCATGTCGACGAAGTTTTCTTCGCCCACTACGGTCCTGACCACGAAGCGCAGGTCTTCGGCCACGGGGTCGCCGAGGCTCTTGCGCACGAGCTGGCAGGGATCCTGGACCGTGAACTTGACCTTCAGGTCTTTGTTCCAGTCGGAGTTGACCTTGAGCCTGCCGTCACGGATCATCTCGGCATAGAGTTGGATGATGCTCTTGATCTCGAATTTGTGGGAGATGTTGAACTTTTTCAGTCCGGCCCGGACTGCGAAGAGTTCGTGCCCTCACTCCGTGTTGAGCCAGTATTTACAGCCCAGGTCGTCTACGGCCTTGGCCTTCACCTCCACGATGTGTTTCCAGCTTTCGTCATCCGCCATGAACATGCAGTAGTTCTCGGCGGCCCAACCCTTGGTCCCGTAGGTCCAGTCCGCCCCGCCCAGGTGCAGGATCTTCCACAGCGGCACCATTTCGTCCGGCTCGGTGACCGGCTCGCGGGAGTTCTGGTTCAGGAAATACATGGCACCCTGTTTGTTGACCGGGGCCTGAAGTTCTTCCCAGCCCACCTGGGTGTTGCGGACTTCTTCCGCCACGTCTTCCACCACGAACTGGAAATCCTCTTCGCTGGCGCCCATGGCGCTGCAGGTATCGTGTTTCAGCGCCATGTTGCAAGAGCCCAAGATGCCCTTGGGCCGCTCGTCCCGAGGCTTGGTGCGGCGGGCGTTGAAGATCAGCTGCGGGATGTCGATCTTCATCGGGCAGACGTAGATGCAGCGCTGGCACATGGTGCACATCCACACCCAATCCGACTTCAGAATTTCCTCGTCCATGCCGAGGGCCGCCATGCGCAGGAACTTGCGCGGGTCCATACCCTCCAGACCCGTGGCTGGGCATCCGGACGAGCAGGCGCCGCAAGTCAGGCAAAGATTGAGGTTTCCGCCCTCGGGCAGCAGCTTCTTGACCTGGTCGATGAAGCTGCTCTTTTTCTTGCCGCTGATTTTGATCGCTTCTTCAGCCATTCCGGTATTCCTCCATAGGAGATATCATGGTCCTGAAATTAAGCCTCAAGAATACAGAATCTATACCAAATTACAAGCGAAATTTTGATCGAACCGGTTATTCGCGTAACCCTCACCCCCCCAGTCGCAGTATCGCTCTCCGGCGGAACTGCAGTATCGGATCACAGGGTGAACACGGAGGATCCGGTCGTCTTGCGCCCCTCCAAATCCCGGTGGGCGCGGGAGGCCTCGGCCAGCGGGTACGTGCGGCGGACCTCGACCTTGACCGCGCCGCTCTGAATTACCTCGAACAGGTCGCGCGCGTGAGCCAAGAGATCATCGCGTTTGGCGGTGTACGTCATCAGCGTGGGCCGCGTCAGGAAGAGCGAACCCTTTTGAGCCAGGACCGCCAGGTCGAGGGGCGGCATCGGCCCGGAAGACTGCCCGAAGGAAACCATCATTCCCATGGGCCGCAGGCAATCGAGCGATTTCATGAAGGTGGCCTGCCCGACGGAGTCGTACACGACGTCGACGCCGCTGCCGTTCGTGAGCGCCTTCACGCGCGCCGCAAAGTCTTCCTGGGTGTAAACGATCGGGTGCTGGCAACCGTGCGCCCGAGCCAGTTCGGCCTTCTCGGGGCTTCCCACCGTGCCCAGCACCGTGGCGCCCAGATGCCGGGCCCACTGGCAGACGATCAGCCCCACGCCGCCGGCGGCGGCGTGGATCAACAGCGTGGTGCCGGGGCCGACGCGCCAGCAGCCCTTGAGCAAATAACGCGCGGTCATTCCCTGGAGCATCATGGCCGCGGCCTGGCGGGCAGAGATGTCCGCAGGCAGCTTCACCAGACGGTGCGCCGGAATGCGCCGCACCTCGGCATAGGCCCCGGGCGGAACGGCGGCATAGGCCACTCGGTCCCCGACGGCCACCTCGGTTACCTCCGCGCCGACCGCCTGCACCACTCCGGCGGCTTCCAGCCCCGGGGTGGCCGGCAGCGCCGGCAGGGGGTACAATCCCGTGCGGTGATAGACGTCGATAAAGTTCAGTCCCACGGCCTCATGGCGCACGAGGGCCTCGCCGGGTCCGGGCGGGCCGGGTTCAACGTCTTCCCACTTCAGAACTTCAGGTCCTCCATGTTGGTGGATACGAATCGCTTTGGGCATGGTGCCTCCTTTGGGTGTCGGTTGAATGTGAAGATATTCAGGTTGAGGGGTATGTTTAAGTTTTTTAGAAAACGATGCTGGAAAAAAGCCGGCCCCACTCTGCCATCGGGCATCCCGCTTCGAGTATCGGTCATCTGCTATTCCCCGATGATCTTGACCAAGACCCGCTTTTTGCGGCGGCCGTCGAACTCGCCGTAAAAGATTTGTTCCCACGGCCCAAAGTCAAGCTTTCCTCGGGTAACGGCTACGACCACTTCGCGGCCCATGATTTGGCGTTTCAGATGCGCGTCCGCATTGTCCTCGCCGACGTTGTGGCGGTATTGGGGCACCGGCTCGTGCGGAGCAAGCTTCTCCAGCCAGACCTCGTAGTCGTGGTGCAGGCCGCGTTCGTCGTCGTTGATGAAGACCGAGGCGGTGATGTGCATGGCGTTGACCAGCGCGAGCCCTTCGAGGACTTCGCTTTCCCGGAGGCACTGCTCGACCTGGCCGGTGATGTTGATGAACGCCCGGCGGGTGGGAGCCTCGAACCAAAGCTCTTTGCGATAGGATTTCATGATATCCCCAACTGTTCAGAGCGGTGATGCCCTTCCATAGCAGTCACGGTGCGATATGCCAAGCGGATTCAATCGAATCCGAACCGTCTCATTTCGTTGTTAAAAATCAGAAACCCTGGTAACATGCGCACCATTCACTTTTTCAATCTATCCATGGCTGCCAGAGATCCCCGAATACGTCAGATCGAATCTTTGCTCCCCAAGGCAATGGCCCGGGACCGCGCGGATGTTCGGCGCAGGCTGGCTAACCTCCGGCGTGCCGATGGCGGGCCTCCAGACGACAGGACGCTCGATCGGATCGAGGCGAAGTTGGCGGCTTCGGTCGCCGCCAAGGGCCGGCGCCGGCAAGGCATTCCGACACTGGTTTTCCCCGAGGCCCTGCCCATCACGGCCAGGAAGGACGAAATCATTGCGGCCATCCGAAACCACCCGGTGGTGGTGGTGTCCGGGGACACCGGGTCGGGCAAGTCTACGCAGATCCCCAAGTTCTGCCTGGCGGCCGGCCGGGGCATCGACGGGCTGATCGGCCACACGCAGCCCCGGCGGATCGCGGCCCAGGCCGTGGCGCGGCGCATCGCCGATGAGATGGGGCAGGGTATCGGGCAGGCTGTCGGCTACAAAGTCCGTTTCCAGGACACCACCCCGCCGCAGGCTTATATCAAGGTCATGACCGACGGTATCCTGCTCGCCGAGGCCGCCGCCGACCGGCTGCTGTCCGCCTACGACACGCTCATCGTGGACGAAGCACACGAACGCAGCCTGAACATCGATTTCATCCTGGGCTACCTCAAGCGCCTGCTCCATCGGCGCCGCAACCTGCGCCTGATCATCACCTCGGCCACCATCGACACCGAAAAATTTTCAAGGGCTTTCGACGGCGCTCCCGTCATCGAAGTGTCCGGCCGGATGTTTCCGGTGGACGTCCGTTACGCGCCGCCGGCGGAAAACGGCGACGAGGGCGATTCCACACCCGTTGAACAGGCGGTGGCCGCCGTGCGCCGCATCCTGCAGGAGCGCCGGCCGGGAGACATCCTCGTCTTCATGCCGACCGAGCAGGACATCCGCGAGGCCTGCGAGATGATTGCGGGCGCCGGCCCGTCCGGCCCCCTGGTCCTGCCGCTCTTCGCCCGGCTCAGCGCGGCCGAGCAGGGCCGGGTGTTTCACCCCGCCGCCGGCCGCAAAATCATCGTTGCGACCAATGTGGCCGAGACCTCTCTCACCATCCCCGGCATCACCTTCGTGGTCGACACGGGGCTTGCGCGCATCCCGCGATACTCGCCGCGCACGCGGACCACCGCCATGCCGGTGACGCCCGTTTCGCGCAGCAGCGCGGACCAGCGCAAGGGGCGCTGCGGCCGGGTTGCGAACGGAGTCTGCGTGCGGCTTTACTCCGAAGAGGACTATCTCAGCCGGCCGCCCTACACGCCGCCCGAAATCCTGCGGGCCAATCTGGCGGAAGTCATCCTGCGCATGCTGGCGCTGAATCTGGGGGATGTCGCAGCGTTTCCCTTTATCGACGCGCCCGACCCGAAGAGCATCGCCGACGGGTTCAACCTGCTCTATGAACTGGGGGCGATTCAGGAAGGCGAAATCGAGAAGGGGGAAGGGGGAAGGCGGAAGGCGGAAGTTGGAAGCGGGAAGGGGGAAGGCGGAAAGACCGTCGAGTTGACGGAGATCGGGCGCATGATGGCCCGGATTCCGCTCGACCCGCGGCTGGCGCGGATGTTGATCGAAGCACGCAGGGAGGGGTGCCTGGAGGAAATGGCCATCATCGCCGCGGCCCTCAGCATCCAGGACCCGCGCGAGCGGCCGGTTGAAAAAACCGCTGAAGCCGATCGCGCCCATGCCGGCTTCAACGATTCGACCTCGGACTTCCTGACCCTGCTCAACATCTGGAAGCGTTTCCGCCTGGCGCGGCAGCCGGCCGCCAGTCACAGCGTGCTGCGGCGTTTCTGCCGCGAGCACTTTCTTTCCTACCGCCGGATGCGTGAGTGGGAGGACATTCACCGCCAGATTGGGGATGTCCTGAAAGAAGTCGGAATCCGGAAGCCGGAAAAAGCGAGTCGGAAGGTGGAAGGTGGAAGGCCGAAGGCTGAAAAAGGTGAAACAGCCGCTTCAACCCCTCACATTTCCGCCCTCCCCCTTCCGCCTTCCGACTTCGCACGGGTTCATCGCGCCATCCTGAGCGGCTTTCTCGCCAATATCGCGCAGAAAAAGGACAAGAACATTTATCGGGCCGCCCGCAATCGCGAGGCCATGGTCTTCCCGGGGTCCGGGCTGTTCAATCAGGCCGGCGGCTGGATCGTTGCGGCCGAGATGGTGGAAACCTCGCGCCTGTTCGCGCGGACCGTTGCCAACATAGACGCCGGCTGGCTGGAGGCGGCGGGCGGCAGCCTTTGCCGCGCCATCGTTCGCGACGCCCGCTGGGACGCGAAGCGCGGCGAAGTGGTGGGCACCGAGCAGGTGACCCTTTTCGGTCTGGTCATCGTGCCGTCGCGAACCGTTTCCTACGGCCGGGTCAGCCCCGGCGCCGCCACGGATATCTTCATCCGACAGGCCCTGGCGGCCGGCGCGCTCGGAAAACCTTTTGCCTTCCTGAGCTACAATCAGGCCGTGATGGCGAAGGTTCAGGCGCTGGAGGAGCGGCTGCGCCGCCGGGACCTGCTGATCAGCGAGGAGGGCCTCGTGGACTTCTACCGCCGCCGGCTGGCAGAGGTCTATGATATCCGCAGCCTCAGCCGTCTGATCCGGCTGCGCGGCGGAGACGACTTCCTGCGCATGGCGGAGGACGATCTGATGAACTACCGTCCGGATCCGGCGGAGCTGAGTCTCTACCCGGAGCGGCTGCAGGCCGGCGGGCGGTCACTGGAACTCTGCTATCGCTTTGAACCCGGCGCCGAGGCCGACGGCGTGACCGTGCAGGTTCCATCCGTCCTGGCCGCCGGCGTGCCGCCCGCGGCCCTGGACTGGATCGTTCCCGGCCTGTTGCGGGAGAAGGTGGCGTTGCTGATGAGGGGACTGCCCAAAGCCCTGCGCACCCGGCTGATGCCGCTCAAGGACACCGTGGATGTCATCCTGGCCGAGATGCCGCGGGGCCAAGGGCCGCTGCTGTCCGCCCTGGGGGGATTCGTGCACCGGCGGTTCGGCGTCGACATTCCGGCAGCGGCCTGGCCGGTGGATGCCCTGCCGGATCATCTGAGGATGAGGGTGTCGATCACGGCTCCGGACGGCCGCGAGCTGGGCTTCGGTCGGAATCCGGCCATTCTGAGGCTCCAGACGGCGGCGGGCCGGATTCCGTCGGACGTGCGGCAGCGCTGGGAGCGCACCGGGGTCACCGGTTGGGATTTCGGGGACCTGCCGGAGGTGCTCACCAGTTCCGCGGGCGAGCGCACCGCGTGGGAAGCCTACCCGGCTCTTTGTGCGCAGGCGGAGCGCATCGACCTGAAACTGTTCGGCAGACGGGATCAGGCGCTGGCGGCTCATCGCAAGGGCGTGGCCGCCCTGCTGGCGCTGCAATGCGCGCGCGACCTGAAGTTTCTCAGGCGCAGTCTGACGCTGCCCGAGGAACTGCATCCGGCCGCGCGCCGGCTGGGGGGCGCCCGGCGCCTGGAGGACGCCATGGTCGCGCGGGTGATCCAGGATCTCTGGGCCGTGGACCTGCGCACCGAAAAAGCGTTCAACGACCATGCCGCCGCTTGCGCGCCGAAAATCTTGGAAGCCGGGCGCGAGCTGCTCTATGCCGTGATTCCGGTCATTCAGGCGCATGCGGCCGCCTCCCGCGAGATGGAGGCCCTGTCGGGCGCCAAGGGCTTGCTGGCTTCGATCCATGGCCGGCTCGAGGAGGATATGTCGCATTTGGTGCCGCATAACTTCATCGGGCTTTACGACCGGCCCCGGCTGGCGCATGTCGCGCGCTACCTGCGCGGCCTGGCCCTCCGGGCCCGCCGGGCCATCGTGGACCCGGAAAAGGACCGCGCCAAGTCGCAGGACCCCCAAGCGTATGCCGATCGGCTGAGGGGCCTGCTGCAAACGTTGAGCCCGGAATCAACGGCGGAAAAGCGACAGGCGTTGGAAGAGCTGGTATGGATGATCGAGGAGTATAAAGTGTCGATCTTTGCCCAAGAGCTGAAAACCGCCGGCCCCATGTCGCCCAAGCGGCTCGAGGAAAAAATCCGGGAGATCGAACGGATGACATAGGAAGGCGGAAGTCGGAAAAGAGAAAGGGACGGTTGGAAGGCGGAAGGTGGATTATGTTTTTTTGCCTTTCCTCCGCCTTCCCCCTTTCGCATTCCGACTTCCTAAAAGGGCCGCCCGAAAACCATGAATCTTAGAATGGATCCTCCACAGGTCTCCGTCATCATCCCCACCTACAATCGCGCCGGGCACCTGCGGGAGGCGCTGGATTCGGTGCTGGCCCAGGAATTCAGAAGCTTCGAGCTGATCGTGGTGGACGACGGCTCGACCGATGAGACGCCGCCGCTGCTCCTGAAATACGGGGATTCGATCCGGGTGCTGCGCCAGAAAAACCGCGGTGTCAGCGCCGCCCGCAATGCCGGTATTGCGGCCGGCCGGGGCGCGCTGATCGCCTTCCTGGATTCCGACGATATCTGGCTGCCGGGCAAGCTCTCGCGCCAAGTCGAATTCTTCGGGCAGAACCCGGAGGTCCTTATCTGCCAGACCGAGGAGCTCTGGGTGAAAAACGGCTGCCGGGTGAATCCCGGCAAGCGGCACCGCAAGCGGGGCGGGATGATCTTCGAACCGTCCCTGGAGCTGTGTCTGGTGAGCCCATCTGCGGTCATGCTGCGACGCGAGCTGTTCGACCGGGTGGGTGTCTTTGATGAGCGTCTGCCGGCTTGCGAGGACTACGATTTGTGGCTGCGGGTCAGCTGCCGTTTCCCGGTGGGGCTGATCGATACGCCGCTCATCGCCAAACGCGGCGGCCACGCCGACCAGCTCTCCCGAGCCCGGGGGCTCGACCGATACCGAATCGAGTCTATCGCGAAGCTGATTTCAGACGGATGCCTCACCGCTGCCCAGCGGATCGCGGCCGTGGCCGTTCTGAAGCAGAAATGCCGGGTCTATGCGGGCGGCTGCCGGAAGCGCGGGCGCCACGCGGAGGCCGACCGCTACGAGCAGCTATCGCGGGACGTCAGCGGCGAGTAGCGGGCAGAGAAAGCTTTCCTTGTTTGTTGCGGCGCGCTTCAATCCTGTGCTCTTTATTCAGAACATGCGGGTATCGAGAAGCCAATCTAAGGTTGACTTCAGATAGTCTCGCGGATATTGGGTGAAATCCGAACGTGATCCTGCGGGGGGCCGCCGTCCGACCGATCGGTCGCCGGCAGTTTCTCGGCGGAATCATCGAATGATCGGGCGTGTGATTAAGCAAGAGGTGGCATGATGGCGTTCAGAACTTTCGCGTTGCGCTACGGCAAGGGCTCCCTTTCGTTCGAGTTGCCGGACGATCAAATTTCCGCTGTCGTCACCGGCAAGGATGTCCCGGCGATCGCCAACCTGGAGGAAGCCTATCTCCGTGCACTGGACCATCCTGTCGATTCGGCTCCGCTGCGCTATATGGTGAAACCCGGCGAAACCGTGGCGATTGCGGTCAGCGACATCACCCGGGTATGGCAAAAAAACGACCAGACCCTGCCGCTGCTGTTGAATTACCTCAACGCGGCCGGTATTCCCGATGACCACATCCGCATCATCATCGCCGTCGGCGGCCACCGCCAGAACACCGAGGCCGAGTTCATGGAGATCTGCAGCGCCGAGGTCTGCCATCGGGTGCGGGTGGTCAACCACAAATCCTGGGAAACGGACAACATGGTCCCGATCGGCCGAACCAGCCGTGGGACCCCCGTCGCCATCAACAAGATCGCTGCCGCCGCGGACCGGATCATCCTGACGGGCGGAGTGGTCTATCACTACATGGTCGGCTACGGCGGGGGGCGCAAATCCGTCATCCCGGGCATTTGCGCGCTCGAGACCATCCAGCAGAATCACCTCTGGGTCCTTGGATCGGAAGTCGGTGCCGGGACGAATCCGCTTTGTGCGTCCGGCTCCACGACGGGCAACCCCCTGCACGAGGACATGATGGAGATCGCCGCCCTGGTGCGCCCGGACTTTCTGATCAACATCGTGCCCAATCTGAACGGCGAAATTGCCGGGGTGTTTGCGGGAAACTGGGCCTCCGCCTGGTGGAAAGCCACCCGCCTGGTGGATGATATTTTCGGCGTGCCGATCGAGAGGGAGAGCGACATCGTCATCGCCACCGCCGGCGGCTACCCCAAGGACATCAATCTTTACCAGAGTCAGAAAACCATCGACAACGCCTGGCATGCCATGAAGCCGAGCGGTGCGGCGATCATCCTGGCGGAATGCCCGGACATCCAGGAGCCCAAGGAGTTCTTCGACTGGTTCGATCACACGGACCGCTTGGAGATGGAAAAGGCCCTGCGGGCGAATTATGCGCTCGCCGGATGGTTGGCTTTTCACCAGTTTGAGTACCGGGACAAAGGCCTGATCATCCTGGTGACCCGCGAGGAGAACTTCCGCCATGCCGAGAAAGCCCAGTTGCACCCGGCGGCCACCATCGCGGAGGCTCTGCGCGCGGCCTATGCCCATTGCCGTGCCGCCAAGCCCAGCATCACCGTGCTGCCCCAAGGGGCCAACACCTTGCCGTTGCTCAAGGGGAAGAAATAAATCGCTTTCCGAAGGCCAGGGCGGAAAACGTCATTCAATCGCCGGGAGAATCCCAAGGCAAAAAGGAGAATCGCATGAAAAAGAAACTGACCCGTTTCGATCTGCAGCAGATGAAGGAAAAAGGCGAAAAAGCCGTGTGGATGACCGCCTATGATTTTACCACCGCCCAGTTGGCGGAGACGGCCGGCATGGACATGCTGCTCGTGGGCGACAGCCTCGGCATGGCGGTTTACGGCTATTCCGGGACCGTGCCGGTGACCCTCGACCAGAGCATGTACCACACCGAGGCGGTGCGCCGCGGGGCACCCAATACCTTCATCATCGGCGACATGCCGTTCGGCTCCTACCACGGCAGCGTCAACGATGCGGTTCAGAATGCCGTGCAGTATCATAAAAAATGCGGGGTTGACTGCATCAAACTGGAGGGCGGCGTGCGGGTCGCCCACATCCTCCGGGCGATCGCCGATTCCGGCATGCTCGTCATGGGCCACGTCGGCCTAACCCCGCAGAGCACGGGGGCCCTCGGCGGGTTCAAGGCTCAGGGGCGCAGCGCGGAGTCGGCCATGGCGATCATGGACGATGCCCAGGCGGTTTACGAGGCCGGGGCCTTTGCCATGCTCGTCGAGGCCGTCCCGCCGGAGGTCACCCAAATGATCGCCCGAGAGCTGCCGATCCCGATCTACGGCATCGGTGCGGGCGTTGACTGCGACGGGCAGGTGATGATCGTCTCCGACATCCTGGGCATCTTCCAGGCGTTCACGCCGAAGTTCGTGAAGAAATACGCAAACCTCGGCGCCGAGATGCTGAAGGTGTTCGAAGCATACATCAAGGATGTTCGCTCGGGCTCGTTTCCGGCCGAGGAACACACCTACCGCATGATCGACGGCGAACTCAAGAAGCTGGCTGCCATGCGCAAAAAGAAGAGCCTAAAACCCAAGAAGAGCTAAAGTGGAATGCCGCCGCGATGACGTCCTGCGTAGAGATATTCTCAATGAACTCGCAAAAGTCATCCGAATCGATGACTTCGTAAAGAGGCCAAGATCCAGGCGCGCGAATCTCGTGTCGCGAGGCGTACATACCGTACGCCGCAGCGGCAGCGAGATGACGCGCAACGCAGAGATTGGGCTATTTACGAAGTCATCATCCCTGAGTCACCCGGAGAACCTCTTCTAGCGTCGTCACTCCGCCCAGCACCTTCTCGATCCCGTCGTCGCGCAGCGTGGTCATCTTCTCCTGGACCGCCAGCGCCTTGATGCGGTTGGAGTCATAGGTTTGCAGGATAAGGGTCTTCAGTTCCTCGCTCATCACCATGATCTCGAAAATTCCGATCCGGCCGCGGTAGCCGGTATGGAAGCATTTTTCGCAGCCGACCGCCTTGAAAACCGGTTTTTCCGCGAACTGCTCCGGGCTCAGGCCGATGCTCTGCAGATAAACGGTTTTCGGCTGGTAGGGCTGCTTGCATTCGGTGCACAGCACGCGCACGAGACGCTGGGCAAAGACGGCCAGGACCGAGGAGGAGATCAAGAAGGGCTCGACCCCGATATCCACCAGGCGCGTAATGGCGCTGGGCGAGTCGTTGGTGTGCAGGGTCGAGAACACGAGGTGGCCGGTCAGGGCCGACTGGACGGCGATTTCCGCGGTCTCCTTGTCGCGGATTTCGCCGATGAGGATGACGTCCGGATCCTGCCGCACGATGGACCGCAGCCCGCGGGCGAAGGTGAGATCGATCTTCGGATTGACCTGGATCTGGCTGATCCCCTTCATCTGGTATTCCACCGGGTCTTCGATGGTGATGATGTTGATGCCCGGCTTGTTGATGGACTGCAGGATGGCATAGAGGGTCGTGGTCTTCCCGCTGCCGGTGGGGCCAGTGACCAGGATAATGCCGTTCGGGGCGGCGGCGAGCCTCTGCAGCAGGGTCATGCGCTGCGGCGACAATCCCAGGTCCGGCAGCTCCAGCAGCGATCCGGATTTGTTCAGCAGACGCAGCACCAGGCGTTCGCCGAAGGAGGTCGGGATCGTGGAAACCCGCACGTCGATGTCCTGGTCTCCGACGCGCACGTCGAAACGCCCGTCCTGAGGCAGGCGTTTTTCGGCGATGTTCATCTTGGCCATGACCTTGACCCGCGAGATCAGGGCCGGCTGGATCCATCGCGGCGGCGTCAGCAAATCGTAGAGAATTCCATCCACCCGGTAACGCACCGTGAAGCTGGTCTGGTAGGGCTCGAAGTGGATGTCGCTCGCGCGGGCTTTGATCGATTGGGAAATGATGTGGTTGACCAGCTTGATGATCGGCGCATCGCTCGTGTCGTCCAGGAGGTCGGCAGTCTCCTCGATCTCGTTGATGATGGTGCTGCCGTTTTCCTCCATGTTCTGGACCAGCTGCTCGGCGGAGTCCCGGCGCAGGTCATACTGCAGGTTGATGGCTGACAGGATGGCCTCACGGCTTGAAAGCACCAGCTGGTAATCCGGGATGTTCAAGATTCGAACCAGATCATCCAGGGCTTGGAAATGCGACGGATCGCGCATGGCGATCACGCAGGTTCCTTCGCAGAGCGGGGGGCCGGATTCGGCCGGACCGCTTTCCTCCAGGCCGCACTCCTGGGCGGTCAGCGGCCGGCGGTAGGTCAGCGGGACCAGGGAATGCTTCTTCAGGAACTGGATCGGGATCTTGGACACCAGCGCGGTGTCCATGTCGTTGAGCGGCAGCTTGGGCCAGAACGGGACATCGAACTGATGGCTCAAGGCCTTCAGCAGCTGGGGCTCGGTGATCGCCTTCTGTTGAATGAGAATTTCCCCGAGCTGGCCGCCCTTTTCCGCCCGGGTGCGCTCGGCCGCGCTCAGGGTCTCGGGTTCGACGCCAAAGCGCGAGGTCAGGATGTCCGCCAGTGGGGTCATGATGCCTTCGGTCGGGTTCAATTGTCCTTGTTAGGCGCGATCTCCCCGTCCTTGAGCTTTTCGGGGGTCGGTTCCGCCGGTTTTTTCTTCTCGGATAGCAGCTTGTCAGCCTCCTCGGCGCTCTTGACCACCCGTGGGGTGAGAAAGACGTAGAGGTTGGTCCTCTGGTTGGCATCGGTCTGGTTCTTGAACAGCCATCCGAGCAGCGGAATGTCGCCCAGCCCCGGCACCTTGGTTTCATTGTTGCTGCGGTTGTCGTCGATCAGCCCGCCGATGACGACGGTGTGGTTGTCCTGGACCAGCACGGTGGTGTCGATGGTGCGTTTCTGGGTGACCGGCCGCGTCGACGTGGTGCCGGTGGTCAAGGTGGCGAGCCGGTCCAGGCTCGTGACCTCGAGCGACAGCTTCAAGCGCACGTTGCGGCCTTCGCTGACGTGCGGCGTGATCTTGAGGATCTTGCCGACGTCCCGGTATTCGAAGGACTCGTAGGTGCCGCCGGAGACATCGGTGGTGGCGCGGGTCTGGAAAGGGCGGTTCTCGCCCACCGTGATGCGGGCCTCCTCGTTGTCGGTGGTCAGGATCTGCGGAGTGGACAGGATGCGGAAATTGTCGTCCGTCTTGACGGCGTTGACGATGGCGGTGATGTTGGACAGCGTGATCCCGCCGAAGGTGAACGGTTCGGTCAGCACCCCGAGGGCCAACCCGGTGCCCAGGGCGTTGGCCGGGTTCAGCACGCCGGCCGCCGTGCTGAACTTGCCGCCGTAGACGACGCTGTTGTTGTCCACGTTGGTGCGGTCGAACAGCTGCCACTGCACGCCCAGGTCCAGGCTCTTGTTGGCGTTCACCTCCATGATCAGAGACTCGATGTAGACCATCGAGCGCGGGATGTCGAGCTTCTTGATGACCGCCTCCACCACCTCGTAGTCTTCCTTGTCGGCCATGATGATCAAGCTGTTGGTCGCTTTGTCGGCGTTGATCTGAACCTTGCCCATCACGACCGCCGACGGTCCCCGCTGGGTCGTCGCCGTTGTCCCGGCTCCCCCCGCCCCGCCGATGGCCGCAGCACCGGTGCTGGTCTGCTGGGAGGGGATCTCCGACAGCACCTTGGCCAGGTCTTCGGCGGTGGCGTGTTCGCAGTAGTAGACGTTGATCTTGCCCTTGCCGCGGGGGGTCTCACGGTCGATCATCTTGATCAGGCTTTTGATCCGCGTGATGTCCACCTCGCTCGCCAGCAGGACGATCGTGCTGGTGCGTTCATCGGCCACGATGACCGGCTGTTTCTCGGTGGAGCCGGCCTGCTGCGGTCGCGCCGGAGCGGTGGTTTTGAACAGGTTGGTGAGCAGGGTGACGAGTTTGGCGGCGTCGGCGTGCGTCAGCGGAACGACATCAATCTTCTGGCCGACTCCCTGCTGGTCGATCTGCTTGATGATTTTGATCAGCCGCTGGATGTTCGACTGCACATCGGTGATGATGAGCGTGTTGGCCGGCGCGTAGCCCAGGATCACGCTGTTCTTGGACACCAGCGGCGTGAACAGGCGCTTGATCTCCTCCGGGTCCGCAAATTTGAGCGGGATGAGCTGGGTCACGACCTTGTCCTCGGGCCCCGCTTTCTCCTGTTCAAGCAGGGTCTGGATGTTGCGGGTGCGGGCTTCGGGAGCCGGCAGGATTTTGACGATTTCACCGGCGCCGACCGTGGTGTAGCCGTTGACTTCCAGGACCGATTCGAACACGCGGTAGGCCTCGTCCAGAGAGATGCGGGCGGGAGAGATGATGGTGACCTTGCCCTTCACGTTCGGGTCGACCACGAAGTTCGTGCCGGTCAGCTCGCTCATGAACTTGATGAAAAGCTGGATGTCGACATTGTTGAAGTCGATCGATACGAACTGGTCCGGCGTCCGTTCGCTCTGCGCGCCGGGCTTCGACGGCTGGGCTCCGACGGCGGCCACGCCGATCAGGGCCGCCAGGACCGCTGCGATGCACAGCGTCCGGCACTGTCCGGATTGGAATCGCACGTTCATTTATCAACTCCCTTTGCGGGCGAGCCGCGTTTATTCGATCTGGTATTGCAGCGTTTCTTCCCGCCCCCGGCGCTTGATCTTGACCTGGATCGGTGCGTCGGTCGACAGGGTGCCAAAGACCTTCATGGCGTCCTCGACCGAAGCGATCGATTGGTCGTTGACACCGGTGATGACGTCTCCGTTGCGCAGCCTCAGCTTGCGGAAGACGGCGTTGGGCTTGATGCCGGTGATGGAGATCCCGGCCGGCTGGCCGTCCTCGAGGTGCGGCCGGAAGGTCGCCTGGCTCATCAGATCGCTCAGGCTCTCCATGGCCTTCTCGATCTGTTCCTCATTCACGGTGACCTGCTGGACAGCCTCGGCGGGCGCAGGCCGAAACGCCGGCCCGGCGTCGGCGCGGGCGGCGGCTCCCGGTGCTCCGGCGCGGACGAGACCCGGCTCCTCCTGGATCAGGACCTCATCCTTGCCGTTTACGGTCAAGACCACCTTCTCGCGCAAAATCATCTTGATGGTGGCGTTTTGAAGCATGTCCCCCGTGCGGTACATTTTGTGCTCGCGGGTCTTGGGGTCCTCGATGAACGCCGCCGGCGCCGATTCAACCTGCCCGGCCGTGGTGCCCCAGAGCTTCACCTTGAGTTCGGTCTGTTTGAGCTTTTCCACGTCGAGCGCGGCATCCGCGCTCTTTTCCCCCCCGCCGAGCGCCTGTTTGCCGGAGTTGAAGAGGTTGCGATCGACGATCACCTGGTAGTCGGCCAGTTTGGCAACCGGTGCGGTTCCCGCAGCGGTTTCGGCCCGGCCGGCGGGCACCGGCGGAGGGCCGGAGGTCAACTGCGACGTCACGACGGCATAAAAGATGGACACGCCGAAATAGACCCCGGCGGTAACGAGCAGCAGATTCAACGCTGTGAAATATCGATTGGCCATATCGGAATTATGCCGGATTATCCTTTTAGTCTCAACTCTTAATTTAGCGAAAACCCCGGCGCGTCGATGGAACCGCTGATCCGGAACGGGATCGCGGCGCGGCGCCGCAGCAGCCCGGCGGGGATGCTGCCCTCCGCGCGCGACAGCAACGCATGGTGAGGGGTCACGCGGCCGGTCAGATTCATGGCGTTTGCCGCCTGGGGCGGGTCCAGGGTGATGGTGCCGGACACATCGGCGTCGAGTTCATTGCCCTTCAGCCGGCCGCTGCGCAGCAGCACGCTGCGGTTTTGAAGCGTGAGGTCGGCGTCCACGGTCCTGAATGTGAAGCGGCTCTGGGCCAACAGCGGCGATGCCAGTTCGATCTGGCCATCCGTGATCGTCAATTTTCCGTTCAGGGCGCCGGCTTCGGTGGTGTTGAGCTGACCGTCCAGGCGCCCCGAGAGACGGGTGCCGTAAAGGCTGCGCAGCCGGTCCACCTGCTGGATCAGGATGCCGTCGATGCGCGCATTCATGCTGATTTTGGGCGCCGACCCTGCCGCGTCGACCTCGGCCCGGCCGGTGATTTCGCCGCCGCCCAGGGACCCCGTGAACGAATAGGCGGTGCGGGCCTGAAACAGGGAAAGCAGGTCCGGCTGGATGCGCACCCGATCGAACGCCGCGACCGGGTTCTGGGCATAGGCGATGCGCACATCCTTCAACTCCAACCCGGCGGTCGGCGTGGGGCGCACCGCGCCGATCCCTACGGTAAGCCCCGGCAGGCTTGCGCTCAGTTGGTGGCTCACGTGGCTGCGCAGCGCATCCGATGGAAACCCCACGTAAAGGAAGACGACGGCGGCGATCCCGATGTAGAGGACCAGCAGCGTGCGTCGAATCGCGGGCGTCATGGGGATCGTTTTCACGGCTCCAGGGTATCCACCTGCAGAATGGCGTCGAGCAGGCCCTCTTTCTGGTCGCGTCGGGTGACGGACAGCTTGCTCACCGAGACCATGTTCTTGGACGTTTCCACTCCGTGAAGAAAGGTCGTGAGCTGCTCCAGCGTCACCGCCTCCAGCTTCATCTCCACGCGCGACAGCTTCAGCGGGCTGTTTTTCTGCTCGGTTTTGGTCGGCCGCATGTAGCTCACGCGTTCCTTGACCCGAGCCTGGCCGGCCAGTTGATCCAGGAAGGAGAATAGGGTAAAGCCCTTGTCCCGCCGGGTGAAACGCGCCTCGGACTGCTTTGCGCGGGAGCTCAGGCCGTCGTATTCGTATTTCAGGCGCTGCATGTCGGCCAGCATCTGGGTCTTGGACTGCACCGCGCGAGCCATGCGGGCGCTGCGCTCGAACACCGGCACGATCACCAGCTGGATCAGCAGAAACAGGGCCAGCAACCCGCCTCCGCTAATGACGATGATTCTTTCGCGGCGACTGAGTTTGCTCAGGTTGATGTGCTTGAGGATGGACTCAAAAGTCATAAATCCACCTTGAGCTGAAAGTTGACGTCTTTGCCCGAGCGATCGGTATTGGCCGAACTGATGGTGACTTTCTTGAATCCGGCGATTCGCTCCAGATGCCCCTTGATTTCATCGACGGCGTTGAAGGCCGCCGTGGTCCCGGATATCAGGATGCTGTCCGGCCCGAGCACCATGCGTTCGAAGACGACCGTTATGGTTTCCGGAATACTGTCGCTGATGTTTCTCAAGATATCGATGCTGAGTGCGGCCGGCAGGGCTTCGCCCGGGAGCGCCGCGTTTTTGCGGAGCTCCTGGAGTCCGATCTGCATCTGCTGGTAGGGGTCGGCCGGTTTTTTAACGTCCGGAAACGTCTCGCTGAACACAGCGGCGATCTGCCGGTCGAGCTCCGCCAGCCGGCTCTGCTGCACGTAGGATTGGATGATCACGCTGGCGAACATGAGCAGGAGAACCGCGGCGGCCAGGACCCCGGTTCTGATCAACGGCTCGCGGTAGCGCGCGACCATTTTTTTGCCGGGAAATTGGCCGCGATGGAAATTCAGACTTTCCAGGCCTTCAATTTCGGCCAACGCGAGGGCCAGCGCGCCGTCCATGCGGGTCGCATCCCAGGACGAACCCAACTCTTTCTCACAGTTGATATTCAAGGATTGGCGCAGATCCATCGGCCGCGACGGCAGCGGCAGGGCCGCCGCCAGCTTCTCCCGGTCCATCCCTGCCAGGCCGTCGCCGGTCATGATGACTTCGCTGATTTCACGCGGCATAGCCTCCATCTCGGCGAGGGCGCCGAGTGTGGTGCGGATGTGGTGCTGCACGGCCCGCTCGCGCGCCGGCGAATCGGATGCCAGCGGAAAGGACCGCATGAGGCACACGCGGTTGGCGGCGATAACGAAAAGCGCTGCGAAGGTCCGGCTGATGTCCAAGCACAAGAGGGCGTCATCGGGCGCGGCGGTGCGGCCGAGCCAGGCCGCGGCGGAAAGACCGCCCGCGGTGACGCGTTCCGGGTCGATGGCGACACCGGCCAGCGCGGCGATGACGGCCGCTATCCGTTCCTTTTCGACGGCGACCGCCAGCACCTCGGTCTCGCCTTGAGAAGCGCCGCCCTCCCGCACACTGAAATCAATGGCCAGGTCATCCGCCTGAAAGGGCAGGGATGGCTCCAGTTCAAACGGCAGGACCATCCGGATCTTCTTGGCGTTCGAAAAGGGCACCTGCAGGTTGCGGCTCGAAAAAAACACCGCCGGGATGGATACGGCGCAGTCCGCACCGGCGAGGTCCATTTCCTCGACGACCGTTTCGAAGGCTGTCCGCCAGGCGCCCGCGAGGTCCGGCGCCGTTTCCGGGATGGGGACCACTAGGCAGGCGGCGATCCGGCTTTCGCGCAGGCTGCTCTTGACCAGGACCGCGCTGATGCAGTCGGATCGTATATCCAAACTGAGAATTTTTCGGCTCATGGTTGTTCCTAATCGACCTGCCAGCTCAACAGGCGGCAGCTCCATTTGCCCGACCGGGAGGCCTGCACCCGCTGTACGACCGCGGTCACCGTGGTGGAGGCGTCGTGCAGGGCCGCCGTCGATTCGACCCGGAAGGTGTCGCTCGCCATGGTGATCAGCTTCGGATCGAGTTTGATTTCTCCCAGCCCCGGCAACTGGTTCAGCCAGTTCGGGCTTTTCACGTCCACCGTTTGTTTGCCGGAGGCGATGTCCCGCCGCAGCTCGTCGATGGCCTCGACCAAGTCGCGGTTCTCAGACGGCAGCAGGGCGAACAGCACCGGCAGTTCGGCGGTGGTCAGGTTGATCCGCCCCGGGAAACTTAGGTTGGTGCCTTCCCCCGGCTCCATGCCATGAACGGTCAGATAGCGGGCCATTCCCGGAACCTCGCGGGTCCCTTCGTACAGCTCGGCGGTGATGCCCTTGACCAGCAAGAGCTCCCGCAGATCCGTCAGGGGGCCGTTGCGGCACGGATAAGGCGGCTGCTTGTCCCGGTAATAGCTGGTTTCCGCTCCGCTCAGTCCGGTTATCGCATCGTCGTCCCCGCTGTCCATCCAGTCTTTCAAGGAGTTGATGATGGCTTGAGGCTCGCTGTCGTCCTTAAGGTCCAGTTTGAGTTCCTTGCGGTCCGCATAATACTGCAGAAAGCGCTCCCACAGCGTGCGCTGGGATTCGTTGAACTGCTTTCCGTCCGGCTGACTGACCAGCGCATTGACCTGGATCTTGCCCAGCTCGTCTTCGATGACCAGCGTCAGCTGCCCCGCTTCAAACGGAAACGCCTTTAACGCCTCGGCGATTCGTTCCGGATCGGCCCAGTCATCCAACGGCGTGTCGGTGTCGTTCTGCATTCGGTCCTTGACCAGAATCGCCATGGCCACCTGGACGCCGGCGCCGGCCATTTCGGTCATGGTCAGGTAATCCCGCGCAGCGGCGGCGGCGATGACGGCGTAGCGCGCGCGCCGGTTGTATTCCAGCGCCATCGTCACCAGCAGCGTGGTCACCGAGAGCGTGACCAGCAAGGCAACCCCCCGCTTGCTGCGCATCAGGTGCAGGCCGGCGGCCATGGCTCACCCTGATTTGCGCCGCAGCATCGGCAGGGCCACGGTGGTCTGGAACACGTAGGTTTCATCGGCCTCCGCGACTTCCAGCCTCACGGCGACCCTCACCGGGGTGGCGTAGCCGTATTTCGCCGATTCGGAATCCCATTCCTCCATAGCAGTCCCCTCGGCGTCGACGAACTCGAATGCCAACGATTTGACGTTTTCACACAGCGTCGGGTCGGAACTGCGTTCTTCGAAACGCGGGTAGGGATACAAATGATCGGCGCGTTTCAGTCGCAGGCGGCCGGCCGCATCCGTTTGAAGATAATACACGATTTCGGCGATCCCATCCCGGCGGGACGGACTGAGCGGTACGTGCGCGCGGCTGGTGAATCTTAATTTAGCAAGCCTCATGCCACCAAAGCTGTCAACGCTGCCCTGCAAGCGATGGGGGTCCGGCGGGCTGTCAACGACCGGAGGCTTGTAGATCGGCCGGTCGAGCACGAAGACGTTCTCGAGGTCGTGGACGATGCGGTTCAGGGTCGTTTTGCCCGATTCGAATACGGTCGCGGAGGCTTCAAGTACGCCGGTGGTTGAAAATACCATGTTGAAAGACGCCAGCACGGTCGTTATCACCACTGCCAGGATGAACACCGCCACGAGGATTTCGAGGAGCGTGAATCCAGCGGCTGCTCGTGAACGAGCAACCGTGGAAGGCGGAAGGGTGGAAGTTGGAAATCGGAAGGCGGACAACGGAAATGCGGAAAACACCCCTCCTGCGCGGCGATTTTCAGTCATCGGCACAGTGCGATGGCCGCAAGAATTTACATGTCGAAAGTGCAGCGGTTCATTCCTCATTCGAGCACCTTTTGAGCCATGCTGAATTCGTTGACGGTTGTCCCATTTTCCGCCTTCCAACTTCGTTACTGCCTTGCCAGTCGGTACGTTCGAAATCCGTACGAGTATTCGCCGTTGTTCAAGGTGACCAGAAGGTCGATGCGTTTCATGTCCCGCGAAAGCTCGGGGCCCAGCGCTTCGGACGGCGCATCCGCGACCGTGATCTTCCACCGGTAGCCGGGAAACTCCCGGCCGAAATCTCCCTCTCCGGAAATCATTTCACGTTCCTTGGACTGCTCCAGCCGGACCAGGGCGCTGCGGGCCAGCAGGGCCGCCTGGGTGTGAAACCGGCTCTCCATGCTCATGGTGAGCGTCTGGGACTGGAGGCGGTAGACGCTGACGAGCACGATGGCCATTATGCCGAGCGCGACCATCACCTCCAGGAGCGTGAATCCCCGGCTCGATCGTGCCGATCCTTCCCTCAGAAAAGCTGCCGGATTGGATTTCAAGCGCATGGCGTTAAACTCTTGCGGTACCACGGCGTTCGGCGGCCGGTGCGAGGGGCGGATGCCCGCAGCGGGCCGACCCCCGCCGCGTCAGCGCAGGTCATTGAAGCCGACCCGATCGTCGAACATTATTACTTGGGTTAGAAACGGCTCCAGCAGAAACGTTTTGTAAGCGTTTCCGGTTTGCATCTGGATCAGGGCTTTGTCGCTGTGGCCGTCTCCGTAAAAAATAATTTGCGCTCGGCCGGCGGCGATTCGGTTTTCCGGCGGAAACTCGACCGCCACCACGTTCGCCCCACCCGGGATCGGCTGGGCCCGGCGCGAGGCCAGCTCGGTTTCCTCTGCGGTCATGGCCTCCGTCGTATGCCAGGTCCGCTGCGTATCCAAGTCCAAAACCAGGACGTGTCGGCGGCGGGTGCGGAGGGCCTCCTCTTTCAGACTCTGCAGCTTTCCGATCAGCCATCGGGCGCTTTTTTGGGAATCATCGAACAGGAAAGTCCCCTCAAAGCGCGGGATGGCGAAAAAAAACACGATGCCCATCAGAGCCATGACTACGATGAGTTCGAGCAGGGTGAATCCGGCCCTGCGGCGCATGCTTATTCCGTGTCCCAGTTGTTGATGTCCTTGTTCTCGTTTTCTCCGCCCGGGACCCCGTCGGCGCCGTAGGAAATAATGTCGAAGTCGCCCTTGAGGCCGGGCGAAAGGTAGACGTAGTCGTTGCCCCAGGGGTCTTTCGGGACTTTGCCTTTTTCGAGGTAGCCGCCCTGCCGCCATTTTTTGGGGATGACCCCGGCTTCCGGTCTTTGCACCAGGGCCAGCAGGCCCTGTTCGGTGCCGGGGTATATGCCGCTGTCGAGCTTGTAAAGCTTGAGCGAGGTTTCCAGGGCGGCGATGTCCATTCTGGCCCGGACCTGCTTGGCTTCCTCGGGACGGCCCATGAGCTTGGGGGCGACATACATCGCCAGAATTCCCAGGATGATGATGACCACCATGATTTCTATCAGCGTAAAACCCTTAGAGTCTCGAATCAGGCTTGAGCGCATTTTTCCGACGCCTCCTCCATATCCGGCTATCCTAAGCCGTCACCTTATCAGTTGATTCATTTCGAAGATCGGCAGACAGATCGACAGAACGATGAAGCCCACGACGCCTCCCATCACCAGGATCATGACCGGTTCCAGGTAGGATGTCAGACGCATGATAATGGTCTCCACTTCGTTTTCGAAGACATCGGCGATCTTATAAAGCATTTTTTCCAGCTCACCCGACTGCTCCCCCACCTGGATCATCTGGATGGACAACATGGGAAAGGCGCGTCCCTCGGACAGGGACAGCCAAAGGCTCTTGCCCTTGCCGACCTCCTCGGCCGCCCGGGCGACGATGTCGGCGATCAGGACGTTGCCGACGATATTCTTCACAATGTCGAGTGCGATCAACATGGTAACGCCGTTTTCCAGCAGGGATCCCAGGGTTCGACTGAAGCGGGCGACGGCCAGTTTGCGCGCCAGGTTGCCGAACATCGGCAGCTTGAGCATGGCGCGGTCCGACCAGCGCCGCCCTTTCTGGGTTCGGCGGAATTGGCGGGCCCCAACGGCCGCAGCGGCCGCGAAGACGAGGATCGCCCACCAGTAATTCCTGAAAAAGGCGCTCAGTGCGATCAAGACCCGGGTGGGGGTCGGCAGCGCCTGCTTCATGTCGGCGAAAATCGAGGTGATCGTGGGCACGATATAAGTCAGGAGAATGAACAGCACCACTGCCCCGAAAAAAAGCATGAATACCGGATAGGCCAGCGAGGCCTGGATCCGGTTGGAAAGGGCCTGCTGCTTTTCGGTGATTTCCGCCAGCCGTTCGAGCACGATTTCCAGCGTTCCGGAGGTCTCGCCGGCCCGCACCATGTTAACGTAGATCGGTGGAAAGATGCCCGGGAACTGGGCGAGGGCATGGGCGAAGCTGTTGCCCTCGACCACGAGGTCCTTCACCCGCGCCAGCGTGCGCTTGAGCCCGTGGGAATGGGTCTGAGGCAGCAGGGCGTCCAGGGCCGAAACCAGCGGAAAACCGGCGCCGATCAGGGTCGCCAACTGGCGGGTGATCATGGCCACGTCGGCCGGTTTGACGCGCGAAAACCAAGACCCGAGACCGATCTCCCGGCGGGACTTTTTGGCCAGGACTTCCTGAGTCTCACGGATCGAAACCGGGAACTTCCCGGACGCCCGCAACTTTTGGCGGGCGGCCTGGATTCCATCGGCGTCGATGATGCCGGTCGTGGTCTTGCCCCTGGCATCCAGCGCTGTAAATTCGAAAACGGGCATGCAAACCTGCGCGACTTTTAAAATATGCTAATAATAACAATTTGCTAAATTAATCGCAACGCCGAACTTCGGCTTTATTGCTCCGGCTATAAAATTTGTCTAATTCGTCCAAATTATGCATCGTCGGGGGGGGGGGGGGGGGGGGG
>JAUQXK010000008.1 GCA_030834695.1 Desulfobacterales bacterium
CTGCAAGCGGATTGCCTCCAGCGCTGGCGCGCTTCCGGCAACCGTTGAGCGCGAGCGTTGACAATAACAGCAGAAACTCGATTTTAAAGAATCCTACGTTTGTGACAGCTGGGCACCGTATCTGATTCCCAGAAACGTGAGGTTGAAGAATATAATCTGTTAAGGTTCTGTATCGTTGGGCAGCTGACAGATCATCCGACTAATCACCGAACCACCATTTCTGAGATTGTTTCAGCGAATCACAATAGACTGTTGCCCCCAGAACCCACCAACGTCTGAACAAATCTGTAATTCCCCGAATCGATACCTTTGATCTGCTAAACCCACCCCGCCTTCAACCCGGTCAAGGATTGGACTGAGGGCACGAAGTCCAATCATCAACCCAATCTCAGATTCGTGCGATTTATATTGCCTATTGCAAGGTTGGTGGGGGTTGAGGTAAATCCGGCCGAAAAGGTAACTCTGTGATATATGTCGTTTCCGGCACCACCTCCGCAACAGCGGGCGTTTCTCTCTGCTCGTCCATCGCACCAACGTCGAGTGCGAGTGGGTTTGTGACCGCCAAGCCCACATCGGAACGCTCGGCAAGGCTTGGGACAAATCCGAGGCCAAAGGCTGGACGGTTGTCTGCGTGACGGACGAATGGAAGGCCATTTTCCCCCTCGAAAAGAAGTGAGCCGAATTCACCTGACAACAACCAAAGGGACATGACGATGAAAACCGCACACAAACAAAATCTCATCGCCGCTGCCCTCGTTTGCGCGCTGGCGGTGACTGGCTGCCAGTCCATCGGCCCGCATACCGTACCTACGGACCGGTTCGATTACAGCTCAGCCATTGCTGATTCGTGGAAGCAGCAGACGTTATTGAACATCGTCAAGCTGCGCTACCTCGACCTGCCGGTTTTTGTAGATGTGTCGTCCGTCGTGGCAGGCTATTCGTTGCAAACAGGTATCGGCATCAGCGGGATGCTCTCGACTGGAAATGCCATCCAGGGAAATTCCATCAGCGGATCCGGCCAGGCCATCTACACCGACCGGCCGACCATCACCTACACCCCGTTGACCGGGCAGAAATTTTTGCGCGGACTCATGACGCCGATTGCTCCTAAGAACATTTTTTCCATGCTCCAGTCGGGTTATGCGGCGGACTTCGTGCTGGGTTTGACCGTCGAATCATTGAATGGCGTGCGTAACCGTACCGCCTCCGCCGGCGCCGCAGGCGAGGCCGAACCGGAATTCGTCCGCGTGTTGCAACTGATGCGTGAGGTGCAGTTGGCAGGAGCCGTTGGGATGCGCTTGCAGGAAGACAAGGAAAAGGACTCAACCGCCGTAATGTTTTTCCGGCGCGAAAATTTGCCGCCGGAAATTATGGACAAGCTCGTCGAAATCCGGCGTCTGCTGAAACTACCGGGGGACCAGCACCAATTTAAACTGATCTATTCATCCGCAGCCGGCGGCGCCGGCGAACTGGCCGTGGGCAGCCGTTCCATGCTGCAGATTATGCTGGCCTTCGCCTCCTACGTGGACGTGCCAGAATCGGACACGAAGGAAGGGCGCGCGATTCCGTCGTTACAGACCACTGGCACCGACCCGGTCAAGGTTAAGTGCAGCAAGGACAAACCGGCTGACGCCTTTGCCGCTGTTTATTACCACAATCATTGGTTTTGGGTTGACGACCGCGACTGGCGCTCGAAGCGCGCGTTATCGACCATCATGTTCTTGTTCACGATGATTGAAGGCAGCGGCGACGAGCGGCTGCCCTTGCTAACCATTCCAGCCCAGTAAACACGACGCAAGCACACTCGTCAATTGAACGGGAGTGGGCATACGCCAGCAAGATCAGCAACGGCTGTCTCGACAAGGGCCTGGAAGCAGCCCCGGCGAAAGGCTGGAAAGCTGAAAATCGCTGCGGCAGCCAACGGTGTCAACGGTGTACGGCCGAAAGGGAAAGTACGGAGAGCAGGCATGATGACTGATTCCAACGATGATGACTGCCTGGTCAGCGCAGATGACGCGCTCGTGCGTTTGATGGACGGCAATGCGCGCTTCCTGCGGGGTGAGCGGCGCATTACGGGGGCGACCCTGGAGGAGCTCGCCGATCTTGCTAAAGGCCAGCGTCCTTTTGCAACGATCCTCGGATGCAGCGACTCACGGGTGCCTCCGGAGCTGCTTTTCAATGCGGGATTCGGCGACCTGTTCGTCATTCGCGTGGCGGGCAACGTTTTGTCACCCGAGGTCGCGGGCAGTCTCCAGTATGCGAGCATGCACCTCAAGACGCAGTTGATCATGGTGCTCGGACACGAAGGCTGTGGCGCAGTGCAGGCGGTGCTGGCGGCGAAATTCCAGGGCGCGCAGGAGCCCTCGCGCATCCAGTTGCTGCTCCAGAACATGCTTCCTGGACTTCACGGGATTGATCCGCAGCTTCCGCTGCCTCAGCGCCTTGCGTGCGCCGTCGAGGCCAACGTCCGCTGGACTATGCGCCAGATCCTCGACACGCCAGAAGGCCGCGCGCGCATGGCCGAGGGTCGCATGAAGTTGGTGGGTGCAGTGTACGATATCACGACTGGACGGGTACGACTGCTATCATAGCGCCCAATGCGCCTAACACTAAAAGAGAGCAGGATGTTCAAGTCGGAAACGGTGACACTACGGATTGCGTGGTAGAAAAGCAAATGACATGGAAACGTTTGTTTGCCCTTAAGAGCTACCTGAGATCGAAGACCCGATGTCAATAGTAAAAACGGCATTTGTTACGTATGATCTAACTCTCGAAAGACTTCCTAATGATTTTGATCTGCTAACCCTCTTCCCTTCGTCGCTCTGAAGATTGGACCAGGCACGGAAGGTATAGTTCAAGTCATTGCACAAATAGTCAGATTGCCATAACCAATTTACATCATTGCCAATTAGGCGGTCGCCAGGGGTGCGAGAAACATGCATGAAACTCTTGCTGCAACATACCCTGTGGTAACAGCTCCTCCGTCAGTGGTGTCATGCGCTCGACGAATCAAATGGATGAGGCTGTGTTATTCTTTATTAATCGTCTCGAAATAGTACTGTCATGCCGGAGGTGATCCGGCATCCGGAACGGGTTGAATACAGTGGATTCCGGCTAAAAGCATGCCGGAATGACGACGTAAAGACAATTATGAGACTCTTAATATGTTCCTGCATTTTGCTCCTCACTGGTCCTTGTGCCGTCGTGCCCCATGCTCAGGCTCAATCTCAAACTGGCTTGGAAGCAAAAAACATTCTGATCCTGCATTCCCACGAAGCCAACGCACCGGTTTTCATAGGAACCGACAAGGGGCTATTAACGTCACTCGAATCCGGCGGGGTACCCCGCTTAAATCAGATTTTCGAGTCCCTGGAGTTACGGCGGTACCCTTTCCCAGAACACAGAAGACTTCTGGTCGAGCAAATGCGCTTGCGTTACAGCCAGCGCAAATTCGACATGATTGTCACCATGTACCCGGAAGCCTTGGAATTTGTCCTGAAGGATGGTCGGGATATTTTCTCCGACGTTCCCATTTTGGCCTTGCACCTGCCGCAAAGCTTCGAGTTGCCGAGGACGGACCGTCTCATAATAGGCCATTCCGTCTCATTTGATATCATTGAAACGCTTGAAATTGCGCTGAAACTCATTCCCGGCGCCAAACGCGTCTATGTCGCGAGCGGGGCTCACCCAGTTGACAGAAGGATTGAGGATCAGGCTCGACGTGATTTGAAGAAGCTCGAGACCCGTCTGGAGTTCCACTATTTGAGCAGCATGCCATTGGATGAAATTCTGACTACTCTCTCCAGCGCCCCCCCGGACGCTATTATTCTTCAGTTGATTTTTAGTCAGGATGTTTCCGGAAGGAGCTATACGGCGCAGAACCTGACCCAACAGCTGAGCCAAGCTGCATCGGCCCCGATCTTCGGGCTGCTTGACGTAGCTCTCGGACACGGCATTGCTGGAGGTTATTTAATCAACTTCGAGAATATCGGCATGAAGGCGGGTGAACTGATTCTGGATATTATCCGAGGCACCGCAATTACCCAGAATCCTCCTAAGACCCTGGATGTGCCTTCTCAGCACATGTTCGACTGGCGGCAGCTCAATCGTTGGAAATTGAGTGTGGGCGATCTTCCCGAGGGAAGCATCATCATCAATAGGGGGTTCACGCTTTGGGACTTGAAATATTACATCATCGCTGCTCTGTCCTTTATTCTGGCGCAGTCCGGCCTGATCCTGATGCTGTTGGTGCAGAAGCGCCGGCGGCAATCAGCCGAGGAATCGCTGCGGCAGAAAACGGAGGAACTGGACCGATTCTTCAACGTCACGCTGGATTTGTTGTGCATTGCGAACACGGGAGGCTATTTTCTGCGTCTGAACCCGGCCTGGGAAAAAGCTCTTGGCTATAGCCGAGAGGAGCTCATGGCAAATCGGTTCTTTGACTTCGTCCACCCTGACGATCTGGCCGGCACCCAAGAGGCTGTTTCCAAGCTGGCATCGCAACAAGAGTTGGTCAATTTTAGAAATCGCTACCGCTGCAGAGACGGTACCTATCGTTGCCTGGAATGGGCCGCAGCTCCACTCGGCGCGCTGATTTATGCGGCCGTACGCGATCTCACGGAGCGATTAGAGGTCGAAACCGAGGCCCAGCAACGCAGAGAGGAACTCGCTCACATGGCCCGTGTTGCCACGATGGGAGAATTGACCACTTCCCTTGCCCACGAGATCAACCAACCGCTCAGTGCAATCATGAGCAACGCCCAGGCGGCCAAGAGGTATCTGAAGGCTCCGACTCCCGATATGGCAGAGATAGAGGAGATCCTGGACGACATCGTACAAGAGGGCTCGCGTGCCGGCGAGGTCATCAATCGTCTCCGCAAACTTTTGAAAAAATCAAAAATTGAAATTGAGTCGATGGACCTCAACTCGGTTTTTCGAGAAATCGTTACGCTTTTAAACTACGATGCCGTGATGCGGGATGTTAAAATTGAGCTCGAACTCGACCCCCAGCTGCCTTTCGTCAGAGGCGACCGGATTCAACTGCAGCAGGTAGCTTTGAACTTGGTGCTGAACGCCTTAGACTCAATAACGGAAGTGCCGCAGGGAGAGCGCCGGGTGCTGATACGGACTTCCAGGAAGGATTCCTTAGCCCTGGCGGAGGTAAAGGACAGCGGAAAGGGCATTTCCCTTGAAGAAATCGAAAAGGTTTTCACACCATTTTTCACGACGAAAGCACAAGGTATGGGCGTGGGTCTGTCCATCAGCCGTTCAATCATCAGCCGTCACCAGGGACAAATCTGGGCTGAGAACAACCCGGAAGGCGGAGCGACTTTCTATTTCAGTCTGCCGTCCGCAACCGGCGAGATGATCTTGAGACAGGCATGATGAAGATCCAGTGCGCGCCGCTGAAAAAATAGATCTGCGCGCGGCCTCCAGGCGACCACCCATCTGAATGGTTCGAGTCTCTTCTTCGTTCCCCCTTGCGTCGCCTCGGCATAGGACTAAGGTCCTATTGTCGGCTCTCTTTCATGACTGATAGAGCTATCGCCATGAATTGGTTTTTTTACTGAAGCTCCTACCCGATTGAGATTTCTAAACGTAACGGTTTCGCCTGTGCCATCAGACAGCCTTCGCCGGATGGCTCATCACTCCAGCAGAAGGCGCATCACCAAAGGCAGGGAGACAATCGATTGCCCGACACCCTCCCGCGCATCCATATCGTCGATGATGACCGCGCAGTAACGCAGGCATTGAGGCGTCTGTTGACATCCTGGGGGATGCAGGTTCGGACCTACGCATCGGGCCAGGAGTTCCTTTCGGCCCTCGGCGCTCCAGCCGAGGCGGATTGTTCGATAATCGACGTGCAGATGCCCGGAATGACCGGCCTTGAGGTTCAGGAGCGTATGAACCGCGCCGGCATGGATGTGCCGGTCATTTTCATCACCGCCTACGCGGAAGAGAGGATCGAAGAGCAGGCCTTGAGAGCCGGAGCGGTCGGATTCCTGCGAAAACCCTTTACAGACGAAGCCTTGGTCGCCTTGATCCGGAGCGCGTTGCAGCGTCGCCGGAAGCACTTCGCGTGCGCGGTGGAATTTGAATAAAGAAGAAAAAAGCTCAGGTTCCCCGCAACGCGAATGAGTTACTGGACCTGCATCATCATTGCCATAGCTGTCACGGTTCTGATTCTAAATCGGCGAAAAGGAGAATCAAAATGGAATCCTTTTTCAAATTTCTTGGGGCGAACCCGTTTCTACTGCTGTTTATTACTGTAGGCTTGGCAGTTTGGGTGGGAAAATTCTCGGTCAAGGGATACGGGCTGGGCATGGTGGCCGCGGCGATCGTGGTGGGAGTCGCGCTCGCAACCTGGGCCTCGACCTACGGGGTCAAGCTGCAGCTGGACAATTTCGCCAAATCTCTAATGTATTATCTCTTCATGTACGGGGTCGGATTGCGGGTCGGCCCGTCTTTTTTCAACAGCTTGAAGAAGGACGGGCTGACCTTCACGATCCTCGCCGTCATCTGCAGCGTCCTGGGCTTGGGTCTGGTGGTGGTCCTCAGCCGGATGTTTGAACTGCCGCCAGGCGCGGTAGGCGGAGTGCTCGCCGGCTCGCAGACCATGTCTGCGGCCATCGGCACGGCCGAGATGGCCGTTACCCAGGGAGCCTACAAGATGCCAGCGGGATCCACCGCCGAGGCGGTGTCGGCGATGATCGCCCTCGGCTACGGCATCACCTATATTTGGGGAACGGTGGGTATCATTTTGATCTGCAAGTACCTGCCGAAGTGGTGGGGAGTCGATGCCCGGCGGTCCGCAAAAGAGTATGAGGAGAAATTCGGGGTGCCGAACCTTGACGACGTCGGGCTGAGCGGCTACCGGCCAGGCGGGCTTCGAGCTTACCGCCTGGAGAACCGCCAGACCGCCGGCAAGTCCATCGCACAATTCCGACAGACTTACCCCCAGTACCGCATCCTGAACATCGTTAGGGGAACGGAGGCGCTCGGGGCGAGTCCGGACCTCGTGATGCAGGCGGATGACGTCGTGGCTCTCGGCGGCCGCCTGGAGGATCTTACGGCCAACATGGGGTTGCTGGGCCCCGAGGTCCCCGATGCCAAGGCTCTGTCCATCCCCCTCGATCAGGCGGAAATCCTGGTCACCGCAAAGGGCGTGGTCGGCAAGGCGCTCAAGGAGTTCCGTCAGGAGGATTTTGCGGGACAGATGCAGGTGGTCCGCATGGAGCGTGGCGGCGTGCCGTTCCCGGTGGGGGCTGAGACCAAACTGCAGCGGTTCGACGTGATTTTCGTGGCCGGGCTAAAGAGTGCGGTGGAGAAGGTGGGCGCGGGGTTGGGGCGAGTGGCCCGACCGAGCACGGCAACCGACCTGCTGACGCTTTCGGTCGGCATGGTCCTGGGCCTCCTGATCGGCGGGATCAACATACCGGTGGGCAGCTTTCAAGTCGGCCTGGGCAACGCGGGCGGCCTACTTCTGTCGGGCATCTTCGTTTCGTCGGTGGTTTCGCGCCTGCGCTTTTTCGGCAGCACGCCCAATGCGGCGCGCAACATCCTCGAGGACTTGGGCTTAGTTACCTTTGTAGCCATCGTGGGCATCAATGCCGGTGCGTCGCTCCTGGCTCAACTGACCGGGGCAGTGGCCTTAAAGATCTTTCTTGTAGGCTTCATTGCCTGCACTCTCCCCCCGTTCGTCACCTGGGCGCTCGGCTATCACCTGTTCAAGATCAACCCGGCCGTACTGATGGGCGGGGTGGCGGGTGCCCGTTCGCACTCCGGACCCTGCCGGGAGGCGGCCAAGGAGATCGGCAGCTCGGTTCCGTGGGTCGGCTTCCCGGTCGGCTATGCCGTCTCGGGCGTTTTGCTCACGGTGTTTGGCTATTTTGCGATGATTCTATGAGATGGAGCTCTGTTAAGGTTGTTGGATTCATCATTCGGCCGGGCGCTGGCGAGGAACAAAGGAGTCAATGAATAAATGAAACGGTCGCCCACAAAAAACCAGCCTATTGTGACAGAAAGGAGAAAATGAAATGACAAAACAGAAGAAACCTGATCCGAAGCCAAAGGGTTCGTTAGACGAGATGATGAGACAGCTTCCCTACGATGAATTCAACTTGCCGATTCCCGAGAGATTTCCCGAAAAAATAATGACAGCCCGGGCGGCTAAGGCAATTGTCCACAGCGAGTGCTGGACGGACGCGAATCCCATGCTGAACCTTTCCTCCTTCGTGACGACATTTTGTGAGCCCGAAGCGCGCGAAATTTTTGCAGATGGTTCGTTCCGGAATTTCGCCGATCCGGACATGTATCCCCACACGAAGGATACGGAGTTCACGTGTGTTCGCTGGCTGCACGATCTGTGGAACGGGCCCAAGGATGCTGAACCTTATGGTTCTGCCACCATCGGATCTTCCGAGGCGTGCATGCTGGGCGGGCTGGCGCATAAATGGAATTGGGTCGAAGCCCGGAAAAAAGCAAAAAAGGATTTCAGTCGGCCCAACATGGTAACCGGGGGCAACGTCCAGATCGTCTGGAAGAAATTCCTGCGCTATTTCGATGTCGAACCCCGCATCGTTCCTTTAAAGCCGGGGAATTATCGGTTGACCGCCGAGCACCTCGACAAGTACGTCGATGAGAACACTATTTGTGTGGTGGCCATTGCCGGCCAGACCTTCACCGGAGAAGATGACGATATTCAGGAAATCCACGGTTGGCTCGATAAATACGAGCGCAAGACCGGCATCTCCATCCCCATGCACATTGACGGGGCCTCCGGCGGCTTCGTGAACCCCTTTCTGTATCCGGACTACAAATGGGACTTCCGACTGCCAAGGGTTCAGTCGATAAACGCCTCAGGACACAAATACGGCCTGGTTCCGCCCGGCCTGGGCTGGGTCGTGTTCAAAGACCGCAAGGTGTTCAATGAAAACCTGGTTTTTTATGTGAACTACCTCGGAGGGGAAGCTGCGACCGCGACTCTGAACTTCAGCAAGAGTTCGGCTCCCATTCTCGTCCAGTACTATCAGTTCTTGCGGCTGGGACGCGAAGGGTACACCCGCATCATGCGTCACACGCTGAGTCACGCTGAGTACCTGCGCGATCGCTTAACCAAGGGTGGGAGATTTAAAATCATGAATGCCACCCAGCGCATTCCGGTCGTGGCGCTCACGCTGGACAAATCAGTGAAGAAGTATAACGAGTTCGACATTTCGAACAAAGTGCGCGAACGGGGCTGGATACTTGCTGCCTATTCCATGCCGCCCGACGCCCAAATGGTCAACAGCCTGAGAATTGTGGTCCGGCCTCACCTCAACCGGAATGTCGCCGAATTACTTGCGGACGATATCGAGCGGGCCTGCGACTTCCTCGAAAAGCACGGCGGCAATGCAACGCCCCCGAAATTGCACGAGGCTCACAAGGCCTCCGTGGCCAAATGCTAAAGCGCCACGGGGGGGGCATCAGTTGATGCCCACAGGTTTTAGTTATGAAGCAATGATCCACTCATCGAGGCCATGAGAGAGAGCCGGGCCGAGGGGTCCAGGCTCTCTCTCATGACGGCAGGAAAGGATTGATAGCAAACGGCGTTGAATGCAGGGAGGTGAAGGATATGGACTTTTTTGTAAAGGCCCTCCAGGAGCATCAAGAGCTGGCCATTTTTGTGACCCTGGCGGCGGGGTTTTTCATCGGCCGGATTAAAATTGGTTCGTTCAGCCTCGGAACCGTTGTCGGCACTCTGCTCGCCGGCGTGATCATCGGGCAGCTGGACATCAAAGTGCCGGCGATCGTGAAGAACGTCTTCTTCGATCTATTCCTCTTCACCACCGGGTACAAGGTCGGTCCCCAGTTCTTCCGGGGATTGAAGAAGGACGCCCTGCCTCAATTAGCGGTTACAGTAGTCTTATGCGTCACCTGCCTGCTGGCCGCGTTTGGTGCCGCCAAGCTGCTGGGGTACGATATGGGGACGACGGCGGGTCTGCTGGCTGGAGCCTTTACAGAATCCACGGTCATCGGCACTGCCAGCGACGCCATCAACCGCCTGAACCTACCGGGGCCGGAGAAAACCCTGCTGACGAATAACATCCCGGTAGCCTATGCGGTCAGTTACCTCGTCGGAACCGCCTTCATCGTGTGGTTCCTGCCGAACATCGGGCCCCGACTGATGGGGGTGAACCTTAAAGAGGAGGGCCGCAAGCTGCAGGCCCGGATTTCGAGCGTGGAAGAGACCGAGGCCGGCGTGCAATCCGCCTTTCAACGCTTTGGAGTCCGGGCGTACCGGGTGACCCACCCCAGGTTGCTGAACAAGACCGTCGCGGAGATCGAGGCGATGCCAAAGGAGATGCGGGTATTCATTTCCAGGGTTCGCCATTTGGGTGCAATTGTCGAGCCCGAGCCCGCCACGGTCATCCAACCGGGGGACGTGGTGGCGGTGATGGCGCGCACCGAGGTCCTCATGGCGCGAGGCACTGAAATCGGCCCTGAAGTGGACGACAAAGCACTCCTCGACTTTCCCCAGGAATCCCTGGACGTGGTGATTACCAACAAGGCCCTGACCGGGAAGACTCTCCGCGAGTTGGCGGCGTTGGAGTTTTCCCGCGGGGTTTTCCTGCGGAAGCTCATGCGGGTCGGCGAGCCGATGCCCTTCACCGCCGAGACCCGGATCGATCGAGGGGATGTATTGAGCCTGGTGGGCGCCAAGCGCGATGTCGAGCGGGCGGCGAAGGAACTCGGGTACGCGGACCGGCACGCCATCACCACCGACATGATATTCGTGGGCCTGGGCATCTTTTTCGGAGGTCTGGTCGGGCTGCTCACGATCACGATCGGCGGGCTTCCGATCACCCTCACGGCCAGCGGTGGTGCCCTCGTCATGGGCCTGGTGTTTGGCTGGCTCCGGTCCGTCCGCCCCACGTTCGGCCGAATACCCGAAGCGGCTATGTGGGTCTTCGACACCGTCGGGCTGACGACTTTCATGGCCTGTGTTGGTCTTGCTGCAGGACCCAGCTTCATT
>JAUQXK010000102.1 GCA_030834695.1 Desulfobacterales bacterium
ATCTACATCAAAAACCACGGGGCCATCCGAACAAGTCATATGGCCGCCATTAAGAGCCGGTTTCTCGATATGGTCGAGGAGGCGTTCCGCAAAGACCCCTTGAAAAAAAACGTTCTCATTTCCGAAATGGCTGAAAGACTGGAGCGTCCGGTCGAAAACACCCTTCTGGAAATCATCGCCGATGAGCTTTGCCGGGAGGGCAAGTTGGTTCCCCTCCATGGCGGTTACAGCATCCCTGATTTCGAAAAGCCAATCGACGAGCATCGCGGCACACTTATTTCGTTGCTGTTGGAATATGCGCAACACTCCGGGCTAACGCCCTTCAGCGGGGACACTTTCTGGAAGCTGCACGGGCCGACATTCAAGAAAGCGGACATCCAGCAGCTTCTCAATTACCTTTTTTCACAGAAGAAACTGGTGCGGCTGAACGATCATCGTTTCCTGTCCCTTGAAGCTCTGGAGGAAATCAAAAGGCGGGTAGCGCAAGCCATCGAACGGAATGGGTTCGTTACGGTGGGAGATTGCAAGCAACTGTTTGGGTACGGCCGATGGGGAGGCACCCACGTTCTGGATCACCTGGACAGGACCGGATTCACGGTGCGGCGCGAAGACAAACACTACCTAAGGCATACCCGCAGCTGATGGCAATCCACTCCTACAATACCATGAGCCGAAAGGTTGAACCGTTGGAGCCGATATCGCCGGGCAAGATGGGAATCTATGTTTGCGGCCCCACGGTTTATGACGATCCCCATCTGGGACATGCCCGGTCCGCCGTGGTTTTCGACGTGATCGTCCGTTACCTCCGGGCAAAAGGATTGGGAGTCACTTATGTTCGGAACATCACCGACGTAGATGACAAGATCATCGCAAAAGCCCGCCTTCAAAACCGGGATTTCAAAGCGCTGGGGCGGCACTACACCCGCCGATATCAAGAAGCGATGCAACGGTTGAATGTTCAGCCGCCGGACGCCGAACCCAGAGCCACCGAAACCATCCTGCCCATTCACGATTTCATCCTGAAATTGATCCAGACCGGCCATGCCTATGCCTCCGGGGGCAATGTCTACTTCGCAGTGGAATCTTTCCCGCAATATGGAAGGCTTTCACACCGATCCCTTCAATCGATAATCCCGGACCTCGCTCCCGGGGCGGATAAGCGCCATCCGGCCGACTTTGCTCTCTGGAAGAAAGCTATGCCGGAAGAGCCCGCCTGGCATAGCCCCTGGGGACCTGGCCGCCCCGGCTGGCACATCGAATGCTCGGCGATGAGCACGCATCTGCTGGGTGAGACCTACGATATCCACGGCGGCGGTTCGGACCTGATCTTCCCGCACCATGAAAACGAAATCGCACAATCGCAAAGCCTCTTTGGGCAGCTCCCAGCCAATTCCTGGATTCACAATGGCCTTGTTTTCATCGAGGGCGAAAAAATGTCCAAGTCGCTTGGAAACACTCTCAATCTCTATGATCTGCTGGAACAGTATGCGCCGGAAGCGCTGCGGCTCTTTTTGTTGTCGAAGCAATATCGGCGACCCATCGAGTTTTCACTCTCAGCCATGAAAGAGACTTCTGCATGCTGGGAAAGACTTCACCGTTTTTTTTCCAGCAATGCTCAACCAGCAGCTGAATCGGACCAGACCGCTCCCCGAGGAGGCGTTTTGTGGAATCGGTTCTGCAACGCAATGGACACAGACTTCAACTTCCCCATGGCCCTGTCGGTGGTCTTCGAAGGCATCCGGCATGCCAATCGGGCTGCAGGAAACCGTCCGAATTCAATGGACGACACACCCGCCCGCGGCACGGCGGATCTGGTATCGGATATTTTCTTTGTTTGCCGGGAGGTTCTCGGAATTGCAGTTGAACCGCCTGCTGAAATTTCAACGCAGTGTTTTTAAGATCGGAATGTCACGCAACTCAACTCGAAAAATCAAGGGAGGAACATTATGAGCGAAGGCTATCGCAGCATGTGGCAGAACCTGGGGCTTGATCTGGTCGCGCACGATGCGCTTTTGGGCATTCTCGGAAAATTCTACCAGGACATCTACCTGGCTCAGAAAAACCGGCCGGAGGGGATGGGTTATTTCGATTTCGTCATGAGCGAAGTGCACGGCCTGAGAATCAAAGAGCTGCTGGACGAAAAAGCGGCCGGCCGCAAGATCATCGGCTCATACTGCGTGTTCGTGCCGGAGGAAATCGTTCTGGCGGGAAACGCCACGATGGTGGGTCTTTGCGCCGGTGCGGATTTCGCCATGGAGGAGGTGGAGAAGGTTCTGCCGCGCAATACCTGCGCGCTGATCAAGTCCACTTTCGGCTTCAAGCTCGGCAAGGTCTGCCCCTACCTCGAAGCCTCGGACATGATCGTCGGTGAGAACACCTGCGACGGTAAGAAGAAGGCCTACGAGTCCCTTGGAACGCTGGTTTCCAATCTGTACGTGATGGACATCCCGCAGATGAAATCCGGGCAGGGCCGGGACCTGCTCAAAGCCGAATACACGCGCTTCAAGCAGGCCGTCGAAAAGCTGACCGGCGTCGCCATCGACGCCGCCCGCTTGAAGCAGGCCATCGAGACCGTCAACAACAAGCGCCAGGCCATCCATCGGCTCTCCAAGCTCCGCCAGGCCGATCCGGCGCCGATTTCGGGGCTGGATGCGCTGCTCGCGAACCAGGTGTTCTTCTACGACAACCCGCAGCGCTTCACCGATTCGGTCAACAAGATCTGCGACGAGCTGGAAAAGCGCGTAGCGGAAAAGAAGGGCGTGTTCCCGGCCCGCACTCCGCGCATTCTCATGTCCGGCTGCCCCATGGCGGTGCCCAACTGGAAGCTGCCCTGGATCGTCGAGACCTCCGGTGCGGTCATCGTCGGCGAGGAGTCCTGCGTGGGCGAGCGCGGCACGCGCAACCTCGTGAATGC
>JAUQXK010000103.1 GCA_030834695.1 Desulfobacterales bacterium
GGAAGCAGCGGCGGGAGTTTGTCGGCAGTTCCATCGAAGAGGCCCGGGACGCCGACGGCAAGCGCCGCGGGCAGAAGAGGGAAGGGCGCATTTTCGAAATGCTGCCGGATTCCAAGCTGACGTTCAAAGAAATTTCCGATTGGTATCTCAAGCTATCCTCAGTCAATCAACTCGCCTCTTATCCGAGGATCACCATCGCCCTGAACAACTTCAACGCAGTCTTCGGACAGCGGATCGCCGGAGCCGTCCTCCCAATCGAGCTCGAAGAGTTTCAGACCAAGCGCGTCAAGGACGGGCTTGCGCCGTCGACCATCGACGTTGAGCTGAACATTGTGCGCGGGATGGTTTCGAAGGCCTTCGACAACGACAAGCTGGACGGTCGGACCCTCAAAGCATTTCGACGGGTAAAGAACATGATCCGGCGCGGTGGCAACGCCCGCAAAAGAACGATCACCATTGAGGAATACAAGAAGCTGGTTGCAGCGGCGCCAAAGCATTTTCGGGGAATGCTGATCGTTGGCATGAACACCGGCATGCGGCCGGGCGAACTCCGCCGGCTGCGGTGGGAGTACATTGACCGCAAGGCGGGTTTCATCCGGCTGCCGGCCGACTTCACCAAGGAACGCCGGGATAAGGCGATCCCGATCAACCATCATGTCAAAGAGGCCTTGGATGGCCAAATGCGGTACGTGCACCATGACTATGTGTTCACCTTCGGGCGGGAGCCGATCTCAGGTCCAGGCTCTTGCAAGGGCGCGCTGAAGGGATCCTGCAAGCGGGCCGGGTTCCCTTACGGACGCAAGGCGGAGAACGGGATCACCATGCACGACGTTCGGCGCACGGTGAAAACGAACATGCTTGAGGCGGGCGTGGATAAGACATACCGGGATTTGATCCTGGGCCACAGCTTGGAGGGGATGGACCGGCATTACATCAAGCCGTCAGAGGAAACCCTCCGCCAAGCCATGGCCCGCTATACCGCGTGGCTGGACGAACAACTCGAAAATGTTGACCAAACCGTTGACCAAGAGGCAGTTTCTAATGAATAACTATCTGAGAAAATTAATTAATCGCCCATCTTCGCCATGTAGTCGTCGTACAAGGTTTCGAAGGCCAGCTTGTGCTTGGCTTCTTCCTGGCAGAGCATCTTGAAGACCTTCTGGCCTTCCGGGGTGTCGGTCTGCTTGAGGAAATCGTTGTAGAGCTTCAACGCCTTTTCCTCGCGCTTCATGGCCAGCATTAGAATTTCGTTGTAGGCCATCCCCTTGCGGTATTCGAGCTCCACGGTGTAGTCGCTGCGCTTGATGTCCTTGATCCACTTCAGCTTGTAATCCTTCATCGCCTGGGTGAAACCCTGGGATTTGAAGTCATGGAGCAGCTTCTGGTGCTTGGCCTCTTCCCTGGCGAAATCCAGGAACATGTCTTTGGCACCCGAAAATGCTTCTTCCTTGGCCAGGCTGGAATAGAACTGGGCGGCTTCCTTTTCCTTCTCTATTGCAAAATCCACAATGGCTTCCAGACTGTCGAATTTCATGTTGACCTCCCTTCCCAAACGCAGATCGTTGGTGAATGGCCGATGGAATGCCGAGTTACTATGATCGTAGTTCTTCTTTGGAACAGCCAATACTATGGTGGGACATCAAGAACGCAAGTCCGGCATATCAGGTATTTCTACCAATATCAATCCTTCTCCGGGGCTGGATTTTCGATTCCAGGGTGCTGCCGGGTACGGCCGTTGCCTCGTGCCGGGTTGTCTGTCGTGGCCCATTGCATCGCCCGGGATCCGTGGCTGGTGCATGAAATCGCTGCAAGGCTGCCGGGAAATCCGGCAGTTGTCCGATCTTATTGAAATTACATGAATTCAGCCCCAAAACGAAGTCGATCTCAGAGTATTTTCCTTGCGTCGATGATGGAAAAAACAACAGCAAACCGTTCCTTCGGTCCGACCCGGTCGTGGGTGAAAAACATATCGAAAATCATTTCAATAAGTTGACGCGGAGATGCAAAGAAGCTCTTGGCTGGTACGCCGATTGCTCAAGCGATCATCGGGAGGAATTCAGGGTCAACAACCGCAAACCAAGGAGAGATGACATGGCCGGTAACTCGAAGGACAACCGCAGAGACCATATCGGATACGGAACCACCTACCGCAGGGGGGCCGGAGACGAACCGGCCCGGGGCGCCATCAAGACCGTTCTGGGCGGGCAGACCTGGCTAGTCAAACCGGACCAGAAAGCCACGGCCGCGCACCCCTGCCTCTGGATGCAGGCCGGTGCGGTCAAGTTCAAGAACTGCACCAATTTTTACGATTGCGCCACCTGCACGTATGATCATGCCATGGGCGAGAAAGCGAAGTCCGGCAAACAGGTCGGCTGGCAGGATGCCATGCGCCTGCGGCCGGAGATGGGTCGCGCCTGCCGGCATTCCCTCACCGGCCGAATCGCCAGGCGCACCTGCGCCTACAACTACGAGTGCGCCGCCTGCGATTTCGACCAGTTTTTCGAGGAGGTCTGGTCCGCCAAGACCACGACGGCTCCGGACGAAGTGATGAGCATTCGCGGGTTCGACGTTCCCACGGACCACTTCTTCCATGAGGGCCACACCTGGGTCCGGATCGAAAGCGGCGGCGCGATTCGCGTCGGGATGGATGATTTTGCACTGAAGCTCCTGGGCGCAGCCGATGGCTACGATTTGCCGCTGATGGGCAAGGAGTTCCATCCCGGAAAGCCGTCCTGGGGGCTCAAGCGGAAGGGCAAGACGGCGGACGTGCTTTCGCCGCTGGGAGGCGTGATTCTGGAGGTCAACCCGCGGGTACGGGAAGTCCCCGCGGCGGTAAACCGGGAACCCTACGCCGGGGGGTGGCTGTTTTTGGTTCACACGCCGGACCCAAAGGCCTCCCTGAAGACGTTGATGAGCGATCAGCAAACGGTGAGTTGGATGAAAGCCGAAGTCGCGCAGCTCGAACATATGATCGAGGACGTTGCGGGCCCGCTGGCTGCCGACGGAGGATATTTCTCCGATGACATTTATGGCCATCTGCCCGGCTTAGGATGGGAACGGCTGACGCAGGCGTTCCTGCGGACGTGATGCGATAACGCCCAAGCCAAAGGGGGTGCGACATGAACGCCCGGACATCCGCGGCCGCCCATAACGGCGAACCCCGGTGCATCTGGATGCAGGCAGGCGTCGTCAAACGGAAGACCTGCCGGTTGAATTACGAGTGTGCGCAGTGCAATTTCGACCGCGCCCTGGGCCGGGTTGCCGCCGAGAACCGGAGTCGGCAGCTGCAGGGTGAACGGCCGCCCGGCCGCCGCGGCGCCATCGTGTCCTGGCAGGAACATCTTAAACGCCTGCCGCTGAGGAAGCGGCCGTGCCTGCACCATCTGAGAGCCCGCATCGCCTTCCGGGCCTGCACCCATGACTATCTGTGCGGCAAGTGCGACTTCGACCAGTATTTCAACGACCCGTACTCCGTGTTCGCCACGGTGCGGCCCCTCGATGCACTCGACATCCACGGCATCCGGCTGCCCCAGGGGTATTATCTGCACCCCGGTCACTGCTGGGTGAGGGTCGAAGAAGCGTCCACCGTCCGGGTGGGTTTCGACGATTTTGCCTTAAGGGTGCTGGCGCCCTTCGACCGGGTCGAGGCGCCGCTGGTCGGCAAGCCGCTGTGCCGCGATGCAGCGGCCATCGCCGCCGGCCGCGGAGCGCACCGCGCCCGATTCCTGTCGCCGGTCAACGGCGTCGTCATCGCGATGAACGCTTCGCTGAGGGAGAGCGGATGGCGCGCCGGCACCGATCCCTACACCGCCGGTTGGGTGCTGCAGGCCTATGTTCCGAATCTGCTGAACGACCTGCATGCCCTCATGATCGGCGATCAGGCAAGCGGGTTTCTGGAAGGAGAGATCGAGCGGCTCCAGGATCTCATCGAAGAAAAAGCCGGACCCCTGGCGGCCGACGGCGGACGCCTCGGCTACGATATCTTCGGATGTCTGCCGCAGCTCGGCTGGGATGCGCTGGTGTCTGCTTTTCTGCGAACCTAGCGGGGCGGGCGCCGGCCGTTTTTTCGGCGGGCTTTATTACTCCGGCAACAGGTGCCCCTTCAGCCGAGGTACGCTGGTTCGTTGAAGGCCTGGCGGCGCCGCGCTGCGGCCGAAACCCCGCCCCGGCGCTGACGGATTTGAGCGCTCGATCTTCTCAGCGCAGCGCATCGTCGAGCATCACGCGGCAGTACCGGCAGAGGTCGCTCGACTTGCGGTCCACGTCGGCTTCGCTGCGGCAGTAATGCATGACGCAGGCGGCGTCCGGGCAATGCCGCAGGTTGAAGGTGTGACCCAGTTCGTGAACGGCCTCCTTGGCCACGCGCGCGCGAGACATCTCGGAAAAACAGTGGATGCCTGATCCGGCGTTGAGCCGATAGGTGGAGACGATGCACGCCCTTCCTCCCAGCTGGGCTTCCCCGTAGACGTGCGTCAGAATCGGGATGAAGAGGTCCACATCGGCCAGGGCCAGGATTTTAAAGGCTGCCGGCGGAGCGGCATCGGCCAGGCGCCGAAGGATCGGCGTCGAATGGAACTGTTCGCGGCCGGCATCGAACGCAAAGGACCAATCGTCCAGAAGCGGGCGGACGCAAACGGGAGCGTGGAACACCCGCACGATTTCCCGGCCGACGGCCGTCAGCAACCAAGGGTCGAAGTCGCCCATCGGGGCGATCAGGATGGTCTTCGGCAGTGCGGTGTTCACGCGGTCTTCTGCAGTGCGTAGCGTTTGATTTTGTTGTAAAGCGTCGACCGGTCGATCCCCATCACGCGGGCGCTGCGGGCGATGTTCCACTGGTGTTCGTCCAAGATTTTGCGGATATGGGTCTTCTCGACGTCCTCCAATGTGGCCGCGTGCGGTGGCGTGATCGGAGGGCGGCACACGATCGGCAGATCCGCAGGGAGGATCTGCCGCGCTTTTCCCACCACCACGGCGCGCTCGATGGCGTTCTCGAGCTCGCGGACATTGCCCGGCCAATCGTAAAGCATCATTTCGTCCAGGGCCTCCCGGCTGATGCGTTCGATCGACCGATGGGTTTCCTGCACATAGCGGTGCAGAAAATGCTCGGCCAGCAGCGGGATGTCCTGCTTGCGCTGCCGCAACGGGGGCATGGCGAAGGCCACGACATTCAGGCGATAGTAAAGATCCTCCCGGAAACGGCCGTCGCGGATGGCTTGTTCCAGACTGCGGTTGCTGGCCGCCACCACCCGGAAATCGGCCTCGATCGGTTGGGTGCCGCCGACGCGGTAAAAGACCCGGTCTTCCAGCACGCGCAGCAGGTCGATCTGCATGCGCATACCGATTTCTCCGATTTCATCCAGAAAAAGGGTTCCGCCATGGGCCAGCTCCAGGCGGCCTTTTTTCGTTTCCTTGGCGTCGGTAAAGGCGCCTTTCATATGCCCGAACAGCTCGGTTTCCATCAGGTGTTCGGGAATCGCTCCGCAGTTGACGACCACGTAGGGTCCGCGGCAGCGGCGGCTGTGGCTGTGGATCGCCTTGGCGGCCAGGCCTTTGCCGGTGCCGGTTTCGCCGCTGAGCAGCACGGTGCTGTCAGTCGGCGCCACGTCGCAGATCAGATCGAAAACGGATTGCATGGCCTCGGACTGGCCGATCATGTTTTCGAACCGGGTGCGGTCCTTGAATTGTTCCTTGAGGTAGAGATTCTCGCGGGCCTGCTGCTGGTGCTGGACGATTTTTTCGATCAACACGCCGAGTTCATTCGGATCGAACGGTTTGAGCATGTAGTCCACCGCCCCGTTTTTCATGGCCTCGATGGCCGTGGCGATCGACCCATACGCCGTGATCATGACCACGGCCACATCCGCGTCGCTTTCCTTGATGCGCCGCAGGACGTCCAGGCCGCTCATCCCTTCCATTTTGATGTCGACCAGCAGGATGTCGAAACGGTTTTCGCGGCAACGGGCGAGCGCCTCCTCGCCGCTGCGCGCGGTTTGAACCGCATGGCCGTCACGCTCCAGCCATCCGGACAACGATTCACGCATGATCGTTTCGTCGTCCACGATCAGGATTTTGGCGCTAGCCATGGTGACCTCCTTCCGGCGCGGCATTTTCCTTGGGTGGGCGAAGAGGCAGCTTGACGGTGAAGGTGGCCCCCTCGCCGACGACGGATTGAACGTAAATCGATCCCCCGTGCTCCTGAATGATCCCGTAGGCGACCGATAGCCCCAAGCCGACGCCCTTGCGTTTACGGGTGGTGAAGAACGGCTCGAAGAGCTTGGACATATGCTCGGAGGGAATCCCGATGCCGGTGTCCTGGACCTGGATCAGGATCTGGCCGCCCCCCGGCTGGTGCTTGCTTTCGATGCGCAGCACCCCGCCGTCTTTGGGTTCCATGGCCTGGGCGGCGTTGGAAACCAGGTTCATGAAAACCTGCTGAAGCTGATCCTCCGAGCCGATCACCTCCGGCAGATCGGGCGCGAGCCGGGTCTCCACCTGGACGTTGGCGATCCGCAGCAGGTTGGCGTTGAGGATCAGGGTCTGCTCGATCAGGCGGTTGAGGTTGAGGCGCTTTGTTTCCATTCGCGACTGGCGCGAAAACGCCAGCAGGTTCGAAACGATGCGACTGATGCGCCGGGTTTCGGTTTCCATCAGGTTCAAATAAAAGTCGAACTGCTCGATATCCTTTTGCGACAGGGCCGTCTCGGCGATGATGCGCTTCATGAGGATCGCCAGATTGAGGATGCCGGCGATCGGGTTGTTGATTTCGTGCACCACCGAGGCGGAGAGTTTTCCCAACGAAGCCATCTTGTCGTGGTGCAGGAGCTTGGCGTGGGTCTCCTTCAGCTGGCGGGTGCGGTCCTCCACCATCTGCTCCAGGCGCCGCGTGATCTCCTCCTCCTGCTGGCGCTGCTGGGTGATGTCGCGGCTGATGTGGATGAACCGGGAGATTTTGCCGTCCTTTTCCCAGACCGGATGGATGCTGACCTCGTAGTAGCGCATGTCCCCGTTCGGCAGCATGCGCTTCTGGATCTGGCGTTCCTGGCGCTTGTTGCGGACGACCTTCTGCAGCGGGCAATCGTCGGTGGATCGTTCGCAGGGATGGTCGATCTTGCGATAGACTTCATAGCATTTGCGGCCGATCACCTGGCTGCGCGTGTATCCCATCTTCTGGAGAAACGAGGCATTGGCCTCGCCAATGGTCATATCGGGGTTGATGACCAGGATGAAGTCCTGGATCCCATTCAAGATGGTTTCCATTTCCTCGGTGCGTTCGCGCAGCTTGCGTTCTTCATTGCCGATCGCCTGCCAGAAGATCCGGAAGACGGGGTAGGACAGGATGCGGATGCGTTCGGGCCGGGTTTGAAGGATGTCCCGGAGAATCTCCTCCTCCGGGGTGAGCAGGATGATGAGGTGGATGCTGTAGCGCGGGTCGTACAAATCGTGGTAGTCGGTGAAGGTCAGCAGGTCGAGCTTCTCGGCCAGCACCATCCCGGGGCTGGCGGGGTCCGGGTCGGCCACGGCGATGAAGGGGGCGTGGATTTCTTCCTGGTCGAACACCGAGGAGGTTTTCTGCAGGATTTCGGTGCAGAGCTCGCCGCCGCCGACCAGCCCGATGTGAATGATGGAGACGTGCTTGTCCATCGCGATGTCTCCCTCGGTTCAGGGTTGCCGGGCGTCAGCCGGGACGCCAGCGGCGCGAGGGAACCGGTCGTTGGCAAATCGATGATGGCGTCGGGACCGGTTCGGCGGAGGGAGGGATGCAGTGCCGGCTGTATGTTTCTATTTATCATGTCTGGGGTGCTGCATTCAAGCGCCTTCGAACCGGCCGGGACCTCCTCGTCCGGGGTTCCTTGCGGAAGGCCTGCCGCTTGATTTTTCAAATGCCTTGTGGCAATAATCTGCAGCATGCATTTGTCGGCCGGACGTTCCCGGCCGGGCACCGCAGTCGTTCCAGACGTATCGCTGTCGCATACGCGCCGTTTCATTTCCGGCATTGCACGCTTCCCGACACCCCACCCGTCGAAATCCGGAGGAGGCCGCATGCAGGTTGATAACGACAAGAATTATCTCCTGAAGGCCATCGACGCGTTTCCTCACCGAATGGTCGTCATTTCTTCGGACTACCGGGTGCTGGCGGCGCGCGGCCATCTCAACGCGACGCCCGATGCGGCGGTGGTCGGTCGGTTGTGCCACGAAGTGTTCTTTCACCGGCCCGATCCCTGCGCCGACTGCGCCGTCAAGACGGTTTGGGAAACCCGCCAGCCCGCATGGAGCCACCGTCGCGACGAGATCTCGGGGGCCGAGAAAGTCAGCTGCCTCTACGCGTATCCCCTGCTTTCGGACGGCGTCATCGAGGCCGTGGTCAGCATGGAGCTGGACCTGCCGCCGCGGACCCGCGTCGAAGAGCAGCTGCAACGCTCCAATGCGCTGCTGCGAAACTTGATCACCAGCGCCGTGGATGGCGTGATCGCCGCCGATCGAAAAGGGAAGGTGATCATTTTCAACGACGCCGCGGCGGAAATATTCGGGTACACCGTGACCGAAGCCCTCGATCATTTGGACGTCCGCAACATCTATCCGGATCGAATGGAACGGGAGGTGATGCGCCAGCTGCGCAACGACGCCCACGGCGGCCGCGGCAAGCTGCGCTCCTACCAGGTCGACGTTCTCCATCGGGACGGCAGCCGCATTCCCATCAATCTGAACGCCGCCATTGTTTACGAGGGCCATACGGAGGTCGCCAGCATCGGTTTCTTCCATGACATGCGCGACACCCTGCGCATGAAAAAGGAACTCGAAAAGACTCAGTTGCAGCTGCTCCAGGCGGAGAAAATGGCCTCTCTCGGCAAGCTGGCGGCCGGCGTGGCGCATCAACTCAACAATCCGCTGAGCGGGGTCGTCCTCTTCACCAAGCTGGTGTTGGAAGACTACGAGCTGCCGTCGGGGGCCGCCGAAGATCTCGGCCGGGTGTTGAACGACGCCGAACGCTGCCGCGAAACCGTCAAGGAGCTGCTGGAATTCACGCGCCAGACGCGCCACCTGATGCGGGCCCACGATGTCAACCAGGCGATCTCCCGGACCCTTTTCCTGTTGAAGAACCAGGCGCTGTTTCAGGACATCACCATCGAGACTGCGTTCGACCCCCGGCTTCCCACCGTTCACAGCGACATCCAGCAGATGAACCATTTGTTCATGAACATCATTCTGAATGCCGCTCAGGCGATGTCCGGCCGGGGGCGGTTGACGATCCGCACGGCGTACGCCCCGGAGTCCGGCTGCGCCCGCATCGAGATCGCCGACACGGGCCCGGGCATCCCGCCGGAGGTCCTGCCGCACATTTTCGAGCCGTTTTTCACCACCAAGGACGAAGGCCAGGGCACCGGCCTGGGATTGAGCCTGGTTTACGGGATCGTGGAGAACCACGGAGGCCGGATCAAGGCCTTCAACCAACCCGAGCAGGGCGCTGTTTTTGTGATCGAACTGCCGATAACGCCAAGAGCCGATGGAGACCGGTCGCGTGAACAAGAGACTTGAAGAACTGACGATTCTGGTAGCGGACGACGAAGAAGACATTCGCGACGGGGCGGAACGGATCCTGCGGCGCATCGGCTACCGCGTGCTGAAAGCGACGCGCGGCGACGATGCCCAGACCATGGTGGAGGCCCTGCGACCGGACCTGGTGATGCTGGACCTCAAGATGCCGGGCCGGGACGGCATGGAGGTGCTGAATTTCATCCAACAGATGGACGCGCGGATTCTGGTGATCGTCGTCACCGGTTTCGCCACGGTGGAGGCGGCCATCGAAGCCATGAAGCGCGGCGCCTACGATTTCATCTCCAAACCGTTCGAGCCGGATCAGTTGCGCATCGTGGTCAACCGCGCCGCCGAAAAAATACGTTTGTCCCGGGAGGCGGAACTGCTCGCGCAGGAAAAGCGGCGGACCCTATCCGACCTCGATATGGAAAAGAGCCGGATTCACACCATCGTCGAATCGCTTCCGGACGGGGTGCTGGTCACCAATGTGTCCGGCCAGCTGGTCCTCATGAATCCGGCCTGCAAACAGCTGCTGGAACTGGCCGCGGATGAAAAGCCCGGAAAGCCCATCGACGCCTATATCCCGGATGAAGCCCTCTGCCAGCTGATCACGGACATCTCCCAGGGCCGGCATCTGGATTATGACGATATCCCCGCTCACGAGTTCGCTCTATCCAGCGGCAAATACCTGCGCGCCCGCGGCCAGCCGGTGCTGGGCGACCGCAAGGAGTGTCTCGGCGCCGTGGTGAATCTGGTCGACATCACGACGCTGAAGATCGTGGACCGTCTCAAGTCCGAATTCGTCTCCAAGGTGTCCCACGAACTGCGCTCGCCGCTGTCCACCATCCACGAGCAGCTGGCCACGGTCATCGGGGACCTGGTCGACCGCGCCCCCGTTCAGGACCAGCATATCCTTTCGCGGGCCAAGGAGAAAACCAAGGGAATGATTTCCCTCATCAACGACTTGCTGGACATGTCGCGGATCGACGAGGGCCTGATCTGCCGGGAGCCGCGGCCGGTGGTGCTGGAAGAACTGCTGCACGGTATCGTCGATTTTCTGCTTGCCCGGGCACAGGCCAAGGGGCAAGCGCTGACCCTTGGTTTGCCCAAGGCCCCGTTGCCCGAGATCCAGGCGGATCCCCTGGCCTTGGAGAGCATTTTCGGAAACCTGGTCACCAACGCCATCGCTTACACGCCCGACGGCGGGCACATTCGGGTGGATGTGGATATGGCGGGGGTCCATGTGCGGGTTCGGATCGTCGACAATGGGTTCGGAATTCCCGAGAAACATCTGTCGCGGATCTTCGAGCGGTTCTATCGGGTCAAAGACGAGAATACCCGCTATATCACCGGGACCGGCCTCGGGCTGCCGATCGTCAAGGGCCTGCTGGACGCCATGGGCGGCATCATCGAGGTGCAGAGCACGCCCGGGGAGGGGTCCGTTTTCACGGTGCTTTTGCCGGCCTCGCCGACAAAAAACGGGGGGCCAAAGCCGTAGCGCATCAACGGACCCGCTCCGTTTGAAGCCCAACCGGGTTGGTCATTGGCATTTGCTCCATGCTCTTTGCGCGAGACCCTATGCGGGGTGCCCTTCGCCATTCTGCAGGGCGTTCAAGAATTCTTCCGGCGGCACCTGAATCCCGGTCCAGAGCTGCAGGGTTCGGCGCGCCTGGTAGGCCAGGGGGGTCAGCCCGTCCATAAAACGGATGCCTTCCTTCTCCGCCTTCTCTTGCCAGAAATTGCGGCGGCGGCCATAGTTGAGGTCCAGGATCAGCTCGCAGCCGCGCAACTCCAGTTTTTCCACGAGGCCGGCCATGTCCGCGGATTCATCCGGGCTCGATACCGAAGTGGCGTTGATGATGATGCGGGCCGGCAGCGGCAGACCCGGCAAAATGCTCAGGTCCACGCCGCGGCCGCTGAACTGCGTGACGATCTCCCGGGCGCGGTCGAGATTGCGGCCGGCCACCCAAACTTCCCGCGCGCGCAGCCAGGTCAGGATGAAAGCGACCGTTCGTGCGGCTCCGCCGGTGCCGAAGACCAGCGCGGTTTTATCCTCCACGTTGAAATCGGCCTCGCGCAAGGTATCCATGATGCCGATGGCGTTGGTGTTGTATCCTTTCAGGCGGTCGCCGTCCCGAACCACGGTGTTGATCGCTCCGATGATCCGGGCCCCCTCCGAGAGAATATCCAGATAGGGAATGATCGTTTCCTTGAAAGGAGCGGTGACGTTGGCGCCGGCGATGTTGAGCACCCGCAGGCCGTTCAGCGCCTGCCCCAGATCCGGGGGCTGGACGACAAACGGAACATACACCGCGTTGATCCCCTGGCGCCTTAAAACTGTAGAGAACATGGCCGGGGACCGCGAATGAACCGCACGTTCGTCGCTGAGGATGCAGTAGACTTTCATCGCGGGCGCCCCGGGGCTTGGCTGTTCCGGTGGGGGGCGAGGCCATGCTCCCCTCCAGGGTCACGCAAGCCCCGCATCGCTATTTGGTCACGCCGAAGACTCAATCCATGGCCAGCAGCCGCTTGAGGCTGCGCGTGATGTCGGCGGCGGAGGCCGGCTTGGCGATGTAGTCATCGGCCTCGGTGGACATTCCGTCGGCGTGGCTGTAACGGGTTGAGGTCACGTGGGAAGCCACGGCCGTCAGCAGGACCACCGGGATGTTGCAGAACGCGTCGCTGCCCTTCAGCTCCTTGCAGACGGTATACCCGTCCTTTTCAGGCATCATGACGTCCAGCACGATGGCATCCGGCGGGTTGGCCCTCACCTTGGCCAGGCCTTCCACGCCATTATAGGCGAGCTCCACCTGGAACCCCTCCCGTTCGAGGTTGCCTTGAACCAAGGCGGCGAAATCGGCCTCGTCGTCAACTACCAGAATTCTCTTTTGGGCTACCATGCTGCACCTCCCGACGATCATCTCTTGATTGGATTGAGTGTGGCTCCGTTCCTAAGAATTTCTTCGATTCTGACGCCTGGATGGCCTTCATACGGCCGGCCGCGGGTAAAGACCTGCTCGCTCCACAATTTCCGGCACCCGTTCCTCCCATTCGATGGCCATGACGTGGAACCCGCTGACGCCTTTGACCTCCTTCAAGCGCTGGATGGACTCGACACAGATCGTGATGCCCTCCTCGGCCTGTTTGTCCTTGGGGGTGCCGGCCATGCGCTTGACGACCTCGTCGGGAACATCCATCCCGGGCACTTTGGTTTTCATGTAGCGGGCCATGCCCGCGGATTTGAGCGGAGTCACCCCGGCGAGGATGAAGACCTTCTCGTGCAGTCCGCGGTCGCGGACCTGTTCCATCCACGTTTCGAACTTCGCGAGGTTGTAGATGCACTGGGTCTGGACGAACTCGGCCCCGGCGGCCGCTTTCTTGGCCAGCCGCGGCACGCGGATCTCGAAGGGGTCCGCGAAGGGATTGGCCGCGGCGCCCACAAACATCTGAGGCGGGCGCTGAATGGCGTCGCCGCCGAGAAACTTGCCCTCGTCGCGCATCCGCCGAATCGTTTGAATGAGCTGCATCGAGTCGAGATCAAAGACGTTTTGCCCCTGGGCGCTGTCTCCGAAGCGCTGATGGTCGCCCGACAGGCAGAGCACGTTATGGATGTCGAAGGAGGCCGCGCCCAGAAGGTCGCTCTGCAGAGCGATGCGGTTGCGGTCGCGGACCACCATCTGCAGCACCGGCTCCAGTCCCATGAGCTTCAACCGGATGCAGGCCGCCAGGCTGCATAATCGGCAGACCGAGGTCTGGTTGTCGGTGATGTTGATGGCATCCACGTGCCGCTGAATCAGCTCGGCCTTGTGCACGATGTGGGCCGCATCGCTGCCGCGGGGCGGACCGCACTCCGAGGTCACGGCCAGGTGGCCGGCGCGCAGGATTTTTTCCAGTTTGCTGGGCGTTTTCAGGCTCATGATCGCAGATCCTCCCTGATGACCTTTCGGGGGCCTCCGGCCCGGTCGGTGGACCAGTCCTTGACCGGGCACAGAGTTTCGTAGTCTTCCAGCCGGCCCAACGTCTTGAGCCGGTCGACGATCAGCTGCCAGGCGCAGTCCACATCCTTGCTGATTTCACATTTGCCGGCGGTGGAGCCGCCGCAGGGGCCGTTCAGGAGGCGTTTGGCGCAGCGGGTCACCGGGCAGACCGCACCGGTGGACGCCAGAATGCAGCTGCCGCATCCCTGGCAGCGTTCGGCCCAGACCCCCCGCTCCAGGGCGGCTCCCATGAAACAGGTGTTGACGCCGGGGTAGACCGGCTTGGACGGGTAGCGCTCGGCCGTAAATTGGATGCCGACGCCGCAGGCGAGCGATACGACCGCCTCGTACGCGTCGATGTTGTTGCGGATTTCCTCCAGGTATTCGGTGTCGCACTGGCGCTCCAAGGTGTGCTCGCCGACGTTGACCTCTCGGCCCTGTTGCAGAAAATACATCCGCAGGGCGGAGGCGAGCACGCCGACCTCTTTTTTGCCACCGGCCTCGCAGACGGTCACGCATTCGTTGCAGCCCAGGACGAGCACACTGCGCAGGCCTTTGACCTGCTCGATGATCTCCTCAATCGGTTTTTTGGCGGCTACAATCATACGGCGATCCTCCTTTTGGCGTCAGCCAGCTTGTCCGGGAGCTTACGACAGCGGGCCGGTTCCGGCATTCAATCCCGCCGCCGGTGGGTCGGTTATTGTCCTTTTTGATGCCAGGGCGGCGCGCACGGGGTTGGGTCCGGCGCCCAGAACCGCCGCATGCATCTCCTCGGCGAAACGCACGAAGAGCGGCGCATCGCTGGAGGATAAATTGCACATGCGCACGCGCGAGCCTCCGATTCCGATACGGTCCAGCAGCTGCTGGGCCTGCTCCACCCGTTTCTTGGCCCTGAAGTTGCCGCTCTGGTAGTGGCAGTCGCCCTCACGGCAGCCCACCACATAAACGCCGTCGGCGCCCCGTTCGAAGCATCGGAGGATGTGCAGCACATCCACCTTGCCGGTGCAGGGCACCCGTATGATCCGTATGGAACTGGGGTAATTCAGTCGCATCGAACCTGCCAGGTCCGCGGCCGTGTACCCTCAGAAGTTGCAGCAAAAGGCGACGATCACGGGTTCAAATTGAGTATCCATATCGACCCCTTCTCTCATTCATGTCTTTGATTCCACCCTGCGCCTTCCGGATTCCGCCTTCATATCACCCCTTCCAGCAGCGCATCCACTTTGCAGAGCAGCTGCTCGTCCTCGTACCAGTTGAGCTGAATGGCCTTGGCCGGGCATTCGGCGGCGCAGATGCCGCAGCCGTGGCAGAGCGCCTCGTCGATTTCGCTCACCCCTTCGGCGTTGATCTTCGGCACGTGATAGGGGCAGGACCGCACGCAGATCAAGCAGGCGGCGCAAAGATCGGCCGTGACCTTCGCCGTTACGGCGGAGAGCGTCAGCCGGCTCTTGGACAGGAAGGTGATTGCCCGGGCCGCGGCGGCGTAGGCCTGGCTGATGGATTCGTTCAGCAGCTGCGGGCTGTGCGCGGTGCCGCAGATGAAGAGGCCCTCGGTGGCCATGTCCACCGGTCTCAGCTTGACGTGGGCCTCCATGAAGTGCCCCTCGGGGGTGCGGGCGAGCTTGACGAGCGAGGCCAGTTCCTCGGTGTCGGCCGGCACCATGCCGGCGCTCAAGGCCAGCAGGTCGGCATCCACCTGGAGGTCGCGGCCGATGATCGGATCGTGGAACCGGACCGCGATCCCGCCTTCACCCGCCTCGACCTGCGGCGGAGCCTGCGCATCGAACCGGAAGAAGAGCACCCCCAGCTTGCGGGCCTCCTGGTAATAGTCCTCAAGCAGTCCGTAGGTGCGGATGTCGCGGTACAGAATGATCACCTGCGTTTCGGGATTGAGTCTCTTGATCAGAATCGCGTTTTTGACGGCGTTCTGGCAGCAGATCCGCGAGCAGTTGGGGTTCTGGTCGTTGCGGGATCCGACGCACTGAATCATGACGACATGGGAGAGGTCCTGGGCCCCCTTGCCGTGCAGCCGGTCGCCCAGTTCCACCTGGGTGACGACGCGCGGGTCCTGGCCGTAGAGGTACTCGGTGGGAAGGTACTCGACGGCGCCGGTGGCGAGGATTACCACCCCATGGTCGATCTTGCGTTCGTACATGGCCGGACCGACCAGGACCTCGGTGGTGAAGTTGCCTTTGAAACCGCTGAAGCCGACGACCAGGGCCCGCGTGAGGGCCTGGATCCGGGGGTGGGACTGCACCCGGTGGGTCAGCTCCTGCAGGAAACGCGGCACCTCCCAACCCTCAATGGTGGCGTGCAGCCGGTTGGCCATTCCGCCGAGGCGGTCCTCCTTTTCGATCAGAACCACCTCGTACCCCTGGTCGGCGATGGCCACGGCGGCGCTCATCCCCGCCACCCCGCCGCCGATCACCAGCGCGCGTTGATTGACCGGAATGACCTTCTCCTGCAGCGGATTCAGGGTCGCGGCCCGGGCCGCGGCCATGTCAACCAATTCTTTGGCCTTGGCCGTGGCCCGCTGGGGAGCCTGGGCGTGCACCCATGAATCCTGGTTGCGGATGTTGGCCATTTCCAAGAGGTATTTGTTGCGACCGGTCGCTTCGAGGGTGTCCATGAAGATCCCCTCGTGGGTTTTCGGAGAGCAGGCCGCCACCACGACCCGGTTCAGGCGATGTTCGGCGATCAACTGCTTCATCTGCTCCTGGGAGTCCTGGCTGCAGGTGAAAAGGTTCTGGCCGGCAAAGACCACGTTCGGCAGCCGGCGGGCGTGCTCCACCACGGCTGGAACGTTCACCACGCCGGCGATGTTTATCCCGCAGTTGCAGACAAAAACACCGATGCGCGGCGGCTCTCCGCGCACGTCGATCTCGGCGGGGATTTCCACCTGGCGCGCCAGACGGTTGCGGGCCGGGGCCAGCAGGCTGCCGGCCAGGCAGGCGGCGGCGCTGGCTTCGGCCACGGATCCAGGGATGTCCTTGGGCTGCTGGAAGACGCCGCAGGCAAAAACCCCCGGACGCGAGGTGGCGACGGGCATGAACGGCGGTGAGACGGCGAAGCGGTATTTGTCGACCTCGACGCCGAGGCGTTCGGCGAGTTCGCGGGTTTCCGGGGTGACCTGCAGCCCGACCGAGAGCACCACCATGTCGAACACTTCCTCCTGCAGGCGGCCGGCGTCGTCCACATAGCGCAGGTGCAGCGCGCGCTCGGGGCCGACTTCGTCGACGCTGTGAATGCGGGCCTTGACAAAGCGAACCCCCGCATTGTCGCGCGCCCGCAGGTAGTATTTTTCGTACTCCTTTCCGAAGGTGCGGATGTCCATGTAGAAGATGGCGCAGTCCAGGCCGCCGTGGGCGTGCTCCTTGGCGATCATGGCGTCCTTGACGGCGTACATGCAGCACACCGATGAGCAGTAGCCGTTGCCCGAACGGTTGATGTCCCGCGAGCCCACGCACTGCAGCCAGGCGATCTTCTTCGGTTCCTTGCCGTCGGAGGGCCGCACCAGATGGCCCATCGTCGGGCCAGAGGCGCTCAGCAGGCGCTCGAATTCCAGGCTGGTCACCACGTTCGGGCACTTGCGGTAGGGATAGACGTTTTCGATGGCGGACGGGTCGAAGGGGCTGCTGCCCGGGCAGAGGATGACCGATCCCACCTGGATCTCGCGCTCCACCGGTTTCTGGTCATGGACGACCGCCTTGGCGAGACAGGCCTCCACGCACTGCAGGCACTCGCAGCAGTAGCCGCAGTTGATGCAACGGCCGGCCTCGCCGCGACCGGTCGAGTCTTCGTAGCCGAGCTCCACCTCCATGAAATTGCCCTGGCGCTGCGCCACCGGCAGCTCGGGCATGTGCGCCCGCGGCCGCCGGGGTTCGTTGCGGGGGACGGGCCGGTAGCGTGGATGTTCGTTCTTGATCGGCTCGCGGCCCGCGGCCATGTCGCGACCGTCCAGGTAGCGCCGGATGGACTCGGCTGCCTCCTTGCCGGCAGCGACCGCGCCGATGGCCACCCAGGGTCCGGTCAGCAGATCGCCGCCGGCGAACACTCCCGCGCGACCCGTGGCGTAGGTGACAGGGTCGGCCTCGGCCGTGCCGAAGCGCGAGAAGCTCAACCCGTTGACCTCTTCGAGCGCCGCGAGGTCCGGACGCTGGCCGATCGCCGGGATGATCTGGTCGCAGGCGATCTCGAATTCACTGCCGGGGACCGGCACCGGCCGCCTCCGGCCGGACGAATCCGGTTCGGTCAATTCCATGCGGATGCAGCGCAGACCCTGCACCCGCCCTTCACGGACAAGGATCTCCTGCGGTGCCGCCAGGTAGGTGATCTTGACGCCCTCGGCTTCCGCCGCCCGGATTTCCTCCTCCCAGGCCGGCATTTCTTTGCGGGTGCGGCGGTAAAGAATGTTCACCTCTTCGGCTCCGAGGCGCACGGCGGAGCGCGATACGTCGATGGCGACGTTGCCGCCGCCGATGATGGCGACCCGCCGTCCGACCCACGTCATACCGGACAGGTTCACCTCGCGCAGGAAGTCGACCCCCTGGCGTACGCCGTCGGCGCGTTCACCGGGGATGCCGAGCTCGATCCCCTTGTGGGCGCCCAGGGCGAGATAGACCGCCTTGAAGCCGGCGGCGAAGAGACCGTCGATGGTGACGTCGTGGCCCAGGGCAGTGTCGGTCTTGATTTCCACCCCCAGTTGGGTGATCACTTCGATCTCACGATCGAGAACCTCTCGGGGCAGGCGGTGGGCCGGAATCCCGACCCGCAGCATTCCACCCGGCTTGGACTGGGCCTCGTAAACGGTGGACCGGATCCCCCGACGCGCCAGGTGATACGCGCAAGACAAGCCGGCCGGGCCGGAGCCGACGATCGCGACGGTCTCCGGCCGGCGCGGCGCGCATGGGACGGTGATCTCGCGCGGGTCGACCCGGTCGGCGGCCAGCCGCTTCAGGTCGCGGATGGCGAGGGGTTCGTCCAATTCCGCCCGGCGGCAGGCGTCCTCGCAGCCGTGGGGGCAGATCCGTCCCAGGACTCCGGGAAGCGGAAGATCCTCCATGATGATTTCGAGGGCTTCGTGATATTTGCCCTCTTTGACCATCTGGACATAACCTTGGACGTTCAGCCCGGCCGGGCAGGCCACGCGGCAGGGCGCCTTGTCGGCCTTGTGAATGGCAAAGGCTCCCGGGATGGCCTGGGCATAGCGCTTGTAGGCCGCGCGCCGGACGGAGAGGCCTTCGTCGTATTCGTTCGGCAGCGGCACCGGACAGACTTTGGCGCATTCTCCGCAACTGGTGCACTTGGCGGTGTCGATGTAGCGTGGATGCTGGCGGACTCGGGCGGTAAAGCGGCCCGGGACGCCGTCCAGCCCCTGGACCTCCGCCTGAGTAATGATCTCCACGTTTCTGTGCCGGCCGACCTCGACCAGCTTGGGGGAGACGATTCACATGGCGCAGTCGTTGGTGGGGAAGGTCTTGTCGAGCTGGGACATCAGCCCGCCGATGGCCGACGATTTCTCCACCAGGTAAACGTAATAGCCGGAGTTGGCGAGGTCCAGAGCGGACTGGATGCCGGCGATGCCGCCGCCGACCACCATGACGGCGCCGACGGGTGAACTTTCTGCTGGCATCGGGCCGGCGCTGATTTCATCAACTCTCACGTGTTCCATCTTACCCCCCTTGCCAAGTTTAAAACGTCGGGCAGAGACGCATGGCGTCTGCCGGGTCACAACGCCTCGACGATGTCCGCCAATTTGTGCTCCCATCCCAGCGTGGACAGCATGACGGCCTTAACGCCTTGGGCTTTCAGGGCCGACACCAGCTCGATCGCGATGCGCACGCATTCCCGAACCTTGTCCGGGGCGCGCTGAATGCGTTCGATGATGGCGGGCGGCAGGAAAATATGGGGCATGTTGCGCTCCATATATCTGGCCATGCCCAAGGATTTAAGCAGCAGCACGGTTGGGATGAGGATGGTCCGCCGGGAGTCCATTCGCTGCAGAAACGGCCGGATCAATTCAGGGTCGAAAACCGGCGGGGTGACGAAGAAACGGGCTCCGGCCTCGGAACGACGTTCTATCTCTTCCAGTTCCAGTTCGGTGGATCGGCCCCGGGCGCCGGCGTGGGTGGTGGAGCCGGCCAGGAAGGCCGGCGACCCGGTAATTTCAACACCTGCCAGGTCCCGCCCCTCTTTAAGCCCCTGGATGGCATTGAGGAGTTCAAGCGTGTTGATGTCGTGAACCGGGCGGGCTTGGTGGTGGTCGCCGTAGCTGGGGTCTTCACCGTCGACGACGGCGATATTCGCTACTCCGCATGCCCCGGCAGCCAGAAGATCCCCCTGGAGCGCCAGCCGGTTGCGGTCCCGGCAGCATATCTGCATGATCGTTTCCATGCCCTCCCGCTGCAGCAGCATCGCCCCGCCCAGAGCGCTCATGCGCATGACGGCATGGTTCATTTCAGGGATGAAAAATGCGTCCACACGCTCTTTGACTCGCTTGGCATGGGAGACCATGGCGGAACCGTCCACGCCCTTGGGCGGCTCCATTTCAGCCAGGATGACGAATTTGCCTGCATCGAATTTTTGCTTCAGCGCCATGGCCGGACCCTCCTTACAGTCGGCTGAAACGAATTTGGAAAACCAAGAGAAGGGCGGAGACGTAAACGGGAGCTTCCCGACTAGCCTCCTCAGCAAGGTGTATGCCCGCTGGCATAACGGTAGCTAATAAAAAATTTAACTTATTTATTTCAGAATGTTATGTGATTTTCTTCGATAAAGAAATGAATTATCAAATTCCTTGAAAAAGTCGCTCAAGTATGCCATTATGGCGCACGATATCTATATTTCGCAAGATATTAAGTGGTTGCAAAGGTGGGCCAAATTGGACTATGCCTTTATGATCCAGCGATGCGGATGGATTTCAATAACCGCACAGGGCTTTTCTCTGCAAACGTTGGTCGGCTTGCTGGTATCGAGTAAGTCGGGCCCTTATCGGTCAGGTTGGAAAATGCCATGAGCCATCGCATCATCGTAGTCGACGACGACCGGGACTATTTGGAGCTTGTAAAAAGCCGACTGGGTGCGACAGGCTTTCCATCGGTGGATACCCTTGACGATCCCCTTGCGGCCGCCGCCGCTTTTGAATCGCATGGCGCATTCGATGTGGCCCTGATCGATCTGAGCATGCCGGAGATGGATGGTCAGGTCCTTCTGGACCTGATCAAAAAATACAGCCCGGCGACCGAATGCATCATGGTGACGGCAGTCAACGACGACCGCACGGCCGTCCAGTGTCTGCGCCAGGGCGCTTATGATTATCTCGTAAAACCGGTTTCGGAGGATGACCTGCTGTTTGCCGTCAAGCGTGCGCTGGAGCGCAAACGGTTGCTGGATATTCTGCATATCGAGAAGAGCCGGCGTCCGCCGGTATTCTCCCAACCGGAGGCTTTTCGAGAGATTCTCACGCGCTGCCCCTCGCTCTTGCGAATCCTGAAGGAAGCCGAGCTGCATGCCGCCAGCGATGTGCCGATTTTGATCACCGGGGAGAGCGGCACCGGCAAGGAGCTGCTGGCCCGGGCCATTCATCGCGCCAGCTCCCGCGCTGCCGGTCCGTTTCTGCCGCTGAACATGGCCGCGTTGGCAGCTGATCTGTTTGAGGCCGAGTTTTTCGGCCACACCCGCGGCGCGTTCACCGGAGCGGAGAAGGAGCGCCGCGGCCATCTGAAGCATTGCGACCACGGAACGCTCTTTCTGGATGAGATCGGCAACCTCCCGTTTTCACTGCAAGGCAAGCTGCTGCGAGTGCTGCAGGACGGTGAATTCACGCCGGTCGGCTGCTCCGCGCCGCAAAAGGCCGACGTTCGCTTCGTTGCGGCCACCAACGAGGACCTCGATCAAATGGTCGAAAGCGGACGCTTCCGCCGCGATCTTTACTACCGTATCCGCGGCAGCTGGCTTCACCTGCCGTCCCTGCAGGAGCGCAAGGAAGACATCCCCCTGCTGGTCGAGCATTTTCTAAGGGAGTTCGGGGAGGGCCTTCGGCTGGAGTACGGTGCCTTGGAAACATTGACGGGGTATGAGTTTCCGGGAAACGTGCGCGAGCTCAAATCCATCATCCAAGCGGCGGTTAATTTGGCGCAAGGTCAAAGAATCACGATCGACTGCCTGCCGGAGCACCTGCGGCGGAGAAAATCCGCTGCGGTGCGCAAACCGCCGTCCGCCGAGATCGGCAGTCTCCTTCTGGCGGATGTTGAAAAACAGCACATCCTGGAAACCTATGAAAGAATGGGACGCAACAAGGTGCGAACGGCGCGCGCGCTCGGACTGGGTTTGAACACGTTGCGGAGAAAGCTCAAAGCCTACCATGTCAGCTGAAACCGTTCGGAAATCCTTGGCTTTTCTATGCTCAAATTTCCTTGACACACTGATGGTTTGCAGGCATAATCGCAACCTTGGTGTTTTTGCCACGTTGTGGCATCAGGCCCGGATTCCATATGCAGGATGAATAAACGAGTCGTGCGCTATCATTTCTACGAATCCGTTATCGTTTCCGGCCCCATACCCATCTTTAATTCCCGGTTTCAACCAGGATTTCGAACCGATATCCAATATCCGTGTTTCGCCGGCGAAAGCACCCGGCAGGCATGAGGGACCATGGGCGGCCCCGATGGGTCTGTGCCCCAATTGAGGAGAAAAAATGGGATCAGCAAAAAGCGCTAAAAGCGGATCAGTGATGGTCGTCGGAGCCGGAATCGCCGGCATGCAGGCGTCGTTGGACCTAGCCAACTCGGACTTCAAGGTCTACCTGGTGGACAAATTGCCTGCCATCGGCGGGATGATGGCCCAGCTGGACAAGACCTTCCCGACCAACGACTGCGCCATGTGAGTGATCTCGCCCAAACTGGTCGAGGTCGGCCGGCATACCAATATCGATCTGCTCACCTATTCCGAACTGGTTGAACTCAGGGGCGAACCCGGCAATTTCACCGCGGTCGTGCGCAAGAAGGCCCGGTACGTCGATCTGGCCAAGTGCACGAGCTGCGGCGAATGCTCCAAGGTCTGCCCGATTGAAACCGTCAACGACTATGACGAGGGGCTTTCGAAGCGCAAGGCGATTTTCAAGCAGTATGTCCAGGGCATGCCGGGCGCCTACGCCATCGAAAAGCGCGGGACGGCGCCCTGCAAGGCGACCTGTCCGGCGCACGTGAGCATCCAGGGCTACATCGCGCTGATCAACGCGGGCAAGTACCAGGAAGCCCTTGATCTGTTCCGTGAGGAGCATCCGTTTCCCGGAGTCTGCGGGCGGGTCTGCCATCACCCCTGCGAGAAGATGTGCACGCGCAACGACGTGGATCAGCCGCTCGCCATCCGCGAGCTGCACCGGTTCCTGGCCGACTTCGAACGCGCCCAGGGCGAGCCGGTGGTGTCGGGCGCGGAGGAGAAGCGCAGCGAAAAGGTGGCTGTGATCGGAGCAGGGCCTGCCGGTCTGACGGCGGCCTATTACCTGGCCCAGCGCGGCTATCAAGTGACTATTTTCGAGAAGCTGCCGGTGGCCGGCGGCATGATGGCCGTGGGCATTCCCGCCTACCGCCTGCCGCGGGAGATCCTGAACCTCGAGATCGAGGTGATCCGGCGCATGGGGGTCGACATCCGGACCGGGGTCACCTTCGGAAAGGACGTCACTTTCGACAGCCTGAAGCAGGACGGCTTCAAGTCCGTATTCCTGGCCATCGGGCTGCACGGCGGCCGGCGGCTGGGGGTGGAGAACGAGGATACTGCGGGCGTGCTGCAGGGGGTGGATTTCCTGCGGGACGCGGCCCTGGGCCGGAAAGTTGAAATCGGCCAGGACGTTTTGGTGGTGGGCGGCGGCAACGTGGCCGTTGATGTGGCGCTGACCGCCAAGCGGCTGGGGGCCAAAAACGTCACCATGGTCTGCCTGGAGAGACGCGAGGAGATGCCCGCCTGGGCGCATGAGATCCAGGAGGCGCTCGAGAGCGACATCACGATCGTCAACAGCTTCGGGCCCAAGTCCTTCTTTATCGACAAGGCAAAGCGCGTGTCGGGGATCGAGTTCAAGACCTGCACGGCGGTGTTCGACGAGAACAAGCGCTTCAACCCGCAGTACGACGAGAGCGTGTGCACGCCGCTGTTCGCGGACACGGTGATCATCTCCATCGGCCAGAGCACCGACCGCAGCCACCTGGACGGCCAGGGCATCGCCTTCACCCGGCCGGGCGGCATCCAGGCCGATCCGGTTACGCTGCAAACCAACATCGAGGGGGTGTTTGCCGGCGGCGATGTCTTCTACGGCCCGAAGTCGGTGGTCGAGGCCGTGGCGAGCGGCAAGGAGGCCGCCGAGAGCATTCACCGCTATATCAACGGACTGGATCTGCGGGAGGGCCGCGCGAAGGAGTGGGAGCACGTCAAACCGGACACGGCCGGCGAGGCCAAACACGGCCGGGTGGCGGTGCGGTGTCTGGACCCGGCGGCCCGGGAGTGCAACTTCCTGGAGGTCTCCTTCGGCTATGACGAGGCCGAGGCGCGCAGCGAGGCGCAACGCTGCCTGCGCTGCGGGATCTGTTCGGAGTGCTATCAGTGCGTCAAAGCCTGCCTGGCCAAGGCAGTGGACCATACCCAGGCGCCCGAGACCCTTGAAATTCAGGTCGGATCGGTGATTCTGTGCCCGGGCTCGGATCCCTATGATCCCTCCCACCTCGAGAACATCTATCACTACCGTACGAGTCCCAATGTGCTGACGAGCCTGGAGTTCGAGCGCATTCTGAGCGCCACCGGGCCCACCATGGGCCACCTCAAGCGGCTTTCGGACGACAGGGAGCCCAAGCGCATCGCCTGGCTGCAGTGCATCGGTTCGCGCGACACCAACCAGTGCGGCAACAGCTATTGCTCCTCGGTGTGCTGCATGTACGCTATGAAAGACGCCATGATCGCCAAGGAGCACGCCCACAGCGGCCTGGATTGCACCATCTTCAACATGGACATCCGCAGCTTCGGAAAGGATTACGAAAAATACTACAATCGTGCCATTAAGAACGGAATCCGTTTCGTGCGCTCGCGGGTGCACTCGGTCGACGTCCTGCCCGAGACCGGCAACCTGTCGCTGCGTTACGTGGACGAGTCGGGCGGACTCAAGATCGAGGAGTATGACATGGTCGTGCTCTCCGTGGGTCTGCAGATCTCCAAGGACACGGTCGATCTGGCCGGCCGGCTGGGGGTGGACCTGAAGTCGTCCCGGTTCGCCGATTCGGATGTCTTTAAACCGGTCGAAACTTCGCGGCCCGGCGTGTATGCCTGCGGCGTGTTCCAGGGCCCCAAGGACATCCCGGCGTCCGTTACCGAAGCCAGCGCTGCGGCGGCCATGGCCGCCGGGAAGTTGGCCGAGGCGCGGGGCACGGATATCCAGAAGATCCAACTGCCCGAGGAGATGGACGTCTCCGAGGAAACCCCGCGCATCGGGGTCTTTGTCTGCAACTGCGGCATCAACATCGGCGGGGTGGTGGATGTTCCCGCCATCCGCCAATACGCCGAATCTCTGCCCGGCGTGGTGTTTGCCGATGAAAACCTCTTCACCTGCAGCCAGGACACTCAAGAGAAAATCAAGGACAAGATCAAGGAGCACAAGCTCAATCGCGTGGTGGTGGCGTCCTGCAGTCCCAAGACGCATGCGCCCATGTTCATGGAGACCTTGGAGGCCTGCGGGCTGAACCCGTATCTGTTCGAGATGGCCAACATCCGCAACCAGGACTCTTGGGTGCATGCCGGCGACCATTCGGCCGCCACCCGCAAGGCCCGAGACCTGGTGCGCATGTCGGTTGCGCGCGCGACCACCTTGAGAACGCTCTCATCCAAGGAGGTGTCGATCACCAAGCGGGCGCTCGTCATCGGCGGCGGCATCGCCGGCATGAACGCCGCGCTCGCCCTGGCGCGGCAGGGCTTCCCCGTGGCGCTGGTTGAAAAAGAGCCGGAGCTGGGCGGCTTTGCGCGGCGCCTGCACCACACCATCGAGGGCGCCGACATTCAGGCCTACCTGAACCAGCTGGCTGGGGAAGTCCGTGCCAACGCGCAGATTCAGATCTTAACCGACACCCGCATTACCGCTTTCGAGGGTTTCAAGGGCAACTTCGTCACAACCGTGCAAACCGGAGCGGAAGGCCGCGATCAGACTATCACCCACGGGGCGATTGTCGTGGCGACCGGCGCGGGCGAGTATCGGCCCAAGGAATACCTCTATGGGGAGGACCCCCGGGTGATGACCCAGGTGGAGTTCGGCGACCTGCTCGAAAAAAAGGAAGCCGGAGCGCTGCAAAGCGTGGTCATGATCCAGTGCGTGGGCTCGCGCAACGAACAGAACGAAAACTGCTCGCGCATCTGCTGCCAGAGCGCCGTCAAGAATGCGCTGCATCTGAAGCGGGCCAACCCCGAGGCGCAGGTCTACGTTCTTTACCGGGACATGCGTACCTACGGGCAATTGGAGGATTTCTATACCGAGGCCCGCCGGCAGGGCGTGATCTTCATCCGCTTCGAGCCGGGTGACGCGCCCCAGGCGGCGGCAGCCGCGGACGGCATCGCCGTAAAAGTGAAGGACCACGTGCTGCAGCGGGACATCGAGATCCTGGCCGACCGGCTCGTGCTGAGCGCCGGTATGGCGGCCGCGGACACGGCCGACATCAGCGGCATCATGAAACTCAACCGCAATCCGGAAGGGTTTTTCATCGAGGCCCACGTCAAGCTGCGGCCGGTGGACATGCCGAGCGAAGGCGTCTATCTCTGCGGAACGGCCCACGGCCCCAAACTGATCAGCGAGACCATCGCCCAGGCCCAGGCCGCGGCTTCGCGCGCGGGGACCCTGCTGTCCAAGGATGTGGTCAAGCTGTCCGCCATCACCGCCAAGCTGGACACCGATCACTGCGTCAAGTGCCTGACCTGCGTGCGGTCCTGCCCGTTCGGCGTTCCGCAGTTCAATACGTCGGAAAAAGTCGTCGAGATCAACGAAGCGCTGTGCCATGGATGCGGCGTGTGCACGGCGGTCTGCCCGCGACAGGCCATTGGCCTGAGCTACTACGAAGATGACCAGCTGATCTGCAAAATCGATGCGCTGCTGAGCGAGGAGGTGTCCTGATGTCGGAGTTCGAACCCAACATCATTGCGTTCTGTTGCGAATATTGAGGGTATTCGGCCGCGGACCTGGCAGGTTCGATGCGTTTGAACTACCCGCCCAACGTGAAGATCATCCTGGTGCCCTGCACCGGCAAGGTGGACGTGATCCACATGCTGCAGGCGATCCAGAAGGGGGCCGATGGCGTATACTGCGTCGGCTGCCTGGAGGGAAGCTGCCATTACAACGAAGGCAACCTGCGCTGCCGCGAGCGCGTGAACCACGTGCGCGAGCTGCTGCAGGAAATCGGCCTGGAATCCGACCGGGTGCGGATGTACAACCTGTCGTCCGGCGAGGGGCCGACCTTTGCAGCCTATGCCACCGAGATGACCGAGCACATCCGCAAGCTCGGCCCGAACCCGCTGAAAAAAAAGCCTAAGGGCAACTAGCCACACTGGAGGCGTATAATGATTGTAGCCAAGCGCAAACCGTTCGATGAGATCATGGATCTAACCAAGGATTACAAGAAAATCCTGTTGGTGGGCTGCGGTACGTGTGTGGCCGTCTGCCTGGCTGGCGGCGAAAAGGAAGTGGCGGTCCTGGCGGCCGAGCTCGAGATGGGCCGGCGGCTCCAGGACAACCCCGTCGAGTTGGGGTCGACCACCCTGGAGCGCCAGTGCGACCGCGAATACCTGGCCCAATTGGACAAGACGGCGGGCGACTATGACGCCCTCGTTTCCATGGCCTGCGGGGTCGGCATCCAGTTTTTAGCCGAACGTTTCCCGAACAAGCCGGTGTTCCCGGCCGTCGACACCTGCGGACTGGCCGTCAACCAGGACGTCGGCTGGTACGAGGAGCGCTGCCGGTCCTGCGGGCGATGCGTACTCGGGATCACCGGGGGCATCTGCCCGGTCACGATGTGCGCCAAGGGTCTTTACAACGGCCCCTGCGGCGGGACCAACAAGGGCAGCTGCGAGATCAGCGCAGACCAGCCCTGCGCCTGGAACGCGATCTATGACCGGCTGAAGGCACAGGGGCGGCTGGACTGCATCTTAGCGTTTTCGCCTCCGCAGGAATGGAAAGACACGACTCCGCGAACGCTGCTCCAGCCCGGCTACAAGAAACCGGAAAAAGCCAAGGCCTGAAGCCAGATCTTACTCAATCCAAATGGTCGGAAGGGTGCACATATGAAATCGGGAAGCAATCTGGAAAAAGTATTGCGAGCTGGACATTTTGCCTTTACCGGCGAGTTGGGCCCGCCACGGGGCGCTCATGCCGACGAGGTGCGCAAGAAGGCCGCGCATCTGAAGGGCCGGGTGGATTCCGTGAACATCACTGATAATCAGACCGCCGTGGTGCGTATGGCCAGTTGGGCCGCCAGCCTTCTGCTGATCCAGGAGGGCCTTGAGCCCAACTACCAGATGGTCTGCCGCGACCGCAACCGGCTGGCCATGCAGGCCGACATTCTCGGCGCTTCCGCCCTGGGTATCCGCAACATGCTCTGTTTGTCCGGCGACCACTGTCAATTCGGCGATCATCCCACGGCCAAAGGGGTCTTTGACATCGACTCGATGCAGCTGATCGGCATGGTCAAGCAGATGCGCGACGAGGGCAAGTTCCTGAGCGGCTCCGAGGTGGATGGAAAGCCCCAGATTTTCATCGGCGCCGCCGCCAATCCCTTCGCCGACCCATTCGAATGGCGGGTCCATCGCCTGGCCAAAAAAGTCAAGGCCGGCGTCGACTTCATCCAGACCCAGTGCATCTACAACATGCCCAAATTTCGCGAATTCGTCCGCCAGGCCAACGACATGGGCTTGACCGAAAAGGTTTTCATTCTGGCCGGCATCACGCCCATGAAGAGTCTTGGTATGGCCAAGTACATGAAGGCCAAGGTGCCGGGCATGGACGTCCCCGATGATATCATCACACGTCTCCAGGGGGTTGCCCGGGACAAGCAGGCGGAAGAGGGCATCAAGATCGCGCTCGACCAGATCGCCGAGCTCAAAGAAATGAAGGGAGTCGCCGGCGTTCATTTGATGGCGATCGAATGGGAGCACCGGGTCCCGGAGATCGCCGAGCGTGCCGGCATGCTGCCGAGACCTGTCGTCGCTTGAGTGCTTCATTGTTAAATAAAAGCAGGTACGGATTTTAAATTTAAAGTAAAACTTTAAGTAAAACTGAGTCTGCTTATATCAAAAATCTCGCCGATCGTATGCTGGTCGGCGAGATTTTTTTATGGTAAATGAATAATTATTCATGTCTGTATTAAGGATTTTATTGTTGTTGAAAAGCTCGCTTGCCTATATGCAAATATGATAATTAAGCAGCCTGCAAAAGGTTTCGAAACCGTCGCGCCGTGCATGATCCATAATAAAAACTATTGAATTAAAAAGATTAAATAGTACCATGAAAGAAATATAACATAATTTTCTGGCTGTTGTGAGCTCATCATTACTCAAATATAATCTGTGTAAGAAAACCCGCTTGACAGGGCTTTATCGGAATGATATATGAATGAATATTCATTCATAAATTACTTGAAAATGTCTATGGAAGCGCAGGAACCAAGAGACAAGAATTCAAAATATCATCGCATTCT